>JBLNBZ010000057.1:0-10950 GCA_050260355.1 Bacteroidota bacterium | reverse complement strand
TGACTGGTGGAGACGCGCAGCTTCAGCGGCCAGTGCGGCCACGACAGCGCCTTCATCTCCTTCTCCGGCGGCATCGGCATGATCTCGAGCTGGGTCACCGATTTGGCACCCTGGCGGAAGGACGTGCCGATGCAGTCCGACCCCGTATCGCCGCCGCCGATCACCACCACGTGCTTGTCCTTGGCCGTGATCTCCTTGCCCGGCTGCGGTGCCTCGCCCGAGACGCGGCGGTTCTGCTGCGGCAGGAACTGCATGGCGAAGTGGATGCCGTCCAGATCGCGCCCAGGCGAGGCCGCGAAGAAATCGAACGGCTGCTCCGATCCGCCGGCCAAAAGCAGAGCATCGTGGCCGGCCTCCAGCTCCTGCGCGCTGATGTCCTTGCCGACGTGCACGTTGCAGTGGAAGACGACGCCTTCCGCCTCCAACTGCTTCACGCGCCGCGCGATGATGTGCTTCTCCATCTTGAAGTCGGGAATGCCGTAGACCAGCAATCCGCCGGGCTTGCCGTTCTTCTCGTAGACATGCACCTCGTGACCCGCGCGCGCGAGCTGCTGGGCCGCGGCGAGCCCCGCAGGCCCGGATCCCACGATGGCGACGCTCTTGCCGGTCTTCACCTCGGCCGGCTGCGGCACCACCCAGCCTTCCTCGAATGCGCGGTCGACGATGGCGCACTCGATCGTTTTGATGGTGACCGGAATATCCTCGATGTTGAGCGTGCAGGCCGCCTCGCACGGCGCCGGGCAGACGCGCCCTGTTACCTCAGGAAAATTATTGGTGGAATGCAGGTTGGCCGCCGCCGTCTGCCACTGCCCGCGATACACCAGGTCGTTCCAGTCCGGGATCTGGTTGTTCACCGGACAGCCGTTGTGGCAGTACGGAATGCCGCAGTCCATGCAGCGCGCCGCCTGCTTCTTGACCTCTGGCTCGGGCAGCGGCTCGACGAACTCGCGCCAATGCTTCACGCGCTCGGCCACGGGCCTGTAGCCGCGGTCCTTGCGCTCGATCTCCAAGAAGCCCGTAGTCTTTCCCATCTTCGCCTACTGCAATGTCGGTTCGAATTGCCGGACCTTGACGCCCTGTCATCCGGGCCGCCGGGTCCGGTGCGCGCGCACGAGTTGCGGGAAGCTCCCAGACTTGCCCATCGTCCTCCCGCCTAGCCCGCAGCCGGCTTCTGCCGGGGCACCCCGATCTCGATGACCTCCAGGCCCGACGTGTCGGCATCCTGGTGCCGGGTCATCTCCGCGAGCGCCCGGCGGTAGTCGACCGGCATCACCTTCTTGAACTTGGGCTGATAGTCTTTCCAGTTCTCGAGGATTTTCTGCGCCCGCGCCGAATTGGTGTAGTGGGCGTGGCGCGCAATGATGCTGTGCAGGCGCTCGGCATCGTGGCTCGTCATGTCGCGCATCACGTCGACGAGGCCGTGGCTCTCCAGGTCGCCGCCGCGGTTGGTGAGGCGCTGCATCACCTCCTCCTCGGCCGTCACCGGCTCGAGGTCGATCATCGACAGGTTGCACTTCTGCTCGAACGTGCCGTCCTCGTCGAGCACGTAGGCGATGCCGCCGGACATGCCGGCCGCGAAGTTGCGGCCCGTCGGTCCGAGCACCACAACCACGCCGCCCGTCATGTACTCGCAGCCGTGGTCGCCCGTGCCCTCGACGACGGCGACCGCGCCGGAGTTGCGCACCGCGAAACGCTCGCCAGCGATGCCGCGGAAGTAGCACTCGCCCGTGATGGCGCCGTACAGCACGGTATTGCCGACGATCATGCTTTCCTCGGGCACGATGCCGGACTTGGGGTCAGGGCGAACGATCAGCTTGCCGCCCGACAATCCCTTGCCGACATAGTCGTTGGCCTCGCCGATCAGCTCGAGCGTCACGCCGTGGGCGAGCCAGGCGCCGAAGCTCTGGCCGGCGACGCCCTTGAACGTCAGCCAGACCGTATCCTCGGGCAGGCCGGCATGGCCGTAGCGCGTGGCGATCTGGCCGGAGAGCATGGCGCCGGTGGCGCGATCGCGGTTGCGGATCTCGAGCTCGTGCTTGACCGGCTTCTTTGCCTCGAGCGCCGGCTGCGCCAGCTCGATCAGCTTGTTGTCGAGCACCTTCTCGAGCCCGTGGTCCTGGCGCTCGCAGTTGTGGATCGCCACGCCTTCCGGCGCATCGACCTTGTGGAACAGCTTCTCGAAGTCGAGGCCGCGCGCCTTCCAGTGGCCGATCGCGCGCTCCTTGTCGAGGCAGTCCGACTGCCCGACCATCTCGGCAAACGTGCGATAGCCGAGCTCGGCCATGATCTCACGCACTTCCTCAGCCACGAAGAAGAAGAAATTGATGACGTGCTCGGGGAGGCCCTTGAAGCGCTTCCTGAGCTCGGGATCCTGCGTGGCGACGCCGACCGGGCACGTGTTCAGATGGCACTTGCGCATCATGATGCAGCCGGCGGCAATCAGCGGCGCGGTGGCGAAGCCGAACTCGTCCGCGCCGAGCAGTGCGCCGATCACGACGTCGCGGCCCGTGCGAATGCCGCCGTCGACCTGAACGGCGATGCGGCCTCTGAGCCGATTGGCGACCAGCGTCTGATGCGTCTCCGCCAGGCCGATCTCCCACGGCGAGCCCGCGTGCTTGATCGAGGTCAGCGGCGAGGCGCCCGTCCCACCCTCGAAGCCGGCGATCGTGACGTGGTCGGCGCGCGCCTTGGCGACACCGGCCGCGACCGTGCCGACGCCGACCTCGGAGACGAGCTTCACCGACACGTCGCCCCGCGGATTGACGTTCTTCAGGTCGAAGATGAGCTGCGCCAGGTCCTCGATGGAATAGATGTCGTGATGCGGCGGCGGCGATATCAAGCCGACGCCGGGCGTCGAGTGGCGGACCTTGGCGATGATCTGATCCACCTTGTGGCCTGGAAGCTGCCCGCCCTCTCCGGGCTTGGCCCCCTGCGCCATCTTGATCTGCATCACGTCCGAGTTGACGAGATACTCGGTCGTCACGCCGAAGCGGCCCGAGGCCACCTGCTTGATGGCCGAGCGCATGGAATCGCCGTTGGGCAGCGGCTTGAAGCGGTCAGCCTCCTCGCCGCCCTCACCGGTGTTCGACTTGCCGCCGATGCGGTTCATGGCGATGGCGAGCGTCGTGTGCGCCTCGCGCGAGATGGAGCCGAAGCTCATGGCGCCCGTCGAGAACCGCTTGACGATGCGGCTTGCGGGCTCGACCTCCCCGAGCGGCACGGGCGCGCGGCCCATCTCCTTCGCGCCTCTGATCCGGAACAGTCCGCGCAACGTCATGAGCTGCTCGGACTGATCATTGATCTGACGCGAGTAGTCGCGGAACTTCTGCGGGATCTTGCCGGCCATGGCGTCGGCCACATCGGTCCCGCGCACGGCATGCTGCAGGTCCGCAACCACCGTCGGCCGCCACATGTGCGCCTCGCCGCGCACGCGGTAGGCATACTCGCCGCCGACGTCGAGCGCGCCATCCAGATGCGGCACCGCGCTGAACGCCTGGCGATGCCGCTCGGCCGTCTCGCGCGAGATCTGCAGCAGGCCCACGCCCTCCACAAGCGTATGCGTGCCGGTGAAGAACTTGCGCACGAACGACGACTTGAGGCCCACGGCATCGAAGATCTGCGCGCCGCAATAGGACTGGTAGGTGGAGATGCCCATCTTCGACATCACCTTCAGCAGCCCCTTGTCGATCGCCTTGATGTAGCGCTTCTGCGCCTCCTTGAGCGTGATCTTCTCCTCGAGCTGCGGCAGAAGCTGCTCGATCGTCTCGAACGCGAGGTAGGGGTTGATCGCCTCCGCGCCGTAGCCGGCGAGCGTCGCGAACTGATGCACCTCGTTGGCCTCGCCCGTTTCCACCACGAGGCCGACCGACGTGCGCAGGCCCTGGCGGATCAGGTGATGGTGCACGGCGCTCGTCGCCAGCAGCGAGGGCACCGGGATGCGGTCGGGGCCGGTCGCCCGGTCCGACAGGATGATGATGTTGTACTCCATCGAGCGCACGGCCTCCTCGGCCTCCGCGCAGATGACGTCGAGCGCCGGACCCATGCCCTGCGCGCCCCGCTCGGCTGGGTAGGTGATGTCGATCGTGATCGAGGAGAACGAGTTGTCCTTGACGAGTCCGATCTGGCGCACGCGCTCCAGGTCCTCGTTGGTCAGGATCGGCTGATACACCTCGAGGCGCTTCAGCCGCGACGTGCCTTCGAGGTCGAGGATGTTCGGCCGCGGCCCGATGAACGACACCAGGCTCATGACGAGCTCCTCGCGGATCGGATCGATCGGCGGGTTCGTCACCTGCGCAAAGTTCTGCTTGAAATAGGTGTGCAGCAGCTTCGGCCTGTTGGAGAGCGCCGACAGCGGGGTGTCCGTTCCCATGGAGCCGACCGCCTCCTGTCCGGTCTGCGCCATCGGCGCCATCAGGAACTTGAGGCTTTCCTGCGTGTAGCCGAACGCCTGCTGCAGATCGAGCAGGCTCACGTTCGACCGCTTCCTGGGCATCTTCTTGGGGAGCGGCAGGTCGGAGACGTGGATCTGCGCGCTCTTCAGCCACTGCTCATAGGGGTGGCGCGAGGACAGATCGCGCTTCAGCTCATCGTCAGAGATGATCCGGCCCTCGGCCAGATCGATCAGCAGCATCTTGCCCGGCTGCAGCCGCCACTTCTTGGCGATCTGCTCCTCCGGCACCGGCAGCACGCCCGACTCCGACGACATGATCACCATGTCGTCCTTGGTCACCAGGTAGCGCGCAGGCCTCAAGCCGTTGCGATCGAGCGTGGCGCCGATCTGGCGTCCGTCGGTGAAGGCCATGGCGGCCGGACCGTCCCACGGCTCCATGAGGCAGGCGTGATACTCGTAGAACGCCTTGCGCTTGGCATCCATGGTCTCATGACCGGCCCACGCCTCCGGGATCAGCATCATCGCCGCATGCGCGAGGCTGTAGCCGCCCATCACCAGGAACTCGAGCGCGTTGTCGAAGCAGGCCGTGTCCGACTGCCCCTCGTAGGAGATCGGCCAGAGCTTCGAGATCGATGCGCCGTAGAGAGGCGAGGCGACGGATGCCTGCCGCGCCGCCATCCAGTTGTTGTTGCCGCGCAGCGTGTTGATCTCGCCGTTGTGCGCGACCATGCGGTAGGGATGCGCCAGCTTCCACGATGGGAACGTGTTGGTGGAGAAGCGCTGATGCACCAGCGCCATGGTCGAGGCGAGCCGCTTGTCCGACAGATCCTTGTAGTAGGCCTTGAGCTGGTAGGAGAGAAACATCCCCTTGTAGACCAGCGTGCGGCTCGACAGGCACACGGTATAGTGCCCGATGTCGCGCCCCTTGTAGGCGTCATAGATGGCGTTTGAGACGACCTTGCGGATCAGGTAGAGCTTGCGCTCGAACTCGTCCTGGTCCTTCATCGTCTTGGGCCGGCCGATGAAGAGCTGCCGGTGCACGGGCTCGGTGGCCTTCACCATCTCCGACAGGCACGAGTTGTCGACCGGCACCGAGCGCCAGCCCAGGAACTCCAGGCCCTCTTCGCGAATGATCCGCGCCCACACGCGCTCGCAGTGCGCCCGCAGCCGCTCGTCCCGCGGCAGGAACAGATGGCCGCATGCGTAATAGTCGGGCTTGGGCAGCTTGATCTTGAGCGCCGCGCATTCCTCCTTCAGGAACTCGTGCGGCATCTGGATGAGGATGCCGGCGCCGTCGCCCGACGTGGGATCGGCGCCCACGGCCCCGCGATGCTCCAGGTTCTCGAGGATGTTGAGCGCGTCGGCGATGAGCTTGTGCGTCGTGCGGCCTTTGAGGTCGGCAATGAAGCCGACGCCGCAGGCGTCGAACTCGCGACGGGGGTCGAAAAGCCCTTGCGGCTTCGGAACGGCGAGCTCCTCGCCGATAGCTTGCAGGGCGCGGCTAGTTTGCGGTCTCGTCCCAGACATCGTCGTTGTCCTCGGGGGGCGTTGGCCCACGCATTCTGTCGACTGAGACGAGCCGGCTCACACGGCGCACCTCGGCCGCTCTGCCGCAGCCCTTTGCAATGGGGCCCGCCAGACAGCCTCTGCTGTGCCGTATGGAGCACTGAGCGCCGGCTTGGCGTTGGCGATTTCCCCCTGCCGCCCGCGTGTCTTCCTGTTCGGACACGGCCTAAGCTTCAGGGCGCCAAGCGCCGCCTCCAGACGGTGCTCGTCTATCCTCTTGCGCGGATCACGTTCCGCTGTCACGTCTTTTGTCCGTTGCCGGACAGGGTGCAACCGCCAGAGCCGGCCGACAATCCGCGTAAAGGACAGGATAGCTGACCTATGCGGCGTTGCAACGAAAAATTGGCCTCATTCCTGGGCTAAATTTGCGGGCCCTTCTGCCGCCCCCCTTTGGCGTGTGGCGCCCCGGTCCTATTCGGGTATCTTCCTCGTGCGGGGGGCGTTCGTTGCGAATTCCGAACACGCGTATGGATGTGAAGCTCGCGACCAATCAGGTGGGCGTGTGGCGGGCCACCAGAACCCTCCTGCGCCTGGCCCGGTTTGTGCTCATGAGCGCCGCCGGCTTCATGATCTTCCTGCTTTTTCTATACAAGTCGGCCAATCCGCCGGGCTCCACGCTGATGGCGTTCGAGCTGGCCACCGGCGGAGAGGTGAGGCAGCGATGGGTCCCCTTGAAGGAGATCTCGCCCAACCTCATGCGGGCCGTGGTTGCGGCCGAGGACGGCAGGTTCTGCTATCACCGGGGCGTGGATTGGGAGGCCATCGAGGAGGCCATCGACACCGCGGGCCAGGACGGTCCGCGCGGCGCCAGCACCATCTCGATGCAGACTGCAAAGAATCTCTTCCTGTGGTCCTCGCGCAGCTATCTGCGCAAGGCGCTCGAGCTGCCCTTGACTTACGCCATGGAGCTCGTCTGGTCGAAGCGGCGCATCCTCGAGATCTACCTCAACATCGTGGAGTGGGGTCCGGGCGTCTACGGCGCGGAGGCTGCGGCGCGGCACCATTTCAACAAGAGCGCCTCGCGCCTCACGCCCGAGGAGGCGGCGCGCATGGCGGCGGTTCTGCCCGACCCGGTCGGGCGCAACGCCGGCGTCCCCGGCCCGACCACAGCGCGCATCGCCGCGGTCATCCGGCGGCGGATGGATCACGTGTCGGCGCGATGCATCGGCCTGGTGCCGCAGGCGCCGCGGCCAGCCGTGTCGCGCGGCTGGTCGCCCACCATCCAGCGATCGAGATAGCGGATCATGCCGCCCGCGAGGTCGCGCATCGCAGGCGCCAGGTTGGCAGCCGCAGCCCGCCGTCCTAACATCCGCCGCGACCAGCGAAGAGCATCATCCGGGCCAGGTGCCCGACGGGGAGTGGTATGGCTGCAGAGGGCACGCACGCGACTTACGACTACGTCATCATCGGAGCCGGCTCGGCCGGCTGCGTGCTGGCCAACCGCCTGACCGAGGACCGCCGCACCAAGGTCGCCCTGCTCGAGGCCGGCGGACGCGACACCAATCCGTGGATCCACGTCCCCGCCGGCTACTTCCGCACCATGTTCAACCCCGACGTCACCTGGCAGTACGGCGCCGGGCCCGAGCCGCACCTGGGCGGCCGCATCGTGCCCTGGCCGCGCGGTCGCGTGCTCGGCGGATCGAGCTCCATCAACGGCCTGCTCTACGTGCGCGGACAGGCGCGCGACTACGACGTGTGGCGGCAGCTCGGCAACGAGGGATGGTCGTTCCAGGACGTACTTCCCTATTTCAGGCGCGCGGAGGACCAGGAGCGCGGCGCCGACGAGCTGCATGGAGCCGGCGGTCCGCTTGCGGTCACCGACGTGCGCATGCAGAACCCCTTGTGCGAGGCCTATATCGCCGCCGCCGTCGAGGCGGGCATTCCCAAGACGCGCGACTTCAACGGCAAGTCTCAGACGGGCGTGGGCTACTATCAGCTCACCACGCGGGACGGCCGCCGCGCATCGACCGCGCAATGCTACCTGAAGCCGGCGGCCCGCAGACCCAATCTGCATGTCATCACGCACGCGCAGGTGGGGTCGATCGTGCTCGATGGCAAGCGGGCCGTCGCGGTTCGCTGCCGCGTCAATGGTGAGCCGCGCACGATCGGCGCCGGGCGCGAGGTGCTGCTGGCCGCCGGCGCCATCGGCTCGCCCCAGATCCTCGAGCTGTCCGGCATCGGCCAGCCTGCCGTGCTCAAGAGCGCCGGCGTGAGCGTGCGCCACGAGCTGCCCGGTGTCGGCGAGAACCTGCAGGACCACTACCAGGTCCGCTTTGTCTACGACATGAGCCTGAAGCATAGCCTCAACGACGTGTGGCACAGTCCCTGGCTCAAGCTGATGACCGGCCTCGAGTACGCGACGCGCAGGCGGGGCATTCTCACCATCGGCGCCGGCGTCGTCGGCTTGTTCACCATGTCGCGCCCGGGTCTGGACGAGCCGGACATCCAGTTCCACTTCATGCCGCTTTCGGCGGAGCGGCCAGGGCAGGGCATGCACACGTTCTCGGGCGTCACGTCCTCGGTCTGCGTGCTGCGGCCCGAGAGCCGGGGCCATCTGCACATCACCTCGAGCGATCCGGCCGCGCAGCCTGCGATCCTCGCCAACTATCTGGCCGAGGAGAGCGACCGGCAGGTGACGCTCGACGGCATGAAGCTTGCCCGTCTCATCTCTGCCCAGCCGTCCTTCAAGAAGCACTTGAAGCGCGAGGTGGTGCCGGGGCCCGATGTCACGACCGACGACGAGCTTCTGGCTTTCGCCAGGGAGAAGGGCGCGACCGTCTTTCATCCCTGCGGCACGTGCAAGATGGGCTCGGATGCGAAGGCCGTCGTCGATCAGCGGCTGAGGGTGCACGGCATCGCCGGCCTTCGTGTCATCGACGCGTCGATCATGCCGAATATGATCTCCGGCAACACGAACGCGCCGACCATCATGATCGCGGAGAAGGCTGCCGACATGATCCGCGAGGATGCCCGGCAGCGTAGCTTGGCCCACGCCGTCTGAGGCGGCCTGACAGTCTGGAGGGATGATGTCCGCGCTCGACTACGAGGCCGAGTACAATAACCGTCGGCGTGTTCCGGAGCATCCCGAGATCAATGCGCGCTGGGCCAAGGCATCGGCGGCCTACCGCGCCGAGGCAGCCTTGGAGGCGGACCAGAGCTACGGCTCCGGCGCGCGCCACCGCTACGATCTCTATCGGCCTCGCGGCGGTGCCAAGGACGCGCCGCTCGTCGTCTACATCCACGGCGGGTATTGGCAGCGCGGCGACCGCAAGGACTACGCCTTCATCGCCCGCGCGCTCAATGCGGCCGGTCTCGCGGTCGCGCTGCCGACCTATTCGCTGTGTCCCGCTGTGACCATCATGGACATCGTCGCCGAGCTGCGCCGGTGCCTCGCCACGCTATGGGAGCGCACGCGCCAGCGCCCCGTGGTGGTCGGCCACTCGGCAGGCGGCCATTTGGCCGCTGCCATGCTGGCGACCGACTGGAGCAAGGTCGGCGGCGCACCAAACGATCTCGTGCGTGCCGGCTATTCCCTAAGCGGCGTCTTCGATACCGCACCTCTCATCGGCACGAGCCTCAACGAGGCGCTGAAGCTCGACGTCTCCAGCGCGCGCGAGGCAAGCCCCCTCTACTGGCCACCGCCACCCAAGGGCCGCCCCTTCGTCGCCGCGGTCGGCGCCGACGAGAGCCAGGAGTTCATCCGCCAGAGCCTCGAGATCACGGCCGCATGGAGCCGCGCCGGCGTCAAGGCGGAGTGCGTGCTCGTTCCCTCGGCCAATCACTTCACCATTGTCGACGAGCTTGCGCGGCCCGACAGTGCCATGCTTGCGCGCGTTGTCGCTCTTGCGCGTGCGTAGGGCCCGTGCACGGGCTTGGCGCCGGCCGCCTCGCGGTTGGTGCCTCGCTTCGATCCTGGTGCTATCAATAGGCGTCCGGCACCACGCCTTCTTGCGGAGAGACCCATGGACCTCGACTTCGGCACCCCAAAAATGATTGCGCGCAAGGAAGCGGGCATCGGCTGGATGATCTTCAACCAGCCCGAGAAGCGCAACGCCGTCTCCTATGCCATGTGGGTGGCGATCCCGAAGATCATTGCCCACTTCGAGGCTGATCCCGAGGTGCGCGTCATCATCCTGGCCGGAGCCGGCGACAAGGCGTTCGTCTCTGGCGCCGACATCTCCGAGTTCGAGGACAAGCGCGGCAGCGAGGAAGCGGTCAAGACCTACAACGCCGCCGGCGATGCGGCGAGCGAGGCCATCTCCAACGCCACCAAGCCCACGTTGTCGATGATCCGCGGCGTGTGCGTGGGCGGCGGCGTCTCCGTCGCGCTCAACACGGACATCCGCATCTGCTCCTCCGACACGATCTTCGCGGTGCCTGCCGCCAAGCTCGGCCTGGGCTATCGTTTCTCCGGCCTCAAGAAGCTCGTCGAGGTGGTCGGGCCGTCCTACGCCAAGGAGATCTTCTTCACCGCGGGCAAGTTCACCGCGGAGGAGGCCCGCCACATGGGTCTCGTCAACCGCGTCGTGCCGCCCGCCGAGCTCGAGACCTTCGTGCGCAACTATGCGGGCACGATCGCCGCCAACGCGCCGCTCACCATCAAGGCAGCCAAGATGGCCGCTACCGCCGCTGCCAAGGACGAGAGCAAGCGTGACATGGCCGCCATCACCGCGGCCGTCGATGCCTGCTTCAAGAGCGCCGACTACATCGAGGGCCGCCGCGCCTTCATGGAGAAGCGCAAGCCGGTGTTCCAGGGCCGCTAGCGCGATCTCCGATCGAGCCGAGCAATGCCACATTATCCCCCTCTCCCCGAACGGGCTGGGGGAGCGGCGCGCCGCACAGTCCCTTCTCCCCACCTGTGGGGAGAAGGTTAGGATGAGGGGCAGACGCGAGCTCGGATCATGCCGCGGGGGGGGCCCCCCCCCCCCCCCCCCCCACCGAGCGCGGGGGGGGGGGGGGGGGGGGGGGTGGGTGGGGGTGCGGACCCGGGCGCG
>JBLNBZ010000056.1:0-24437 GCA_050260355.1 Bacteroidota bacterium | reverse complement strand
AGGCGCCGTGCGGGCTGCCGGCGAGGCGGTTGCGAGCCACCCCGGCTTCGACCTGGAGGCCGCCACGGCGTGCGTCGCGCTCGCCTGCGACGACAGCGTCCGTGTGCTCAACCGCACTTATCGCGGACTGGACCGGCCCACCAATGTTCTGTCGTTTCCGGCTCCTGCCGTGAGCTGGGGGGAACGGAGGCACCTGGGCGACGTCGTGCTCGCATCGCAAACCGTGCTTACCGAATCCGCAGCCGCGGGGATCAGCCCGACCCATCATCTCCAGCACCTCGTCGTGCATGGCTTGCTACACCTGCTGGGCTACGACCACGAGCGCGATGAGCAGGCCGCCGAGATGGAGCGGCTGGAGGTCGCGATCCTGCGACGGATCGGAGTCGCCGATCCGTATCGCGAAGACGCGATCTGAAATTTATCGTTCGCGTTTGCCCAAAACCCGAGGCCGTTTCTTGTTTGACCAATGACCACTGAAAGTCCCAGTCCGAAGCCCGAAAGCAGCGAAACACCGCGTGGCAATGGCCACGGCTGGCTGGCGAGTCTGCGCGCGAGGCTCGGCCTTGCCGGCCCACAGACCCTGCGCGACACGCTGGAGGAAGCGCTCAAGGAGGCCGACCGCAACGGCACCGCATTCTCGACGGCCGAGCGCGACATGTTCCTCCGGCTGCTGCACTTCGGCGCGCTGCGCGTCGACGACGTGATGGTGCCGCGCGCCGATATCATCGCCCTCGACGAGGAGGCGCCGCTGGCGGAGCTGCTGCGCGTTTTCAGGGATGCAGGTATCTCGCGCATTCCGGTGTTCCGCGAGACCCTCGACGATCCGAGCGGCATGGTGCACATCAAGGATCTGGTGCGATTTCTGATGGGCGGCGCCGGAACTGCGACGGTGCGCGACACGAGCGCCGCAGCGGCCCCATCGGACGCCCCAGCCGCACTGATGAACATCGACCTCGGCCGAGCCGATCTCACGCGTCCGATCTCGGCGGCGCGCATCCGCCGTCCGGTGTTGTTCGTGCCGCCGTCGATGCCGGCCATGAATCTGCTGATCCGCATGCAGTCGACCCGCGTTCACATGGCGCTGGTGGTCGACGAGTACGGCGGCACCGATGGCCTCGTCACGATCGAGGATCTCGTCGAGCAGATCGTCGGCGACATCGAGGACGAGCACGACGTCGCGGAAGCCGACAACATCGTCGATGATCCGACGCTCGGGCTGGTGGCACAGGCGCGCACGCCGGTGCAGGAGCTGGAGCAGCGGCTCGGAGTCAACCTGCTCAAGCCGGAGGAGGAAGCCGATATCGACACGCTCGGCGGCCTCGTGTTTGCGCTGGTCGGCCGCGTGCCTGCCCGCGGCGAGCGGGTGCGCCATGCCGCCGGCATCGAGTTCGAGGTGCTCGACGCCGATCCGCGCCGCGTCAAGAAGCTCAAGATCCATGATCATCGCGGCGAGGCAGCAGCTGCGACGCCCGCCGATGACAAGCGTGGAGCAGCAGCGCCGACCGCACCCTCGCCGGGGTCCGCCGACTGAGCCCGGCTCGCAAGCGACCGGCCCGCCCGAGCTCAGCGATGCTGGGGCGCCGCATCGTGGTAGCCTGCCTGCTGCTTGCGGCCCTCGTCGTTGCGGCGATCGTGCTTCTCCTGCGCGAGGGCGCAATTCCTGTGAGCTGGTCGCCGTTGCCCGCGCTCAATCTTGCGGAGCCGGACAATTGGTTCCTCGACTGGCGGCTCGCGGAGGTCGGGCGCGACGCTCGGCTGTGCGCTCGCGTGCTGACGCCGCCGTGGATCGAGGCGACGGCGGTCGCAGATGTTGCGCGCAAGGACGGGTGCGGCTGGAGCAACGGCGTGCGCATGAGAGCGGCGGGCGGCGCACGTCTGCACGCCGATCCGATCACGTGCGAGCTGGCGGCTGGTCTGGCCCTGTGGCTCGCGCATGAGGTCCAGCCGCGCGCACAGGCGATGCTCGGCGCGAAGGTCACCGCGATCCAGCATTTCGGCGGCTACTCCTGCCGCAACATCAAGGGCAACCCGATATGGGCCGACGTGCGCAGCCAGCATGCCAGGGCCAATGCGCTGGATATCGCCGCGTTCACGCTCGCCAATGGCCGCCAGGTCAGCGTAGCGCGGCACTGGACGGGAGACAGCCCGGAGGGCCGCTTCTTGCACGCCATTCATGCGAGCGCCTGCCGCTACTTCCGCGTGGCCGTGGGGCCCGACTACAACATCCTGCACCGCAACCATTTCCACTACGACCGCGGCAGGTACCGCGCGTGCAAGTAAATCGTCGAGGGGCACGGGGTCAGTACCCCATCTCGTGCAGATCTGCCTCGACGCACTCTGCCAAGCGCGCGTAGCCCTTTGCATTGGGATGGGCGTCCAGCGGCAAGAAATCCCTACGCGCGAGCGTGCACCAACGGTAGGGGATCGAGGCCTGCGCCAGCATCGTCTCGACCAGGAGCGAGTCCGGGTTCTTTCTGCCGAATGCCGCCTCATCACGCATCGAGACGAGTATGACGTGCACGTCCTTGTCATACTTCTGAAGCGCCTTTATCGCCTCGATCTCCTGCGGCCCAATTTCGGCGCGGGCGCCAGTCCCCAACATGGCCGAGCCGATCGCATAGCCGTAGGAGCTCAGCTGCAGGAGCTGGTGCAATTTCCACGACCAGGCGTGGGCGCCATAGCGTGCCGCCGCGCGGGCATCCGTCCTCGACAAGACGGACGCTGCGTCCTCGTTCGGGCGCAGCGGCTGCCAGTACTCATCCGGCCTGCAACGCCAATTGTTCATGCAGTCGAGCGCGCCATCCGGCCATGCCCAGGGATAGCGTTTGAAGTCATTTGAGATCGCGACGACAACAATCCTCTCAATTTCTATTCCCGTTTCGGCCAAATGCTCGGCCATCAACTGCCAGCTCAGCGGTCCCAACCCCTGAAGTCCACCGTTGAGCAACGGGGTGTCCGGGAACCGCTCCTCGAGCCGATAAAACCAGGGGCAGCCTCCTTGACCTTCGGTATAGCTGTCGCCGAAAACGACGACGGCCTTGTCGCCTGCACGGAAGTTCCTTCCCTCGACCAGGCCGAGATTGTTGGTTCGGTACAGGCAGTCGTACTCGATGTGGGGGGCGGCCGTCGGGATGAGACGTGCTCCCGGAAACTGGTAGACGGCCAGCAAGCGAAGCTCGCGGCTAGGTGCGTAGGTCCACAGCTTTGGACCGATCACCCGAAAGGCGCCCTCCGAGGCGAACAGGTAGCGGTGCGCGTCGAACTGCGTCGGGTTGCCGAAGAACAGTCGCAGCAGGATCTCAACGCCGGCTATTACGGAGGTTACCAGGAACAGGACGTAGACGATCCCCCTGAGCACAGCTCGGGCGTTGAGAGGATTGGGTCGCATAAGTGCTCCCCAACGTGCCATCAGTCGAGCTCGAATTTGTCTTTGTAGCTGTGCCGGAGCGCTGGATCCTGGCTCTCCTTGTGCAGGATGCAGTTGCCGATGACGAGCGTCTCCATCTCCGTGCCCATGAAGCAACGGAAGGCATCCTCCGGCGTGCAGACGATGGGCTCCCCGCGCACGTTGAAGCTCGTGTTGACCAGCACCGCACATCCGGTGCGCTGCTTGAATGCGGAGAGCAACGCATGATAGCGGGGGTTGGTCTCCGCATGCACCGTCTGGACGCGGGCCGAATAGTCGACGTGCGTTACAGCCGGTATGTCGGAACGGGCAACGTTGAGCTTGTCGATGCCGAAGAGCCCTCGTTGTGCGTCTAGCATCTCGAGGCGACGCTTCTTGCAGACATCGGCGACCAGAAGCATGTAGGGGCTATCGGTCTCCAGCTCGAAGTAGTCAGCGACGTCCTCGCGCAGCACAGAGGGCGCGAACGGCCTGAAGCTTTCGCGGTATTTGATCTTGAGGTTCAAAGTCTTTTGCATCGATGGATTGCGGGGATCACCCAATATCGATCGTGCCCCGAGCGCGCGCGGACCGAATTCCATCCGGCCCTGAAACCAGCCGACGGCGTCGCCGCGCTCCAAAGCCTCACACGTGCTTTCAAGGAGCTCGCTGTCACCGACGACCGAAAACTTTGCCTTGGCAGAGCTGAGGCGTGACTCGATCTCGGATTGGGAGAACTCGGGCCCCAGAAACGCGCCGCGCATGCCGTCGCGCTCGCCGTTGAGATGGCGAGGCCGCCCGAGGTGCTCGTGGTAGGCGGCGAGCGCCGCACCTACCGAACCGCCGGCGTCACCGGCCGCCGGCTGCACCCAGATTCGCTTGAAACGACCATCGCGCAGCACGCGCCCGTTGCCGACGCAATTGAGAGCGACGCCACCAGCGAGGCACAAGTTGTCGATGTCATAGGTCGTCGCCAGATTGCGCGTTATGCGCAGCATGACCTCCTCGGTGACCTTTTGCACCGAGGAGGCGAGATCCATTTCCCGCTGGGTCAGCCACACCTCCGGGTCGCGCGGCGGGCCGCCAAAGAGATCGTGAAACTTCCGCGACGTCATTGTCAGGCCCGTTGCATAGTTGAAGTAGCTTTGATCGAGCCAGAACGAGCCGTCGTCCCTCAGGTCAACGATCTTGTCCAAGATGAGGTCGGCGTACTTGGGCTCGCCGTACGGCGCCAGTCCCATCACCTTGTACTCGCCCGAGTTGACCTTGAAGCCGGTGTAGTACGTGAAGGCCGAGTAGAGCAGCCCGAGGCTGTGCGGCCAACGGATCTCGCGGACCGGCTCCAGTGAATTGCCGCGCCCGATCGATACCGATGTCGTCGTCCACTCGCCGACGCCATCCATCGTCAACACGACCGCCTCCTCGAACGGCGAGGGATAGAAGGCGGAAGCCGCATGGCTCTGGTGGTGCTCGGCGAACAGCAGCTTGCCCTCGATGCCGGAGCAAGGCGCGACGGCGCGGAGGAACTTCTCCAGGTTCTGCCTTTGAAACAGCTTCTCCTTCATCCACGCCGGAATTGCCATTCGGAAAGATGCAAAGCCTCGCGGTGCGTTAGCCAAATAGGTTTCGATCAGCCGCTCGAACTTGACCAAAGGCTTTTCGAAGAAGACGACGTGATCGACCTCATCCAGAGTGACGCTGCCCGCCTGCAGGCAGTACTTGACGGCATGATGCGGGAATCCCGGGTCATGCTTCTTGCGAGTGAAGCGCTCCTCCTGGGCCGCAGCGATGATGTGGCCGTCTTCCACGAGGGCGGCGGCACTGTCATGATAGAATGCTGACAGGCCCAGCAAACGCATCCGAGGATTGGCTTTCGTTCAGAACACCGCGTAAATGAACGGCGCTACCGCCGAGCCTTGCGCCAGAATCAGGATGCCGCCGAAGATGACCAGCACGAGAATGATGGGCAGCAGCCACCACTTCTTGCGGGCGCCAAAGTAGGCGTAGAACTCTTTCGCCAGCGCGAGCATCGGGCAATCCTTTCGATCTCATTCGGCCGCAAATGCGGCTCCGGATCGTCTCAGAACTGGTTCAGCATCGATCTTTGGGCCCGAGTCTCAGCATCGGGTTTCGTCCAGTAGCTCGACCCCGATCGGGCCCGCCGCGACCTGAGCGGATCATGCCAAATACGCATGAGGTAGCCCGCAGGTACAAAGACGAAGGCGAAAATTGCAAACATCACGATCGGGTTCACGATCCGATGAAGCAGCAGCCCGATTCGGAACCACACGATGCTCAATGGCCTGAGCATCGTCGGCGCGAGCAACGCGAAGAGGGCGAGCACCACGGCAAGCGAAAGTGCTATCCACCGCACCAGTTCGCTCTCGCGCCAGAGAACCGCCACGACAACAGCGGCGAACGCGAAGGCGAATCCTGTCGCTCGCTCCGAGGGCGGCGCGATATCGCCCCGCCCATAGCTTTCGTGAAAGTTCGCTGACATCCGTCGTTCCAACAGCCGCCAGCCGCGCCGAAGAACGCACCAATGCTAGACTTGGCACTGCGGGAGGTCGGGAGCCAGTGCCTCAAACTGCCGATCTCCGAACGGAGGGAGTCCCCTCCGAAAGAGTAACAACCCGGACGGGCAGCGGCGGTCGGCCCCGCAATGACAGGGTCCGGATAGTCGAAATGCGTCGGCACCCAATGCCACGTCGCGCAAGAGAGCACGACGGCAAGGGGCGCAATGCTAACCGGCCTTGCGCTTGTTCTGGCGGTTGTTGACGAGGTCGTCGACGACCGCCGGCTCGGCGAGCGTGGAGGTATCGCCGAGGTTGGAGAAGTCGTCCTCCGCGATCTTGCGCAGGATGCGGCGCATGATTTTGCCCGACCGCGTCTTCGGCAGACCCGGCGCGAATTGGATCAGATCCGGCGACGCAGTCGGCCCGATGATCTTGCGCACCGTGGCGACCAGCTCCTTCTTGAGCTCCTCGCTGCCTTTCTCACCTGCCATCAGGGTGACGTAGCAGTAGATGCCCTGGCCCTTGATGTCGTGCGGGTAGCCGACCACGGCAGCCTCGGCCACCTTCGGATGCGAGACCAGCGCGCTCTCCACCTCCGCCGTGCCGAGCCGGTGGCCCGAGACGTTGAGCACGTCGTCAACGCGCCCGGTGATCCAGTAGTAGCCGTCCTCGTCGCGCCGGCAGCCGTCGCCGGTGAAATACATGCCCTTGTAGGTCGAGAAGTAGGTCTGCACGAAGCGCTCGTGATCGCCGTAGACCGTGCGCATCTGGCCGGGCCAGCTGTCGAGCATGACCAGGTTGCCGCTGGCGGCGCCCTCGAGCAGCTTGCCGTTCTCGTCGACAAGCGCAGGCCTGATGCCGAAGAACGGGCGCGTGGCCGAGCCGGGCTTGGTCTTGGTGGCGCCTGGCAGCGGCGTGATGAGAATGCCGCCGGTCTCGGTCTGCCACCAGGTATCGACGATCGGGCAGCGGCCGTCGCCGACGACGCGATGATACCATTCCCACGCTTCTGGATTGATCGGCTCGCCGACCGTGCCGAGCAGGCGCAGCGAGGCGCGCGACGTGCGCTTGACGAAATCGTCGCCGGCGCCCATCAGCGCGCGAATGGCGGTGGGTGCGGTGTAGAACGTGTTGACGCTCCACTTGTCGACCACGTGCCAGAAGCGCGATGCGGTCGGGTAGTTCGGGACACCCTCGAACATCAGCGTGGTAGCGCCGTTGGAGAGCGGGCCGTAGAGGATATAGCTGTGGCCGGTGACCCAGCCGACGTCGGCCGTGCACCAGTAGATGTCGCCGTCGTGGTAGTCGAACACGTACTGGTGCGTCATTGACGTGAAGACGAGATAGCCGCCGGAGGTGTGCAGCACGCCCTTCGGCTTACCTGTGGAGCCCGACGTGTAAAGGATGAACAGCGGGTCCTCCGCGCTCATCTCGACCGGCGGGCAGTCGGCCGTGACCTTGACCAGCTCCTCGTGCAGCCAGATGTCGCGTCCCTTGGTCCAGGGCACGTCTCCGCCCGTGCGGCGCACGACCAGCACCTTCTCGCCGCCCTTGCACTTGGCGAGCGCCTCGTCGGTGTTCTTCTTGAGGGGAATGGTGCGGCCGCCGCGCACGCCTTCGTCGGCTGTGATGATGAACTTGGAATCGGCATCGTCGATGCGCCCCGCCAGGCTATCGGGCGAGAACCCGCCGAACACCACGGAGTGGATCGCGCCGATGCGGGCGCAGGCCAGTATGGCGTACGCCGCCTCGGGGATCATCGGCAGATAGATGGTGACGCGGTCGCCCTTCTTGACGCCGTTCGCCTTCAGAACATTGGCGAACTTGCACACCCGCTCGTGGAGCTGGCGATAGGTGATCCTCTCGTCGTGCGTGGGATCGTCGCCCTCCCAGATGATGGCGACCTGATCGCCTCGCTTGGCGAGGTGCCGGTCGACGCAGTTCGCACAGACGTTGAGGGTGCCGTCCTCGTACCATTTGATGGAAACGTTGTCCGGCGCGTAGGAGGTGTTCTTGACCTTGGTGTAGGGCTTGATCCAGTCGATGCGCTTGCCCGCCTCGCCCCAGAACCCGTTCGGGTCCTCGACCGAGTGCTTGTACATGGCCAGGTACTTCTGGTTGTCGACCCAGGCGCGCGCAGCCCACTCAGCCGGCACATTGTAGATCTTCTCGGACATTCACATCCTCCCGAGTGTTGGGCGTTTGACGCCCATTATGAACACTGAGCAGGACGGGGCAACGGGGACGTTGGTTGGGGATGGGGACAGCGGGTGGCCGGCCCGGAGCAGGCGGAGGCCCCCTTGCATAAGGCGGGCAGCCGCCGACGGCCCAAGGGCGCCGCAACTCGCAGTCGCTTTCCCTGCAGCGCTCCCAAGCTCCGGCGGCAGAGGGGATGATTGCGGGAATCTTTCCGTGCTAGACTTCTCTGGTTGAAGCTGAGGTAATTATGAGCAAGAGAACCACACACCGTAGTGCGAAGGGCTCCAAGCTCTACGCGGTCCGCGACAAGGAAGGCAAGTTCAAGGATATCCAAGCCTACAAGAAGGCGCATCGTATGGATATCAAGCGTAAAAGCTCCGCCGAAGAGCTCCTTGAGTCTTCAAAGCGCTTTTCCCAGGCAATGAAGCGACTTGCCAAGCGGTAAGCGGCACTATCGCGTCACGATGGCCGACGCGCGTAGAGCGCACGATCTGGCGTTACAATATGGTGGGAGACCCGGTGTCCTAGACGCTGGGCGAGTTCATGCGGCAATAAATAGGCCGTACTCCGGCTATTTCCGATCGATCGCCTCAAAAGCCGCTGCGCTCTTCGAGGCGATAGCAAATAATCACGGTTTTGTTGACGGTAACAAGCGTACAGCCATCCTCCTCACCGACCTCTTGATAAAGAGAAGCGGATATCGGCTTACGCCCTCACATGCGAACGAAGACTTGAATTGGGCGCTCGAGGAGCTTGCCGTCGCGGTTGCGCGCGGTGAACTTCGCTTCGCCGATATCGCTGATTGGTTCAAGAAACGATTGACGCGACGACGATCTTCGCAATCACCGCGATAGGCCTTCGAGGTCTTGCTTCGCCAGCAAGCACAACCACTATCGGTGCCCCCTCCCCACTCGAGCGGAGAGGGGGCGTATGGCAAGCTCACGTATTGATCCGCCGGGCGGCGCTGCGGCCGGCGATGCGGCCGAAGACGGCGCCCGAGGGCAGACCAGAGCCGCCCGGATAGTTGTCGTGGAACAGGTTGCCCACCATCTCGCCGGCGCAGTAGAGACCCGGGATCGGGCGCCAGCCGGTGTCGAGCACGCGGCCCTCGGTATCGATCTTGAGCCCGCCGAACGAGAAGGTGATGCCGCCCGTGCACGGGTAGCAGACGAATGGCGGCTTATCGAGCTTGTTGGCCCAGTTGCTCTTGGGTGGCTGCAGCCCCTTCGTGTGCATGTTGTCGAGAATGCCCGGGTTGAAGGAGCCGTGGCCGGCGGCGGCGTTGTAGTCGCGCAGGGTTTGCTTCGCGATGTCGCGGTTGACGGGCAACTTGTCGATGAGCGCATCGAGGCTGTCGGCCGTGATCGGCACGGACGTGTTGTATCGCTTCTCCAGCAGGTGCACGACCTTCTGATCGAAGATCTGGTAGGCGACGCCGCCGGGTTGGTTGAGGATGACGCCGCCGTATTTGGCGTAGGTGAAGAACTGGAAGTCGGGCGCCTCGTCGATAAAGCGCACGCCGTCGCGGTTGATCATCACCCCGTAGGGATAGGACAGGCGGTTGGTCTTGTCGGTCAGCTCGATGATGCCGTACTCGGGCGCGTCGGCGCTGATCGGCGTGGCGTGGCAGCCGGTGTACTGGCCGACGGGGAGTGCGCCGGCTTCGACTGCCATGCGAATGCCGTCGCCCTGATTGTGGCGCGTGCCGCGCACCTTGGCGTGATCCCAAGGCTTGCCGAGATACTGGCCGCGCATGGCCGAATTCGCCTCGAAGCCGCCGCATGCGAGCACGACGCCGCCAGCCATCAGCTCCTTGATGCCGTGCGGGGTCTTGACCCTGACACCGATGACGCGGCCGTTGTCGTCCTGAATGAGCGCGGTGGCGCCGTGCTCGTAAAGGATCTCGACCTTGTGCTGCTCGGCAATCCTGAACCAGCTCTCGGACAGTCCGACGCCCTCGTGCACAGTGCGGATGACGGCGCCCTTGGGCCACTTGATCTTGCCATCGACGACGACGCCGCCGAGCGACACCGCGGGCTCGAGGTGATGGCCGAGCTTCACCATCCAGGCGACGGTATCGTAGGAGTTGGCGATCAGCACCTCGGACAGCTCCTTGTCGGAGCGGCCGCCGGTCATGCGGTCGAGGTCGGCGCGAAAGGCTGCGGCCGGATAGGGCTCGATCCCCTCCATGAAGCCGTCGAGGTTCTTCGCCTCGGGACAGACGGCCAGGATCTGGTCGACGCTGTCGTAGGCGAAGCGGAACAGGCCGCCAGAGAAGCGCGTGTTGCCGCCGCGTGCGGCCTTGTCGGCCTTTTCCAGCACGGCAACGGACTGGGCACCGTTGTCGCGCGCAGAGAGTGCGGCGGCAAACGCCGCGTTGCCTGCGCCAACGACGATCACGTCGTAGCGATCGCCTTTCTGCCCTGCCTGCGCCATCGCTTGCGTCCTCCATGTCCGTTGTTGCTTGGTTGATGGTTAGGGTAGCGCCGACATTGGTTGTATACAATGGGATACAGACCTGCATTGGCGCCGACACTGGCATGCATTCGAGGCCATGAGCATGAACCGCACGCGCGACCAGGCGAGCTTCGCATCCGCCGCTGAATATGCCTATGCGTCGTTGCGTGAAGGCATCGAGAGCGGAGAATTTCTCCCGGGCCGGCGCATGCGCGAGGTCGAGATCGCGCAGTGGCTCGGCGTCAGCCGCACGCCGGTGCGCCAGGCCCTGGCGCGGCTGGAGCTGGAAGGCCTGCTCGTGCTGACGCCCCGGCACGGGCTCACCGTCGCGAGCCTCGATGCCGACGCCATCGCCGAGCTCTACGACGTGCGGGCCGCACTGGAGGGGACGGCGGCGGCGCTGGCGGCGCGCAGCGCGGCACCGGGCGAGATCGCGGCCCTGCTGGCCATGGTCGAGGCCGAGCGCAAGCTGCCAGCCGAGCCGCGAGCGCTCTCGCGCCACAACCTGTCGTTCCACCAGTTGATCGCCGCAGCGGCGCACAACCGCTTCCTTGGCCGCAGCCTGCAGTCGATCAACGACGCGCTGAAGCTGCTCGGCCCGACGACGCTGACCGCGCCGGGGCGCCAGGCCGGCGCCGTGAAGGAGCATGGCCGTATCGTCAAGGCGATCGCTGCGCGCGACGCGGCCGCGGCCGATGCGGCGGCGCGCGAGCATGTGCTGGCAGCCTACAAGATCCGTCTCGCCCGCCTGGCTCTTGCAAAGAGCAAGGGCGAGGAGCCCACCCGCGACACGCTCCAGCCCGCCCCGCGAGGCGCGGGATCTCAGGCTCGCCGCTCCCGCTGATCAGACTTGGGTGAAGGTTGTGCTAGGCTGCCGATCGCTGCTTAAGTAGTGCATCACCAATGGAGCGGCGAACATGACCGACGTGCTCCTCTCCGACCTGCGATCAGGCACGCTGCTGCTCACGCTCAATCGCCCCGGACGGCTCAATGCCGTGAACACGGACTTGCGGCGCGCGCTGACGGCGCAGATGGCCGCAGCCAATGCCGACCCAGAGGTCAAGGCGGTCGTGATTACGGGCGCCGGTCGCGCGTTCTGTGCCGGCCAGGATTTGAGCGAAGCGGCGCACTACGAGGTCGGCGACATCCGCCAATGGGGCGACGAGATGCGGGCGATGTACCAGTCCGTGCGTGCGCTCTCCAAGCCCTGCATCGCCGCCTTCAACGGCATTGCCGCGGGCGCCGGAATGCAGATCGGGCTGTGCGCCGACCTGCGCATCGCGCACGCCGGATCGCGCATCGGCCAGCCGGAGGTGCGGGCCGGACTCGGCAGCATCGTGGGCAGCTACCTGCTGAGCCTCTATTGCGGCCACGGCGCCAACCGCGAGCTGTCGCTCGGAGGAGGACTGGTGTCGGGCGAGCGGGCGTTTCAGATCGGCATCGTCGACCGCGTGGTAGCGGAGAGCGATGTGCTGGCGTCGGCATTCGCAGCGGCAGACGAGCTGCGCAGGACGCCCGAGATCGCTTTCCGCCTGACCAAGCAACGGTTCCGCGAGGTGACGCAGGCGGGCTTCGATGATGCGACGGCTGCGGGCGTGCGCGCGTCGCTCGAGGCCTACGCGAGCGGGGAGCCGCAGCGCATCATGCGCGCGTTCCTCGCCGAGCGGGGCAAGAGCAAAAGCACGTGAGCCGATAAGCGGACCTAACCCCTCCTCGCCAAAGGGAGGGGAGCATGGGAGTGGTCGGATGAACCAAAGCAGTTGGCCCGGCGCACTGTCGCGCGCGGAGCTGGGATTTCCGGGAGTCGAAGCGGTCGAGACGCCCGCGGTCGTGGTCGACGAGGCGAAGCTCACCGCCAACATCCGGCGCGCGCGGACGCTCGTGCCGGGACACGTGGCGTTACGGCCGCATATCAAGACGCACAAGTGCCACGAGATCGCGCGGTTGCAGCTTGCGCATGGCGCATCGGGCCTGACATGCGCCAAGCCGGGCGAGGCGATCGTGATGCTGGGCGGAGGCGCACCGTCGGTCACGGTGGCCTATCCCATCGTCCTGCCGGCCAAGGCGGAGCGCGTCATGCGCGCAGCGCGCGAACACAACGCCGAGGCGCGGTTCGTGGCCGATAGCATGGAGGGCGTGGGTGCGCTCGCCGCGGCGGCCAAGTCGGCCGGCGGCACGTGGCCGGTCTACATGGAGGTGGACACCGGCTTGAAGCGATGCGGCGTCGATCCGTCGGGCGAGACTGCGGTCGCGGTTGCGCGCGCGATCGATGCAGCCGGCGGGCTTTCGTTTGCCGGGCTCTTCACGCACGAGGGCCATGCCTACGGCGGCAAGACACCCGAGGGCGTGCGGTCTGTGGCAGCCGCGGCGAAGGAGACGCTCGCCACGCTCAAAGCCCGCATCGAGAAAAGCGGGATCGCGGTTCCGGCCGTGTCGACGGGGTCCACGCCGACGCTCTATGCCAATGCGGGCTGGGATGTCTCGACCGAGGCACGCCCCGGCAACTACGTGTTCGCGGACATGACGCCGGTGAGGCTGGGACTGGTATCGCCGAAGGAGGTCGCGCTGGCGGTGGTCGCGACCGTGGTGAGCGCGAACGCGGAGTACGCCATCATCGACGCCGGCTCCAAGACGTTGAGCTCGGACCAGGCGCCGCACAGCGCCGGCGGCGCGGCATCATACGGAAGTGCCTACCCGCTCGCTGCCGCGCAGGCCGAGACGCCGTTCGCGGTGGCGCGGCTGTCGGAGGAGCACGGCTTCCTGGCGCTCGACGGGCGGCGGCTCGAGATCGGTGCCCGCGTGCTGATCTTCCCGAACCACTCCTGCCCCGTGGCCAATCTGGTCGACGAGCTGACCGTCCTGGGCGAGGGGGGAAGCGTCAAGCACTGGCGCGTGGCCGCGCGCGGGACGATCCGGTAGGTCCTCCGTCCAGCAGCCGACCCCTTGTCGGCGTCTGACGTGCCCTGCCCGTCAGTCAGAACCAGCGGAAGCGCATCTGGATCCCGGCCGATTTCCGCTGGTGCGTGAAACGCACGAGCGGCGCCAGGGATGACGCAATAGTGGGGCTGCGGCAGTGTCCACCGCAGCGGTTCCGGAACGCAGATATGTTCCGAGCCGCATGCAGACCGGAGCTTTGGAAGCGCCGCCGTCGTGTCGGCCGCGCAAAGCCAATTACGCGGAGCGCCGTCGCGAGCTATGCTTTGAGCCTCAGTAAATCGGGAGCTTTCAAGTCGTGCGCCTGTTCGCTGCCTCGCTTGCCACCGAAACCAACACCTTCTCGCCGATCCCGACATCGCTCGAGAGCTTCGAGGCCTTCCACGCACCACCGGGCAAGCACCCGGACGTGCCGCAGCTGTGCACGGCGCCGCTGCTCGTGGCGCGGCGGCGCGCCAAGCAAGAAGGGTTCACGCTGATCGAAGGATCGTGCTTCTGGGCGGAGCCGTCCGGCACATGCCGCCGCGACGCCTTCGAGACCATGCGCGACCGCATCCTGGGCGAGCTGAAGGCGGCGCTGCCGGTGGATGGCGTGCTACTCGGGCTGCACGGCGCCTTCGTGGCGGAGGGCTATGACGATGCGGAGGGCGACCTGATCGAGCGCGTGCGCGCCTTGGCCGGTCCCAAGGCGATCATCGGCTGCGAGTACGATCCGCATTGCCACCTGACCGAGAAGCGCGTGCGCGGCGCCGACATCTCGATCCTGTTCAAGGAGTATCCGCACATCGATTTCCTCGATCGCGGCGAGGAGCTGGTCGAGCTGGTGCTGCAGACGATCGCAGGCAAGATCAAGCCGGTGGCATCCCTGTACGATCCGCGCATGGCCGACATGTATCCGACCACAGTGGAGCCGATGCGCAGCTTCGTCGATCGCATCAAGGCGCTCGAGGGCAAGGACGGCGTGCTGTCGATCTCGATCGGCCACGGCTTTCCGCCGGCCGACGTCCCGGACATGGGCACGCGCGTGCTCGTGTATACGGACAACCGCAAGGCGCACGGCGACGCGCTGGCGCGCCGGCTCGGCGAGGAGCTTTACGCCGGCCGCGGGCGCTGGATGCCGGGCGAGGCGTCGCTCGAGGCTGCGCTCGAAAAGGCGCTCGCAGCGCAAGGCACCGCGATCCTGGCCGAGCCGGACGACAATGCCGGCGGCGGGGCAGCGTCCGACAACACGCTCGTCATCCACGAGCTGCGCAGGCGCGGTATCAAGGGTGCAGCCGTGGCGCCGCTGTGGGACCCCGTCGGGGTCGAGTTCTGCTTCATGGCCGGCGTGGGCGCGCGGTTCCCGCTGCGCTTCGGCGGCAAGGCGTGCCACCAATCTGGCCCCCCAGTGGATGCCGAGGTGGAGGTGCTGGCGCTGGCTGCGGACACCTGGCAGAGCTTCGGCGCGGCGCGCGTGCCGCTCGGCAATGCAGCGGCGATCCGCGTGGACGGCGGCATCGACGTGATCCTGATCACGCATCGCACGCAGGCGCTCGGGCGCGAGCTGTTCACGCATCTGGGCCGGGACCCTGCCGCCTACCGGCTGCTGGTGCTGAAATCGGCGCAGCACTTCGCAGGCGCGTTCGGGCCGCTCGCCGAGGTCATCGTGCGGGCTCCCACTGGGGGCAGCTCGGCCTATCAGGCCACACGGCTTGCATATGCCCGGGTCAAGCGGCCGCTGTGGCCCCTGGACGAGGTTGTGGAGGGGCGGATGCTCGTGTAGCCAGCGGCCCGAGCTAACCCATCCGTGATGGAATTGTGGGTGTCGCGGCAGCGGCTGCGATGCGAATCTGTGCAGCGCCGCGCGCTGGCCCGGTGTACTCTGCCGCCCAAGCGCCAACGAAGGCATGAGCCGATGTACGAAGCGGTCACACATGGCATCCGCGTCAGGGTCGAGCCCCAGTACCTCGAGGAGCAGTCCTCGCCCGAGGAAGGCCATTTCTTTTGGGCCTACACCATTGAGATCGCCAACGAGGGCAACACCACGGTCCAGCTCAAGACGCGCCACTGGCGGATCACCGACGCCAACGGCCGCACCGAGGAGGTGCGCGGGCCGGGCGTGGTCGGCAAGATGCCGGTGCTGGGCCCGGGGCAATCGTTCACCTATACGTCGGGTTGCCCGCTCGGCACGCCGTCGGGCATCATGGTGGGCTCCTACCAGATGCAGCTCGAGGACGGCAGACTCATCAACGTGGCGATCCCGGCCTTCTCGCTCGACAGCCCGTTCGTCGTCCGCAACGTCAACTAAGGACCCACAATGAGCGGCACCACCGCTACGGCCAAGCAGCTTCTCGCCAACCTCGTCTCTTTCGACACGACCAGCTCCAAGACCAACCTGCCGTGCGCCCGCTTCGTGCAGGAGTATCTCGCCGGCCACGGCATCGAGGCCTACCTGCTACCCGCTGACGACGGCATCCACGCCAACCTGTTCGCCACCATCGGTCCCAAGGGCGACGGCGGCGTCGGCCTCTCAGGGCACATGGACGTGGTGCCGGTGACGAGCCAGAAGTGGGATACCGACCCCTTCAAGCTCACCGAGAAGGACGGCAAGCTCTACGGCCGCGGCACCTGCGACATGAAAGGCTATCTCGCGTGCGTGCTGGCGATGGTGCCGGAGTTCAAGTCACGCAAGCTCAGAGAGCCGATCCACATCGTCTTCTCCTATGACGAGGAGGTCGGCTGCACCGGCGTCAAGCCCATGATCGCCGAGATGGGCCGCACCATCCCCAAGCCGCGCCTGATCCTGGTCGGCGAGCCGACCATGATGACCGTCGTCGATGCGCACAAGGGCGGCTACCGCTTCATCACCGAGGTCACCGGCAAGGATGCGCATTCCAGCACGCCGCAGCGAGGCGTCGGCGCCATCGCCATCGCCGGCGAGCTGATCGCCGAGCTCGGCCGCATCGAGCAGCGCCTCAAGGCCACGCACACCAATCCGCGCTTCGACCCGCCTTACAACTCCATCGCCGTCACGCTGATCGAGGGCGGCATCGCGCAGAACATCGTGCCGCCGAAGTGCACGTTCTATTGGGGCGTGCGCGCGCTGCCGCGCTTCGATCCGCTCGACATCATGCGCGAGCTCGACGCCTACGCCGCACGCGAGCTGCTGCCGAAGATGCGCGCCGTGTCGCCCGACTGCGACATCGTCATCAAGAACCTCGGCATTCTCCCGGCCTTCTCCAACGAGGATAACGCCGAGGCGACCTCGCTGGCGCTCAAGCTGATGAGCCAGAACGAGACCTTCGCGGTCCCCTACGGCACCGAGGCGACACACTTCCAGGCTGCGGGCTGCTCTTCCGTGATCTGCGGGCCTGGCGACATCGCCCAGGCGCATCAGCCCAACGAGTTCCTGGCCGTTTCCGAAATCGACAATTGCCTCGCCTACCTCGGCCGTCTCGCTGATTGGGCCGAGGCGGCGTAAGGGGGGCGGGCGCGACGGGGCTGGCAGCCGGCTCCAGCGGCTGCTCTGTCGAGCAAAGCCCAGTGCAAGCAGTTACAAAGCCAACCGACAGGACCGCCTACGAGACGTTGCTCAGAATCTTGGCCATGTCGGCTTGATTGAACGCTCTCAGCGTCTGCGTGCGCACGTTGCCCGACTTGCCCAGCGTCAGCCCGAGCGAAGTCATGGCCATATCATCGCCAGCCTCGATGATGGCGACGATGTCGTAGCGGCCGAGCGCCCAGTAGAGGTCCTTGACGGTAGCGCCGTTCGCCTTGGCGAGCTCTGTGAAAGCTTCGGCTCGCGTGAGCGTGTCTTTGACGTTGCGGATGCCCTGATCGGTGAAGTTGGCGAGGACGATATAAGTGGCCATGGTGAACCTCCCTAGGAGATCCCCTCAGTCCCCACAGCCATGCTAGTACGAAGCGGCCGCAGGCGATATTCACATCTGGAGCAGCACGAGGCCGGCGCCGCGACAATTGCCCCCGCACGGCTTATGCCCCGGCACGGCTTGCGCAGGCCCTGGAGACGGCGTATCGATCGTGACCGGCCAAGGCCGAAGCCTCAAGTGTTCGGCCCATTGCGAGAGGTGCCGCATGTCGGGACACCACCACGAAGCTGAGCATACGCACGATCAAGCGCACGACCACGACCATGACCACGGCTCGAGGCTGTCAGAGCTGCAACTGCGCGTGCGTGCGCTCGAGACGGTCCTGACCGAGAAGGGCTATGTGGATCCGGCGGCGCTCGACCAGATCGTCGAGGCCTATGAGACCCGGATCGGCCCGCATATCGGCGCACGCATCGTGGCCAAGGCCTGGACCGACCCGGCCTTCAAGGCCGCGCTGCTCAAGGATGCGGACAAGGCCATCGCCGGGCTCGAGCTTCCCGACCCGGTCGGCGAGCACCTGATCGTGGTCGAGAACACGCCGGCGACGCACAACATGGTCGTGTGCACGCTGTGCTCCTGCTATCCGTGGGACGTGCTGGGCCTGCCGCCCGTCTGGTACAAATCGTTCGCGTATCGCTCCCGCACCGTGAAGGACCCGCGCGGCGTCCTCGCCGACTTCGGCGTTTCGCTGCCGCCGTCGACGAACATCCGCGTCTGGGACTCCACGGCCGAGACGCGCTTCATGGTGCTGCCGATGCGTCCCGAGGGGACCGACGGCTGGGATGAGGAGAAGCTCGCCGAGCTCGTGACCAGGGACTCCATGATCGGCACCGGCTTTCCCAAGCGTCCCGAGGAGCGGCCAGCATGAATGGCATTCACGACATGGGCGGGATGGATGGCTTCGGCAAGGTCGAGCCGGAGGCCAACGAGCCGGTATTCCACGCCGCGTGGGAGGGCCGGGTGCTGGCCATGAGCCGCGCCATGACCGCGTCGCGAGAGTGGAATATCGACGTCGGCCGCTACTGGATCGAGCTGCTGCCGCCGCAGACCTATCTCGCCAGCTCCTACTACGAGCGGTGGTTCCGCCGGCTCGAGAACCTCTGTGTCGCGCGCGGGCTGATCACCCGCGCGGAGGTCGACGCGGGTCGCTCATCGGCTCCCGGGCGGCCGCTGAAGGGCAAGCCTCTGGCGGCCGCCGATGTGGAGACGCAATTGGTACGCGGCTCCTTTGGACGGCCAGCAGCCGCACCGGCCCGCTTCAACATCGGCGACCGCGTGCGCGCCAAGAACATTCATCCGCAGTCGCACACGCGCCTGCCGCGCTACGTGCGCGGCCATCTCGGCACGGTCGAGCGGGTGCACGGGTGCCACGTCTATCCGGACGCTTTCGTCGAGGCTGGCAAAGAGAGCCCGCAGTGGCTTTACACCGTCACGTTCGACAGCCGCGAATTGTGGGGACCGGACGCCGACCCGACCGTGAAGGTCTCGGTCGACGCCTTCGAGCCCTATCTGGAAGCCGCGTGACGAAGCCTGACGCCATGGCCGGGCTCGATCCCGCAGTCGCCGCCGCAACCGCGGCTGTTCCGAGCATCCCGCGCGATGCCGAAGGGCCGGTGTTCCGCGAGCCCTGGGAGGCCCAGGCGTTCGCGATGGCGGTCGCGCTGCACGGCCGAGGCGTGTTCGCCTGGAGCGAGTGGGCCAGCATGCTCGGCGAGGAGATCAAGAAGGCGCAGGCCGCCGGCGATCCCGACACCGGCGCCACCTATTACCGGCACTGGCTCGCGACGCTGGAGCGGATGGTCGCCGCGAAAGGCCTGACGAGCCCCGAGGTGCTGGACCGCACCTACCACGCCTGGGATCGCGCAGCGGAGCGCACGCCGCACGGCACGCCGATCGAGCTGCGGCCAGAGGACTTCAAGTAGCCGCTCCTCGCCCTGGTGCGATCAGGGTCTGCGCCGTAACTCGCGCGGTCCGGCGCAACGCGGCCCTGCCGGAAGTTACCGAACGGTAAAATCCAGCATTGCGTTAATTCGATATCGACTTTTTCGCCCTAGGCTGCCGCATCGTTTGTCAACTTTGTTTGTCAGCTTGTCGTGGCCAACATGACCCCGGAGAAACAAGGGCAGAAACAAGGGCGCGAGCGCCGCCGGTCGATGCGCGTTTGGGTGCGCAGTCCCGGGAAAGTCACTGTGCTGAGGGGCTTGCGCGGCTCCGCCACCATTGCCTGCACGATTCTCAATCGCTCGAAAGGCGGTGCACTGATCAAGGTGCCGGATGCCTCGGTCGTGCCCGACGATTTCTATCTGGCATACGACGAGGATCCGAACCGCAAGATGGTTTGCGCCGTCGTCCGTCGCAGCCGACAGCTGCTCGCCGTGCGCTACATCTCGCAGCCCAGCACCGACGTGCGGGTGGTGAGGCTGTCGTCATAGGGGCGATGCCTGCCCGGTCCGAACCGGCTTTGGTCCCGCAGACCGCGGAACGTCCGCTGATCCGCCGAGCTCGTGACGCGCGTTCGCCGTTCGTCGTCCGCTCCGCCCAAGGCGTCGACGCTGCGGCTTGCCAAGCGCATCGACCGGGAGCGCGCCTAACGTGCCAGCCAACGCGCCGTACACAACGCTGATTTTCCGGAACGAAACCACACAGCCGCCGGTTTCCGAGCAGACACTCCGCACATGGCGGAGGCCGGGGTTTCAGCGTGGAGTTCCCAATGATCCGAATTGCAATCCTCGCCATCTCAGCGGCACTTTTGGCTCTTCCTGCCGAAGCGCAGACCACTAAAGGAAAATCGGACACGGCGCCCGGTCAAACCGGCGCCACCCCTGGCCAATTGCAGACGACGCCTGGTGGTGCGAAGAACCTCGCACCCGGCCGCCAGCAGAAATCGCCAGGCGGAGCCAAAGACCTCAATCCAGGTTCCAGGCAGAGGAAGTAAATGCTGCGGAAGTGCTAAGTCCGAGCAAGGTACTCGAGCTCATCGGCACCAAAAGCCAAAAGAATGTCCCGGCCGCGGTAACCGCAGGGATGCGAGCGGCGCCACGCACGTGGCGCCTCTCATGTCGTGTCTGCGGGTCGGGCGGCTCGAGCGGAGCCGGACGCGAGATGGGCGGCCCACCCATGGTCGGCTCCAGGTCGGTGCTGCAGTGCAGCCTCGCGAGAGGCTGGCGCTGAGGTAAACGAACGGTACTCAGCCTACCTCGTTCTGCTCGAAGCGGTACTTCGTCGAGCAGAACTCGCAGGTGACCGTCACCGCGCCATCCGGCTCGCGCATGTCGGCAAGCTCCGATGCCGAGAAGCCCCGCAAGAAGCCGCGGATACGGTCGCGCGAGCAGCGGCACTCGGCCTTGATGCCGACCGCAGGCGCGACGCGCACGCCCTCCTCATGGAACAGCCTGAGCAGCAGGCGCTCGGTCTTCAGCATCGGATCGAGGAGCTCGTGGTCCTCGACCGTCGAGGCCAGCAGCCGCACCCGCACCCAATCGTCGTCCTGCTCGCCGTGCATGCGCGCGTCACGCTCCTCCGGCGTCTCGTCCGGACGGGGCTCGCCGCCGGCAGACGGCACATGCTGCACGACGAGCCCGCCCGCGCGCCAGCGCCACTGCTGCGCGCCATTGGCGTCGCGTCCGATGAAATGGCGCGCCACCGCCAGCCGGATGAAGGTCGGGAGCTGCTCCGACTGCCTGAAGTAGGCGTGCGCCGCGTCGGCCAGCGTGCCGCCGTCCATGGCGACGATGCCCTGGTGGCTCACCTGCTCGCCGCCCGGATCGATGGTCATGGCCATGCGGCCCCTGCCGAGCAGGGCCCCCTGCTCGATCCGAGCCGTACCTGCTGCGAGGCGCCCCGCGTCAACGCCGGCATAGCCGCGGAGCTTGCCGGGCGCATCGTAATGCGCAACCAGAAAGCCGAGCGGACCGTCGGACTTGGTTTGCAGGATCAGGCGCCCGCCGGGCTTCAACGGATTGCCCAGCAGGGCAGTGAGCGCCAGAGCCTGGCCCAGCGCCTCGCTCACCACGGGAGGGTACTCGTGCGAGGACAGGATCGTATCGACCGAGCGGCCGAGCCGCACGATGCGGCCCGACACCCGCGATTTGACGGTGCCGAACGGCAAAACGAGATCGTCCGGCAGCTCCTGTCCGCCGCCGCCGATCCCTGCGGAAGTTGTAATCATCTAGTCGACCCCGAGGCACCAGGCCAGGATGGCCTTTTGTGCATGCAGCCGGTTTTCGGCCTCGTCGAACACAACCGATTGCGGGCCGTCGATCACCGATGCAGCCACCTCGTGCCCACGATAGGCAGGCAGGCAGTGCATGAATACGGCGCCCTTGGCTGCTTTGCCCATTAGTTGGTCATCGACAGCGTAGGGCGCAAGGAGCTGCTTGCGCCGCGGGCCGTCGGTCTGGCCCATCGAGATCCACGTATCGGTGACGACGCAATCAGCGCCTTTGACGGCCTCGTCGACGTCGTCGGTCAGCACGATCTCTCCGCCCTCCCGCTTCACCCAGTCGAGAATGTCCCTTTCCGGGTTGAGCTGCGGCGGACAGGCGATACGCAGCTTGAAGCCGAAGCGGACGGCTGCGTGGATCCACGACGCGGCAACGTTGTTCCCGTCGCCCACCCAAGCCACCGTCTGGCCGCCGATGGGGCCCTTGGTCTCCTCCAGCGTCATGATGTCCGCGATGATCTGGCAGGGATGGCTTCGCTCGGTCAGCCCGTTGATCACCGGCACGCTGGCGTTCTCGGCAAGCTCCGTCAGCGTCGCGTGCTTGTTGGCGCGGATCATGATGGCATCGACATAGCGCGACAGCACCTTGGCCGTGTCCGACATCGGCTCGCCACGCCCGGTCTGCAGGTCGGTGTGGTTGAGCGCAATGGTCTGGCCGCCGAGCTGACGCATGGCAACGTCGAACGACACGCGCGTGCGCGTCGAGGGCTTCTCGAAGATCATCACCAGGATGGCGTCCTCGATGCCCTTCGGCGTGAGCTCGGGTGGCGGCCGCTTGCCGGCGGCCTTCATGGCGTGCGCCATGTCGACGATGCGGCGCAGCGTCAGCGGCTCGATAGCATCGACATCGATGAAGTGCCGGAGCGTCGCGACGCCGGCACCTCGTGCAGCAGTTCGAGTCAGCACGGCTTCATGCAGTCTGCTTGGGCAACGACTTCAGCGCACGCGACAGGCGGCGTACACCTTCAGCGAGATCCTCATCGGAGATGTTGAGCGGCGGCATCAGGCGTACGACGTTGTCGCCGGCGCTGACCGTGAGCAGCTTCTCCGCCATGCAGGCCTTGACCACGTCGCCCGCCGGAGGCTTGAGGCGAATGCCTATCAGCAGGCCCTCGCCCCGCACCTCCTCGATGATGTCGCCGTGCTCGTCCTTGAGGCCGGCCAGCAGTTGCTTGAAGCGCAGGCCCTTGGCCGCGACCGCCTCGAGGAATCCAGGCTCCGTCATCACGTCCAGCACCGCGTTGCCGACCGCCATCGCCAGCGGGTTGCCGCCGAAGGTGGAGCCATGCGTGCCCGGCACCATGCCCTTGGCCGCTTCCTCGGTGGCCATGAAGGCGCCGACGGGGAAACCGCCGCCGATCGCCTTGGCGATGGCCATCACGTCCGGCGTAATGCCGGCCCGCTCGTACACGAACATCTTGCCGGTGCGACCCATGCCGCACTGAACCTCGTCGAGGACGAGCAGCAGGCCATGCTTGTCGCACAGCGCGCGCAAGCCGCGCAGGAACTCCGTCGAGCACACGCGAATGCCGCCTTCCGCCTGAATCGGCTCGACCATGATCGCCGCCGTCTGCGGACCGATGGCCTTCTCGACGGCTTCCAGATCGCCGATCGCTTCCATCAGGTCGAAGCCGGGCGTGCGCTCGCCAAAGCCCTCGAGATACTTCTCGTTGCCCGCGGCGGCGATGGTTGCGAGCGTGCGGCCGTGGAATGCGCCCTTGAAGGTGATGATGCGCCAGCGCTCGGGATGTCCGTTGGCGAAGTGATAGCGACGCGCGAGCTTGATGGCGCCTTCGCACGCCTCGGCGCCCGAGTTGCACATGAACACCTTGTCGGCGAAGGTGAGCTGGCACAAGCGCTCAGCCAGCTTCTCCTGGCCCGCGACGCGATAGAGGTTCGACGTGTGCCACAGCTTGCCTGCCTGCTCGGTGAGCGCCTTGATGAGGTAGGGATGCGCGTGGCCCAAGGCATTGACGGCGATGCCGCTGCCCAGATCGAGATAGCGATCGCCGTTGGTCGCGAGCAGCCACGTACCCTCGCCTCGCTCGAACACCACGTCCTGTCGCGCGTAGGTACCCATCACGGCGGGTGACGGGCCTTTGCCCGGCTTGCTGGCGGCGGACGAGGATGGCGTGAGTGCGGCGGGCGCAGACATGGCTAGGCCCTCTGTCTGGAACGAAAAAAAGCCGCCTGCGGTGGCGGCCGGTGAAGCAATTTTGATACGCCCCCTGCGGCGTCGTGTCAATCACGGTTGGGGCGGATTGGTCGCAGTCGGAAGGCTGCGGCCATCGACAGCTTCGTCATCCTCGCGATCGGCGGGAATGCTCGTCCAGGCGCCGGAATCGGGCGGTCGCGCGAACATCATTATGGTGGTTGGAAAATCAAGGGCCAGCGCATCGATGGCGGACGACACGGCACCGGCTTTGTCGGATCGGCAGATGGGTGACCGCCTCGTCCAGGCCATGGGTAACGCATTTCAATCCAGAGATTTGGGGCTTCCTCTCCCGCCTGCGGAAAGGGGCGCTGCCGAGCAAGGCCCAGCGCGCTCAATTCATGCAGCACAAGCGGATACGCGTCTGGATCCCTGCCTGCGCAGGGATGACGCAAGTGGGGAGTGTGGCGCGCAGAGCCGAACCATCGCGCGTCGATGGATGCGCGTGGTGAGGCGGAGGTCGGGTCGAGCGGGGAGGATCCCGGATAGCCGCGCTGGCAGCGCGGCTTCCGGGAACGCAGTGGAGGGCGGTTGTCCTAATCTAGGGACGTGCGCTCGTGGAGAGATGGATCCTCGGGCCGAGCCCGAGGATGACATTTGCGGGGCGGCTGTGCTTGGCGACGCCGATACTCCCGCAACCCTC
>JBLNBZ010000055.1:0-3644 GCA_050260355.1 Bacteroidota bacterium | reverse complement strand
ACAACACAGCCAGTGCTATTCGGCGTGGTATGCGCATGTGCCCGGACTGAAGGTCGTCGCGCCGTCCAACCCGGCGGACGCCAAGGGCCTGCTCAAGAGCGCCATTCGCGATCCGAACCCTGTGCTGGTGCTGGAGAACGAGGTTCTTTACGGCGTCAGCGGACCGGTGCCGAAAGTCGATGACTGGCTGGTGCCGATCGGCAAGGCGCGCATCGCGCGTGCCGGCGACGACGTGACGATCGTGTCGTTCGCGCGCGGCATGGTGTATGCGCTCGACGCCGCCGAGCGCCTCGCCAAGGAGGGCATCGAGGCGGAGGTGATCGACCTGCGCACGCTGCGGCCGCTGGACCTGGAGACGGTGCTCGCCTCGGTGCGCAAGACGAACCGCATCGTCACCGTCGAGGAGGCCTGGCCAGTGTGCTCCGTGGGCTCGGAGATCTGCGCCCAGGTCGCCATCCAGGCCTTCGACTATCTCGATGCGCCGCCCGCCAAGATCAGCGGCGCCGACGTGCCCATGCCGTATGCCGCCAACCTGGAGAAGCTGGCGCTGCCCAACGCCGAGCAGGTGGTCGAGGCGGTCAAGTCGGTCCTCTATGCATCCTAGGGCGGGTCGAGCGAGGGCGCTGCACCGTGAGCTGGTCGGAGATCTTGCAGGGACTGTCAGACCCGCGGGCGGAGGCGAAAGTCTGAGCCATGGCCCGCATCGTCACGGTACGCAAAAAGGAAGGAGGCGGCATCAGCGTGCGGTGCGGATCCGACATCGTCGGCACGGTCACGCAGCTCGAGGGCGGCGACGAGCAGATGAGCGGACGCTTCACGCGCGGCGCCCAGTACGACAAGTATGCGCAGTTGCTGAGCGCGGCAGACAAGGCGGCGCAGGAGAAGGCCGGACTGCATATCTTCTCGGCGGTGCATGACATGCGGATCGACCAGGAGGAGACGCTCGAGGTCGACGCGGACGTGGTCCGCTTCAAGCCGGATGCGGCGTTCATCGTGCTGCGGTCCGGAGGGCTCGGCTAGGGTCAGTGGACCGTCACATGCCTCGCACATATACCTACGAAGGCCAGTGCCACTGCGGTGCGATCCGCGCCAGGCTCCAGTTCACGAAGCCGGCGGAGGAGATCGAGGTGCGCGCCTGCCAGTGCGGCTTCTGCACGCGGCACGGATCGATGACCATCTCCGATCCCGCGGGCAAGACCATCCTCGAGGTGCGCAAGGGGCAGCTTCACGCTTACCAGTTCGCCTCGCGCACGGCGACGAGCCTGCTGTGCCAGTCGTGCGGCGTTTACGCGGGCGCCATCCTGCAGGACGGCGACGACCGATGGTCGGTGGTCAGCGTGCGCGGCCTCCCCATCCCGGAATTTCTCGGCCGCACGCCGACTCCCATGATCTACGACGCCGAGACGCCGGATCAGCGCATCGCGCGACGCAAAGCCAAGTGGACGCCAACCGAGTTGCGCCTGATCGACTGAGCGCACGAGGGAAAGAGAACGGGAAGGTCCAATGCCCACGCAGATCCTGATGCCGGCGCTGTCTCCCACCATGGAGGAGGGGAAGCTCGCCAAGTGGCTGGTCAAGGAAGGCCAGAAGGTGCGAGCCGGCGACATCATTGCCGAGATCGAGACCGACAAGGCGACGATGGAAATCGAGGCGGTCGACGAGGGCACGATCGGGCGCCTGCTGATCGACGCCGGGACGGACAAGGTGAAGGTCAACACGCCCATCGCCGTGCTGCTGGCCGACGGCGAGAAGGCGGATGCCGCCGCCGTCGCACCACAGGCGGCCGCGCCGTCGGACGGCGCCAAGGAGCGTGCGGCGGAGGCCCCGCGACGGGCATCGGCACCAGCGGCGTCGCCGGCACCGGCTCCGAGCCAGGGGGCTCGCACGCAGCAGCAGGCGCAGCCCAATGGTCACGGCGGAGAGCGCATCTTTGCCTCGCCGCTGGCGCGCCGGCTGGCGAAGGGCAGCAACATCGACCTGGCCGCGCTGACCGGATCGGGCCCGCACGGACGCATCATCAAGCGGGACATCGAGGCCGCCTTGCGCAGCGGCATTCCACAGAAGGCGCCCGTGAGCAGCGGCACAGCCGTGGCCACTCAAATGCCGAGCGCCGCCACGATGCCGGCCATACAACCGATTCCCGACGACAAGGTGCTCGCCCTGTACGAGAAGGGCAGCTACGAGGTGGTTCCGCACGACGGCATGCGGCGTGTGATCGCCCAGCGCCTGACGCAGTCCAAGCAGACCATCCCGCACTTCTACCTCAGCATCGACTGCCGGCTCGACAACCTGCTCGACGCGCGCCAGCGTATCAACGCGGCGGCACCCAAGGAAGGCCCGCGTGCCTACAAGCTGTCGGTGAATGATTTCGTCATCAAGGCGCTGGCTCTGGCGCTGCAGCAGGTGCCGGCAGCGAATGCGACGTGGACGGAGGCCGGCATGCTGCGGCACCGGCACTCCGATGTCGGGGTCGCCGTCGCCGTGGAGGGCGGCTTGTTCACGCCGGTGATCCGCCACGCCGAGCTCAAGACGCTGGGCGAGATCTCCAACGAGATGAAGGACCTGGCGGAGCGCGCGAGGAAGCGCAGGCTTGCGCCTCACGAGTACCAGGGCGGCACGACGTCCATCTCCAATCTCGGCATGTACGGCATCAAGACGTTCGATGCGGTGATCAACCCGCCGCATGCCACCATCCTTGCCGTCGGCGCGGGAGAGAAGCGCGCCATTGTCGTGGACGACAAAGTCCAGGCCGCGACCATCATGAGCTGCACGCTGTCATGCGATCACCGCGTCGTGGACGGCGCGGTCGGCGCCGATCTCATGAACGCATTCCGCGCGCTGATCGAGGATCCGGTTCGCATGCTGGTGTGAAGCCGCACACGGATTGGTTGCGGGGCCCATGGGTCGTTGTGCTATTCGTGCCACACGAAAGCAATATCTGTAGACCCCGTATGGCTTCAGGCAATGAGGCGGTGCACAGATTGCCGGTGGCGCTTGTCGCGACCGCTGGGGCGGCCTACGAAGCGATTGGAATCGCGAAAGCGAGTCGCGAACAAACTCACGGGGTCTTGAAACATGTCGTCCTTCATTCATGCGACTTCATACGCCCTGGTCGCCGCGTTGGGACTCACCTTGGCCGGCTGTGCCAACGACAATGGGGGCATCGGTAGCATGTTCGGGCCGACGACGACGGCGTCGATCCCGGAGAAGCCGAAGGTCGACCCTGTTTGCGTCTCGCTGGTCTCGCAGATCGACGGCCTGAAGAAAGAGGGCATCACGGAGAAGGTCGAGAAGGCAGCGGCCAAGAAGTACAAGATGACGCAAGCGGATCTGACCAAGGTCGCGCAGCTCAACAAGGCCAACTCAGAGTTCCAGGTGAGATGTGCTGCCACGACCACGGCGCAGCTCTCCCCGGCCGGCGATGCCGCGACGCAGGCGACCGCCGTCGCGAGCGCGCAGACGTCGAAGTCTCCGGCGCCGACGACATCGGGTGGCAACTAGAGGGGCAGAGGCGCACGTTCCCGTGCCGTATTGCTGAGGTCGAGCATCTGAGGCCGATCGATCACACGCGGCCCAGTCATGCTCGCCTGCCGGTTGAAATCTCGACCGGCATATGATCTTCAACAGGCTTGAGGGATGCTCCA
>JBLNBZ010000054.1:0-93496 GCA_050260355.1 Bacteroidota bacterium | reverse complement strand
CTGGCCGCTTCCAGCGGCGTGTACAGGTGGAAACCTGGTCCCCCGGCACCCGATGCGTAAACGAACGCCTCCTTGTCATGCAAAAATCGGCCGCGAGCGACGACGCGGGTGTACTCCACGTCCTCGCCTGCCGCCTGGCGCCGGCGGGCCTCATCGAGCGGGATCGGGGTGGCCTTGGTGCGGGCGGCGATGTCGGCCAGCAGGCCCTCCTTCCACGTCTTGCGCTGCAGCTGCCACGTGCCGAGGCTCAGCAGCACCGCCAGACCGACCAGCATCGACAGCGTGGGCCATAGAAGGCCGCGCCAGCCGGAATGGTCCCGCGTCGCTGCAGCCTTGCCGTTATGGACCACCGAGGCGCCCCTCGCCGGCCTTGTGCTTGTACTGCAGCGCGACCAGCGTTGATTTCAGGAGACGCAGAAGGCCGTAGGCAAGGACCAACGTCACCGGACCCCAGAGCACCAGATGCACCCAGACGGGCGGGTCGAGCTTGAATTCAACCACCAAGGCAGCACCGAGCACTGCGAAGCCGAGGATCAGTATGGCGAACACGGCCGGGCCGTCGCCGGTGTCGATGAAGGCGTAATCGAGGCCGCACCGCTCGCAGCGCTGGCGGAGGGACAGCGTCAGCGGCCCGCTGAAGAGCCTGCCTTCGCCGCAGCGCGGGCAGCGGCACTTGACGGCGGCTCCCAATGCTGATGCGGCCGCATCATCAGGAGAGGCCATGTGCAGGCCTCCTTCATTGCAGGTCTGCTGTCGATCGCGCAGTCACGTCGGGTGCGCATAGGCCGTGCGCGATGGCTACGGCTGCCTGCCCACCCGACCGCCGCCGCAGAAGGCTGGCTTCAGTGGGGCGCTGGCGTTCCCGCACCGATCACGTAGATGCAGGTGAACAGGAACAACCATACCACGTCGACGAAGTGCCAGTACCAGGCGGCTGCCTCGAAACCGAAGTGCTGCTTGGGCGTAAAGGCCCCGTTCATGGCCCGCAGCAGACACACGAGCAGGAACAGGGTGCCAATGATCACGTGGGCGCCATGGAACCCGGTCGCCATGAAGAACGTAGCGCCATAGACGTGCCCGGAGAAGTTGAAGCCTGCATGGCCGTACTCGTAGGCCTGACAGACGGTGAACAGGATCCCGAGGACGACCGTCAGCGCCAAGCCGCGGACCAGCCCCTTGCGATCGTTCTCCAGCAGCGCGTGATGGGCCCATGTCACGGTGGTGCCCGAAAGCAGCAGGATCAGCGTGTTGACCATGGGCAGGCCCCACGGATCGAAAGTGCCGTGGAAGTGCTCGGAGGGCTTCGGCGGCCACACGCCGCCGGTCAGGGCATTGCGCTCGACCATGCCGATCGTCTGGTTCGAGTTCTGCAAGGTATCGACGGCTCCCGGAAACAACGAGGCGTCGAAGTAGGCCCAGAACCACGCCACGAAGAACATCACCTCGGAGGCAATGAACAGGATCATGCCGTAGCGCAGGTGGAGCTGCACGACCGGCGTGTGGTCACCCGCATTGGCCTCTCTGATGACATCGCGCCACCACAGCGCCATCGTGAACAGGATGCCCAGCATCCCCAGCGCCAAGACCCAAGGTCCTCTAGCCCCGAAGAGCCCGGTGCCGGTGCCGAGCGACTTCATCCAGATGATGAGGCCGACCGCAGAGACGAACGCGGAGATGGAGCCAGTGACAGGCCAAGGGCTGGGATTGACCAGATGATAGTCGTGATGCTTTGCGTGCGTATCGGCCATGCCCTGCTCCAGCTCCCGTCTCCTAGCCGCCGGACGCCCGCATAACGCGCCGCGGCTCTCTCGTCTCGTCCTGCTCGCTACGACTTCCTACCGGACACGTTGTCCTTCGGCTTGCTATCCGCGCTCTGCTTGGGGTGCTCGACCGGATAGAACGTGTACGACAGCGTGATATTGCGGATCCAGCTGCCGTCCTTGTCCTTCACGATCGCCGGATCGATGAAGAATGTAACCGGCATCTCTACCGTCTCTCCCGGCTCCAGTCGCTGCTCCGTAAAGCAGAAGCACTGAATTTTATTGAAGAACGCGCCGGCCTGATCCGGCGTCACGTTGAAGGTCGCCGACCCGACCAGAGGCCGTTTGGAACGGTTGGTGACGCGATAGAAGGCGAGCACGTTCTCGCCGACTCTGACGTCCCTGGTCGGCACGTCGGGCGCAAAGTCCCAATTCAGACCAGGGCCAACGTTGGCGTCGAAGCGGACGGTGATAATGCGCTCACCCAGCGTGCTCGATGGATGATCGGCGCGCTGCGTGGTGCCGGCGAAGCCAGTGGCCTGGCAGAACAGTCGGTACAGCGGAACCGAAGCATAGGCCAATCCAACCATCAGCACCGTGAACGCCGCGCACGCGATGGCAACCCTGCGATGGCGCGTGGCCAAATCAGCCTTTTTCGGGTGGTCGGTCATGGTTCACCGTTCGCGACTGCCGCCACGGCTATAATGGACGGTTCATCACGTTGCCGCCCAGGCGAACGATCGTCGCAATGTAGAACAGGAGGGCAAGACCGGCGAGCGTCAGTCCGATCGCAATGGAGCGCATACGCTGGCGGCGCCGCTGCTCGTCCTGGTTCTCCGGTCTCGTCAACTGCGTGCCTCACTGTTCAGCTCATCAACACCGTAGCAGCCCGCTCGATTAGAAGCACAGCAAACAGACCGAACAGATAGAGGATAGAAAACTTGAAGAGCTGTCGCGCCGCATCATCCAGCTCGCGCCCCTCGGTTCGCCAGACCTTGAGGGCAAGTGCCATGAGTACGCCGCCGAGCCCGATGGCCGTGATGCCGTAGAACGGGCCACCGACGCCGATCATGGCGGGCAGCAGAGCAAGGGGCGCCAACAGAGCACTGTAAATGACGATCTGGCGTTGGGTTTCGCGCCGCCCGGCGACGACGGGAAGCATGGGCACACCAACGCGCTCGTAGTCGCGGCTGCGATAGAGCGCCAGAGCCCAGAAGTGCGGGGGCGTCCACATGAAGATGATCAGGAAAAGCAGAATGGATTCAATCGTGATCGAGCCCGTCACCGCCGCCCACCCGATCATTGGCGGAAACGCGCCGGCAGCGCCCCCAATGACAATGTTCTGGGGGGTCCGGCGCTTAAGCCACATTGTATAGATGACAACGTAGAAGGCGATCGTCAGGGCCAGCAGGGCGGCCGCGGCCCAATTGATCAGAACGCCGAGCGTCAGCACCGAGCCCAGCGACAGCACCATTCCGAAGGTCAAAGCCTCGTCCGGCGTAACCCGCCCGCGCGGGATGGGGCGCGCAGCGGTGCGCTGCATGCGCGCATCGATGTCGGCGTCATACCACATGTTGAGCGCGCCGGACGCTCCTGCGCCCGCCGCGATGCACAGCAGGGCGATTGCGGCCAGCGCCGGATGCAGATGCCCGGGAGCCAGAACCAAGCCGGTGAGCGCCGTGAAAATCACGAGCGACATCACGCGTGGCTTCATCAGCTGGAGAAAGTCGCCCACGGTTCCACCGCTAGCGACCTCCAGCTTGCCACTCGCAATGCCGATACTGCTTTGCGCCATGCGTGCCATCCGGCCTGCAGGCCCCTTCTCTCAGTGGCGATCGCTCGAGGCGATCTGGGGCAGCGTCTCGTAGGAGTGGAACGCCGGCGGAGACGGCAAGGTCCATTCCAGGGTTGTGGCGCCCTCGCCCCACGGATTGGCGACGGCCCGCTCCTTGCGGAGAAACGCCAGCAGGACACCGATGAAGAAGACGACGGTGCCAACTGCGGTCATGTACGAGCCGAACGAGGAAATCTTGTTCCAGGCTGCGAAGGCATCAGGGTAGTCCGCATAGCGCCGGGGCATGCCCGACAGGCCGAGGAAATGCTGCGGGAAGAACAGCACGTTGGCGCCGACGAACGTGATCCAGAAATGCGCTTTGCCCCAGGCCTCTGAGTAGTTGTAGCCGGTCATCTTCGGGAACCAGTAGTACCAGCCCGCGAAGATCGCAAACACGGCGCCGAGCGATAGCACGTAGTGGAAATGGGCGACCACGTAGTAGGTGTCATGCAGGTAGCGATCGACGCCGGCATTCGAGAGCATGACGCCGGTTACACCGCCGACCGTGAACAGGAAGATGAAGCCGAGCGCCCACAGCATGGGAGTGGTGAAGCGAATCGAGCCGCCCCACATGGTCGCGATCCACGAGAAGATCTTCACCCCCGTCGGCACGGCGATCACCATGGTCGCAAAAATGAAGTAGGCCTGGGCATCCACGCCCATGCCGGACGTGTACATGTGATGCGCCCACACGATGAAGCCGACCAACCCGATCGCGACCATGGCGTAAGCCATCCCGAGATAGCCGAATACCGGCTTACGCGAGAAGGTCGAGACGATATGACTGATCATGCCGAAGCCGGGCAGGATCAAGATGTAAACCTCCGGGTGGCCGAAGAACCAGAACAAGTGCTGATAGAGCAGCGGGTCGCCGCCGCCAGCCGCAGCGAAGAAGGTCGTGCCGAAGTTGCGGTCGGTCAGCAGCATGGTGATTGCGCCAGCCAGAACCGGCAGCGACAGGAGCAGGAGGAAGGCCGTCACCAGCACGGACCATACGAACAGCGGCATCTTGTGCAGGGTCATGCCCGGCGCACGCATGTTGAAGATCGTGGTGATGAAGTTGATCGCACCCAGGATGGAGGATGCGCCGGCGAGATGCAGCGACAGAATGGCGAAATCCATGGCCGGTCCGGGATGGCCGCTCGTCGATAGCGGCGCATAGACAGTCCAGCCGGCACCGACGCCGCAGCCCGAGATGTCGCGAGGCCCAGCAGCATCAGCGATCTGCCTGCACGTGCCGGCGCCTTCCACGAACATCGAGATCAGCAGCAGCGAGATCGACGCTGGAAGCAGCCAGAACGAGATGTTGTTCATGCGCGGGAACGCCATGTCGGGCGCTCCGATGTGCAGCGGCACGAACCAGTTGCCGAAACCGCCGATCATCGCCGGCATCACCATGAAGAACACCATGATGAGCCCGTGCCCGGTTACGAACACGTTGAAGGTGTGCGGATTGGTAAAGTACTGGAGCCCCGGCTCCTGCAACTCGAGCCGCATCATCACCGACAGGAAGCCGCCGATGCACCCCGCCACCATGGCGAAGAGCAGGTACATGGTGCCGATGTCTTTGTGGTTCGTCGAAAGCAGCCAACGGCCTATGCCATGCGGCGTGTGGTCGTGATCGTGTTCCGCGTGCGCCGAGCTAGCCATGTCCGATCACCTTGCCTCTCTCTTCATCTTGCAAAATCACGACAGCCGCGCGGTATTGGCGGCAGAGCGACATCCCCTCAGCGGGCATTGCTCGCTTGAGCGACAGTTGTGACAGAGCCACTCTGCCCCGCCACTTGCTTCTTTGCCTGCTCGATCGCCACTTTATCGAGGATCTCCCGCGCCCGGCGCCGGTCGCGCGCCTTCATCGCGTCGACCCACTCGTTGAACACGCTCTCATTCACGACGCGGACGTTGATCGGCATGAAGGCGTGATCCTTGCCGCAGAGCTCGGAGCACTGGCCGTAGAAAATGCCTTCCTGCTTGGCATGAAACCACGTCGCAGTGATGCGGCCCGGCACGGCGTCCACCTTCGAGCCGAACGAAGGAATGGTCCAGTTGTGGATCACGTCGGTCGAGGTCACGAGCACATGCACGAACTTGTTGACCGGGACCACCACCTCATTGTCCGCCGCAAGCAGGCGAGGCGCCGGAATGCCCCTGGCAATGCGCTCCTCACGCTCCTTGTCGGTCAGCATCACGCTGGTGAAGCTGAAGCCGCCTTGGTCGGGATAAGAGTGCGTCCAGTTCCACTGGTTGCCCGTGGCTTTGATCGTAAGATCGGGCTTTGGAAAGGAGTACTGGAAGAAGAGCAGCTTGAACGAGGGGATCGCGATCAGGACGAGGATCAGGACCGGGATGACCGTCCACAACACCTCGATCATCGTGTTGTGAGACGTCTTGGAGGGCGTCGGATTGGCGCGCTCGTTGAACCGCACGATGACCGTCACGAGCAGAGCCAGAACGAAGAGCGCGATCAGAATGATGATCACGTTCACGAAGTGGTGGAACCAGGCGATGTGCTCGGCCACATCAGTTACGGGCGTCTGCAACCCGTGCTGCCAGGGCGAAGGCTGACCTGTGCCAGCAAGTGCGGGAATAGCTCCAAGTAGCGAAAGCGCGAGTGCAGTCAGCACGGCGCCGAGGCCCAAGCCCCGCAACCCTTTCATCATCCCCTCAGCTCCCATGCCGTTTCACTAGCCATGCGATCGGCAGCCCTTATGCAGGCAAACTATCGTTCACCGCCCGAGGCCTCAAGCCTGCGCCTTCGATGACCCGAGCAGAGGCCGGCACGCAACCGGGGCCCACAACCCTCCCCCGATACGCGGCTCGACCGAATCGAAACATCCCTGACGAAAGGATCCTCGGTTGCGGCTGAAGGGCCCCGAAACCGCAGCCTAGCGCACATGAACATGAGGCTCGAAACCAACTCAAGTCTCGGCCGCTGCGGCATATCGCGCCGGTTCGGAACGGCAACGGGTGCGCGGTGCGCGCCGGCGGGTGGAGCATCACCGGACCTGTTGTCCCACTTCGGCCTCAATGCTTGATCAGAGCAAGCGATGGCCGGCGATGCGGCGGCCAATCCGCGAACCGCAAGGCGTTCTGGGGACGATCGGCGACTCGCGCTAAGGAAGCCGGCGTGGAGCGTCCGGAGGTGGTGTCTGGGAGGAGCGCGGCTATCGCATGAAGTCGACCGTGACCCGAAGCCGCACAGCCGGCTGGCTCGCGACGGTGTTGGCAAAGCTGACAACTGCCATCGCCGTAACCTCTGCAGTTTGGATCGCAATCCCGCCGCCCAAACTGGCGGCCGCCCAGGATGGCATTGTAAAGGCTCAGCACGGTGACTGGCAGGTGGTGTGCAAGCCACCACCGCCGGGGGCCAAGAACGAGGTCTGTGCACTGGTCCAAAGCGTGACTGCGGAGGATCGCAGCAACGTCGGGCTGACTGTCTACTTTCAGAAATTTTCCAATGGCACGCGCGTCTTGCGAGTGTTTGCGCCGCTCGGCGTCCTGCTGCCGCCAGGGCTCGGCTTGAAGATCGACGACAAGGATGTCGGCAACGCGCCTTTCCTGCGCTGCCACAACTTCGCTTGCTATGCGCAGGTCGTCGCGGAGGACAAGCTGGTCGAGCAGTTGAAGACCGGAAAGACTGCGGTTTTCATCATCTTCCAGACCGAGGAAGCAGGCATCGGTATCCCGATATCGCTCGCAGGCTTCGAGCAGGCGTTGAAGGCGCTCAACTGAGTCGGGCGCTTTGCCGCCGCCGAGACGATCGCTGCTGCGATGTCGTCGGGTCGCCATAGAGGCGTCGTCGTTGCACCCGTTGTTTCGCCATGTTGTTCGACTAGAACCAGCCGCGTGGCGGGGGGGCGATCTGCTTTTTCGGAGATCACCCTTGGGGACTGATATTGCGTGTCTCGACTTTGAGACGCGTTCGGCCAGACGTAAACGGCGTCTTTCCGCATATTGCCATCCCTGGCGTCGATCGATTGCCTGCATCACCTCGTCCGCTCCGGCTCTCGAGGACCTCGCTGATAGCTTTCCCGCATTGTTGTTTGCGCTCGCCACCGGCTACGGCACCGCACAGCAGCGTGAGCGCGCTTGCGCCTGCGTTGAGGCCGGGCTGCCGCTTAAAGTGGCCGCCGAAATTCTGGCTTTGCCTCTCTGGTTGCGCAAGATTCCGGCCCAGGCACTGACGATGACCCTCCCGGAGATACCGCTCGACGCGGAGTTTTCAGTAGCCGTCGCCAGCCGCATGCCCTCGGACGCTCAGGAGGCGGCGTGCTGGCTGGGACGGATCGTGCACTCGCTCAAGGTCGTGGGCCGCGACTTCGCGCTCTGGATTGCCAAGTGCCCGCGCCTGCCCGCGACGTATGTACCCGAGGACGAGTTCCACTGGTTGACGGCCTGGGCCTGGCACGGTGCACACCCAGGCACGCCGGGCCACGCGCTGCTCCGCCGTCCCTGGTCGCCGGGCATGACATGGAAGCGCGCCAGGGACGAAATCGGCCTCTGGCGCAAACGCATCGATCTGGCAGCGAGCCTCGGCGGCGGCGTGCGCGACGCCTGGTTTGCCGACGGCTTGGCACTGGGGCTCGAGTTCGTTGCCTTGCGCTCGGTCGAGGACTTCATCGCCGAAAGCACAGCCATGGAGAACTGCCTCGACCAATACGCGCCGCATCTGGCCTATGGACGCGTCCGCGTCTTCAGCGTCCGGCGGAATGGCCGCAGCATCGCCAACCTCGAGCTGTCGCTGCGCTCGGACGACGCGACCATGCCGGTCATTGCCCAGCTTCGCGGACCGCGCAATCGGCGTGTTTCAACGAAGGTTTGGCAAGCCGCTCACGCTTGGCTCGGCAGCCAGAGGTTCAAGCCGCTGGCAAGGCAGCCGATTACCCCTGCCGGTACCCGCGACTGCCTCCACCGCCTGTGGCGGCCGTACATGGACGCCTTGCGCGCCGCGGGCCTCAGACAAAGGTACGAGCCGCGCCTCTTCGGGTCGCCACCGCTGCCACAACGGACCACTACGCCGAGCGGGCTGTGCAGCGCGGAAGCGACTATCCCGGCCACGCCGGCCGGCACGCGACTCCGCCTTGGTCTAACCTGCATTGCCGACGATCAGCGCAGCGCATGAAGGCGCGGGCGACACCGGCCTGCGGACGCCTCGCGCTGGCGATCAGGCCGCGCGCCGCGATGCCGACTTGCGCGCGGCCGGCGCGGCGGCGTCGGCGCGGGATTCGGCAAAGGTGATGTAGTCGCGGTCCGACATGTCGGCGCTCTCGTCCGCACGCGCAGCCCCTGCAAGGGCACCGGTCCATGCCTCCATGAAGCAGCGCGCACTGTCGGAATAGTCCTGCACCGCCTGCTGCCAGAACCGGACCTGCTCCACGGCCAGATCCTGCGGTGAACGGCAAGCCCTCGCACGTCCGGCAGCATCGAAATAGGCTCGAGTGCGCCGGCTTGCCAAGCTAATCAGCTCGAGATTGCAGCGCGCGGCGCCTTTTAGAAGTGGCCCTGCTGCATTTGCATAGGCATTGCCGCCCTTCAAGTACCAAGTCCAAAGGTTGGGCAGAGTTTGCTCGCGCGTTTCCTCATATTGGTTGTTACTCATGGTGCCGCACTCCACGTCGTTGCAATCGACAAGATGCAAACGGCCGCTGGGCTGGCCTCGCCCGCGACATTCCCTCACGAGCAGAACGTTACACACTGTATGGTTAACAGGCAAATTCGCCGGCCCGAGATCGAGGGGGTCCGCCCTGCTGAGGTGCGTGCGGCACCACGCCAGGCCTTTGCACCGCCAACGGAATTCAGACGGTCACAGCGTTTGGCTGACGGCGCCTGATCTCTCCGGCCGCCTTCGGAAAAACGGGGCCGCGCCCCTACTCGGCTGCCACCGGCGGGATAATTCGGCCTTCGGCGTCAACCTCGGGCCGGTTGATGGTGAAGACGGTCTCGGGCGTCACCACCGCGTAGTCCATGTAGCCGAGGCGGGCGATCGGCCGCATGCTGCCGGTGTCGACGATACCTCCCTTCACGAACCTGTCGTCGATGTAGATGCCCACGACCTGTCCGAATACCACTGAGTAGGTCGCTTTCTGATTGGCCCCCACAGGCGGCAGCTCGATCGTCTTCCAATGTTTGCATTCGAACGCCGCAGGGCTCTCCTTGACCCGCGGCGGCTTGACCAGCCGCGAAGGAGCCGCAGTGAGGCCGGCGATCGGATATTCATCGACGCCATGCGGGACCGCCGCCGATGTCGTGTTCATCTCGAAGCGCAAATCCCATGTGGCAAGCGAGCAGGTGAACTCGCCCGTCTCCTCGATGTTCTTGAGACTGTCCTTCATGCCCGCCGACGCGAAGATGACGTAATGCGGCCGCTCGCCAACCGCATTGAAGAAGCTGTACGGAGCAAGGTTGCAGATCCCGCTTGCGCTGACCGTCGATATCCACCCGATCGGGCGCGGCGTGATCAGCGCCTTGAAGGGGTCGTGCCGCAATCCGTGCTTGTTCTCGACGGTTTCATAGAACACTGGCGGTCCTCCGTTGACTGCAAGACTCAAGGTTGCCAGCGCGAGACTATGTCTGACAAGAGCGGACGATCACGCTCGGGCTGGCGCTCCCGTGCCGTGCCGATATAGACGAACCCGGCCACGCGCTCGTTGGACGCAAGGCCGAGTGCAGAGCGCACGCCAGGGCTGTAGGCATACCACTCGGTGATCCAGCAAGTGCCGTAGCCCAGCGCATTGGCGGCAAGACACAGGTTGAAGGCGGCGGCCCCGCACGAAAGGATCTGCTCCCACTCGGGCGCACCCGGGGACGAAACGACGCGCGAGATGACGCCCACTACGACCGGCGCACGCAAGAACCGCTCGCGCTCGATCTGCAGCCGGACGGCCGAAGGCTGCTCCTGCTCTTCCGCGGCCAGCGCGCGCCCAAGCACCTCGCCGAAGGCCGCACGCGCGTCACCCTCGAACACGATGAAGCGCCAGGGTACGAGCCGTTTGTGATCAGGCACGCGCGCCGCGCAGCCGAGAATGGTCTCGAGCTCGGCTTGCGAGGGCCCGGGAGACGACATCGCCGCCGGCTTGACCGAACGGCGCGTCTTGAGAAGCTCTAATGTGGACAATGACATTAGCGTGTGCTCATCAGCCTGATACAGACGGCAGCTCTCGCTAACCCAACTCGGCGTGCTGTACAATGCCGCCTATGCCGCGACGACAAAGCAAAGATGCGCCGTTCATGCGCCTTCTCCTCGGCTTGGCATGGCTCGGAGGCCTGGTCGGCTCTCAGAGCGTGCCGGCGCGGGCCGCTGATCCGCCGAGCGTGATGATCATTCTCGACGGCTCGGGGTCCATGTGGGGCAAGCTCGGGACGGAGCGGCAGTCCAAGCTGCTGCTCACCCGCGAGGCCATCAGAAGCACGCTGCCAAGGCTCGCCGGGGCCGCACGACTGGGCTTTGCTTCGTTTGGGCACCGCCGCTCCGGAGACTGCTCGGACGTCGAAACGCTGGTCCGCCCGATCGCACAGGAGCCCGAGCGGGTGCTTGCAGCGCTGGACAGGATCAATCCGAAGGGGCGGGGGCCGATCGCGCAATCCTTGAGGGAAGCCGGCAAGGAGCTCGCTGCCAACGCCGGCGCTAGCGGCGGCAGCATCATCCTGATCCACGACGATACCGACAATTGCCAACAGGATCCTTGTGCGGCCGCAGCGGAGATCAAGCGTTTACAGCCGAAGACGGCGGTCCACGTCATTTCCCTCGGCATGAAGGAGGAGGACGTGGACCGCGTGGCCTGTGTGGCGCGCAGCACCGGTGGCAAGCAGTTCGATGTGCACAGCAGCAGCGAGCTGGCAAAGGCGTTCGAGGTCGCGCTTGCCAGCGCCGTCTCGCGGGCTCCCGCCTTGGTCACCGGGCCGAAGCCCGCGGCAAGAGCGCCTGCGCCCCCTGCTGCCAAGCCCGGACTGTATCTCTCCGCCACGTTAGGGCAAAGCCATGAACCGCTCGACATCCCGGTGCGCTGGCGCGTCGTGCGCGCAGATCCCAGCGGAGGCAACACCGTGTACCAGGCCGAAGCGGTCCGGCCGACGCTCGACGTGACCTCGGGGCGTTACGAGATCGAGGCCCGGCTCGGGATAGTCGCAGCCCGGGTCAGCGTCGACATCGATGCGAAGGCGGCCAATCGCGTGAACGTTCCGCTGACCGCCGGCACGATCCAGATCTCGGCACAAACGCCACGGGGCGGGCGGACCAGCGCGGACGTAATCATCACCATCTCGAAGCCGGAGGGCACCACGGGGGCAACGACGGCGCGTCCGGGAGAGCCCGTGCTCGTGACGCGCGCCGCGCAGTCCGAAATCGCGCTTCAGCCTGGGCCCTATGTCGTCAGCGTCTCGCATGGCCTCTTCCGCGTCGACCGTCCCGTGATCGTTGCCGCCGGCAGCCGCGGCAAGCTCGCAGTCTCGCTGCCAACTGGGGAGCTCGAGGTGCAGGCAGTCGCGACGAGCGGCGGGCCAATGCTCGAGGACGCAATATTTCAGGTCTTCGAGGACGATCCGGATGCGCCCCAGGGCCGCCGCGAGTTGGCGCGATCTGCAGCGAGCAACCCGTCGTTCACACTCGCTGCCGGGACCTACTACGTGGTGGCACGCCGAGGTACGGCGGAGGCGCGTGAACGTGTGACCGTGCGCTCCGGCGAGATCGAGAGGCGCACGCTGGTCATCGGGTCGGCGCGGCTGACGCTGACGGCGGCGGTTGCGGGCAATCGGCCCGATTCAACAGACAGCGTCGTCTGCCTCGTCGAGCGGATCGATGGTGAGCCGAAGGAGGCGGTGCGCACGACGCAGCAGGGAGCAGTGCTCGATCTTGCACCGGGAAGATATCGTGTCGAAAGCCACCTCGGCCTGGTCAATGCCAAGGCCGAGCGCGAGATCGACCTCAAGGCCGGCGCGCAAGAGGTGCTCATGCTCGAGCATCAGGCAGGCGTCGTAAGGCTGGGGCTGGTCGAGCAGCCTGGTGCGCTGCCGGTGGGCGATGTGTTCTGGGAAGTGAAGGACGCGGCAGGCCGCATCGTGTGGATTACGAGCGAGGCGCAACCGCTCGGCATTCTGCAGGCTGGACGTTACGCCGTGCGAGCGGAGATCCGAGACCGGCGCGTCGAGCGCAGCATCGATGTGAAAGCAGGCGACAACCGCACCATCGAGATTTTGGCGCAATGACGGCGATCACTCGCATCGACGAAAAATAGTCGCTGCGCGTCGGCTTTCGCACTGAGCGACGTTCCTCCCAATGCCGCAGGTTGTAGCCGCAAATCGGCCCTAATGCCGCTTATACCGGCGAGGCAGTTCCCTCGGAGGGTCTGTCTCATGCGTAGCGGTTTTCTTTTCTGGATGCCCGGAGTCTTGTGTCTCCTCAGCGCTGTCACCGGCACAGCGGCGTTGGCCGCATCGTCCGTAACGGTGCAGCGTGACGGAGCGGTGCAAATCGCAGGCCGCAGCCTCAAGTGCGGCAGCGTTCGCAATCGACTCGATCCCAGGCTGCCCAACCTCGGCATGGCGGGACCTGGTGTCCTCACTCTCAATCCTGGCCTGCTCGCGCGCTATTCCGAGACGGTACGTCTGTTCGTCTATCATCACGAATGCGGACATCACCACGTCGGTGGCGACGAGCTCAGGGCGGACTGCTGGGCCGTCAATCGCGGGCTGCGCGACGGCTGGCTCAACAGGGGCGCGTTGGGCCAGATCTGCAGATCCTTCGGCAATGACCCGGAGACCGAAACACATCCGTCCGGCCAGCGGCGGTGCAGGAGCCTCGAGCGATGCTTCGCTGTGGCCGAGGCTGCCTTGGCCAAGCAGCGGCGTGTTGCCGGCACAGCGCCGGCGCGGTCCGCGGGCAGCCCCCCTGCGCTCCTCTTTGGCCCAAAGCTGGTGAGAGTGGGCGCAACAGAGCGCGCCAAGGCGAGCGCGGCCCGCTAAAATCAAGGAGCCTTGCCTGGCGCCTTGAAGACGCCGCCCAATCGGGATCAAATTCGGCGTTCGAGCCGTCGAGTCGGGGGCTCACATACGCGGGGACAAGATCCTTGTGACGTGGAGAGGAGCAACAGCGACGACGCCAGCGGAACGACCGGTGCACGCGCCGGGCCGCCTTTGCAGGTCCCAGTCCCGATGGAGCCTGATGGGATTGATGATCGTCGCTCTGCTGTGCGGGTATGTGAGTCCGGTATCCGCACAGCAACCTGGCGGGGCATGGCCGTCGCAAGCCGTTTCCCCTCCAGCGGCCGGCGGTCCCAGGGATGCGACGACGGGCGGCAGCTCCAATATGACCGTCGTACCTCGCTCGGCCCCGGACAAGGGCGGCTCGAGCACCGGCGACGTCACCTTCATCGCCTTTCTGACCGACGACGGACAACGCATCGATCAGGGCCTAGTTTGGCGCGTATATCCGGATCAGTCCGGGACCAACGATGCCAAGCCCAAGCTGATCGGCAACTGGCGAGATGCGAGCCCCACCGTCAAGCTTCCGCCCGGCAACTACATCGTCAACGCTGCGTTCGGTCGCGCGCATCTCACGCGCAAGATCAAGGTCGAGGCCGGCGTCGCCGCCCAGGAACGCTTCGTTCTCAACGCGGGTGGCCTGCGCGTCACCGCGATGGCCGGCAGCGAGACGGCGCCCGATCGCTCGGTGAGCTACGACATCCTGTCCGGCGACACCGATCAGCTCGGCAACCGCACTAGAATCATGAGCAACGCGCGGCCCGGGGTGATTGTGCGGCTCAATGCGGGCATCTACCACATCATCAGCACCTATGGTGACGCCAATGCCGTCGTCAAAGCCGACGTGACGGTGGAAGCAGGCAAGCTGACCGAGGCGACCATCAATCATCAGGGTGCGCGCGTCACGTTCAAGCTGGTCACGAGGACAGGCGGCGAGGCCCAGGCTGACACCCAGTGGAGCGTGCAGAACGCAAACGGGGAGTCTGTGAAGGAAAGCGTCGGCGCTCTGCCGACGCACATCCTCGAGCCCGGTTCCTACGTCGTGAACGCCAAGCATGGGGGTCGCAGCTTCCAGCGATCCTTTACCGTGCGGCCGAACGAAGCCGCTCAGATCGAGGTGGTGATGCAGTGAGACGGGCCGTTTTGACCCGTCGTGCCCCCGTCGAGCAAGCCAGGCCTCATCCGTGCGAGCTTGACCACGCGCGTTGGTTGCGGCACCACAACGTGTTTGCTCAATAAAGGAGAAACGGCATGGGACAGTCGAGCGACGGCTCGAAGCGGCGGCGCGGCACCTCAACCGAGATCGTCCACTCCGGCCGCGATCCCTTCGCCCACCACGGTTTCGTCAATCCGCCCGTCTATCGAGGCTCGACCGTTCTCTTCAAGTCGCTCGAGAGCTTCGAGAAGCGCCAACAGCGCTATGTCTACGGCCGTCGCGGCACCCCGACTACGGAAGCGCTCGAGACTGCAATCTGCACGCTCGAGGAAGGCGCGCGGACGTGGCTCGCGCCCTCGGGCGCGGCGGCGATCGCAACGACGCTTTTGTCGTTCACCAAGGCAGGCGATCACATCCTCGTCGCCGACACGGTCTACCAGCCGACGCGCAAAATGTGCAACGGCATCCTGAAGCGGTTCGGCGTCGAGACGACCTACTATGATCCAACCATCGGCGGCGACATCGCGCGCCTGATGCGTCCCAACACGACACTGGTTTTCGCAGAGTCGCCCGGCTCGCAGACCTTCGAGGTACAGGACATTCCGGCCATCGCGGCGGCTGCCCATGCCAAGGGCGCCTGGATGGTGATGGACAACACGTGGGCGAGCCCGCTCTACTTCAGGCCGTTCCAGCACGGCGTCGACGTGTCGATTCAGGCGGCAACCAAGTACATCGTCGGCCATGCGGATGCCATGCTGGGCGCCATCACCGCCAACGAGCGCGCACGCGAGCGCCTGGTCGAGGAGGCCGGCGGCATCGGCATCTGCGCAGGCACCGAGGAGGTCTACCTGGGACTGCGTGGCCTGCGCACCATCGAGGTGCGGCTCGAGCGTCACTGGCGCTCCGGTCTCGAGATGGCCCGCTGGCTGGAGAAGCGGCCCGAGGTGTCGCGCGTGCTGCATCCGGGCCTGGAAAGTCACCCAGGCCATGCCCTGTGGAAGCGCGATTTCCTCGGCGCATCCGGGCTTTTCTCATTGGTCCTTAAGCCCGTGCCCAAGAAAGCCATCGCCGCCATGCTCGAGGGGCTCGAGCTGTTCGGCATGGGGGCTTCCTGGGGCGGCTTCGAGAGCCTGGTGCTGCCATTCAATGCTTCGGCCTACCGCACGGCCACAAAATGGGAACCCGAAGGCCCGACCGTGCGAATCCATATCGGCCTGGAGGACGTCGACGATCTCAAGGCCGACCTCGACGCCGGGTTCGCACGCTTGAAAGCCGCTGCCGCCTAGGCGACGCATTATGCAGGCATGGCCGTCTCGACGAGGCGGGCCCAGTAGGAGCAGCCGACCGGAATCGCATCGTCATTGAAATCGTAAGCCGGATGATGCACGCCGGCCGTGTCGCCATTGCCGATGAAGATGAAAGCACCGGGGCGGGCCTCAAGCATGTAGGAGAAGTCCTCTCCGCCCAGCACCGGCGGCACCGCGGTGTTCACATTCTTGTCGCCGACAACGTCCTTGGCGACCTTGGCGGCAAAGTGCGTCTGCGCCTCGTGATTGACCGTTACCGGATAGCCCCGCGCATATGTCAGCTCGACCTTGGCGTTGTGCATCCGCGCCATGCCGTCGCAAATCTCGTGCATGCGCCGCTCGACCAGGTCGCGAACGCGCGCCTCTAGCGTCCGCACGGTGCCGGACAGCTTCGCGGTCTGCGGAATGACGTTCATGACGTCGCCGGCGTGGAACATCGTCAGCGACACGACGGCTGAATCGACGGGATTGACGTTGCGCGCAACGATCGACTGCAGCGCCTGGTGCAACTGACAGCCGATGGTCACGGGGTCGTTGCCCAGATGCGGCTTGGCGGCGTGTGAGCCGTAGCCTTCGATGGCGATATCGAACCGGTCGGATGCCGCGAGCATCGGCCCGGGCCGGATGGCAAACGTACCGACCGGCATTCCGGGCTGGTTGTGCATGCCGTAGACCTCCTGCACCGACCAGCGCTCCATCATGCCGTCGTCGACCATTGCCTTGCCGCCTGCACCTCCCTCCTCGGCAGGCTGAAAGATGACGATCGCCGTGCCGTCGAAATTGCGCGTCTCGCACAGATACTTCGCGGCACCGAGCAGCATGGCCGTATGTCCATCGTGGCCGCAGGCGTGCATCTTGCCCGGCGTCTTGGATGCGTGCGGAAGGCCGGTCATCTCCTGGATCGGCAGCGCATCCATGTCGGCCCGCAGCCCGATCACCCGGCCAGAGGCCTGCTTGCGCCCCTTGATCACACCGACGACGCCGGTTCGCCCGATGCCGGGAACGACCTCATCGCAGCCAAAGGCCTTGAGCTTCTCAATGACGACTCCAGCAGTCCTGTGGACGTCGTAGAGCAGCTCCGGATGCTCGTGGAGATCACGGCGCCAAGCCGAGATTTCATCCTTCATGCCAGCGATGCGATTGACGACGGCCATAATTTGAAGTCTCCCCAGCGCTTGCGAGCAGCACGAGCTTGCTATCCGGCCCGCAATACAAGCTGCTTCTCAAGGTAGGGTCAACGATGAACATCGCACCGCTGCCACGCGCACGATGCCGGCCGGAGACCCGCTGCATCGGGTCAAGACACGCCTGGTACACGGGTGCATTTGAGCTATCTTTGCGCTGTTCTGGCACTACCGAAGCATAGGCTGCCCCACCACCCGAGATGGACCCTCGCATGACTGCAAGTCAGCCGGCGGCCGGCAGCGCGTGCACACCGGAGCAGATAGCTGCGCGCGGCAATCGCAAACCGATCAATCTGGCGCTGCAGGGCGGTGGTGCGCACGGAGCTTTTGCCTGGGGTGTGCTCGACCGGCTGCTCGAGGACGATCGCCTTGCCATCGACGCCGTCAGTGCGACCAGTGCCGGAACCATGAATGCGGTCGCGCTGGCGTGGGGAACGTCGCTCGGCGGATCTGAGGGCGCCCGCGCCAAGCTCGATGAGCTGTGGCAGGCGGTCGGTGCTGCCGGCAGCCTATGGGGGCCGATCTTCAGCAGCGGCCCCTTCGACAAGTGGCTGGCGCTCAACGGCGTCAGCCGCGATCTATCGCCAGGCTTTCTTTATTTCCAGGCGCTGACGCACCTCTTCTCTCCCTACGTGCTCAATCCGTTCGACTTCAATCCCCTCAAGGATCTGCTCCTGAGCCTGATCGATTTCGAGCGGCTGCGAACCTGCGCGCGCGCAACACGGCTGTTCGTCAGTGCCACCAATGTGCGCACGGGGAAAATCCGAGTGTTCGAGAACGGTGAGTTGACGGCTGACACCGTCCTCGCCTCGGCGTGCCTGCCTTACATCTTCAAGGCCGTCGAAATCGATGGGGAAGCCTACTGGGACGGCGGGTTCATGGGAAACCCGCCCCTCTTTCCCCTGATCTATCGAGGCGCGTCACGCGACATCGTCATCGTCCACATCAACCCGCTGACCCGGCCGGACGTCCCCAAAACTGCGCCTGAAATCTTCGACCGCATGAACGAGATCAGCTTCAACTCCTCGCTCATGCGGGAGATGCGGGCGATCGCGTTCGTAACGCGCCTGCTCGACGAGGGTGCGCTCGACGCCAAGCGCTATTCCCGCATGCTGATCCATTCGATCCGCGACGACGTCGAGATGGCGCGCCACGGTGCGGCGACGAAGCTCGCGCCAGACTGGGACTTCCTGCGCCGTCTGCGCGACCGGGGCCGTGCTGCCGCGGATGCGTGGCTCGCCCGAAACCTCGATAAGATCGGCCGCGAATCCTCGCTCGACGTTGCGGCCACCTTCTTGTAGGGCTGACGCGTCGGGCTGGAGCAGCGGCGCGGCAATCCCCTACCAAACCCCGGTATTCGGCATCGAGGCCCACGGCTCCTGCTTGGGCTTCGACGTCCCCTTCTGCAGCAGCTCGAGCGAGATGCCGTCGGGCGAGCGGACGAACGCCATGCGCCCATCGCGAGGCGGGCGATTGATGGTCACTCCAGCTTTCATGAGGCGGTCGCACAGGGCGTAGATGTCGTCGACCTCGAAGGCGAGGTGACCGAAGTTGCGGCCGCCGCTGTATGTCTCGGGATCCCAGTTGTATGTAAGCTCGAGCAAAGGGCTCTTCTCGGCGGTGCCGCGCTCCACGTCGTCCGGGGCGGCCAGAAAGATCAGGGTGTAGCGACCCGCATCATTCGTCACCCGCCTTACTTCCTTCATGCCAAGCTTGTTGCAGTAGAAGTCCAGGCTTTTGTCGATGTCGGTAATCCGGACCATGGTGTGAAGGTACTTCATGGGGGCCTCGCTGAGGTTCGACCTTCAAGAGTGCGGGCGATTATCGCCAGCGGGTTGATCCTGGCAATGGCCGCAGGGCGCGCAGGGCCTCCCTCATGTCGTTTGCAAGGCAGCATTTGACACCCTCCGGCCGAATCGCGGACGCGGGCAAATTGCGCCGCTGGAGCGCTGTGGAGCCGGCGCGTGGGCCCCGTTGCAGAACGGCCTCAGTCGAGCGAATTTATTGAATCCGCAGTTGAAAAAAGACGGCTCGATTTCAATCCGTTAGCTGTCTTTCTCCCTTTCGAGCACACCCGCGCAGCGCCAAACTCGCCCGTTGAGCAAACTAAGAAAGGACTGGACCGAAGGGGGGATCGATGTCTAACTAGGTGCGTCGTTAACCATCTGCGCCGCGACGAGAGGGCAAATCGTTCGCAAGCAGAACGGCGGGCGGCGTAAGGTAAACTTAGTAAGCGGGGTTGCTTATGGGGGACTCTCCAAAATCGCCTATAGGTCATTTTGGCGCGATTCAGCCACAAACTGGGCCGAAATCTAAGGAAGACGGGGGTGATCTCGAAGTCTTCGAGGTCTTCGGCACGATAAAGTGGTTCGATGCCTCGAAGGGGTACGGGTTTATCATCCCCGACAATGGCTCACACGACGTGCTGCTGCACGTCACATGCCTACGCGCCGGCGGCTATCAGACCGCCTATGAAGGTGCTAGGGTGCACTGCGAAGTGCTCAAGCGCGAGAAGGGCATGCAAGCTTTCCGCATCTTGAGCATGGACGAAAGCACCGCCATCCACCCATCCCAACTGCCGCAACGGACGCACGTCATCGTGACGCCCGAGAGCGACTGGGAGCGGGCCATGGTGAAGTGGTTCAATCGGGTGCGTGGATTTGGGTTCCTGACACGTGGCGAAGGCACTCCCGACATCTTCGTTCACATGGAAACATTGCGCCGCTTCGGCTTTACCGAGCTGCGGCCGGGACAGATCGTCCAGGTCCGCTGGGGTAACGGCTCGAAGGGCTGCATGGCAGCCGAGCTCAGGCCCGATGGGATCCCCTCGGGACGGCTTTCCTCGCACTGAGCCAACCGCGCTCTTGTGGCGCGATGCGATATCCAGCAGGGCCACGCTTGGCGTGGCCCTGTTTTTCGTCATGCTATGGGCCATGCTCAGTGTTGGAGCCTCCGCGGCCGAGGCCAAGTTGCGCCGTGAGCCGTTAACTCTCGTCACCGCGAGCGGCGAGCATGTGATCAACGCAGAGGTCGCCGAGACCCCGGAAGAGAAGGCCATGGGGCTCATGTTCCGAACCAGCCTGCCCGACGACGCCGGCATGCTGTTTCCCTACTCCCCGCCTCAAGAAGCGACGATGTGGATGCGCAATACCTACATCTCGCTCGACATGGTCTTCATACGGGCGGACGGCGTGGTGCATCGTATCGAGCGGGCCACCGAGCCCTTCTCCGAGCGCATAATTCCCTCCCAAGGCGACGTCGCTGCGGTGCTCGAGCTGAAGGCCGGCACTGCCGATCGCCTGGGTCTGAAGCCTGGCGACCGGGTCCGCCACCGGCTGTTCGACGGCAAGCGCAAGTAGGCGACTGCTGCGTTCCGACACAACTCGCGCTGACGAGCTGGCGACACGGGGCGGCAAATTCAGCCGCGCACGTGGAACTGCGGCCCTTTCGGCACGTTGTTTTGGCAGACGCGCCACTCCTGCCGAAATGAACCGAGAAGTGAAGCTCGACCCCTCTCTCAAGCGCATTGGTAGCGTCCTCCGCGATCGCTTTGGCGAAGTCGGCCAAGCTCCCATGCCATGGCGCATCACGGAGTTGCTGAGGAAGCTCGAGGCCCAGGTGGACCCGCCGCGGGACAAATGCGGCCGAGCCCCGGCAAGGGCTGGCCCAGGCCACGGCGGCTGACGAGCTTCGACCCGGCAAACCACCCGCGCATCCCCGGATGCAGGCTTCCGAGCGCCAAGTTGCACCTCCCTTATCGCCCCGCTGGCCGGCCCGGGCAGCAGCTCCCATTTGCCGGATTGCGGCACGAAAAAATAGTGGTAGAAGCCCCAGTGTCCGTGCGTCGGGGCATAGCTCAGCCTGGTAGAGCACCTGCTTTGGGAGCAGGGGGCCGGGGGTTCGAATCCCTCTGCCCCGACCATCCAAACCGGTTCCGGCCGCGAAAGCGCTTCGAGCATCCTGCACGGGTCGCCATTGTGACGCGGCAAGCGCGCCCGACGCCAGGCCGTTGTCAAACGCGCCGCATCCGACTAACTAATCGCACCGCTAGCGGGCAATTCGGAAAACCTGGGCAATGAGCGCACGCATCTTCAAGCCGGCCAAGACTGCCATGCAGTCAGGCCAGGCCCGTACCAAGGAATGGGTCCTCGAGTACGATCCGGAAGCGCCCCGCGAGATCGATCCCCTGATGGGCTGGACAAGCTCGGCGGACATGAAGTCCCAGATCCGCCTGTCGTTCGACACCCGTGAGGACGCGGTCGCGTACGCGCAGCGCAACGGCATTCCCTATCGCGTTCTCGAGCCAAAACCCCGCCGTCCCGTCCGCAAGTCGTACGCGGACAACTTCCGCTTTGGCCGCCCGACTCCGTGGACCCACTAAGTCGGTGCGGGGGGCTGTGACGCGCCGGGCGTGGTGCCCGATCCCTCCTCCCTTCGCGATACCGCCCCAGCGTGATATACAGCTGCGAGCAATCGAGGGGTGCCGCAGTGCCCAACCCGCGTGCTCCTGGGAAGGTCCCGTAGCTCAGCTGGATAGAGCATCTGCCTTCTAAGCAGAGGGTCGCAGGTTCGAGTCCTGCCGGGATCGCCAGTGATTTGCAGAAGTGGGCGGCTCTCTCTGCCTTATTCGCCTTCAAAGTGCAGCAAGGATAGCCACAGGGCGCGCATCGCCAGCCTACGCATGCCGACCGGTAAGGGCTCGCCACCTGCCGGGCGATAGTCCGTAGGCGCCTCGGAACTGCCTGGTGAGGTGAGCCTGATCGGCGAAGCCACAGCGCTGCGCCACCTCCGCCAAGCCCTCTCCCTGGCTCAGCAGCTCGCGCGCCCGATCCAGGCGTCGCAGGACGTGAAAGCGATGCGGGCTGACGCCGTAAGCCCTGCGGAAGTGCCGGGCGAGCTGCCACCGCGAAAGTCCGGCGACGGCCTCGAGCTCCACAATGGATAGGCGCTCGTCCCATCTCGCCAGGAGCATATCTCGAACGCGACGGACAGCCTTCCTCGCCACCGGGCTTGCTGGCGCCGGCGTGGTGCGCGCCGCGCCGACGAGAGCATCAGCGAGCGCAACGAGGTTGCAGGTCGCCATGAGCCCATCCGCCGGATCGTCATCCTGGGCGACGAGGTCGCCGATTGCGCGGCGCAGGAGTCCGTCGCCGACCACCGGCTCGCGCACGAAAGGCAGCGATTTCGTTTCAGCCGCGTCGCGGATGAGCGCCGGATCAATGTAGGCGATGCGGTAGCCGAACCCGCCCTCGTCTCCGGCGTGCCCGTCGTGACGCTCGTCCGGGTGCAAGACAAACGCCTGGTCGGGGAGACTATGGTGGGCCCGTCCACGATAGTTGAACGACTGAACGCCGACTGACGTCACGCCGACCGCGTACGTGTCATGGCTGTGAGGCGTGAATGAGTGACCCCGGAAATACACGCGCATGCGTTCGATGCCCGGCATGAGGGTCGCATGCTTAATCCGGCTGGTACCGACCCTCATCGGTGAGCGCCTGCACAAACGTTCAAGATTGCAAGGGTCCTCGATCCTAGATTCCCGATGCGAAAGATGCCAATCAACAGGCGCGCGATCCGGTGACGTTCGATCAAGGCATTGCCTTTCTCATTTTCTCGCTCGTTGCGGCCATCACGCCGGGACCCAGCAACGTCATGATAACCGCAACCGGATCGGCGGTCGGCCTGGTGCGGGGCCTGCCCTGCGTGCTGGGAGCCTCCGCAGGCATGGGGCTATTGCTGTTTGGCACGGCGTTGGGGCTCGGCCAGCTCGTTCTCGGCCACCCAACGATCCTCAAGGCGATGAACTGGTGCGGCTCGGCGTTCCTAATGTGGTTGGCGTGGAAAATCGCCACGGCCCATCCCGCGTCCGAGCTCGGTGCGGCAAATCCAGTCGGGTTCTTCAAAGCAGCCTCCTTCCAGTGGGTCAACCCGAAGGGCTGGCTGGTCGCGGTGGGTGCGGCCGGCACCTACCTCGACGCGACCGGAGAGAACCCTGTCGCCCAGGCGGCCGCATTCGGCGCGTTGTTCATGGCGGCCGCGCTTCCGAGCGGCCTTGTGTGGCTCGTACTGGGTGCGCTCCTGCACGGCGCTCTACGCGATACCCGGATCGCCCGGGCCTTCAACATCGCGATGGGCGCAGCGCTGGCCGCGTCCGTGGCGATGATCATGTGGTAGGCGACGGCATCGGGTGACCGGCTACCTCGGCCTCTTTGCAACCGGTCGCGTCTTCGCTCAGGATAATGCCTGCATCACAGGTTGGAGGACGGGGTCGCATGAGCGAGTTCACGGGGCGACAATTGGAGCTCAAAGAGAAGTTCATCGCAGAGCGGGGCTACTGGAGTCCGATCTGGGACGACATCCTGGCCCTCGATGCCGACTTCTTCGAAGCCTATCTGGATCTGTCGTCCGTGCCATGGCGCACCGGAACGCTGTCTGCGAAGATCAAGGAGCTGATCTACATCGCCATCGATGCCTCCACGACGCATCTCTACAATGCAGGCACACGCATTCACATGCGCAATGCGCTCAGTCATGGCGCCACGAAGGCGGAGATCTTCGAGGTCCTGCAGCTCACGTCCACGCTCGGCATTCATTCTTGCACGGTGGGCGTTCCTGTTCTCATCGACGAGATGCGCAAGGCGGGCCGGGGCGGCGAGCTGCCCGCGGCAGATCTCGATGCGCGCCGGCAGAAGCTCAAGGCCGACTTCATGCAGGCGCGCGGCTACTGGTCACCCTTGTGGGAGCAGATCCTGGCGCTGTCGCCCGACTACTTCGAGGCGTACTTGAAGTTTTCGTCCGTGCCGTGGAAGACCGGCTCGCTCGAGCCCAAGGTGAAGGAGTTCATCTACATCGCCATCGATGCGGCGACGACCAAGCTGCACGAGCCGGGCATGCGCACCCACATCCAGAACGCACTGAGGCTCGGCGCGACCGCAGAGGAGATCATGGAGATCCTCCAGATCGTCAGCGTTCTCGGCGTGCACACCGTGACCGAAAGCGTGCCGATCCTGCTGAAGGAGGTCGCGGCCAAAGAGAAGCGCGGCGCCGCTTCGGGATGAGCGGCGCTGCGAGCGCCAGACAAAGCACTGATGCTTGCCCTATAGCCTGGCCAGCAGGAGGAACCCGCCGAGCACGAGCAGCGACATCAGCGTGGAAATGTTGATGTCGCCGAACTCCTTGGCCGGAACGACACGCACCACCTCCCGCACCTGAGAAGCTTGCCCCGCCTGCGGCTCGCGAGCGCGAAGCCAGCTCCAGAAGAACCCGCCGAAGGCGCTTGTGCGCCGCCATAGCTCCGTCGGCGCCCGCTGCCATCCGTACTTCAGGAAGTAGATGACGGCCACGAGCAAGGCGATCTGGAGAAGGGTCGAAACCCAGCCGCCGATCAAGAACCAGATCAGCGACCAGGCCAGACCAGCGACCGTCGTCAGCACCCACCAGAGCCAGGCCAGGATGTCCATCGTGCGCACCAATTGTTTCGGCCGCGGAGCAATAGAGCGAAAATGAGTCATGGCCGAGAATGCACGCCGGGTCCCGGTCCATCGCGGAACTCGGAGCAGTCGCGGCAGCGGCCCAATCCGGGGGCGCATGGACGGAAGGGTTTGTTGTGCCCCGGCGCCCCAACCCCTACATTCGCCGGAGATTCGAGACACAATCCCAGGCCACGGCGCGGCACGACGGAGCTGATGCGCGTTTCGATGCACACCAGAACGGGCCGGAGCAGACGACGCTGGCTCCGAGCCGTGATCCCTATCGTTGCGCTGTTTGCAGGCGTGCCGGGTCCTGCCCGCCCGGCGGACGGCGACAAGATCATGCTCGATGCGACCCGCTACGACATTCTGGCCGGCCGCTACTCGGTCTTTGCCAGGTTTCAAGAGAGCCTGCAGCGCACGCTGGATGCGTGCGGCAAGGGAACGCCGCCGGTCGTGCCGGAGGGTGAGGAGCCAAGCGGGAGGATCGGCGTCGCGACCCGAGAGGGCATCCAGCGTGCGCTGGAGTGCGCGGCGCTGCGGGACGTACCACGCGACTCGCCGGCGAAGGACGGAGTGCTGACCGAGTCCGTCTGGCGGGCCGTCATGGGACGCGCACCCCTGCCAACGGTCCAGGAGCGCGCCGATGCCCTCATCTTATCCTACGAGGCCACCGACTTCGGCGACGCTCCGGAGTGGAATCTCTGCCAGGACGGTCAGCGGGGCGAGCTCCGACCATCCAAAGGCGGCAGCCCCGACTTCGTCTGTTACAACGAAAGCGATCCGTGCTCCTTTCTGACATGGGGACCGAGAGGAGCCACGGCCGGCGCCGGCCGGGAGATCCAGTGGGTCCTCTGGATGGCATGGCACCGGAACCCAAGCGAGATCGAGAGCGCGTTCGGCTCCGAGCTCAACAATCTGCAGCGCTTCTTTCGCCTGAAAGGGGGCGGCAAGAAGAACTGCGATGGCGATATACCCGTGAAGCATTTCCTCTGCGCGATCTGGACCGATCCAACGCGCCGCAAAGCCTGGGAGGATGCACTCGCCACGCTCGGCCACTCCGAAAGCGTTCGCCGCGCCTACGCGGAGCTCTACGCTTCGGAAGACTTCGATGGCGCCAAGCTGCGCGACTACGTCAGTTTGTGGAAGAAGCTTGGACTACGGCCCAGCGAGGTCGATTACGCCTTTTTCCTCGACCGCATCACGCACTTGGGTGAGCCGCCGGACGAGGACGACGAGGTCCTCCACAAAATGCGCGCTTGCATCCACAAGGAGAACAGGGCGACCAGCATCAACGCCGCCGCACGCCGCTGCCTGTCACACCTGCAGCCGCACGATACGCAGGCCGATTACAGGCTCGCGCGCGATGTCGGCTACTACCTCGATGCCTACCCGGAGGGTGCCCTGACCGAAAAGGAAATCCAGGCCTGGGCCGGCTACGTTCCGCTCAGCGCGGTTCACAATTTCGGCCTCTCTGATGTGACGCCCGCGCGGATCCCGAACGCTGCACCGATGAGCTCGCTCGGAGCGAAGCCCCCGCACGCGGGCTCAAGCGAGCTCACCAGCTCCGAGCTGGGGGGGTGCCCGGCCGGCGTGCTGTGGCCTGTGCATCGCCGGCCGCCAAGGCAAGAGTGAGAGAGAGGGCGCGAAGCCCTCCTCTTCGCGAGGGAGAGGAGACTGTCAGTGCCTCAGTCGGATCGCAAGATCCGCTAGCGAGCGGTCGCTTCGGCGACCACACGCCCCGTCCGCCTCAACTTGCCCCAGCCCTGCATGCGGCCCTTGAGAGCTGCGAGCGCCACGCGAATGGCCGTCACGTACAAGAGCTGGCGATAGAACAGACGCTGCACGAGCAGCAGCGGCAGCAGACGCCAGACATTGCGCCGGCGGTCGATGGAGATGGCAAGCGCCGCCGTCGCAAGCTCGAGGATCTGGAACACGGCCCAGTAAGCGATCACTCCGACGAGCGCGGGCGGCAAGCCTTCGTCGGCCCGCATGCTCAAGGTGTTGATGCCGGACACCAAGGACCACACCAGCATCAGGTCGATCACGGGAGCCATCAGCGTGAACAGGAACTGGAAGACGATGATGTTGGGCAAGCCGAACCAGCCCACGCCGATAGGACGGCCGCGGCACATTGCGGAGAGATGCTTGAAGCCGACCTGCAGCGTGCCGAACATCCAGCGCATGCGCTGCTTCATGAAGGCTCGGACCGTCTCCGGCGCCTCGGTGCGCGCAATGGCGCCCGGCTCGTAACGGACTTCCCAGCCGGCAAGCTCGAGCCTGACGGTGGCATCGGCGTCCTCAGCTAGGGTATCCGGCGAGAAGCCGCCAATCGCGACCAGGGCATCGCGACGCCAGGCGCCGATCGCGCCGGGAACGACGGTGATGCCGTTGACGACCTCGAGCGCGCGGCGGTCCAGGTTCTGGTTGGTGACGTACTCGAGCGCCTGGAAACGAGTCATCAGGTTGATGCGGTTGCCGACGATCGTGTGCCCGGCCACGGCGGCCACCTTGGGGTCGGCGAAGTGCCGCGCAAGCATCTGCAGGGCATCCGGCTCGAAGATGGTATCGGCGTCCAGAGTGACGACGATGTCTGCATCGGTCCGCGCCAGCGCGTAGTTGAGCGCCGCCCACTTGCCTTGATTGGGCTTGCTCAGAACCCGCACCTGCTCCACACCTGCAAATGTGCGACGGGCGACTTCGGCCGTGCGATCGCTCGAGCCATCGTCGACCACGATAATCTCGAAGTCTTGGATGTTCGACGCCAGCAGCGCGCGCACGGAATTGCAGATGACCTTTTCCTCGTTGAAGGCAGGGATGATCACGGCGAGTGAAGCCGGCATCCAGGTCTGATCTGCGCGCTTTCTGTCGCGCCGCGCGTGCACCAGCGCAAAGGCGGCCACCCAGATCAGACGCAGCGTGCCGAGCGCAAGCCCAAGCTGGAACAGCAATCCGGCCAGCGAGTTGATGCCGCTCATCAGCGTGAAGCCTGCCTGGTTCACGGTGGCAATGAGGCTCTCGTCGGGCTTGACCCTGGGCATGATCTCCTCGCGCTTCAGCCCGATCAATTCGTGGATCGTCACGAACCGGAAGCCCTCTGCGTGAAGCCGGTCGATGATCTCGGGAAGCGCCGCGATCGTCGGCGTGCGAATACCGCCGGCATCATGCAGCAGGATGACATTGCCTTCGCCATTCTTTGCGCCAGCGACCGTATTGGCAACGATCTGGCGAGCGATGGGCCGCATCCAATCCTTCGGATCGATGTTCATGCCGATGGTCAGATAGCCAAGAGAGCCGGAGACGCGCAGGGCTTCCGCGCCGTCGATGGTCGTCGGCTCGAGATCGGCCGCGTAAGGGGGACGGAACAGCCTGGAGCGCGCACCGACGGTTGCCTCGAGCAGCCTCTGCGTCGCGTTCAGCTCGAACTTGAGATGCTCGGACGAGACCTCGGCCGAGTTCAGGTGCGTGAACGTATGATTGCCGAGGTCGTGACCTTCATCGTAGATCCGCTTTAGCAGGTGGCTGTTGACCACGCCCGACGAGCCGACGACAAAGAACGTGGCCTTTACGCCCTTGGCGGCAAGCACGTCGAGGATCTGGGGCGTATAGATCGGATCCGGTCCGTCGTCGAAGGTCAGCGCGACGACCTTGTCATCGCGTGCTCCCCAGCGGGTAACCGTGGTCGAGCTCGGGAACGTCACGATCTCCTGGTTGGTGATCAGGTTGTGCTCGGCATCGAAGGCCACAGTCCTGGCGCCGCGCGACTCCGCTCCGGCGATGTCCAGAACCTCACCCTTGCCCTTGTAAAGCAGGTCGTAGCCCGACCGCAGCTCCTTGATCGACTCGAGGGCAGACTTGTCGGACATGCGCCCGCGGCCAAACGTGGCCCACACGCCGGGGTCCTCGGTGCCGAGGCGCCAAAGCGCCAGCCCCGCCGGACGCATGGCCAGCGCGGCTGCGACTTGGTTGTACGCGGTGACCCCGTCGAGGAACCAGACCTCGTGCTGGCGTCCTTCCGACTCGTCGACATAGCTGAACGTCGGATTGAGCGAGGCGCCATCGAAGCGGAGCTTGGCGCCCGATTCGTTCAGCAGCTCCCAGGACTCCTGGACAGAGATCTCCTTGCCATCGCCTGCCGCACCCCAGTTGTAGCCGTACGAGCCGATGCCGATGACGAGCTTGCTGCCGTCGATCTCCTTGAAGCGCTCGTCGAGCTGCGCCTCGAACCATCCCTGACCCGCCAGCGGCCCCGGAACCCCTTCCTCGAAATGCTCATCATAGGTCATGAGAATGAGCCCGGCGGAGGCTTCCGCCATCTTGACGTAGTCGTAGCCGGGCTCGGACGGAGGCACCTGAACGAGCAACCGAATGCTCTCGGCGCGCAGTGCTGCCGCAAGCTCGTTCACCAGCAGCGTGAGGTTCGGCTGCGCGTCGGCCGGAAGCTGCTCGAGGTCGAGCACCAGACCCGGATAGCCGCCCGCAACTGCGTAGCGACGCAACTCATTGACGAATTTGGCGCGGGCCTGGTCTGACACCAGCATGGCGGCAGCGCCGACGCTGTCCCAGCGCTTATCCTTGTTGTCGTAGTTGCTGACGAGCGGATAGAGCTTCAGCGCAGGCGCATTGGTGCTCACCCACTTGCGGACCAGGAGCTCCTTCTCGAGCGTCTCACGCTTGAGTGCACCTTCGGGGCCGTCGAGATGCAGCCACTCGACGATCAGAACGTCGAGCGACTTCGCATTGCGCTTGAGGGACGACATGCTGTTGTCGTCCCAAGTGACCAAGTGCGCATAGCGCGTTGCCGCCTGCGCTGCCGCCGCCACCGGGCTGCGCGCATGAGCCGGATCCAGGGCCGGCTCGTCGCTCGAGAGAACGGGCAATTCCGATGACGCCGACAGCGAACGCTGCTGATTGCTGAGCTGCACGCTGGGCATCACTGGCCCGGCCAGGCTCGTGACGATCAGGCATGTCACCAGGATGCCGGCGAGCGAGCACGCTGCCCAGTGGATCGCTGACACGATGTAATGGCGATGCCCGTTCGGATCGAAGAATACGGGCCGTGAGGAGTGTTCGTTTGCCGACAAGACGCATACTGCCCCGCCGCCGCAGGGCGTCCCTGTTGACCTCTATGAAAGTCAACGGACTGTTATCATCGGATATTCAATTGAGATATTTAAAGTCCCGGGTTTAGTAAATTTATATTCTTGTCCCATTTCGGCGCGAACTAATGCACTCGTACCGATAGGTGTGCAGGAATGGGAAGGAGCGCGGTCCACCCGGCGCGTTGACGCCGAAAATTCAATGTGTTCCGTGACTTTCAAAACGCAAATCCGATATCCGATATCATTTGTGGAAATCTCAAAGTAGGACACGGCGATATGAAAACGACTCCGGGGAGGCCGTGGGCCTCCCCGGAGCCGCTCGGATCTGAGCGGGTCGGCGTGTCGAGAAAATCCTAGAACAGCACCGTGAAGTTCACGCCGCCGTAGCCACCCTCGCCACCGCCGCTGCCGAAGCCGTCACCGTTGTTCGAGTCGCCGACGAACTGATAGCCGCCGGAGATCGTCACCTCGATCGGCATGGTCGGCGTCAGGTTCAAATCGAAGGTGAGGAAGGCGCCGACGCGCTGCGCATCGAAGGAGTCGCTGCCCATGGCAATGAACTCGGGGCCGAATGTGTAGCGCGGCTGGTTGAGACCGACCCGGGCGCGGGCCCAGTAGCTATTGAAGGCTGTCGAGTATTCACCGCCGAGCGAGAAGTACAGCGGCGTCCCTTCGCGCAGGGTCGCCATGTCGGCAGAAACCTTGAACCCGACCTCGGAGCCGCGGACCGGATTGCTGAAGTCGTTCGGTGTCAGATCGTGATCCTGATAATCGACGCCGATGTAGCCAGCCGCCCACCAGACCCCGCGACCGATCTTGTAGCCGATCATCACATCGCCCTGCCAGCCGTCACCGTCGACCCGGCCGCCGGGAACGCCCGAGTTGTCGTACTCGTAGTCGACGTGGCTGCCGTAGAGGCGCAACAGGAAGCCGTCCCTGCCGATGTCTCTGTTGAACGAATAGATCAGGCCCTGATAGGCGTAATTGACATCGTTGGCGACGTCGAAGCCTGAATACATGACGAAAGCCTTCGCGCCACCGTCGGGACCCACGAAGCCATCTTTCACGCCCCCGGCGGTCGCAGCGCCCGAGCCAAGGAACAATCCGAGTGTCGCACCAAGAGCGATTGTCCAACTCGCCTTCCGGAAGAACATGTGTAACCCCCGCTCGTTGCCAGCCGAAGCGCCCCGCCGCGGAGCGCATTAGTCTTCAGGAAATCCTAGAGGACGTGATTCGGCCAAACGTTCAACTTCCAGCGGGTTCAAGCATCCGTCTTTGCCTGCGTGTGTGGCATTCTTGTCCACAGCGCCGGGGATATCCGGTGGATTGATGTGGAAATCTCCATGGGTCGCATGAGCAACCGACGGGAACGGACGATCAGCGTCCCTGGACCCGGAAGCGACGACCGAGCGCACTGCGGAGAGGCTGCGCTATCGCAACGACCACCGCCGCGCTGGCGATGACAGCCGAGGCCGCGATCAAGACCACCGCAGTCGCCCGCCCCATCGCGATTGGAAACGAAACGGCCGCCAGGATTGCTGCCGCCGAGGCGATCGCCGTGATGGCGGCGCTGGTCACGGCGCAGATCACCGCCGTGCCCCATTGACGGCGCTGAAACGCCTCAGCCCCGCCAATTGCCGAAAACCCCAGGACTGCGTGGCACGCTGCCACCACGATGAGCGCAGCCCACCACAGCCGGGAGGCGGCCTCGCTAGCCTGCAGCGAGTGAACGGCGGAACTCGTCAGGAACAGCAACGCGCCTGACGCAAAGGCCATAGTCGGGTTGTTCATACGCTCCAAAGGTGGTGAATCGGACAAGTCCAAAGCGTTTGCTGTCACGGCACCCTTCCGACGGCAAGGCGTGGCGTCATGATCTCCACACAAACGTAGCGGCTCGGATCAGCCGCTACGTTGGCCTTCGAAGAAGGGAATTACTGTGCGCATTAACAGAATGCCGACAATCGGAAGAATCCCGAGATCGCACGGCGAAATCTACAGTCCCCAATACGGGGGCACCTTGTAGTGCTTGTGCATCTCGGCTTCCCAGGCCCGATCGCCCCACGAGTCGTCACTGAACTGTGGCGAATCCCGCAGTTGTCCCTCGTCGATGTTGGTGCGGAAGCCGCCAAGCGACGTGTCGTATTTGAGGGCGCCCCACGGCACGGGGAAGTGGCTATGGCCGAGCCCGAGAAAACCGCCGAAGCTCATGACGGCGTAGGTGACCCGGCCGGAGACCTTATCGATCATGAGGTGATCGATCGTGCCGACCTTGTTGTCCCCCGTGCCGTAGACGATTGTGCCTTCGATGTCCTCGCTCGAGATCAGATTGTGGTTCGGATGAACCGTCGAAACCGCCATTGCGCTCGCTCCTTATTTCGCGTTCTGGCGAGACAACGCGGCCCACACCAACCCGTTCCGCGATGCCGCCCCGCGCACCGGCCGATGACTATTTCTCGCGGTCCCGAAAAAGGTTCACCAGGCGGAGCATGAGCGAATGCGATTGCGCAGAGAGTTGGCGCCCGCGTTCGATGAGAGTCCATAGATCCGCGAGGTTAGGGCGTGCGTCTTGCCCCGAAAAGTCCCGCTGCTCTTGCTGGCCGCCGCGCTCGCGGCCGCGCGGACTGGGCTCGCGCCCCCGATCGTCCAAACCCATCAGCGACCCCTTACGTTCCCGGTGAGGGTGCAAACGCGCTAAGCTGGAATTGGTTGCACCGAGATGGCGCCGGGCCCGCGCTGCGGGCTAAACTTCGGACACGCTTTTCACTTGCTGCGGCAGCTCCGCGATCATGTCGGATTGCTGCCACACGCCTTCGGCACGCCGGATCTTGCCCTCGCCGTCGACGCGGACGTCAGCGAAACCTGCAGCGCGCAGCCGCTCAGCAATCATCTCATTGGTCGCGAATTGCTCGAAGAGGCCGAGTGACAACGTCGCTCGATACCGCTGGCCCTGTCGCAGTGAAAAGTCGCTCATCGGTCGCGAACCTCTCGCGTTCGAGGCCGCCCGCCAACCATTACTGGCGGCGGTCCGGCAGGGGCGGCACCGGCTCGGCGGCTCCAGACGAAGAGCCTTGCGGCTCTGCCTCTTTCCGCAGCGTCTCGGGCATCTGGCCCGAGCCCTTGGCCGCCTTCGCCCTTTCGTACAGCGGCTCCACCTCCTTGAGGTGGTCCTTGATGAGCTGAATGCGCGACTGACCGGAAGGATGCGTCGACATCCACTGCGGTGGCCCGCCCTTGGCAACCGCCGTCATCTTTTCCCAGAGCGTGATGCCCGCCGCCGGATTGTAGCCGCCGCGGGCAGCCAGCTCCATGCCGACGAGATCGGCCTCCCGCTCATCGTCCCGCGAGAATTTGAGCGTCAGCAAGTTGCTGCCGGCCGCGCCGATAATATCTCCGCCCTGCCCAAAGAGCAGGAGGCCGGCAATACGGCCGGTTATGTTGGTCAAGGTGGATTTCGCGGCCCGCTCGCGCGCATGCTCGCGCAGGGCGTGAGCGATCTCGTGCCCCATGATCATGGCGACCTCATCGTCGGTGAGCTGCAGCCGCTCCAGGATTCCCGTAAAGAACGCAATCTTGCCGCCCGGCATGCAGAACGCGTTGATATTCTTCGACGCCAGCGTGACCACCTCCCAGCGCCACTGCTTGGCTCGCGGATTCCACTTGTCGGCGTGGGGCAGAAGGTCGCGGGCGATGCGGCGCAGCCGTACGTTTTGCGGATGAATCGGGCGGCAGCAGCGCGTGCCTTGCCTGCGCCTGAGCCTTCAACTGGCTGTACTGCAAAGTCGCCGCCCGCTCGACCCGGTCAGCCGAAACGAGGCGCCGGAGGAAAGACGGATTGCCGACCTTGACGCCCTCCTCGGGCTCGCGTGCATGTGCGCAGGACAGCGACGCCAGAACCGTGGCGACGAGCGCCAGTGCAAAGAGGGGCTTGCGCATGACAACCTCGACCGTGCCGGCTGCATTCCTGTCCGATCCGCGGGGCGCGAACTTATCCCAATTCGTCGTTGCGGGCGCATCCGAGTGCGTCACATGTGAACAACCCATTCGGCGAGCGGTTGCTTTAGACTGGTGCTGATTGCCCAAAGGAGCATGCCAATGCCTGGCAGCACCAAGTCCATCATCAAGGTTCTGCCCAAGATCGCGGACCTGCCGGCGGAGGCTTGGGACCAGGTCGCCAATCCGCCGGAGTATCCATTCGATCCATTCGTGGCCCACGCCTTCCTGAAGGCGCTGGAGGATGCGGGAACCGTGTCGGCGCGGACCGGCTGGCTCGTGCAGCACCTGGTCCTGGAGGAGGATGGCTGCGTCACCGGCGTCATGCCGTGCTACCTGAAATCGCACAGCCGCGGCGAATATGTCTTCGACTACGGCTGGGCCGACGCCTTCGAGCGGGCCGGCGGACGCTACTATCCCAAGCTGCAGGTCTCGGTGCCGTTCACGCCCGTGCCCGGCCGTCGCCTGCTGGTGACGCCAGGAGCCGGACAGGAGGCCCGGGAGCAGCTCCTGGTCGCAGGCGCGATCGAGCTCGCCGGCCAGCGCGATGCCTCCTCCTTGCACATCACGTTTCTGTCCGAGGGCGAGTGGACCAGACTGGGTAAGTACGGTCTGCTGCAGCGCACGGATCAGCAGTTCCACTGGCACAATCGAGGCTACGCCAGCTTCGATGAGTTCCTTGCGACGCTCGCCTCGCGCAAGCGCAAGACGGTGCGCAAGGAGCGCGAGCAGGCGCTCGCTGATGGACTGAGCATCGAATGGGTGACGGGGGCCGACATTACCGAGGGCCACTGGGATGCATTCTACGCGTTCTACATGGACACGGGCAGCCGCAAATGGGGCCGGCCGTATCTCAATCGGAAGTTCTTCTCCCTGCTGGGTGCGAGCATGGCCGATCGCTGCCTCCTCGTCATGGCGCGACGCGACGGGCGCTACGTTGCGGGAGCGCTCAACCTGATCGGCGGCGACTGCCTGTACGGCCGCTACTGGGGGGCGATCGAGCAGCATCCCTGCCTGCACTTCGAGGTCTGCTACTACCAGGCCATCGAGTACGCCATCGCGCATCGCTTGCCGCGAGTCGAAGCGGGCGCTCAAGGTGAGCACAAGCTCGCGCGCGGATACATGCCCACGCCCACGTATTCGGTGCACTGGATCCGCGAGCCGGGCTTCAGGCGGGCCGTCGCGCGCTACCTCGCAGAGGAGCGTGCGCAGATGCAGGAGCAGCGCGAGATGCTTGCCGAATACGCTCCCTACAAGAAGGGTGCGGACACGCAAGCCTGAGCGTCACACGCGAAATGCGAAGGTGGCAGCAGGCTCGAGGGGGACCGTGGCCGAGCGTACGACGACCAAGGCGCCGGTAGCTGCAAGCACGACGGCGATCACTGCAAAGATGCGCAACAGGCGGCCCTGCATGCGACGCGCCAGCAGGTGCTGGGTAACGATGCCGTCTGCATCGACCTTCCGTGCCGGTTCCAATTCGGGTGCTTCCGAGGCGACCATGGGTTCGTCCAATCGCGGGCGGGTGCAATCTCCGCGAGCCTAGCGCGCGAAGGCGCCGGCAATGTTCAATATGGGCCGCCTACTTGACGGCAAGGTTTCCGGGCGCTTAACAGGCCATAGGTTCCGGCGCGAGGTATTTCGGACATGGCCTACGACAACAGCAACATCTTCGCGAAGATCCTGCGCGGGGAGCTTCCGGCCCACAAAGTCTACGAGGATGCCGATACGCTCGCGTTCCTGGACATCATGCCACGCTGCCAGGGCCACACGCTGGTTGTGCCCAAAACGCCGGCACGCAACATCTTCGATGCCTCTCCAGAGCAGATGGCGACCTGCATGCGCACGGTGCAGAAGATCTCACACGCCCTGGTGAAGGCGTTCGGGGCACACGGCGTGACGCTGCAGCAGTTCAACGAGCCGGCGGGCGGCCAGGTGGTTTTCCATCTTCACTTTCACGTGCTGCCACGTTGGAATGGCGTCAGTCTGCAGCCGCATACGGGACGGATGGAGCAGCCGGAGATACTGGCAGCGAATGCGGACAAGATCCGCGCTGCTCTCGCTGGCTGAGCCGACGAGCGGCAACGCGAGCCGGCGTCTCAGTGCGGGAGCGCGGCGCCGGCATGCGCCGGCGACAGGCTTGCCGGCTTGAGTGAGCCTTGCACCAAGGCGCGAGCAGCAGCGATGCCGGCGATGGCGACGATCGCGCCCGCGAGCACATCGACCAGGTGATGGCCGCCGTGCACGAGGACGCCGGGCAGCACCATCACGTTGAGCACGATTGCGGCCGGTGAGAGCCACCGCACGCCGAGCGTCGCATAGGCGGCGAGGATCGCCATCACGGTATGAAACGACGGCGCGGCAATGAGGCCCAAGGCATTCTTGGGCGAGATCACAGCAGGCCCGTACGCTGCGAGGCGCTTGAGCTCGGCGCCGTAAGCGGAGCCAACGACCGGCCGAACCGCCCTTTCAACGGCAGCATCGAGATGGAAAAGGGTCGTCGTACCGAAAGACGGAAACAGCGCCCAGATCGCGACGGTGGCAAGGCACGCCAGCGTCGTTGCGAGCATAAAGACGTAGAGATCGGCTGTGCGCCCGCTGAGCCCGAGGACGACGACGATCAGCGCGAACTGCGGCAGCGAGGACAGGTAGGCAAAGCGCATGGCTTCGACGGCCAGCGGATGGCTGGCCGCGAATGCCAGCAGATCGGGCCAATGAAATCCGAGGCTGGCGTCGAGCTGCGCCAATAGCGGGTCGATGGGTGACCGCCACACCGGCAGCAGCAGGTAGTTGGACACCGACGCAACCAGCGTAAAGAGAAGAAAGCTCGCGGTCGCAATGAGCGTCGCGGCGAGCGCCTCGCTTCGCCGGGTGCGGCGGTAGAAGAGCCCGAGCCCCAGCACGACAACGCTGATCGCGACGATGATTGCGTAGGCCGGCCAGTCCAAGGCTGCACCGCGGGCCACGATCAGCGTCAGGTCGACCAGCCCAAGCGCCAGCGTGACGCCGAGCATGGCGCGCTCGGCCGGCATGAAGGCCGGCAAGGCAGATGATCCTCCACCGAGTTGCATGCGGCGCCATCCGACTGGTGAGGCGCCACACTAGGGAGGATTGGGTTGCCAATCGGTTAGCCGGATCTGCAACCGCCCAGGAAAACAAAAGGCAGGCCGGCCGCAGCCGCCCTGCCTGTTCGACCTCGAGCGCTCATTCGGAGGAGCCTAGTCCTCCTTCCGGCGCGGCACGCTCGGCACGGCGCCGCTCGGCTTGGCCCTGTCTTTGCGCTCCTTGGGGCCCGGCAAGGCCTTCTTCGGGCTGGCGCCGACCAACGCATCGTCGGTGCCGTCCTCGCCCTCCTCGCCGTCCTCCTCCTCCTTCGGCTTCACCGCCTTGCTCGGATCCGCCGGCAGGTACTCGAACGTAAGCTTGCTGTCCTCGCCCTCTCCGACCAGCAGCACGCGCGCCACCCCGCCGTTCTCGAGCTTGCCGAACAGAAGCTCCTCAGCCAGCGGCTTCTTGATGTACTCCTGGATGGTGCGAGCGAGCGGCCGGGCGCCGAACTTCTCGTCGTAGCCCTTTTCTGCCAGCCACTTGGCCGCCCCTTCCGACAGCTCGATCGTCACGCCGCGATCGGCGAGCTGCGCCTCGAGCTGGAAGATGAACTTCTCGACCACCTTGCTGATGATCTCGGGCGGCAAGCCCGAGAACGCAATCACGGCGTCGAGCCGATTGCGGAACTCCGGCGTGAACAACCGATTGATCGCCTCCTGATCGTCGCCCTCACGCTTCGTCCGATTAAACCCAATGGCAGGCCGCGCCAGATCCGACGCGCCGGCGTTGGTCGTCATGATCAGAATGACGTTGCGGAAATCGACCTGCTTGCCGTTGTGGTCGGTCAGCTTGCCGTGGTCCATCACCTGCAGGAGGATGTTGAACAGATCCGGGTGCGCCTTCTCGATCTCGTCCAGCAGCAGCACGCTGTGGGGATGCTGGTCGATGCCGTCCGTGAGCAGGCCGCCCTGATCGAAGCCGACGTAGCCTGGAGGCGCACCGATGAGGCGGCTCACGGTGTGCTTCTCCATGTACTCCGACATGTCGAACCGCAGCAGCTCGATGCCCATGAGCGCGGCAAGCTGCTTGGCCACCTCGGTCTTGCCGACACCGGTGGGACCCGAGAACAGGTAGCAGCCGATTGGCTTCTCGGGCTCACGCAAGCCTGCACGCGCAAGCTTGATCGCCGAAGCCAGCGCCGTGATCGCCGGATCCTGGCCGAAGACGAGGCGCTTGAGGTCCTTCTCCAGGTTGGCCATCACCTCGGCATCGGACTTGGACACGGTCTTGGGCGGAATGCGAGCCATGGTCGCCACCGTGGCCTCGATCTCCTTGACGGTGATCTTCTTCTTGCGCTTGCCCTCCGGAACCAGCATCTGCGACGCGCCGGTCTCGTCGATCACGTCGATGGCCTTGTCCGGCAATTTGCGATCATGGATGTACTTGGCCGACAGCTCGACGGCCGCGGTGATCGCCTCGTTGGTGTACTTGAGCTTGTGGAACTCCTCGAAGTAGGGCTTCAAGCCTTTCATGATCTCGATGGAATCCTCGACCGACGGCTCATTGACGTCGATCTTCTGGAACCGCCGCACCAGGGCGCGATCCTTCTCGAAGTGCTGCCGGTATTCCTTGTAGGTCGTCGAGCCGATGCAGCGCACGGTGCCCGACTGCAGGGCGGGCTTCAGCAGATTGGACGCATCCATGGCGCCGCCAGAGGTGGCGCCAGCGCCGATCACGGTGTGGATCTCGTCGATGAACAGGATTGCGCCCGGATAGTTCTCGACCTCCCTCATGACGGCCTTGAGGCGCTCCTCGAAGTCGCCGCGGTAGCGCGTGCCGGCCAGCAGCGCGCCCATGTCGAGCGCGAAGATGGTGGCATCCTTGAGAACTTCGGGCACCTCTCCGCGGATGATCTTGCGTGCCAGGCCTTCGGCGATGGCCGTCTTGCCGACACCAGGATCACCCACGAACAAAGGATTGTTCTTCTGCCGCCGGCACAGCACCTGGATCGTGCGCAGCACCTCGGGCTCGCGGCCGATCAGCGGATCAATCCTGCCGTCGCGTGCCTTCTTGTTGAGATTGACGCAGTAGGTGTTGAGGGCGTCGGCACCCTGCTTCTTCTCTGCGCCGCCGTTCTCGCCGTTGCTCTCCTCGTCGACCCCGCGAACGGGCCGCGGATCGCTCATGCCGGGCCGCTTGGCGATGCCGTGGCTGACGTACTGAACCGCGTCGAAGCGCGTCATATCCTGCTCCTGCAGGAAGAACGCCGCGTGGCTCTCGCGCTCGGCAAAAATGGCAATCAGGATATTGGCGCCGGTCACCTCCTCGCGGCCGGACGACTGCACGTGCACGACGGCCCGATGCACGACCCGCTGGAAGCCAGTCGTCGGGGAGGCCTCAGTGTGGCCCTTCACGACGAGGCTGCCGAGCTCCTGATCGAGATAGTCGGACACGCGCCGCCGCAGCACATCGACCTCGACGTTGCAGGCTCGCATGACGGCGGCGGCGTCGCGATCATCGAGCAACGCCAGCAGCAAATGCTCCAATGTCGCATATTCGTGATTACGCTCGTTGGCGTACTCGAGGGCGCGATGCAGCGCCGCCTCTAGGCTTTTTGAGAACGATGGCACGTGTTGCCTATTCCTTTTCCAGGGTGCATTGCAGCGGATGCTGGTGTTGGCGGGAGAAATCCATCACCTGCGCAACCTTGGTTTCGGCGATCTCGTACGTGTAGACGCCGCAGATACCCACACCCTTGTGGTGTACGTGCAGCATGATGCGCGTGGCCTCCTCCCGGCCCTTGTTGAAGAAGCGCTCGAGGACGTGCACGACGAACTCCATCGGCGTGTAGTCGTCGTTCAGCAGCAAGACCTTGTAAAGACTTGGCCGCTTCGTCTTCGGGCGCGTTTTGGTGACGAGACCGGTCTTGCCCTCCTCGTCGCCGCGCGAGCCGTCCTTGCCCGCCATCAGTATCAGTCCTTCGCCGTGCGTCACGGGGGCGACACACCCCCGCATCCCATGCGGTTCTCTGATCATCGCAAAAGCCAACCGTCGCTTTCGAGACTCCTTGGCTATTGTTACGGCAGCTTCACCGCGATCGCAAACGCGGCCGCCGCGATACCAAGAGCGCCACTTTTCCGATGGTCCCCTCGCGACGGCCCTGCCACATGTGGGCTCGCCCCGCGAATAAAAAAAGGGCCCGGCTCGCCGCCAGGCCCACTCGCTCGCGTTTTGCTGAAACAACGCCTCAGCGGCCGTTCTGCATCGCGCGCTCGACCGGGCGGTAGGTCTCCTTGGCGAGCTCGGCGCACATGCCACCGATCTTGTTGAGCTGGTGCATGTACTCATCGTACGCCCGTTTGGCATAGTTGGACTGGATCTCGAACGCCTGTTCCATCGACTTGGCCGAGAGCAGCTTCTCGAAGGTCGCTGAGCCTTCCTCGAACGACCGCTTGGTGTAGTCGCTCATCTCGGCGGCGATCGCTTGCCAGCCCTTGTTCCACTCGCCGAACGCCTTCATGGCGGCATCGACGTTATTTTGGCCGATCTTCTGGAAATCCTCGAAAGGCTTCATTTCGAAGGGCTTCATCATAGCTGGGTTCCTCTGTCGGGGGGCGGCTGTTGCAGGTCTGCGGGGGACAAGATGTCCCGATGCTCGGCATCGGCTGGCAGTTGCGCCGCACAATAATGCCAAGATTTTCGCTGCATTGCAACATACAATCTTCTTAACCATGACAGTTTACCAGACCCAAAGCCCTGTCGGCTAGCGTTTGCTTGCCGGCTGTATCGGACCACGCGGCGTCTTGCGCCAAATGCTCGCCCCAAAGCAGTGGCTCACTTGGGGTGTTTGGCGGGTCGAGGGCCCAGCTGCCGGTCACTGAAAAGAATTGAACGACCGGGCAGCCGGCAAGGCGTTGGGCGAGAGGGTATGCAGGGGTCAGTTGTACGGCACGCGCCAGCCATTGTGGTTGCGCTCGTCAGATTTGCGCTCGCTGCCGGCATTGTGTGCCTGACAGCCGGCCCGCATAGCGAAGCTGCGGCTGCCGGCAGGTACGCCAGTCTCGTGGTGGATGCCAACACCGGACGCGTGCTGCACGCACAGGCCGCCGACGAGCCGCGCTATCCTGCCTCGCTGACGAAGATGATGACCCTATACATCGTCTTCGAGTTGCTGGAGCAGCATCGCCTGGAGCCCCATAACCGCATCAGGATCTCAGAGGCCGCGGCCAACACACCTCCCTCGCGCCTGGGCCTGGACGCAGGAAGCGAGATCACCGTCGGCGACGCAATCAGGGCCCTGATCACCAAATCTGCCAACGACATCGCGGTGGCCCTGGCCGAGCACATTGCGGGCTCGGAGGCGAAATTCGCCCGGATCATGACCCAGAAGGCGCGGGCGCTCGGGATGTCGGCAACGGTGTTCAAGAATCCGCACGGCCTGCCCGACCCGGACCAGGTCACCACCGCCCGCGATATGGTCACGCTCGCGCTGCACCTCTACGACGACTTCCCGCGCTACTATCCCTTGTTCTCAATTCGCGCCTTCCACTATGGCGGCAAGTCGTTCCGGAATCACAACACGCTGCTCGGCAGCTTCGAAGGCGTCGACGGGATAAAGACGGGCTACACGGCTGCGTCAGGTTTCAATATCGTCACGTCGGTAAGGCGCGACGGCAAGCACGTGGTCGGCGTGGTGTTCGGCGGCTCCTCCGCGGCCTCGCGCAACGTCCTCATGCGCGCCCTCCTGAGACGTTCGATCGCGGAGGCCTCGACGGTCAAGACACGCAAGCCCGTGCTGGTGGCAAGGGCGGCCGACAGGCGCAGTACCGAGCGCCAGGCTGCCCAGCGGCAGGAGCGGCACGCGGCGACGCAGTCGGCTGTCGAGCCGGCGGCCAGATCGATTGGCGAGACGGCAAGGCGCAACAGCGCGCCGGAGCCGCTGCAGGCCACGAGGCAGCCGGACGAGGCTCCGGTGCTCAAGGGGCCCCCGATCGAGATCGCTCGGGTGCGGCCGGTGCTGGTGGCGCCGAGAGCCAGAGTGACCCAGGCCGAGCCGCTGTCACAGTCGGCCGCAGTCTCGAGAACCACGGCTGATGCCGGCGCGCTGCCGATGCTTTCGCAAGTTGTAGCGGAGCCGACGTCGCAAGGAGGGCGGGGAGCGCTGCCCTCGAGCCTCGAGGCGCAGGCAGATCGACTCTCACGCGGGCAGCCGCCGGTGACGCCTGCAGTCACGAGTGCCTTGGCTCACCGCTCCCAGGCTTCGGCTCCGACGCAAATCTCCGCGCCCGTTGCCGGCCGCGGCACCTTTGCCGTGCAAGTGGGAGCCTACAGCTCGCAAGCGGAAGCCATGCGCCAGCTCCAGGCTGCGCGCGCCCGCGCAGGCGATCTGCTCGCGGGACGCCCGCCGGTCTCACAACCGGTGCAGCATGCCGGAAAGCAGCTCTATCGCGCGCGCTTCTCGGGTTTCGATTCACAGACTGCGAATGCGACCTGCCAAAAGCTCAAGCGCCGGCAGTTCGAGTGCCACGTGGCGAAGGTCGAGTAGGAGGGATCGGCGCCTGCGGGCGCCGTCTACTTCTTGCCGTTGCATTTCCCCGGCTCGTAGAAGGTGATCTCCTTGAGATTGCCGCGGATCGCGAACTCGCCGTAGTCGATGAAGAGACGCCGCGACACGCCGTTCTCGAAGTAGAGAAACGCAAGCTCGTAGGCCGGCAGCGCGTCCTGGTTTTCCGAGCCGGGCTCGAAGTAGCTGATCGAGACCGGCCACGACTTGAGCTTGTCGAGGCGTTCGGCGTTGGCTGCCCGCGGTAGCTCCTTGTTGAAGCCAGGCTTGCGAACGGCGCCAATGTAGGCGGTCGTCGCGTACACCTTCTCCCCCTTCTCCGATCCGTCATAGAGGTCGGCTTCGAAAACCTGGGTCCCTTTCTCCGCGGCCTTTATCAGAGCGATCGAGTGCTGGATGGGGAAAAGGACGTTCGGCTTGAGACGCACCTCCTTCTTCTCGGGCCTGGTCAGCTCGACCTTGACCTCGCCGGAGGGGTCCTTGCGGGCTGCGTCGCCGTTGGTCGACTCCGAGAGCCTTGAATCTTTGTACTGACTCGAGTTGAAGCGAAAATTCTTGCCCGTCGCATCCTCGAAGCTCGACGAACGGATGTCGGTGAGTGTGACTGCCCCCTCCTGGTTCACCATCCGCGTCACGAAACGCATGGTCTGCGTGTAGCCTTCGCACTCGCTTCCCGTAAGCTCGTAGACCATCCGCCCCGACATGTCCGTGACGCCAGAGCCGCCGCGCGCGGCGTCGAGGCTGATCTCGTAGACGGCGCGATGCGGGGCGAGGACCTTGGCATCCGCCGCCGCGGCGAAGGCCAGGAATGCTGCTGCAGCAATCGCGCATGCAGAGGACAAACGCAGGAGGATGCGCATGTAGAGCTCCAAAGGGGCCGCGGCAGAACCGACCTCACCGTACCCTGGTCCGCAGTCACACCAGTGTGGCGGTCTAGAACTGCCAACGCTTGTGGCGAACAAATCGAGCGATCTCCGAACCAACTGCACCAGATCTAGAAAGTTCTGGCGACCCTTACTCCGAAGTTCGCAAATATGTTTGCGGCAAAAAGATGCAAACTTCAGGAGGGGGACACTAGCGACCCGGGGGATCATTGCAAAGTCACAGATTCCGCCGCATGAATAGGCACTTGGACGCGGCAAAGGCGCCGGAACAGAGGCAAGCATGAGCGACACGATCGAAGCACGTCTGAAGGCACTAGGACTTAGCCTACCCGCCGCGCCTGCTCCCGTAGCAAATTATGTTCCCTTCTGCGTGACCGGCGAGCTGCTGTTCATCTCGGGGCAGATTGCGCGCGCTGCCGACGGCTCTGTAATTACCGGCAAGCTCGGGGCGGACATCGACGTCGCACGCGGACGGGAAGCGGCAAAGATCTGCGCGCTCAACATCCTGGCGCAGGCGAAATCTGCGCTCGGCACCCTCGACCGGATCGCCGGCATCATCAAGCTCACTGGCTTCGTGAACGCCGCGCCGACCTTCAGCGAGCACCCACAGGTTGTGAATGGAGCTTCCGACGCCCTTGTCGAGATCCTAGGAGACAAGGGGCGGCACACGCGATCTGCCGTCGGTGTGAGCAGCCTGCCGGTGAATTCAGCGGTCGAGGTGGAGGCCATCATCGCTATCGCCGCACCTTGAGGAGCCATGCTCGATCGCTCCGTCTTCCTGCGACCGATTGCACACCGCGGCCTGCACAATGCCGCAGGCGGGATCATCGAAAACACCGGCCCGGCCTTCGCCGTGGCGATCCGAAAGGGCTACGGAATCGAGTGCGACCTGCGGCCCGCCGCGGACGGCACGCCGATGGTGTTCCATGACCTCGATCTCACCCGCCTTGTCGAGCATCCGGGGCGGATCACCGATCTCGTGCCTGCCGCGCTCGCGCGACTGACCTATCGCGGGTCCGGCGAGCGTATCCTTTCATTTGCCGAATTGCTCGAGCTTGCCGCCGGGCGCGTGCCCCTGCTGGTGGAGATCAAGAGCGAGTGGGAGCCGCTGAACAGCGCGTTTCTCGGCGCGATTGCGCGGCTGGCTGCCGCCTACAAGGGCCCATTGGCGCTCATGTCGTTCGATCCGGCCGCGATGGCCGCGATCAAGGATCTGGCGCCCGCGGTGCCGCGAGGCATCGTCTCGGGCCTCTATCAAGGAGATGATTGGTGGCTCGACCGGCTCGATGCGGAGCGGGCCTACAGGCTGTCGCATCTGCTGGAGAGCAGGCAGGCGACGCCTGACTTTTTCTCATATCACGTGAAGGCGTTGCCAACGCCGGTCACCCGCTTTGTGCGGGAGGTGCTGGGTCTGCCGCTCTTCACCTGGACGGTGCGCACGGCCGAGGACAGGGCCGTAGCGGAGAAATGGGCTGACGCCATCACCTTCGAGGGCTTCGAGCCCTAGCGGTCGCGCACTCTGCTGCTTACGGGGAAGGCCCGTCAGGCCCGTCGGGCGGCCCCGACGGCCTGCGAGATGATCGATTCGAATTTGGGATCAGGACCGAACTCGCCGGCGGCCTCGACTCCGAGCAGCTGCGACAACCGGTGCCGCGCGCGATTGACGCGGCTCTTGATGGTACCGACCGCGCAGCCGCTGATCGCCGCCGCCTCCTCATAGGAGAAGCCCTCCGCGCCGATCAGGATTAACGACTCTCTCTGGTCGGCCGGAAGCCGGGACAACGCCGCGAGAAAGTCCTTGAGATCCATGTGCGATAACTGCTCGGGCGGCCGCCAACGGCTGGAGGTATCCATCTGCTCCCGGTAGTTGGCCTGGTGGCGCATCTTCCGGTGCTCGGAAAAGAAAGTGTTACGAAGGATGGTGAACAGCCACGCCTTGAGGTTCGTGCCCTCTTGGAAAAGATGCTGACTGTTCCAAGCCTTGACGAGCGTGTCCTGCACGAGATCGTCGGCCTGGTGCGGGTCATGACAGAGCGCGATCGCAAACGCCCTGAGATTGGGGATGGCCGCTACGAGATCCTCGCGCATGGATTGTGCCGGCTTCCCCATTAGCGCTTGCCCTCCTTGCGCCTCAATTCGTCGAGAAGCTTCACGAACCGATCGGGAACAGGCTCTTCGACCAAGGCCTGATAGGCGCTCTTAAGTTTTCGCCCGAGGTGCGCCCTGACTTTGGCATCCACGCGGGCACCTGGCCTTTCTGGCTCCCCTTCCTCGTCGTTCATCGCATCTTTTCCTAACGCCTTCGTGCGCGACCCCATGGCTCCATCCCTACTTTAACCACCCCGCAGCTCGAAACAGGACGCTCAACGAATATGAATACTCCCGGCGCGAGCCATAAAACGCGCCGCTCGCTACAAAGTTCCGCGAAATTGGAACCCTTTGCATAGCGGCGACGTTGATATTGGTTGCCTCCAGACATACTTGCATCAGCAATCAGCCATCCTGATCTCCGGGTACCACGAATGTCATCGACGTCCCAGAAGATTACGCCTCATCTGGCGTTACTGCGCCGCTTTGCGCGCGCGCTGGCGGGTAGTCAGGAGCAGGGCGACCAGTGCGTGGCCCGTGTGCTGGAAGACCTCCTCTCGGACCCGGCCCAGTTTCCGCAATCGGATCCTCCGCGAGCTGCACTCTACCGTGCATTTCTAAGGACATGGAATTCGCTCGACTTCGATGCGATCCCGCGCGGCAGCGAAGGTGAGGGCTCGACCGCCGCGGCATCGCGCACGCTCGGGGCGATCTCACCCAAGCCGCGGCAAATCTTTCTCCTGACTGCGGTCGAAGGCTTCAGCACGGACGAGGCGGCCTACATCCTGGACACGGATGCGCGAGGAGCCGTCGAGCTGCTCGATGAGGCGGCGCGGCAAATTGCCGAGCAGATGGCAACGGACGTGGTGATCATCGAGGATGAGCCGCTCGTTGCGATGCACCTCGAGGACATCGTCACCAGCCTCGGCCATCGTGTGGTTGCGATGGCGCGTACACACACCGAAGCCGTGAAGGCCGTGGCGGAGCATCGCCCTGGATTGGTGCTCGCCGATATTCAGCTTGCGGACGGCAGCTCCGGCCTTCAGGCTGTCAACGAGATTCTCAAGTCGAAGAACCTGCCGGTGATCTTCATCACGGCCTTCCCCGAGCGTCTGCTTACCGGCGCGCGCCCAGAGCCCGTGTTCCTGATCACCAAGCCGTTCAGGGTCGACGCGGTGAAGGCCATCATCAGTCAGGTGCTGTTCTTCGACACCAAGGCACGCGCCTCGGGCGGCCGCTTCGGGTCGGCGTAAGCTTTAGATATCGAGGCCGGTCGCGAACGCTGCACGCTCCTGGATGAAGCGGAAGCGGGCTTCGGGCTTGGAGCCCATCAGCGCGTTGACCGCGTCGGACAGCGCCGGTTTGTCGCTGTCGGCGATCTCGACTCTGAGCAGCGTGCGCTTCGCGACATCCATGGTCGTCTCCTTGAGCTGAGCGGCATTCATCTCGCCCAACCCCTTGAAGCGTGAGATCTCGACCTTGGCGTTGGCGGGGAATTCCTTCTTCAGCAGCTCGTCCTTGTGGCGATCGTCGCGCGCATAGAGCGACTTGGCGCCGTGCGTGAGCTTGTAGAGCGGCGGCACGGCCAGAAACAGATGACCGTTGTCAATCAGGTCCGGCATCTCCTGATAGAAGAACGTGATCAGAAGCGAGGCGATGTGGGCGCCGTCCACATCCGCATCGGTCATGACGATGACACGCTCATAGCGCAAATCCTCGTCGCGATACTTGCTGCCGGTGCCGACACCCAGCGCCTGCACGAGATCCGATAGCAACTGGTTCTGCGACAGCTTCTGCGAGGATGCGTTGGCAACGTTCAGGATCTTGCCGCGCAGCGGCAGGACCGCCTGGCGCTCACGGTCGCGCGCCTGTTTGGCTGAGCCGCCGGCGCTGTCGCCCTCGACGATGAAGATCTCCGTGCCGACGTTGGAGCTGATGGTGCAATCGGCAAGTTTTCCAGGCAGACGCAGCTTGCGCGTCGCGCTCTGGCGTCCGACCTCCTTCTCGCGCTTGCGCTTGAGCCGCTCCTCGGCCTGCTCGACCGTCCAGTCCAGAAGGCGAGCTGCCTGCTGCGGGGAATCCGCAAGCCAGTGATCGAAGGCGTCGCGCACCGCCGCCTCGACGATGCGCGTCGCTTCCTGCGTCGCCAGCTTGTCCTTGGTCTGGCCCTGGAACTCCGGCTCGCGGATGAACACCGACAGCATGGACGCAGCCGTGCCCATCACGTCCTCCGACGTGATCTGAGCGGCGCGGCGGTTGCCGACAAGCTCTCCGTAGGCGCGCAGGCCCTTGTAGAGCGCCTGGCGCAACCCGGCCTCGTGCGTGCCGCCCTCCGGCGTCGGGATGGTGTTGCAGTAGGAGCTGGAAAAGCCATCCTCGTCGGCGACCCAGGCGATGGCCCATTCGACCGAGCCATGGCCGCCGGGCTTGTCGATGCGACCGGCAAACACGTCCTTGGTCAGCAGCGTCTGGCCCTCGATGGTGGAGAGCAGATAGTCTTTCAGGCCGCCGGGAAAATGAAAGACGGCTTCGGCCGGGGTGTCGTCCTTGATCAGGGACGGATCGCAGAACCAGCGGATCTCGACGCCGCCGAACAGGTAGGCCTTCGACCGCGCCATCTTCAGCACGCGCGCCGGCTTCAGAGCGGCGCCTTTGCCGAAGATCTGCTCGTCGGGCTTGAAGCGCACCTTCGTGCCCCGCCGATTCATGATCGACCCGAGCTTCTCGAGCTTGCTCTCGGGCTTACCGCGCGAGAACGCCATGCGATAGAGCTGCTGGCCGCGCGCCACCTCGACCTCGAGCGACTCCGACAGCGCGTTGACGACCGACACACCGACGCCGTGCAGGCCGCCGCTCGTGTTGTAGGCCTTGCTGTCGAACTTGCCGCCCGAGTGCAGCATCGTCATGATCACTTCGAGGGCCGACTTGTTCTTGAACTTGGGGTGGGGATCGACGGGGATGCCGCGGCCGTTGTCGGTGACCGAGCAGAAGCCATCGGCGTCCAGGCGCACCTCGATCCAGGTGGCGTGGCCTGACACCGCCTCGTCCATGGAGTTGTCGATGACCTCGGCGAAGAGGTGATGCATGGCCTTCTCGTCGGTGCCGCCGACGTACATGCCTGGCCGGCGCCGAACCGGCTCAAGGCCCTCGAGGACCTCGATGTCGGCGGCCGTGTAGCTGTCGGATGCGTCGGCGGACTTACGCCCGCGAAAAGGCTTCTCGCTCAATTCAGCCTCGAGCTTGGCGAACAGGTCGCGTGAGGATGCCATCGTGGTCTGACCACTTGCTCAAGAGGACAGTTGGGACGTCTCGACACGCGGGACATTGGGGCACCGGCCGAATTCGAATCCGGCCGGGCGGCGTGGGCCTCAAGTCGCATGAGCACGACGGATTTTCAAGGCGGCGCAACGATGCGAGGTCAGGGTTGGGACACAACCGCCACATTGTCGATCAGTCGCGTGCTGCCGAGCCATGCCGCACCGAGGACGCGCAGGGCGCGGCCAGACGACGGCTCGCAGGGCGCAAGCGTCTCGGCGTCTCGCACCTCCAGATAATCCACTCTGAAGCCGGCGGCGTCGAGTGTGCGCCTGGCCTCCGCGATGGCAGCCGGCCGCTCCTCGGCCTTCGCGCCGGCGATGCCGAGAATGGCGCGGTGCAAGGCCGGCGCCGACGCCCGCTCCTGCGGCGTCAGGTACCGGTTGCGGCTCGACATGGCGAGGCCATCAGGCTCCCGCACGGTCGCTCCAGCCACGATCTCGAGCGGCAGATTGAGATCGCGGACCATCTGCCGCACCACGCACAGTTGCTGATAGTCCTTCTCCCCGAAAATGGCGACATCGGGCGCGACCTGCGTGAAGAGCTTGCAGCAGACGGTGGCGACGCCGGCGAAGAAGTGCGGGCGGAAGTCGGTCTCCAGCCCCTCGGCGGCGCCGCCCGGAACGACGCGGGTGGCAAAGCCCGGGCCGTACATCTCGCCCACGTCCGGAGCCCAGACCAGGTCGCAATTGACGAGCGCCAGCTTGGCAAGGTCGGCCGCCTCGTCGCGGGGATAGCGGGTGAAGTCCTCGTGCGGCGCAAACTGCGTCGGATTGACGAAGATCGAGACGACGCAACGGGTTGCCCGCTGGCGCGCGAGCTTGACGAGCTGCAAGTGGCCCTCGTGCAGCGCCCCCATGGTGGGGACCAGCGCGACCGTCTCGCCGGCCTTGCGCCAAGCGGCGACTCTGCTTCTCAAATCGGGCAGTGCTCGCGCCACGGGTACGCTCGCCATCTCTCCTTACCTCGCCTTCATTCTGCCTGACCGCCGCTGCCGGATGGCTCCTACCCGGCTGGTCTCTGCTAAGATACTGCGCGATCAGCACTTTGAGTCGTGACCTGTGCAGGCGCGCCGGAGACGGAAATGGCCCATCTGAGCCAAGCACGCAACCCTCTGCTCGAAGCCGCCGCTTCCGTGGACCTGCCGCCGCGCGACGAGTTGGCCTCCTACCACCTCATGGACGAGGTTCGCCTCGTCGGCGCCCTCATCGAGCGCGCCGTCTATACGGCCGACGAGCGCCGCCGCATCGCTGAAACGGCGCGCCGCCTGGTGCATGCCACGCGGGCCGGCAAGGTGCATCACGGCGGCATCGACGCCTTCATGCACGAGTACGGCCTGACCTCGGAGGAGGGCGTCATTCTGATGTGCCTTGCCGAGGCTCTGTTGCGCATTCCGGATGCCGACACCGCCGACGCCTTGATTGCAGAGAAGATCGGCGGCGGTCGCTGGGAGACGCACGTCGGGCACTCCGACAGCCTGTTCGTCAACGCCTCGACCTGGGGCCTGATGCTGACGGGGCGCATCGTCAGGTTGAAGGATGCCAAGGGCTCGAGCCCGGTCAGCGTCGTCAAACGGCTGGTCGCACGCTCGGGCGAGCCCATGATCAGGCAGGCGCTGCGGCAAGCCATGCGCATCATGGGAGATCAGTTCGTGCTCGGCCGCACAATCGCGGAAGCGCTCGATCGCGCCAAGCCGCTGGAGAAGCGCGGCTTCCAATTCTCCTATGACATGCTCGGCGAAGCCGCCAAGACGGCGGACGACGCGGATCGATATTTCGGCCGCTACGTCGACGCGATCGAGGAAATCGGCAAGTCGGCAGGGCCCGTCACTTCAACGCACGCCGACCACATCATGCGACGCCCCGGCGTGTCGGTGAAACTCTCCGCCATCCACCCGCGCTTCGAGCCGGGCAAGGAGGCGAGGCTCGAGCGCGAGCTGGCGCCGCGCCTGATCGAGCTGGCGCAGCTCGCTCGCAAGTGGGGCCTGACGCTGACGATCGACGCAGAGGAGCAGGATCGCCTGGATCTGACGCTCGCCCTGTTTGCCCGCACCTACCTGCACCCGAGCCTCGACGGCTGGGCCGGGCTGGGGCTCGCTGTCCAAGCCTACGGCAAGCGCGCCATCCCGGTGCTGCGCTGGCTGCGGCGGCTCCGCGAGCGCGGCGGCAAGCGCATCCCGCTGCGGCTCGTGAAAGGCGCCTATTGGGACAGCGAGATCAAGTGGGCGCAGGAGCGGGGCTGGGCCAATTACCCGGTCTTCACGCGCAAGCTGCACACGGACGTGTCCTACCTTGCCGCAATGCGCTTCCTGCTGTCGGAGCCACAGACGTTCTTCCCGCAGTTTGCAACCCACAACGCGCACACGGTCGCCTCGGCGCACGTTGCCGCCGCGGCCGCGAGCTTCGAGTTCCAGCGCCTGCACGGCATGGGTGAGGCGCTCTACGAGGCGGTGTCGGGCGAGGGCGGCTTGGGACGGCCGTGCCGCATCTATGCGCCCGTAGGCGGACACGAGGACCTGCTCGCGTATCTCGTCCGCCGCTTGCTCGAGAACGGCGCCAACACATCGTTCGTCAATCGCCTGGCGGACGAGGAAGCGCCGATCGCCGACATCGTGCGCGATCCCGTGGAGACTGCCGAGCGCGAATGGCAGGAGGGCAAGCTGGCGGGCCAGCTCACGCTACCGCGCCCGCCGGATCTCTTTGGCCAGACGCGGCGCAACAGCCTCGGACTGGCGCTCAGCGAGCAGTCGATTCGAGGCCCCCTCGAAGCCGAGATGGCGAAGGAGCTTGCGTCCCAGTTCGCCGCCGGCCCCATCATCAATGGACGTGCTGTGACCGGCGGCGAGCAGGCTGAGCTCGTGCTGTGCCCGCACGACCGGCGCGAGCGCATCGGGACGGTGCGGCAGGCGACGCGGGAGCAAATCCACGATGCATTGCTGAGCGCGACCGCAGCAGCGCACGCATGGGATAGCCTCGGCGGTCCGGCGCGGGCCGACATCCTCGAGAAGGCCGCCGACCTCATGGAGAGAAGCCGTGCACGCCTGATGGCGGTGCTGGTGCGCGAGGCCGGCAAGACGCTCGAGAACGCTCAAGGGGACGTGCGCGAGGCCGTCGACTTCCTGCGCTATTACGCAACCGAGGCACGCCGACTTTTCTCGGGCCCCGTGAAGCTGCCGGGCCCCACGGGAGAGCGCAACACGCTGGAGCTGCGCGGACGGGGGCCATTCGCCTGCATCAGCCCCTGGAACTTCCCGCTTGCCATTTTCACAGGGCAAGTGGCTGCGGCGCTTGCCGCGGGAAATCCCGTGCTGGCCAAGCCCGCCGAGCAGACGCCGGTGACCGCGTTCCTGGCGGTCGAGATCCTGCACGCGGCGGGCGTGCCGAAAGAGGTGCTGCATCTGCTGACGGGCGACGGCAAGGTCGGCGCCGCGCTGGTCGGCGATCCGCGGGTTCGGGGTATTGCCTTCACCGGCTCCAACGAAACTGCCTGGGCCATCCAGCAGGCGCTTGCCGGCCGGCGCGGCGAGATCGTGCCGTTCATTGCCGAGACCGGCGGCATCAATGCGATGATCGCGGATTCCAGTGCGCTACCCGAGCAGGTCGTGCGTGACGCCGTACGCTCGGCGTTCGATTCGGCCGGCCAGCGTTGCTCGGCGGCGCGGGTGCTGTTCCTGCAGGAGGACATCGCCCCGCGCGTGATCGAGATGCTGACCGGCGCGATTGCCGCACTCGACATCGGCGATCCCCTCGACTACGCGACCGACATCGGCCCCGTGATCGACCAGGCGGCGCAAGATGCGCTCGAGGCGCACAAGATTCGCATGCAGCGCCAGACCGTGGAGCTGATCGACCTGCCACTGCCGCCCGACTGCCACGTCGGCACCTATGTGACGCCGGCGGCGTACGAGTTGCCATCGTTGGGATTGCTCGATCGCGAGGTGTTCGGACCCATTCTCCACGTGCTGCGCTTCGGCCGCGGCCATCTCGGCAAGGTAATCGCGCAGATCAACGCCACCGGATTTGGTCTGACGCTCGGGCTGCACAGCCGCATCGGCGCAGTCGCCGACTTCGTCGCCGAGCACGCACGCGTCGGCAATCTCTATGTCAACCGCAATCAGATCGGAGCCGTCGTCGGCGTGCAGCCGTTCGGCGGCGAAGGGCTGTCAGGCACCGGGCCGAAGGCGGGCGGGCCCAACTACCTGGCCCGGTTCGCGACCGAGAGGGTGCGCTCGACCGACACGACGGCGACGGGCGGCAACGTTCAGCTTCTGGGGCTCATGCCAGCCGGGGACTGAGCCTGCGGGTGGACCCGGAGTTGCCGTGCCCTCGGCGCTGCTCCATGCTCGGTGGCGGGTGGCACTGCCCTGTTGGCCGTAAGGAACGAGCCCGATGGGCACCGACAAGAAGACCAATACAGGCGAGGCCCGAGGAACGCCGGCGCAGCCGCAGAGCGATTCTCGTCCGCCCGCGGCACGACGCGAGCAGGACACGCCGGCGTCGACGAAGCCTTCCTCGTCGGCGGAGGTGGCCGAGTTCGTGCGGCGGGTGAAAACGCTTGCGCCGCAGACAAACGTTGGATCCGGCCGGCTGATCTTCGCCATGGACGCGACCATGAGCCGGCAACCGACGTGGGACCTGGCCCTGGCGCTGCAGGCGGACATGTTCCAGTCCGTCAAGGAGGTCGGTGGCCTCGACGTGCAGCTCGTCTACTTCCGCGGAGCAGGCGAATGTCGCGCCTCCAAGTGGGTCGGCGATCCGGACGCGCTCGCGCGCCTGATGACAACCGTCGAGTGCCACGGCGGCTACACGCAGATCCGCAAGGTTCTCTCGCACGCGCGCCGCGAGGCCGAGAAGAAACGGGTCAATGCGCTCGTCTACGTCGGCGACTGCATGGAGGAGGATGCCGACGACCTGTGCGGGCGCGCCGGCGAGCTCGCGCTGCACGGGGTCCCCGTCTTCATGTTTCAGGAGGGTCATGATGCGCGTGCCGAGCGCACGTTCCGCGAGATTGCGCGTCTCACGAAGGGAGCCTGGTGCCGGTTCGATGCCGGCTCCGCAGACCAGTTGCGCGAGCTGCTCTCTGCAGTCGCCGTCTATGCTGCCGGCGGGCGCCAAGCGCTCGAGCGGCTGGTCGACAAGCGCGGCGCACGACTGCTGCTCGCAGAGATGAAACGCAAATAGCCGATCGATGCAGTATTTCCTCTTCGGCCTGGTCGCCCTGGCGCTGGTCCTCGTCCTCGTACAGGCCTTCGTGCAGACGAATGCGGCAAATCTTGCCAGACGGCTGCGCACAGGCGCGGGCGTGGGCGCGCTTGTCGTTGCCGCTCTCCTGCTTGTTCGGGGCCTTCTGTCCTACGCGCTCCCGCTGGCAGTTCTGGGCACCTGGCTCGTGTGGGGCAAGGGTAGCGCAACGCCATGGGGAGGAGGGATCGGCGGACAGGGACGTCAGCCGGGACAGACCTCGCACGTCACCACCGAGCACCTCGAGATGGAGCTCGATCACGCGACGGGGGCGGTGCGCGGGCGCATCCTCAAGGGCTTCTTTGCGGGACGTAATCTCGAGGACATGAGGCCCATCGAGCTTGCGCATCTGTGGCAGGATTGCCGCTTCACCGATCCGCAGTCCGCCCAGCTCGTGGAAGCCTATCTCGATCGGCTCCATCCGTCCTGGCGGGATGATCTGGCGCGCGGCGAGGCCGAGCACTCCCAGGGACCGGACGGCAAAATGACAGCCGAGCAGGCGCTGGAGATTCTCGGCCTGCAGCCCGGGGCGAGCGAGGAGCAGATCAGGCGGATGCACCGTGAGCTGATGCTGAAGCTGCACCCGGACCGCGGCGGCTCCACCTATCTGGCCGCAAAGATCAACGAAGCCAAGGACGTACTGCTGGGGCGGAAGAGCTGACCTGGCGACGACCGACCGCGAGCCTTGCGCGGCGCACCATGGCTCCCTCCCGAGAGCCCGGTTTTCGTACTAAACAAGCTACGCTGGATTTGATTCGGGTCGCCGAGGGGCGAAAAGAGCGACCCCGTTGCGTCGCCGACGACCGCCATCAGGGGAAAGCCATGAACATGACCTGGAACACACGCGTGCTGATCGCAGAGGCGATCGGCACGTTCATGCTCGTCTCGTCCGTGCTGGGCGCCGGACTGTTCGGGACTGCCGCGCCGGCAACGGCGCTTGGCGTTGCCATATCGATCGGGCTGACGGTGATGGCGATGGCCTTCGCGTTCGGCCACATTTCCGGCGGCCATTTCAATCCCGCCGTGACACTCGGGCTCGTGGCGGGAGGCCGGTTCGATTCCGGCCGCGCACTCGGCTACATCATCGCCCAGTGCGTGGGCGGCTTCCTCGCCGCCACCGTGTTCGTGACGCTGATCGGCACCGGCAAGGCTGCCGATCTCGCCGGTGTCTCGAACGGCTACGGCTCGCTTTCGGCCTCGGGATCGAGCCTCGGCTCGGTGTTCATCACCGAGGTCATCATGACCGCCTTCTTCCTGATCGTCATCATGAGCGTCACATCACGCCGCGCGCCGGCAGGCTTCGCGCCCATCGCCATCGGCCTGGCGCTGACTGCGATTCACCTCATGGCCATTCCTATCTCGAATGCCTCCGTGAACCCTGCCCGCAGCCTCGCCACCGCCATCTACGGCGGCACAACAGCTCTCGGACAGGTCTGGCTTTTCTGGGTGGCTCCGATACTCGGGGCCGTGATCGGTGGCGTCGTAGCTCGCTACTTACAGGAAGAATAGCGACGTCGTAGCGCGCCGGCCGGCGTGAATGCGGTGTGAGACAGAGCAACGCGAGGAACATCGACGTTCCTCGCGTTGTCATTTTCGCCGTCTCATTCCGAGGGTAACACGTGCCTCACGGAAGATTGCAGCGACTCTCTCTTGAGCAGGGCAGTTTCGGGAGTAAGCCGTCACAATGCGGGCGAAGCCCAAGAGCAAAAGGAGATCGATCATGAGGCATGCACTCGGCGCGATTGCGCTGGCGATGGTGCTCGCGTCCGGCAGCGCCCTGGCCCAAGAGACGAAGTCGAGCCCCGGTCGCACCAGCCTCGGCGTACAGGCGGGTTCCCTGCCAACTCCCAACGACTGCGCGCGCGGCTGGACGCCCCGGTCGCGCTGGAGCTGGACCGACTTCCACCTGACTTGTCGCAAGCTGTAGCCGGCAGCGGTCTCTCGGCCAGGACGGCCGACGCGTCGCCGTAGGGGCGCGTCTCGAGGGCGCCAGCCGCCGTTGCATGTCACGCCCCGGGGCGCCCTGAGCGTGGCAGCAGCACCGATTTACCCCTCTTTTCAGCCCGAGTTCCTTGCTTTTTTCAACAAACAATGCCATGTACCGGGCACTAACGGCGCAGGGGATTGCTTGCATTTTCTCGATTTCCCCGAAGCTTAGGCTTTTCCCGTTAGGCCCTTTGTGGTTCTCCCCTGCGCTGTGATCGCCAACGTTCACCCCGGAATCCGGGGGTGCGGGGCGCATACACGAGCGAGATGGAGAAACCTTCTTTTGCAGACCTCTACGTTCGCTGAGCTCGGGCTCAGCGCCAAAGTGCTCGCAGCCATCGAAGCTGCGGGCTATTCCACGCCGACGCCGATCCAAGCCCAAGCCATTCCTGTCGCGTCTACCGGGCGCGACGTCCTCGGCATCGCCCAAACCGGAACCGGAAAAACAGCATCGTTCGTGCTGCCGATGATCACGCGGCTCGAGACGGGTCGCGCGCGGGCACGCATGCCGCGCTCGCTGATCCTCGCGCCCACGCGCGAGCTCGCCGCGCAGGTGGCACAGAGCTTCGAGAAATACGGCATCAATCACAAGCTGACGCTGGCGCTGCTGATCGGCGGCGTCTCCTTCGACGATCAGGACCGCAAGCTCGACCGCGGCGTCGATGTGCTGATTGCAACGCCGGGTCGGCTGCTCGATCATTTCCAGCGCGGCAAGCTCATGCTGATGGGCGTGGAGATCCTCGTCATCGACGAGGCCGACCGCATGCTCGACATGGGCTTCATTCCCGACATCGAGAAGATCTGCAAACTGCTGCCGCCGCGGCGGCAAACGCTGTTCTTCTCGGCCACCATGCCGCCGGAGATCACCCGTCTCGTGCATCAGTTCCTGAAGGACCCGGTGCGCATCGAGGTGGCAAGGCCCGCCACCACCGCCAAGACCATCACCCAGCGGTTCCGCTTCTGCGCCTCGACCGAGGATTGGGCCAAGCGCGAGGTGCTGCGCGATCTCATTCGCCAGCTCGACGTCAAGAACGCGATCATCTTCTGCAATCGGAAACGCGACGTCGCCATTCTGCTGAAGTCGCTGCAGAAGCACGGGTTCAACGCCGGCGCGCTGCACGGCGATATGGATCAGATGAGCCGGATGGCGACGCTCGACGCGTTCCGCGACGGCCGCATCACGCTGCTGGCGGCGAGCGACGTGGCCGCCCGCGGCCTCGACATCCCTGACGTGTCGCACATCTTCAACTTCGACGTGCCCTGGCAGCCGGACGACTACGTGCACCGCATCGGCCGCACGGGCCGCGCCGGCAAGGAAGGCTTCGCGGCGACAATCGTCACGCCCGAGGATTTGAAGTCCGTATCCGCCATCAGCAAGCTGATCGGCGAGGAAACTGTCTGGCTCGGAGAAGGTCCGGACGCCGAGACCATCGCCGCCAGCAAGAGCAGGCGCCGCGGACGCGGACGCGGGCCGGAGAAGCGCGCGGGCCACGCATCGAGAGATCAACAGCATCGCCGTAACGGCCGTGATCAGCCGCCTCGCCACGGGCCCTCGCAGGGCGAGCGCCAGCCGAGAGCAGCTCAGGGCGACGCCGCGCGACCGCAGCGGGAGAGTGCCCCGGCACCGCGCGCCGAGGAGCGCCAGCGTCCCGCTCACGGAGCGGGCGAGCGGCGGCCCTCCGGCCAGACGAAGCACGATCGCAACGAGGGTGGCCAGCGCAGGGGCGAGCAGCGGGCGCCAGTCGGCCTCGGCGAGCATGTACCAGCCTTCCTGCGCCGGCCCGTGAGGGTTGCGAGCAACTGATCCAGACGGGGTCGTCCAATCCATGACAGCACGCGCTGCTCTTGCCGAAATCTGGTCGGTCGGGGGCGGCAACGCCCAGGCCCTCGACAGCGTCGAGCTGACGGGCAGCGAGCCGGTGCTGCCTTCGTCGTTCCGTGTCGATGCGGTGGCTCAATCGACCATCGCCGCCAGCGCCCTCGCCGCCAGTGAGATCTGGCGCGCGCGTACAGGAAGAACGCAAACGGTGTCGGTCGACATGCGGCACGCTGCGGCCGAGTTCCGCAGCGAGCGCTATATGCGCGTGCCGGGCTTCGCCGAGCGCACCTGGGACCCGATCGCAGGCCTTTATCGCACGGGCGACGGCCGTTTCGTGCGGCTGCACACGAACTTCCCCCACCACCGCGACGGTATGCTCAAGCTCCTCGGCGCCGAGTACAACCGCGAGAGCGTGCAAGCGCGACTGAATGGATGGCAGGGCGAGCCGTTCGAGACGGCTGCGGCCGAGGCGGGCCTCGTCGCTACGATGACGCGCTCGCCCGAGGAATGGGCCGCGCACGGCCAAGGGCAGGCGGTCGCTAGGCTGCCCCTGTTCGAGATCACGCGCATCGGCGACGCGCCGGCGCGCCCCTGGCCGAAGGGCGGCACGCGGCCGCTGTCAGGCATCCGCGTGCTCGATCTGACACGTGTGATCGCGGGGCCGGTTTGCGGGCGCACCCTTGCCGGACACGGCGCCGATGTCTTGCTTGTGGCAAGCCCGAAGCTGCCGTCGTTCCAAGGTCTGGTGATGGATACCGGCCGCGGCAAGCTCTCCGCGCACGTCGATCTTGCGGAAAGCGGCGGCCGCGAAACGCTGACCGCCCTCGCCAAGGACGCGGACATCTTCGTGCAGGGCTATCGGCCTGGCGCGATCGCTGGGCGCGGTTTCGCGCCCGAGCGTCTTGCCGAGCTTTCGCCCGGCATCGTCTACGTGTCGCTTTCCGCCTACGGGCAGCAGGGACCGTGGTCCGGCCGGCGCGGGTTCGACAGCCTGGTGCAGAACACCAACGGCCTCAATCATGCCGAGGGCGCCGCGGCGGGCCTCGACCGCCCGAAGGAGCTGCCGTGCCAGGCCCTCGATCACGGCTCGGGATATCTGTTGGCGACGGGTGCCATGATGGCGCTCAAGCGTCAGCGGGAGGAAGGCGGATCGTGGCTGGTGCGCGTCTCGCTGGCGCAGACCGGACGATGGCTCGCCGGCCTCGGACGCATCGACGGTGGGCTCGCCTGCGCCGACCAGAAATTCGTTGATGTTCAGGACCTGCTGGAGATATCCGACAGCCGCTTTGGGCCGATAACCGCCGTCAGACATGCGGCGAAGCTTTCGGCGACCCCTGTGCGGTGGGATCGGCCCTCGGTGCCGCTCGGCACGCACCCGCCCCGCTGGCCCATGGCCTCCTAGCCGGGTCGCTTGCGTCTCGACTTGGGCGACGATGTCTTGGCTGCGGAGCGCTTGGCGGCAGCCAGCGCGCGCGTGGCCCAAGCCAGCATCTCGTCGGGATCGTCGAACAGCCGCTCCGGGGCTCGCCAGTAGCTCATGAGGGTGTTGCGGCCGTCCTTCGTCGCGTAGCTGAAAGGCTGCATACCTTCCGCCTCGAAATCCGCACGCGTGGTCTCGTCGGCCTTGAGATAAAGGGTCTCATCCGACACCAGCGCGAACATGGTCCCCGCCGCATAGAGACCCGCCCCACCGAACAGGCGCCGCACCGAGACCGGACCCATGCCGCGAAGCTGGTCCTGCAGAAGGTCGATGAAGCTGTCGCTGACGGTCACGGCTGGTGTGGCGTCCTCAAAACGAGCTGCCGGGCTGGCGCAGCAACTCCTCCTCCTCGGGCGTGGAGGGTCTGCCGAGGATGGCATTGCGATGCGGGAAGCGGCCGAACCGCTCGATGATGGCCTTGTGCGCAATGGCATGGCGCAGCAGCTCCTCATCGCCGAGCGCCGCGAACAGCTCCACGGAGCGGTGCTGGTCGTCGAGGTTTTCGCTGTGCTCGAAGGGCAGGTACAGGAACAGGCGCTCGTTCTTGACCATGCCGCGATCGAGGCCTGCCGCAACCGCATCCTTCGCCAGGGCGAGGGCCAGCGGATCGGTGGCAAAGGCGCGCGGCGTGGCGCGGAACATGTTGCGGGGAAACTGGTCGAGGGCAATCACCGCGGCCAGCGCAACCTGCGGCTCACGCCGCGCCTCAGGCGGAAGCGCTTGGGCTACCTTCTCGTGGATGGCGAGGCAGCGCTCGACGATGAGGAGATCGGTGGCGCGGGATGTGGTGAACCAGGCCTTGGGCTCGAGCTCGCGAAACCAGAGATCGAGAACGGTCTCGCACCACGGCGGGAGCCCGTCGGCCGCCACGGCTCTCAGGCCTTCAGCGCCTCGAGCCGTTCCTTGGGGGCCGGCATGAGATTGACGCTCTCGCCGCAGCCGCAGGCGCTCTGCTGGTTCGGATTGTTGAACACGAACTGCGCCGACAGCTTGTCGACCTTGTAGTCCATCTCGGCGCCCAGCAGATAGAGCACCGCCTGCGGATCGATGATCACACGCGCGCCATCGCGCTCGACCACCTCGTCGAACTTACCCGGCGCCTCGGCCCAGTCGAGCGTGTACTCCATGCCGGCACAGCCGCCCTTCTTGACGCCGATCTTGAGGCCGGCGGAGCCAGCGCCCCGGGCAGCCAGGATAGCCTTGACGCGCGCCACGGCCGCATCCGTGAGCGTCATCACTTGCGGGCGGGGTCTAGGGTTGCTCATGCGTTCCATTCAGCGCTTGGTTGCCGTTGGACCAACCTCAATATAGCGCGATTTGGCGAATTTTCGAGGCGGCAAGTGAAGGCGCACCTTGGAACTAGAACATGTTGAGGGCGAGACGCGCCTCGTCGCTCATACGGCTCTGGTCCCAGGGCGGGTCGAAGGTGAGGTTCACCTTGACCTGGCCGACGCCCGCGACCGCGCCCACGGCATTCTCCACCCAGGTCGGCATCTCGCCGGCGACCGGGCAGCCGGGAGCCGTCAGGGTCATGTCGATGATGACGTCCCGCTCGTCCGAGATGTCGATCTTGTAGATCAGCCCGAGCTCGTATATGTCGGCCGGGATCTCGGGGTCGTAGACCGTCTTCAGGGCCGCGACGATATCGGCCGTCATCTGCTCGAGCTGCTCCTTCGACAACTTGGAGCCCTCCACGGGTGTGCCGCCTTGATCGACGGGCAGCGCGGCAGGCGCCTCGCCCGCAACGCCGGTCACAATGCTCGGTTCTGCCATCTTGGCATCCATGCTCGCTCTCAGGCGAAGAAGTCGTGGGCTCGGATCAAAGCCTCGGCCAGCACATCGACCTCGGCCTTGGTGTTGTACATCGCGAAGGAGGCGCGGCACGTGGCGGTGACGCCGAGCCGCTCCATCAGCGGCTGGGCGCAGTGATGGCCGGCACGCACGGCCACGCCCGACCGGTCTATGATCGTGGAGATGTCATGCGGGTGCAGGCCATCGATGGAAAACGAGACGATGGCGCCCTTGTCCTTGGCCTGCCCATAGATCTTCAACCAGTTCAGCTCGCCGAGGCGTTTGTGGGCATAGTCCTTGAGCTCAGCCTCGTGCGCAGCGATGCGGTCGCGCCCGACCTGCATCATGTAGTTCAGTGCCGCCCCGAGGCCGATCGCCTGAACGATGGCCGGCGTGCCGGCCTCGAACTTGTGCGGAGCCTTGCCGTACGTGATGCGGTCGGTATGCACGCTCTCGATCATGTCGCCGCCACCCTGGTAGGGCGGCATGGCCTCGAGATGCTGCTTCTTGGCGTAGAGAATGCCGATGCCCGTCGGGCCGTACACCTTGTGTCCGGTGAAGGCGTAGAAATCGCAATCCAGATCCTGGACGTCGACCGGCAGGTGGACCGCGGCCTGGGCTCCGTCGACGAGCACCGGAATGCCGCGGGCGTGCGCCATCCGCACCACCTCCTTGATCGGCACCACCGTGCCGAGCACGTTCGACATATGCGTCAGCGCGACGATGCGGGTGCGCGGGCCGAGCAGCTTCTCGAACTCGTCGAGCAGAAACTCGCCGGTGTCCGAGATGGGAGCCCACTTCAGGACGCAGCCCTTGCGCTCGCGCAGGAAATGCCAGGGCACGATGTTGGAATGGTGCTCCATGATGGAGACGACGATCTCGTCGCCTTCCTTGAAGTCCATGCCGAACGAGCTGGCGACGAGATTGACGCCGTCGGTCAGATTGCGCGTGAAGATGATCTCATCCTCGTGCCGCGCATTGAGGAAGCGCTGCGCAATGACGCGCGCGTCCTCGTACTTAGCGGTTGCGGCATTGGACAGGAAATGCAGCCCGCGATGCACATTGGCGTACTCGAACTTGTAGGCGTGCTCGATGGCATCGAGCACGGAGCGCGGCTTCTGCGCCGATGCGCCGTTGTCCAGGTAGACGAGCGGCTTGCCATAGACCTCGCGGTAGAGGATCGGGAAGTCGGCCCGGATCCGCTCCACGTCGAAGGCGGCCAAAGCTCCCGCTCGCTCGCCCTTCGTTTCCATGATGGTCATGCTCGTCGACGCCTTTCGCTCGTCAGGCACCGCTCAGCCAAGTCGAAGCGACGTTCATCAAGGCCGCGCGGATGTGCTCATCCTCGACCTTGTCGACCGCCTCGGCAGCAAAGCTCTCGATCAACATGGCGCGCGCTTCCGCCAGCGGGATGCCGCGCGACCGGCAGTAGAAAAGCATGTCGGCATCGAGCTCGGTGCACGTGCTGCCATGCCCGCAAACCACGTCATCCGCGAAGATCTCGAGCTCCGGCTTGGAGTCGAACTCCGCGTCCTGCGACAGCATCAGGGCCTGCGCCATCTGCTTGCCGTCGGTCTTCTGGGCATCGGGCCTGACGACGACCTTGCCCTGGAAAATACCCCTGGCGCGACCGTCGAGCACGCCCTTGAACAGCTCGCGGCTCTCGCAGCCCGGCACCGCGTGATCGATGAAAAGGGTAGTGTCGACATGGTCCGACCCGCGTCCGAGGAACAGGCCTGATACGTCGAGCTTTGCACCTTCTCCCGTAAAGGTGGCAAACACCTGATTGCGCGCAAGCCCCACGCCGGCGGTGAGCTGAAAGGCGCGGTAGGAGGCCGCTTTGCCGATCTTGGCCGTCCAGGTCGCAAGATGGGTCGTCTCGCCTGCGTCCATGAGACACTTCATGTGGGTGGCGTTGGCGCCCTCAGCCAGCGTGATATCGGTCGCAGCATTGACTTGCGCCTTGGGCGAAGCGCCGGCGAGCGCGACGTGCACCTCCATCAAGGTCAGTTTGGCGCCGGCCTCGACGGCGATGATGTTGCGCGTGGTGACGGAGCTTGCCGCCTTCCTGGAGCGAGCGCACACCAGGAGCACCGGCCGTGCGGCCGTTCGGTTCGGCTTGATCTTGAGCAGAACGCCATCGCTCATGAAGGCCAGGTTGAGTGCGCCGATCGCATCCGGCCGGCGCTGCGCTTTCGCGTCGAACTTGCCCTGCAGCCAGGCGGGCGCTGCCGCCAGCATCTCGGCCATGGTCTTGAGCTCGAAGCCATCGCCGAGCCGCTGCGCATCGGAGAGCTCGGCGCAGTAAGCGCCATCGACGAACACGAGGCGGTCGGCATCAAGGGCCGCGAGCGGCCCCAACGTGGCATCGATCTGCCCGCGCGAGACTGCAGGCCTCTCGCCCAGCGCCGGCGGGAAGGCCTCGCGCATCCTCTCGCGCAGGTCGGTGTACTTCCACTCCTCGATGCGCCGATGCGGCAAACCAAGCGACTCGAAGGTGCCGATCGCCTCCTTGCGCAACGCCTCGACCCAAGCGCCGCCGGGTAGCTGGCGAGCCACGGCCTCGAACTGCTCGCCGAGAGCCGCCTCCGCCTTCGTTTTCATCACCGCCACATTCATCTCGTCACCTCTGCAGCGTTGTCTCGCTGCATTGCTGTTCAGGCAGCCTTGGTCCTGAAGCCGGCGTAGCCGGATTTCTCGAGCTCCACGGCCAGCTCCTTGCTGCCCGACTTCTGGATCTTGCCATCGGCAAGCACGTGCACCTTGTCCGGCACGATGTGGTTGAGCAGCCGCTGATAGTGCGTGATGACCAGTATGGCCCGGTCTTTCGAGCGCAGCTTGTTGGTCCCTTCGGAGACGATGCGGATGGCGTCGATGTCGAGGCCGGAGTCGGTCTCGTCCATGACGCAGAGCGACGGCTCCAGCAGCGACATCTGCAGGATCTCCATGCGCTTCTTCTCGCCGCCGGAGAAACCAACGTTCAGCGGCCGCTTCAGCATCTCGTCGGCGATCTCGAGTGCGGCCGCCTTCGTGCGCACGAGCTTCATGAACTCCGGCGTCGTCAGCTCCTTCTCGCCGCGCTTCTTCCTCACCGCGTTCAGCGAGGAGCGCAGAAACGTCATCGTGGCAACGCCCGGAATCTCGAGCGGGTACTGAAACGCCAGGAATACGCCGTTGGCGGCGCGTTCATCGGGCTCCATGCCGAGCAGCGATCGGCCGCCCCACAGGATGTCGCCCTCGGTGACCTCATAGTCTTCGTGGCCGGCGAGGACATAGGCGAGGGTCGACTTCCCCGATCCATTGGGGCCCATGATGGCGTGCACTTCGCCTTCTGGCACAGTGAGGCTGATGCCCTTGAGGATCTCGGCGTCCTCATCGGCGACTTTCACGTGCAGATTTTTGATCTCGAGCATTCGGTGCCTGGTCTCCACATTCGCAAACAGCATTCCACGTCGCCGGCGTGGCCGACCGCCGGCGTGACTTCCTCCCTCGGGTGCCTGGTAGCGTAGCGCGGCGCGCGTCAGCGCCCGTTCGCGACCTCATTCATCTCGATCTCGGACGGATAGAGAACGCCAAGCCAGTCGCACGTGTCGGGCGCGCGCTGACCGAACTCGACGAGGAAGGCCTTGCCCTCGTCGAGCGTCTCCAACACGGTGACCACAGAGCCCTGGCGGAGGGCGATGCCCTTGCGCTTCTCCGAGAGGGCGTTCCGCCGCAGACACTCCCCCTCATCGATCTCGCGCAGAAGTCTCGCTGTCTTGAGAAGCTCGCCAAAACCCGCCGCATCGCTCATGCTACTTCTCCTCCACTTGAGGTGTCGCCCGTGTAGTGACGCCGACCTAGCTTCGCTCCCCATCCACCAGCTCGGACCATGCGCCCGGCTGCCGGCGCGAGACCGTACGATCCCTGCGCCTGCCGGCTTTTGCCGGCGCCCGATCCTACACATCTTTGTCGCACCTGCCACACCCCTTAGTGCATCAACTTGCATTTCATGCAGCGTTCTGGACGCTGTTAACCGACGGATCCCTCCAGGCTGACACCGATCAGTTTCTGGGTCTCGGCCATGAATTCCATGGGCAACTGCTGCAGCACGTCACGCACGAAGCCGTTGACGATGAGGGCGACGGCCTCCTCCTCGGACAGGCCGCGCTGGCGGCAGTAAAACAGCTTGTCCTCCGAGATCTTGGACGTGGTCGCCTCATGCTCGAAATGAGCCGTGGCGTTCTTCGCCTCGATGTAAGGAACCGTGTGCGCGCCGCACTTGTCGCCGATCAAAAGGCTGTCGCAATTGGTGAAATTGCGAGCGCCGACGGCCCTACGATGCGCCGAGACGAGGCCGCGGTAGGTGTTCTGCGAGAAGCCAGCGGCAATTCCCTTGGAAATGATCCGGCTCGAGGTGTTGCGGCCGAGATGGATCATCTTGGTGCCGCTGTCGACCTGCTGGTGACCGTTGGAGATGGCGATCGAGTAGAACTCGCCGCGCGATCCGTCGCCGCGCAGGATGCAGCTCGGGTATTTCCAGGTGATCGCCGATCCGGTCTCGACCTGCGTCCAGCTGATCTTTGCATTGCGGCCCCGGCAGTCGCCGCGCTTGGTGACGAAGTTGTACACCCCGCCCTTGCCCTGCTTGTCGCCGGGGTACCAGTTCTGAACGGTGGAATATTTGATCTCGGCATCATCGAGCGCGATCAGCTCGACAACGGCGGCATGAAGCTGGTTCTCGTCGCGCATCGGCGCCGTGCAGCCCTCGAGGTAGGACACGTAGGCGCCCTTGTCGGCGATGATGAGCGTGCGCTCGAACTGGCCGGTGTTCTTCTCGTTGATGCGGAAGTAGGTCGACAGCTCCATCGGGCAGCGGACGCCTTCCGGCACGTAGACGAACGAGCCGTCCGAGAAGACCGCTGCGTTGAGCGAGGCGTAGAAGTTGTCGGACTGGGGCACGACCGAGCCCAGGTACTTGCGCACGAGCTCGGGGTGGTCGCGCAGCGCCTCCGAGATTGAGCAGAAGATGACCCCCGATTTGGCCAGCTCCTCCTTGAATGTCGTCACCACGGAGACGCTGTCGAACACGGCATCGACCGCCACACGCGCGCCTTTGACGCCGGCCAGGACCTCCTGCTCCTTGAGCGGGATGCCGAGCTTGGCATAGGTGGCGAGCAGCGCCGGGTCGACCTCGGCAAGGCTCGTGGGGCCTTCGACCGACTTGGGCGCGGCGTAGTAGTAGAGGTCCTGGAAGTCGATCTTGGGATAGGTGACGTTGGCCCAGGCCGGCTCCTGCATAGCCTTCCAGCGCTGGAAGGCCTCCAGCCGCCACGCCAGCATCCAGGCCGGCTCACCCTTCTTCTGAGAGATGAAGCGGACGATATCCTCGTTCAGGCCCTTGGGGGCCCTCACGACCTCGATCGCGGTCTCGAAGCCGTACTTGTACTTGTCGACGTCGATCTCTTTGACTTGATCGATCGTCTGTTGGACGGCTGCCATTCTCACACCTCTTCCAAGATTCTCTCGACCGCGAGCTGCACACTCTCGGGCATCTCGTCGCCCGCAAGGTGCTTTTCAATCGCCCGCGATCCACAAATGCACATCCATGCGCCAAAGAGCCGCTCGACATCGCGCCTGCTCGTCGACGCGCCGACGCTCAGCCTGATGGCGCTTCTCGCGACCTCGGCCGGCACGCCCATGGCGGCGAGCACGCGGCTCGTTCCGACCTTGCCGGATGAGCATGCCGAGCCGGCACTGACGGCGATGCCGGCGAGATCGAGCTGGATCACCAGCGTCTCAGCAAGCTTGCCTGGCAGCGCGATGCACGTCGTATTCGCCAGGCGCTCAGACGACTCGCCGATCACCACCACGTCGGGCGTGATGCGCTTCAGGCCACGCTCGATGCGATCACGATTGGCCGCGACCGCGCCGATGCGCGCCAAATCATCGGCGGCTGCCGCTGCAGCGGCGCCGAAGCCCGCGATTGCGGCCACATTCTCGGTTCCGGCGCGGCGTCGCCGCTCCTGAGCGCCGCCGCGGACGAATGGAGCGATATCGCAACCCTCGCGAACGATCAGTGCCCCCACGCCCTTCGGCCCACCGAGCTTGTGGGAGGAGAGCGAAAGCAAATCGACGCCGAGCGCGCGGATATCGACCGGCACGCGCCCGACCGCCTGCGTCGCATCGGTGTGCGTAAGGAGCCCATGTTCCCGCGCGAATGCCGCAGCCTCGACGACGGGCTGCAGGACTCCGGTCTCGTTGTTCGCCATCTGCAGCGCGAGGAGCCCTCGCCTGGCCGGCGCGGTCTCTCGCAACACGTGCTCGGCAATGACTTGCGGCGACACGACGCCCATCGATGAGGCCGGAAGCTCGACGACCCGCGCGCCGGACGCATGCGCCGGGGCAAGGACGCTGTCGTGCTCGATGGCCGAGACGAAGATCGTAGTCCAGCCGGCCATCGCCCAATTGTTGGCTTCCGTGGCTCCGCTGGTGAAAACCACCTCGGCGGGCTTGGCACCGACGAGAGCGGCGACGCGCTCGCGCGCGTCCTCGATCAAGGCTCGGGCTCGTCTGCCTTCGGTGTGGACGGACGACGGATTGCCGATGGCCTCGAGCGCCGTCAGCATCGCCTCGCGCGCCTCGAGCCGAAGCGGGGCCGACGCATTCCAGTCGAGATAGGTGCGCGGCTCCGTCATTGCGCCCTCAGCTCCACAGTGCTGAGACGCCTCTTGTGCGCGGGCATGCCGTCCAACACATCCTTGAGCGTCACTTCCGATAGGAACGCGGTGATGTGGTCGCCAAGCGCATCCCACAGCCCGTGCGTGAGGCACCGATGCCCCGGCAAACAGGGCGGCTGGCCTTCGCCGGCGCAGCGCGTCATGCGCGTGCCCTCTTCGACGGCGGCCATCACCGATGCGACCGAGATGGCATCCGGCGTCCGGGTCAGCCGATAACCGCCGGAACGGCCGCGCTCGCTCTCGAGAAGGCCCGCACGCCGCAGATGCTGAAAAATCTGCTCCAGATAGGCCAAAGAAATGTGCTGACGCTCCGCGATGGCCGAAAGCGGCACGGCGCTCTCTGTGCCGTGCTTCGCAAGGTCTGCCATCGCCATTACGGCGTAACGACCTTTGGTGTTCAGCTCCAAGGCTTTCACTCCACGCGGAACAACGAGTCTTGACCGAGCTCGCTGCGATAACCCTTGATTTTGCCACCCCGGCCCGTGTTAAGAAGCCCCGCGCGCGCCGGACAGGCGAGACCCGCCATTTTCGAACAGTTCTAAGCTGAATATGGAAATTCCGAGCGCGCAAGTCAAGTATTTTCGCCGCGTCCAACGGCTCGAGCCAATGCCCTGCCAGGCCGCGCGCCCGGCGGAAGCCCCCTCTACTCACGATATGAACGAAAGTGCCCCTGCCCGATGCCTGAGCTGATCATCAACGGCCCAGCAGGCCGTATCGAGGCCCGCTATCACCACGAAGGAAAGGGCGGCAGCCCGATCGCCCTGATCCTTCACCCGCACCCCCAGTTCGGGGGGACGATGAACAACCAGATCGTCTACCACCTCTACTATACGTTCACGGAGCGAAACTTCTCCGTGCTCCGCTTCAACTTCCGCGGCGTCGGCCGCAGCCAGGGCTATTTCGACAATGGACCGGGCGAGCTCGCGGATGCGGCGTCTGCTCTCGACTGGCTGCAAATGCACAATCCGGACGCCCGCTCGTGCTGGATCGCCGGCGTCTCGTTCGGAACCTGGATCGCCATGCAGCTGCTCATGCGCCGGCCCGAGATCGACGGCTTCATCTGCGTGGCACCGCCGGCCAACCTCTATGACTATTCGTTCCTGGCGCCGTGCCCATCATCGGGTCTCCTCGTCAGCGGCGAAAAGGATCGCGTGGTGCCGAGCCAGGCCGTCGCCGACCTGTCGGTGCGGACCAAGACGCAAAAGGGCATCAAGCTCGATCATGTCATCATTCCCGGCGCCAACCACTTCTTCGAGGGGGCGCACGAGGAGCTGAAGACGGTGGTCGGGGAATACCTCGACAAGCGCATGGTGGCCATCGAGGCGGCGCGCAAGGAGAAGGAATAGGAGCGGACAGCCGCCCTTAGGGCGCGCGGGCGAGCACGCCGCCGGTCATCGGCTGCGGCACGCCCGTGGTGCCCGGATAGCTGATGGGCAAGCCGCTCAGCGAGCGCACGGCCAGATAGGCCCAGGCCTCGGCCTCCAGGCTGTCGCCATCGACGCCGATGGCTTCCGACGGCACGACGGCATTCTCGACCCGCGCCGCGATCATGCTCATCAAGGTGCGGTTCTTGCGCCCGCCGCCGGAGACGATCCATAGGGCGGGCTGCTCGGGAAAGTGAGCGCGCGCCATGGCGATCGCCTCGGACGCGAACGCGGTAAGAGTGGCGGCGCCGTCCTCGTCGGAAAGACCGTCCACGAGCTCGGAGGGGAAGGTATTGCGGTCGAGGGATTTCGGTGAAGGCGCGCTGAAGTAGGAATGCCTGAGATACTGCGTGACGTAGGCGTCGCGTACGCGCCCCGAGGCAGCAAGCCGACCGGCCTCGTCGCAAGGCAGGCCGCAACGGCGCTGCATCCAGTCGTCGATCATGCCATTGCCGGGGCCGGTGTCGAACGCCACGAGCTCGCCGGCGCGTCCGATCCAGGTGACGTTGGCCACGCCGCCGATATTGAGGAACGCGATCGGCCGGTTCGGCAGCCTGCTGACGAGTGAACGGTGATAGACGGGAGCCAGCGGCGCGCCCTGGCCACCGGCGGCGAAATCCGCAGCGCGCAGATCATAGACCACGTCGACGCGCGTCGCGCCGGCGAGCAGCGCACCGTCCCCGAGCTGCACGGTCAGCCTGCGGTTGGGGTCGTGCAGCACTGTCTGACCGTGAAAGCCGATCACATCGATCGCCATCGGCTGCAGATTGTGATCGCCCATGAAGCGCAGCACCGCTGCGGCATGCAGCTCTGTCAGCTCACGCTCGACGCCGGCGAGGCAGCCCTGGCGCTCGTGCCGGCCGCGCAAGGTTGCAGCGTCAGCGACGGCTTGCGCGAGGCGCGCGCGGAACTGCGGCGTGTAGGGCGTGGAGGCCGATGGGCCCCGCTTGACCGTGAGATCGCCATCGGTCTCGAGCAGGCCGACGTCAATGCCGTCCATGGAGGTGCCGCTCATGAGGCCAATCGCGCGCATCACCTTGCCCATTGCGCCTATCCCGTGCAATTTGCCTCGCATTCACCACCCTAGACGGCGCGCGAGTGCGGCGCAAACGCGAAGCTGACGGCCATGAGCAGATTCAAATCCGACTTCCTGAACACGCTCGACGAGCGCGGGTTCATCCACCAGTGCTCCGACTTCGAAGGTCTGGATGCCCTGGCCGAGCGGCGGGAGGTTATTGCCTACGTCGGATACGACTGCACGGCGCCGTCGCTCCACGTGGGCAATCTGATCTCCATCATGATGCTCTACTGGCTGCAGCAGACCGGCAACAAGCCGATTACGCTCATGGGGGGCGGCACGACCAGGGTTGGCGATCCGTCCGGGAAGGATGAGACGCGGGCGCTCAGACCCATCGACGAGATCGAGCGCAACAAGGAGAGCATCCGCAAGGTGTTCGCCAAGATTCTCACGTTCGGCCCGGGCAAGACCGACGCCATCATGCTCGACAACGCGGAGTGGCTGACCAAGCTCAACTACATCGAGATGCTGCGCGACATCGGGCGCCATTTCTCGGTCAATCGCATGCTGACGCTCGAGTCGGTGAAGCTGCGCCTCGAGCGCGAGCAGGAGATGTCGTTCATCGAGTTCAACTACCAGATCCTGCAGTCCTACGACTTCGTGGAGCTTGCCCGCCGCACCGGCTGCAATCTGCAGATGGGTGGCTCCGATCAATGGGGCAACATCGTCACCGGCGTCGACCTCGGACGCAGGATGGGAACGCATCAGCTCTATGCGCTCACCACGCCGCTACTGACGACCGCCTCGGGGGCCAAGATGGGCAAGACCGCAGACGGTGCGGTGTGGCTCAACGAGGAGCAGCTTTCGACCTACGACTACTGGCAGTTCTGGCGCAACACCGAGGATGCCGATGTCGGGCGGTTCCTCAAACTCTTCACGACGCTGCCGATGGGCGAGATCGCGAAGCTCGAGGCGCTCGAGGGCGCCGAGATCAACGAGGCCAAGAAGGTGCTGGCGACCGAGGCAACAGCGCTGATCCGCGGGCGCGCACAGGCGGAGGCAGCAGCCGAGACGGCGCAGAAGACGTTCGAGCAGGGTGCGATCGCCGATGGATTGCCGACGGTCGAGGTGCCGCTGGCTGAGATCGCCGGCGGGCTCGGGCTGCTCACAGCCTTCGTGCGCGCAGGGCTTGCCGCCTCGAACGGGGAGGTGCGCCGGGCCGTGGCCAACAACTCGGTGCTCGTCAACGACGTGCGCATCACCGACGATCGGCACGTCATTACACAGAAGGATGTGATGGCCGAGGGCGTGGTGAAGCTGTCGCTCGGGCGCAAGCGCCACGTGCTGCTGAAGCCGGTATGAGCTCGGACGAGGCTATTTCGGCCTGGCAGCGGGCGTGGTGGTCTCCGACGACCAGCCGTCGATCATCTCGGTCTCGCCGCGCTGCGTGCCGGCCGCGCTCTCGCGCGAGCTGGCCCGCACCTGTGGACCGCTGCCGGACTTGGAGCCCTTCGCCGGCGCGCGGTCCTCGCGCGGCGTGATGCGGGGGTTCTCCGGCGTCATCTGGAAAATCTCGCGCAGGATGCCGGGCATCACCAGCGACAGCGGATTGACGATGACCTGCGGCTGCGCCATCGGCCCCTCGATGGCGAAGGTGATGCCGAGCACGCCCTCGCCGCGCGGACCGGTCAGCAGCGGCCCCAGGATCGGGATCGGGGCGAAGCTGCTGTTGACGCCGGACAAGGGGACGTAGGTGCCGCCGAGTTGGAGGCGGCGCGTCTTGTAATCGATCTTACCGCGCAGCGTGGCGCCGACGGCGTCGCCTTTGACGTGGGTATTCTGGAGGACGAGCTGGCCGTTCCCCAACGAGAACGGCGCGTCCAGGCGATCGAAGTCGAACTGCTCGCGCACGACGCGGCGGGTCGGCCTGCCCTCGATGGCCGGACGGCCCTCGTCCGCATTCTGCAGCACCTCGGAGACGACCGGGTCGCCGAGCACGCGGAAGTTGCGGATGGTCAGGACGCCGGAGCGCTCTGCGTTACCGCGCGCGTCGAGATTGATCTCGAGCTCGCCAGCGCCTCCGATCATATTCTGGTAGAAGCCGATCAGCTTGAGCGCCTGGCCGGCATCGGGCGACTCCGCGATCACGATGCGCGACTGATTGCGATCCTGCTTCAGTCTCGCGGTCAGTGGCTTGCCGCCGTCCAAGGTGCCGCGGAGATCGAGCATCGTGAGCTGCTCGGCGCGCTTCTGCAGCTTCAGCTTGACCGAGCGGATCGAGGTATCGGAGGCCCCCAGCACCGTATCGATCTCGGCCGACAAGTCTAGGCCAGGACGATCGCGCGGCACCGGCTTCTCGCCGATCTGGCCGAAGGCGATGAGGGATCTGAACAGGTCATTGGCATCGTAGGTCTTGCCGCGCGCCTTCACGTCCCAGACCCGATTCCGGAGCGTGCCCTGCACCTCGATGTTGCTCACCACATTGATGGAGAAGCTCGGAAAGTGATACTCGCGGGCATGATGGTCGGGGCCGAGGCCGACCCATCCGTCGATGGCGATGTTGTCGCCAGTGAGCCTGAAATTCTGCAGATCCAATCCCGCCGTACGGCTCTTGGCGACGTCGAATTGCAGGTTGGCCGGACGACCTGACGGCTTGCGCCATGATATGTCGTCCAGCGTCAGCTCCGCGGCCGTGAGATCGGCGACGACATGCACGCGAGCATCCTCGTGGCCGTTGCGCTGCACGGTGACCTCGACCGGAACGTCGCCCTGGACCATGTGGTTGAGATCGAGGCCGAGCTGGTTGCGGTCGCTGTTGTCCAGCCTCGCGCTGATCTTGATCGGCGGCTGCTCTTCGTCGGGCAGGCCGATCAGCCGTTGGCCGCTGAGCTTCATGCCGACGCCGGCGATGAGGATGTCGCCTCTGACGTCGACCGATTTCTCGGTGGCATCGATGGCGATGCTCGCGCCGTGGATGTCGTGATTGCCGAACACGTTCTTCACGCGTCCATCGGTGATGCGAACCTTGGACTCGATCTTGATGTCGGCCGCAGTCACGTTGTCGCCGAGAGGCGACGTGACGCGGAGCTGGCCCTCGACCTTGCCGTCGGCGCCGGCAAGTGCGGCCCCGATGGCCTTGTTGAGCGAGATCGGCTCGAGCTCGGCGATGTCGAGGAGGGCGGGAACCGGGGCCTGGCCTTTGACTGTGATCTCGGCCAGGGGGTGCTCGCTGTCGATCTTGCTGACCAGCGCGCGGCCCGACTTCAGCGTGATGCGACGACCCTGCGCGGTGGTGATGGTGCCGTCGGGCACCGTGATCTCGGCGGTGTCGCCTTCGACGCGCAACAGGGCACGCGGGCACTCGACCGGCGGCAGCCCCCTGATGTGGGCAATCTCGAGGTCGCTCCCCTCGAACGTGACCGCACGGCGTCGCTCCTCGGCGCCTCGGGCGCGTTCGGGGCCAACGGCCGCGTCGCGATTGGTGGAGATCTTGAACGATCCGCCCTTGAGCGTGCCCTTGAGGAGATTGAGGCCCGCCCAGGCTCGCGCCCGGGGCGCGAGCGCGCTCGGCCAAAGCGCCTTGAGCGATGCGACCGGCATCTGACCGACCTGCCCCTCGACCCAGGCCTCGATGCGCCCGCCGACGTTGGCGACATCGCCCGACATGGTCACCTGCGCGCCGCCGGCGTCGACCTGGAACGCGTCGACCCTGATGCGGCCCGACTCGAGCGCGATGCGCCCCTTCGCCAGCCACTGATTGATCTTGAGCGGGGGCACGTCGAGGTCCTCGGCGGCGAGGACTCCACCCAAGGATCTCAGATCGAATTCCCACGGTGTCGGACGGCCGGATACCGCAGTGCCGGGCATCACCGTGCCGCCGACGATAATGCTGCTCTTGCCCCACGAGAGGCTGGAAGGCCCGAGATCGAAACGCTGCCCCTCGCCCGTGTAGCGCACGTCGAGGCGGCCCGAGCCGACGTTGATCGGGCCGCCCTCGAGCCACGGCGAGAAGAACCGGCCGGGCTCGAGCTCGAGGGTGAAATTGCCCCGCAGGATCTCGCCGGCCGTGGACAGCTCGACGGTGCCCTGCCCCGAGACCGGAAAGTCGATGCCGTTGAGGACGGCGAGCTGGGGCAGTCCGCGCGCCAATCCTTGCGGCACCAGGTCATGCACGGACGCATCGACGCGAACGGTCTGCGACTTCTGCGAATCCTCCGTACGGAAGGTGAAGGTCCAGGGGCCGCCCGCGGCCGCGATCTTGCCCGCGCCGACGATGATGCTGCGCTTCTGCTTGTGCTCCAGATTGACGTCGAACTCGAGCACGCGCCACACGGCGCGCTGGCCAGCGGCGTCCAGAATGACCTCGGCGTCCTTGAGACCGACGGCCTCCAGGAACGATGCCGCGTCTACCTGCCGGCGGGCGCGCGCCGAGGTCTCCGCAAGCGTCCGGGCCAGCGCGAAGCGCCGCACGCTCGGCTCCGGCGACAGGCGCGGCTTGTCTGGCTGCGTGGTCCTGGCTGCCGCTTCCGGGGTGCCAGACTGGGCCGGCGCGGTCGCGCCCTGGCCTTCGGTGGGCGTGAAGCTCAGCGCGAGATTGCCCTCCTCATCCTGGGCCATGACGATGCGCGGCTGGATCAGCTCGATCCGGGCAGGCGCGATTCGGCCGGAGAGCATGGCCTTGGTGCTGAGCTGGACGGCAGCCAGCGGCGCCAGCGCAAGCGTGTCGCCATCGGCCTCGTCGATCCGAACGTTCTTGAGGCGAAACTCGATGCCGCCTTGATCGGCGAGGCGAACGATGGCGTCCTCGATATCGATCGTTACGCCTGGCAGCTCGGACTTGAGCGCACGCTCGACCGGCGAAACCAGGAAGCTGATCGAGATCGGCCCTTGCAGGAGACGGAAATAGACGAGGCCGACGGCCAGCACGACAAGCGGCACGACAACGGCGACGGATTTCCCCAGCACCTTGGCGCAAATCAGCCAGCGGCTATCCCTGGGGGCGCGTCCGCGTGCGGTCCTGCCCCGTCCCGTGCGCACCGTAGGGGGCGTGTTGGCCATGCCGGGGACGGGCGGCGGCTGGGTGCGATTCGCCGGCCGACCGCGAGTCTGCATCCCCTCGTTTCGTTTGCTCGCCACGTGCCCCCGACCCAAGCTCAAGTCACGGCGACACGATCGCGCCAATCGCGACGAGCGCCGTAGTCGCACGACCGCATATGGCGGCATTGCGAAACGCGCGATTCCCCCTTCGGGACTCGGTCGACAAAGAACGCTTCCGCACAGCGCGCTAACATGGCATGTGGTTGGACAAAAGCGACGAAAGAAAGGCGCAGAAATGCTACGCGATGGGGACAAGGCGCCGGACTTCGAGCTGATGCTCCAGACCGGTGAAAAGCTCAAGTTGTCCAAGCTCAAGCAGCCCGCGGTCGTCTACTTTTACCCCAAGGACGACACCTCGGGTTGTACGACGGAAGCGAAGGACTTCACGGCTCTGGCCGACGACTTCCGCAAGGCCGGTGTCGTGGTCATCGGGGTGTCTCCCGACAGCGTCGAAAGCCACCAGAAGTTCGCCAAGAAGCACGCCCTCGACATCAGGCTCGCAGCCGACCCCGAGAAGGCGGCCGCCAACGCCTACGGCGTGTGGGTGGAGAAGTCCATGTATGGCCGCAAGTACATGGGCGTGGAGCGGTCGACCTTCCTGATCGATGCACGCGGACGCATCGCGCGGAGCTGGCGCAAGGTCAAGGTGCCGGGTCATGCGAAGGAGGTGCTGGCCGCGGCTCGAGAGCTGAAAGCCTAAGCCCAAGATGAGGCCATGACCGCCGGTCCAGCAGGCAATCGCGCAGCAAGTCTCGCGGCGGTGGCAGGCGCCATCGTCGCGGCCATCGAACCCACCGAGAAAGTGCGGCTGGCGAAGGCCGCGGCCGAAGCGTGGTCGCAGCGAAGGCTGTCCGTGGGGCCGATGACACTCGCTCCGCCGATGCCGGATCGCCCGGGACGGCCGCAGCGGCCCGAGCTGCTTCCTCCCCGCGCGATGCCGCGGCGCTCGACCCAGGGCGAGAAGGGCCGCGTCGCGCTACTGCACTCGCTGGCCCACATCGAGCTCAACGCGATCGACATGACGTGGGACCTGATCGGCCGCTTCATGCATGTCGACATGCCGCGCTCGTATTTCGACAACTGGGTGCAGGTCGGACTGGAGGAGGCTCAGCATTTCGAGCTGGTCTCGCGACGGCTGGGCGAGCTCGGTGCGGCCTACGGAGATCTGCCCGCCCACGATGGACTTTGGCAGGCGGCCCAAGCCACCGGCGACAGCCTGCTGGCGCGTGTCGCCATCGTTCCCCTGGTGCTCGAGGCACGCGGCCTCGATGTGAGCCCGGGGTTGATCGCGAGCCTCGAAGCGAGCGGAGACCGCGAGTCCGCCGCCGTCATCGGCGTCATCTATCGCGACGAGAAGCGTCACGTTGCGTTCGGGGCGAGGTGGTTCCGCTTCCTTTGTGAGCGCGAAGGGCTGATGCCCGAGCCGACCTCCACGCGCTTGTGCGCAAGCACTTTCGCGGCTCGATCAAGCCCCCGTTCAACGATGCGGCGCGATCGGAGGCCGGGCTCACGCCTGGCTTCTACAAGCCCCTCGCCGCGATCGGGCGCGTCCCGTGATGCAGCGCGTGTCAATGAGGATGCGCGCAACCTTATGACTCGCCATCGGAAAGCGTGTTACACATGGCACGGTTGCAGCCAGAGCACTGCAGCATGGGGCAGCGGCTCGAGACCCGGCCATCATTAGGTCAGATTTGAGGGTCACGGGAAGCTCATATGTCGAGGGAGTTGGGTACCGATGTTCACAAAAAGGTCCGACAAAGAGTCCGCCGCATCAGAGCCACCACGTCCGCCGTTGCCGACACAGCGCGGCTCGGCTCCGCCTCTACCAGGATCTGCACCCGGGCGCGCGCCCTCGGGCAACGTTTCCCAGATCAGCGCCGACCTCACGATCATCGGCAATCTGGTGTCCAAGGGCGAGGTCCATATCGACGGGGAGATCCAGGGCGACCTGCACGCGGCAACCGTTGTCGTCGGCGAGAACGCACGCATCACCGGCGGCGTGGTCGCGGACGAGGTTGTCGTTCGCGGCGCCGTCATGGGCTCGGTCCGCGGCAAGCGTGTGGTCCTGCAGTCGACCAGCAAGGTCGAGGGCGACGTCTTCCACAATCAACTCGCGATCGAGCAGGGCGCCTTCTTCGAGGGCAAGTCGCGACGGGTTGAGGACCCGACGGCCGGAGTGCAACGGCCGGAATTCACGCTTCCGCTGTCCAATGGGCATGCGGCGTAGGCGCTGAGCGTCATGGCGAACATCCCTCGCCCCGCGGGGCGAGGGAGAAGCTGGTACGACGATCAAGCGTAGTTCATTTCCGACCGAGCCGGGCTGACGCCGGTCTCCCTCTCCCGCGCGCGAGATGCTCTAATCAAGGTCCTCGACCGCGGCGGCGGGCTCGCCGCCCTTGATGCGCTGCGCGAGCGCCGCCTCGATGAACCGGTCGATGTCGCCGTCGAGCACGCGACTCGTATCGCTGGTCTGTGCCCCGGTGCGCAAATCCTTGACCATCTGGTAGGGCTGCAGCACGTACGACCGGATCTGGTGCCCCCAGCCGATATCCGATTTGGCTGCCGCCTCGGCCGCGGCCTTGTCCTCCCGCCGCTTGAGCTCCAGCTCGTAGAGCCGCGCCTTGAGGCGCTTCAACCCCGCCTCGCGGTTCTGATGCTGCGAGCGCTGGTCCTGGGCGACCAGCATGATGTTGGTCGGCTTGTGCAGGATGCGCACCGCCGACTCAGTCTTGTTGACGTGCTGGCCGCCGGCGCCGCCCGAGCGCATCGTGGTGATCTCGAGGTCGGCAGGGTTGATCGTGATGTCGATGGAATCATCGACCACGGGATAGACCCACACGCTGGCGAAGCTCGTATGGCGCCGCGCGTTGGAATCGAACGGCGAGATGCGCACCAGCCGGTGCACGCCCGATTCGGTCTTGAGCCAGCCGTAGGCGTTCTCGCCCTTGATCTCCAAGGTTGCCGACTTGATGCCGGCCTCCTCGCCGGGGCTCTCGTCGATCAGCGACACCTTGAAGCCGCGCGCCTCGGCCCAGCGCATGTACATGCGCATCAGCATCGCTGCCCAGTCCTGGCTCTCGGTGCCGCCGGCGCCCGCATGGACCTCGAGATAAGTGTCGTTGCCGTCGGCCTCGCCCGACAGCAGCGCCTCGACCTCGCGGCGATGCGCCTCCTCGATGAGCCGCTCGAGCGCACTCGCGGCCTCGGTGATCGTCGCCTGATCGTTCTCGGCCTCGCCCAGCTCGAGCAGGGTTACGCTGTCATCGAGCTCGCGCTCGAGCTGGCGATAGGTGTTGATGGAGCGCTCGAGTTGCTGGCGCTGGCGCATCACCTTCTGAGCGCGCTGCGGATCGCCCCACAGCTTGGGATCCTCCGACTGCCGGTTCAGCTCGGCCAGACGCTGATCCGCTGTCTCCCAGTCAAAGAGACCTCCTGAGCAGGGCAAGCGACTGCCTGATCTCGTCAACGAGCTTTTGATGTTCGGCGCGCATGGGGCCTCTGCTGCGGCAAGTGTGGGCGTGAAGAGCGACCGCGTATATAAGGGGCGCGGCCGGGACTGTAAACGAGGCGGGCCTTTCAGCCGATTGGCGGCGGCGCGGGGCCGGTCTTCACCACATGCCGCGGCGGGTCATGATAGCGCGCTCGTCCTCGCGCTGCTGGACGTAGCTGCCCCCATCCGTGCCGAACCCGATGAGCGAATAGGGATCGTCGGGCTCCTCATTGGGCTTGAAGGCCTCGAGGATGGCGTCCGGCTCGCCCTGCGCGCGCAGGCCGGTGCGCGGATTGACACGCACGAGCTTGATACCGGGCGGGATGCGGAAAGGCACGGCCTTCTTGTCGGCCAGCGCCATCTTCATGAAGTTGCCGAACACGGGAGCGGCGACCTGCCCGCCGGTCATGCCCTTGCCCATCGGGCGCGGCGTGTCGTAGCCGACGAAGACTCCCACCACGAGGTCCGGTGTGTAGCCGATGAACCAGGCGTCCTTCTCCTCGTTCGTCGTGCCCGTCTTGCCGGCCACCGGCACGTTGGGAATGTAGTGCTTGATCACGGTTGCCGTGCCGCGCTGGACCACCCCCTCCATCATCGAGGTCATCTGGTAGGCGGTATGCGGGTCGATGATCTGGCGGCGGTCATCCGTCAGCACCGGCTCGGGCTGGTTCTCCCACTTGTCCGCCTTGCATCCGTGGCACTCGCGCTCGTCGTGACGCCAGATGGTATGGCCCCAGCGGTCCTGGATGCGGTCGATCAAGGTCGGCTTGACCTGCTTGCCGCCGTTGGCAAAAGCGGCGTACGCGGTCACCATGCGCAGCAGCGTCGTCTCGCCGGCGCCGAGCGACATGGCGAGCACGGGCAGCAGATCGTCGTAGGCGCCGAAGCGTTTGGAGTACTCCACGATCAGCGGCATGCCCATATCCTGCGCCAGCCGGACCGTCATCTGGTTGCGGGACTTCTCGATGCCGTGGCGCAGGGTGGCCGGACCGTGCGAGTTGCCGCCGTCATAGTTCTTGGGCGACCAGACCTCCTTGCCCGGTCCCTGATCGATCTCGATGGGCGCATCGAGCACGATGCTGGTCGGCTTGTAGCCGTTGTCGAGCGCGGCGGCATAGACCAGAGGCTTGTAGGAGGAGCCCGGCTGCCGCTTGGCCTGCAAGGCGCGATCGAACTGGCTGGCGGAGAACGAGAAGCCGCCCACCTCGGCGAGCACGCGTCCGGTATGGGGATCCATGGCGACGAGACCGCCGCCGACCTCCGGCACCTGCATCAGCGACCAGGTCCCGGTCGGCTGCTCCGGATTCTTCGGCGCGACCCAGATCACGTCACCGGGGCTTACGACATCGCTGACGGCCTTCGGCGCGCCGCGGTTGGTCTTGGCCCATTTGACCTCGTCATAGGGAATCTCGACCGCCTCTCGCTCGGCCACCAGCGTGCCATCGGCCTGGCGCTGCGGGCGCAGGCCCACGACAGCCTTCGTGCGCTGCACCTCGAGGACCACCCCGAGCCGCCAAGGCGCCAGGTCGGTGGGAATCTCGATGCTGCTCAGAGATGCACCCCAGTCGCCGCGGATCTCGATGCGCTGCACGGCGCCGCGCCAGCCCTTGTTGCGATCGAAAGCCACGAGGCCATCGACCAGCGCGCGCCGGGCCATCCGCTGCAGGTTGGGATCGAAGGTGGTTCTGACGGACAGGCCGCCGTTGACGCGATCGTCGGCCTCGCTGGATCGCTCGGAGCGGCCGTAGAGCCCGTCCTCGCCGAACTGAGTGATCAGGGTGCGCCGCACCTCTTCCGCGAAGTAGTCGGCGGCATAGATCTGCGTGCCGAACGGGCGCAGATTGACTGTCAGCGGCTTCGATTTCGCCGCTTTGGCCTGCTCGGCCGTGATGTAGCCGTTCTCCGCCATCTGATCGATGATCCAGTCGCGGCGGAGCGTTGCCTCCTTGGTCTTGCGGAACGGGTGGTAGTTGTTCGGGGCCTTCGGCAAGGCCGCGAGGTAGGCGGCCTCCTCGACGGTGAGGTCCCTCAGCTCCTTGTTGAAGTAGTTGAGCGCGGCAGCGGCCACCCCGTAGGAGCCGAGGCCGAGATAGATCTCGTTGAGATAGAGCTCGAGGATCTTCTCCTTGGAGTAGGCGCGCTCGATGCGGATCGCCAGAATCGCCTCCTTGAGCTTGCGCTCGAGCGTGCGATCGCTGGAGAGGAGAAAGTTCTTGGCGACCTGCTGGGTGATCGTCGAAGCGCCTTCGGCGCGCCGGTCGTGGCCACGCAGCTTGTTCTCGCCGAGCTTCATGAGAGCGCGGGCGATGCCGACGAAGTCCAGACCGCCATGCTCGAAGAAGCGCCTGTCCTCGGCCGAAAGATAGGCGCCGATGACGAGCTTCGGAATGGTGTTGATCGGTACGAAGATCCGCCGCTCGCGCGCATACTCGGCGATCAGCGAGCCGTCGTGCGCGTGAATGCGCGTCATTACGGGAGGCTCGTAGCGCGCCAGGCTGTCGTAGCTCGGCAGATCGCGCGATGCCTTCCAGAACAGGTAGCCCCCGACCGCGGAGCCCGCCAGAAACAGCAGGACACCCGAGGCGAACATGAAGCCCAGGAGGCTCAGCATCCAGCTACGCCGCCGCTTCTTGGGCTTTCGTGGGGGCGGCGGAAGGAGAACCGGCGATCTCATGCAGCCTCAGTGTCGAGCAGATTCTGCGGTGCTTAGAGCGCGAGGGCCGACCCGGCAAGTCACTCGCCCTCCGCGACGCACATTAAGACGCACATTAACATGGAATGTGGCAGCACATGGCCGCAAAGGCGAAACGCGGCCGGAACCTGGCAATATCCTCAACATCTTCGTCATAAAGATGTTTTCAGGCCCGGATGTTCCCCGCTCAAGGCAGCCGCGCGCGGCGCTGGTTGAAATATTCGCTCACGGCCTCGGCGATCGCGTCGGCGACCCCGCGCTGCCACTCACGTGACGCCATCAGCTTCTCGTCCTGGGCGTTGCTCATATAGCCGAGCTCGATCAGGACGGACGGCGAGCCCGGCTGGCGGAGGACCTTGAATGCAGCCGAACGCTGCGGCTCACGCGCCAGGCCCATCTTCGGCTTGATCCGGGCGAGCAGAATGCGACGAAAGTTCAACGAAAAATCTGCCGTTTCGCGCCGCATCAGATCGAACAGGATGTGCTTGACCTCGCTGCGGCCCTCCTCGCCGGAGGTGTCGATGCCCGCCAGCACGTCGGAGGCGTTCTCCTTCTCGGCGAGCAGTCGGGCGCGCTCGTCCGACGCGCGCTCGGACAGCGTGTAGACGGTTGCACCTCGCACGCTTTGAGCGAGCTCCCGGGCTTCGAGCGAATCGGCGTGGATCGAGATGAACAGATCGGCGTCGTGCTTGCGCGACAGGCGCACGCGCTCGTCCAGCGGCACGAATACGTCGCTCGACCGCGTCATGACGACCTCATAGCGGCGCGTTGCCAGCAGGCTGCGGCGCACCTCGCGGGCCACGGACAGAACCACGTCCTTCTCGAGGCCCAGCGCACCTCGGGCGCCCGGATCGATGCCGCCATGCCCCGCATCGACCACGACGACGGGCTTGGTCCGCCGGCGCTTCGGACGCTGCGTCTCCTCGTCCTCGGGCTCGATGCCGACGGCAACCGATCTGGCCGCCGCGGCGAGATCGGCAGCGGCGAGCTCGGCCGCAGGCACCGGCGCGAGCTCGAGCTCGAGGCGAACCGACGTGCCGCGGGGTACCTGAACCATCCGCGCCTCGATACGGACCGGCTCGACCGTGTCGAGGACGATGCGCGATCGGCCGCGGGCAAACAGCCCGTAGCGGAAGGCCGATACCAGCCCGCGGCCCTGACGCCCGCTATCGGCGGGCAGCTTGAACTCCACGCCGGCGACATCGAGCACCACGCGGCTCGGATTGGTCAGGCGGAACACGTTGAACTCGGCGGCGCGCGTGAGAAGCAGCGTGAAGCGGGTGAGCGAGGCATCGCCCGTAAGCTCGACACCATTCGCGATTGCCGGGGCCGCTCCCTGCGTTACGACCGCGTCCCAGGCGCCTGCCGCGGGCGCCGATTGCTTCTTCGATGGGCTGATATTGAGGGCGGCCTTGTCGCCGCCATGGGTCTCTGCGCGCGGCGATTGCGCAAAGGTGCGCGTGCCGCACGCCAGCCCCAGCATCAGCACCGCCGAGACGGCGCATATGACCTCGGCCCTCCTCACCGGCTTGTCGTCCCCCCATCTTATGGCCGACAGTGTCCCCGTGCCGGCCCGCCCCCGCGAAGCACTCCCATTTACCAAATATTTGCCAAAACGGCGGTATCCTGGCCGCAGGGCAGTCCGTGATCGCCGCCGCGGCTCAAGCCTCAACGGCGATCAACGTGCTTGCCTCGCTTCCGCAGAGACCCTAAAAGACCCTATCGCGTTTCGCCGCGTGCGTCTGCCTACTGCAGCGCCGCGCTCGCGATGAAGTTGAGCTTGCGGGTTGAGCGAAAGTGCGGCGCAGCTGCTTCTGCTGTCGGCCAGCACGGGTCCAGACGGGCCGCCGCCGCGAGGCGGGTGTTGATCGGACGCGCCGCGGCAACGTCGCCAGCGATTGGGCTTCCTGAGGCAACCGAGCTCGGTGACACCGCTCCCCTGCTCCGGCCCTGGGCGGCTCAGAATTGTGGCGGCGACAAGCGCTGTGCGACTTATCCCGCTTAAGTAAATTACAGGACGCATTGTCCCTTCGAGGACTATGAGACACAGGAGCACAATCCGTCGATCGCAGCCTCGGCGCCCGCGCCGATCGGCACGCTCGCCGCTGCACCGTCAGGCCTCGCCTGTCCGCTGCACGACAAGCTGCCCTGCACCTCAGACGGTCATCGCGCTCCCGGCACACCCGACAACACCAACCAAGCCGCGCGCCAGATCCTGGCGACTTCCGCTCGTCGGCCGCCTGTCCGGCAGGCCGGAAAGCGCTGCACGGCGCGCGCAGGAATTGAGAGCATGGACAAGAACAAAATGCTTATCGATGCCACGCATCCGGAGGAAACCCGGGTGGTGGTGCTACGCAACGGCCGGGTAGAGGAGTTCGACTACGAATCGGCCGCACGCAAGCTGCTACGCGGCAACATTTATCTCGCCAAGGTCACTCGCGTCGAACCTTCGCTCCAGGCAGCATTCGTCGAGTATGGCGGTAACCGCCACGGCTTCCTGGCCTTCAACGAGATCCACCCCGACTACTACCAGATCCCCGTCGCCGACCGGCAGGTGCTCCTGCAGGAGGAGGCCGAGGAAGAGGCGCGCGCAGAGGAGGAGGCGGACGCCGCCGCACAGGCCAGCGTGGGTCGTGGGGACCGCGAGCCGGCACCAGGCCTCGAGGCTCAGCCCGAGATCGAGGATGCGGCGGCCGAGCGGGGAGCCGTCGAGGCAGGCATGGATGCGGGCGCGCATGCCGCGCCGCTGCCGCTGACAACCGAGCAGGATGCGGCCGACCGCCTGCACGCGCGGGAAACCGACGAGCCGGCATCTCAATTCGAGGAGCGCCCTGCCGAAGGGCATGCCCGGCACTACGACGAGGACTCGAGCAACGCCAGCCACGCTGCGCACGACGCCGGTTTGGCCGAGAGCGGCAGCGGCGAGAGCAACGGCATCGGCGAGGTCGAGCAGGTCGAACAAGTCGAGCAGGTTGAGCAGGTCGAGCAGGTCGGCACCGAGGACGCGATGGAGGAGGTGCCCGAGCGTCCGCGCCGGCGCATGCGCTCCTACAAAATCCAGGAGGTCATCAAGCGGCGCCAGATCATTCTCGTGCAGGTCGTCAAGGAGGAGCGCGGCAACAAGGGCGCGGCCCTGACGACGTACCTGTCGCTCGCCGGCCGCTACACGGTGCTGATGCCGAACACGGGCCGAGGCGGCGGGATCTCGCGCAAGATCACCAATCCGCAGGACCGCAAGCGCCTGAAGGCCATCGCCAACGAGCTCGAGGTGCCGGAGGGCATGGGCCTCATCATCCGCACCGCGGGCGCGGCGCGGACCAAGCAGGAGATCAAGCGCGACTATGAGTATCTGCTGCGTTTGTGGGAGAGCGTTCGCGACCTGACCCTGCTTTCGACGGCGCCCTGCCTCGTGTATGAGGAAGGCAACCTGATCAAGCGGTCGATCCGCGACCTCTACTCCAAGGACATCGACGAGATCGTGGTTGCCGGGGAGGCCGCGCACCGCGAGGCGCACGACTTCATGCGCATGCTGGCGCCGGGCGGTGCCAAGAACGTCACGCTCTACACCGATCCCGAGCCGCTGTTCACACGCCACCAGATCGAGCGCCAGCTCAACGCGATGTTCAGCCCCTACGTCACGCTGCGCTCGGGGGGCTACCTGGTGATCAACCAGACCGAGGCGCTCGTCTCGATCGACGTGAACTCGGGCAAGTCCACGCGCGAGTTCTCGATCGAGGAAACGGCGCTCAATACCAACATTGAAGCGGCGGAGGAGATCGCACGCCAGCTCAAGCTGCGCGACCTTGCGGGCCTCATCGTCATCGACTTCATCGACATGGAGGAGAAGCGCAACAACCGCGCGGTGGAACGCCGGCTGAAGGATGCCCTGCGCCACGACCGCGCCCGCATCCAGGTCGGGCGCATCTCCCACTTCGGCCTGCTCGAGATGTCGCGCCAGCGCCTGCGCACGGGCGTGCTGGAAGGCTCCACGTCGCAGTGCCCTCACTGCCAGGGAACCGGCATCATCCGATCGACGGAGTCGGTGGCGCTGGCGGTGTTGCGCGGGCTCGAGGACGAGCTGATGAAGGGCCGGCCCTCGTCGCTGACCGCACTGACGACGGCAAACGTGGCGCTCTACATCCTCAACAACAAGCGCGCGTTCATCACCGATATCGAGCAGCGCTACGGCATCTCGATCAGCGTGCAGGCCAGCGAGCGCATGCAGGGCGCCAACTTCGCCATCGAGCGCGTCAGCACAGGGGCGGAGCCTGCGCAGCGCCCCGAGCGCGGCGCCGTGAGCATGGACTGGGGCTTCGACGGAGAAGAGGCCGCAGAGGAGCGCGAGGCACGTGGCAACGGCCGGGAAGCCAGAGACGGCGAGGGCGGCGAGGAGCGGCGCCCATCACGGCGGCGCCGGCGCCGCCGCGGCCGGGACAGAGGCGGCGAGTACGGCCACGAGCGCGAGCAGTTCAGCCGCGAGCGGGAGCGCGAGCGCGACAGCGAGCCGGCGGAGGATAGCGTTTCGCATCTCGGCGGCGAAGCGGGCAGCGACGACGGCCCCGACAGCGAGCACGACGCGGCCGATGCGCGGCCGAGCGCGGCCGGCGCAGCGGACGGTGAGCGGGCCGAGCGCGAGGAGACGCGAGGCCGCCGGCGGCGGCGCGGCCGCCGCGGTGGCCGCAACCGCGAGCGGCGCATGCGCGCCGATGAGCACGGCGCGCACGACCATGGCTCGCATGAGCACGAACCCCATGACGGCCCGCATGACGACGGCCCGCACGAGCACGATACCGCCGAGGCACGGCCGACTGCGGCAAACGGAGATCATGCGCCGCATTCGGACGGCAACGGGGCAGACGTTCGGCCCGAGCTTGCGCGCGAGGCCCCCGCGCCCGGCCACGAGCACCACGAGGCGGCGCCGAGCGAAGCTCACCGTCACGAGCCGAGCGAGCCGGCTCCAGAAGATCGGCCGCGCGAGAGCAATGAGCCGTCGCGCGAGAGCCGCGGCACGGCATCCGACCCTGCCGCTCCCAAGCGCTTGCCGGAGACGCTGACCCGGTTCGATGAGGCGCCCGCGCCCGAGCGGCGGCCCGAACAGTCCGAGGAGATCCAACGCGCCGCATCCGCGGCCGAATAGGCGGCCCAGCCCGCGCGCAAGGGCTGGTTGCAGAGGCGGTTCAGCGGCAACTGAGGCGTCGCCGGACGCGGAGCCGGCGCCCAAGCGCGGATTGAAGTTTTCGGGCCGGGAGCGACCACGCTCCCGGCCCGATTTTCATAATCGGTCGCTCCTCGCTCCATCGGCCTGCCGGCCCTCCAATCGCGGCGAACAGAGCGTTCGTGCCTTGACGCGCGACCTCCATTTATAATATGACTGACCAGTCAGTCATAGACACGATCAAGGTGCGCGATGAACCCAAGTCCAAAACCAGCGCAACGCGGGAAGGCTCGGCCGCGGGCGGCAGCAGGTGATCCCGTCACCAAGACCAATGGCCGCCGGGTCGCCTCGCAGCAGCGGCGTCAGGCCATTCTGCACGCGGCGCTGCACATCTTCGCAGAGAACGGATTTGCCGCTGCCCGGCTCGATGACGTTGCGGCCAGGGCCGGCATCGCGAAGGGCACGCTCTATCTCTACTTCGCGGACAAGGAGGCGCTGTTCGAGGAGTTGATCCGCAGCTACATGAGCCCGATCCTCGACAAGCTGGAAGCAACCTCCGCCGCCGCCGCTCCACTCCCGGCGCCGCTGCTGCTCCAGCAGCTCTTCGAGCTGTTCCGCCGCGAGGTGCTCGAGACCGAGCGCAAGCACATCATCCAACTCCTGATCTCAGAGGGCCCGCGCTTTCCGGCGCTCGCCGAATTTTATTTCCGCGAGATCGTCTCGCGGGGCATCAGGGCTTTGGGCGGACTTGCGCGGCAGGCGCAGGCCAGCGGCCAACTGCCGAGCAATGCGCTCGCGCGCTATCCCCAGCTCATCGTCGCGCCGTTGCTCGTGGCCGTCGTCTGGGACCGCCTGTTCAGCCGGTTCGAGCCGCTCGACGTCGACGGCATGCTGAAGGCGCACGCCATGCTCCTGACCGGTGGAAAGACGCCGTCATGAACCGCAAATTGATTGCCGTCGCTGCTCTGGCCGTCGCCGCTCTCGGATCGGGCGCCTACTGGTGGTTGCGTGCTCCGCAGGGCGCCGAGCCGTTCCACGGCTGGGTGGAGGCCGATCTGCTGTTCGTGGGCGCAGATGAACCGGGCCGCATCACCACGCTTGCCGTGAAGGAGGGCCAGGCCGTGCGCGAGGGGCAGGCGCTCTTCTCGCTGCAGAGCGACATCCAGGACGCCGAGTTGGGCCAAGCGCAGGCGACGCTGGAGGAAGCCAAGGCGCGACTGGCGAAGGCGGAGGCAGCGCAGCAGCGGCCGGAGGAAGTGGCCGTGCTCGAGGCACAGGAGGCGCGTTACAAGGCTGCGATCGAGCAGTCGCGTCCGGAGCTGGAGCGCGCACAACGGCTCACGACGCAAGGCGTCTCGCCGCCGATGCGGCTCGAGCAGGCCAGAGCCGCGTTCGAGCGCGATAAGGCGCAGCTCATCGAGATCCAGCGACAGATCGAGGTGGCGCGGATGAAGGCGCGCACCGAGGACATCGACGCCGCACGCGAGGTGATGAAGCAGGCGACGGCAAAGCTCGCCTCCGCGCAGACCAGGCGCCAGCAACGCAACGTCTTCGCGCCGGCCGACAGCGTGGTGCAGGAGATCTACTTCCGCGAGGGCGAGATCGTGCCTGCAGGCAGGGCCGTGGTGTCGCTGCTGCCGCCGGGCAACCTGAAGCTGCGGTTTTTCGTTCCCCAGGCGACGCTGCCGCGCATCGCCATCGGCAGCGAGGTGTTGGTCCATTGCGACGGTTGCGCGTCCGACATCCGGGCCGAGGTGACCTTCCTGTCGCGGCAGGCCGAGTTCACGCCGCCCGTCATCTTCAGCAGCGAGGAGAGGGCGAAGCTGGTGTTTCGCGTGGAGGCCATCCCCCGGCAGCCCGAGCTGCTGCGCGTGGGCCAGCCGATCGCGATCAGCATGATAGCGCCGACCCAACGCGAGACCGCCGATGGCCGTAAGTGAAACACCTGCGAGCGACGCCGTCATCGACGTCGAAGGACTGACCAAGTCATTCGGCGACAAGGTGGTGGTGCGCGATCTGACCATGCGCGTGAACCGCGGGCAGATCTACGGCTTCCTCGGCCCCAACGGATCCGGCAAGACGACGACGCTGCGCATGCTGTGCGGCCTGCTGACCCCGGACTCGGGCCGCGGCACGTGCCTCGGCTACGACATTCTCACCGACAGCCGGCTGATCAAGCAGCACGTCGGCTACATGACGCAGCGCTTCAGCCTGTATCAGGACCTGTCGATCCGCGAGAACCTGGAGTTCGTGGCACGCGTGTTCGGTCTTCCCGATCCCGCGCAGAGCGCACGCGAGGCGATCGAGCGGCTTGGCCTCAGCGGCCGCGAGGAACAGCTGGCGGGCGAGCTGTCGGGCGGCTGGAAGCAACGGCTGGCGCTCGGCGCATGCATTCTGCCCGCCCCCGACCTGCTGCTGCTCGACGAGCCGACCGCCGGCGTCGACCCCAAGGCCAGGCGCGAGTTCTGGAACGAGATCCACAACCTGGCGGCCGAGGGCCTGACCGTGCTGGTGTCGACCCACTACATGGACGAGGCGGAGCGCTGCCACGAGATCGCGTACATCGCCTATGGCGAGCTGCTCGCGCGTGGCACCGTCGAAGCGGTGGTGCAGCAGTCGGGCCTCACGACATGGACCGTCTCGGGTCCGAACCTGCACGACCTCGCCGAGCGGCTGACTGGAATGGCCGGCGTCGAGATGGTGGCCCCGTTCGGCTCGAGCCTGCACGTGTCGGGCCGCGACGTGGACGCGCTCGACAAGGCGCTGGCGCCGTTCAAGGCCGATCCCAATCTGCATTGGTCGCCCGGCGAGCCGTCACTCGAGGACGTGTTCATCGATCTCATGAGCCGCAGCCGGGACAACTTCTCATGACGCGCCAGCGCGCACCGCGGCCCGCACCCAGGGACAGCGCCTGGGCCCGCTTCACCGCCATGCTCGTCAAGGAGCTGATCCAGCTCAGGCGGGATCGCATCACGTTTGCCACGATGATCATGATTCCGCTGATGCAGCTGTTTCTGTTCGGCTTTGCCATCAACACCAATCCTAAGCACCTGCCGACGGCCGTGCTGCTGCAGGAAGACTCCGACATCTCCCGCTCGATCCTGTCGGCGCTCGCCAACACGTCCTACTTCGATATCAAGTGGATCTCGCGCGACGAGGCCGAGGTCGATCACTGGGTCAGGGCCGGCAAGGTGCTGTTCGTGATCGAGGTGCCGGTGGGCTTCGAGCGGGCGGTGAGGCGCGGCGATACGCCGGCGCTGCTGGTGGCTGCGGACGCGACTGATCCGGTGGCAGCCGGCACGGCGCTTGGCGCGCTCGACGGCATCGTCTCGACGGCGCTGGCGCGCGACCGCGGGCTGCCGCAACAGGATGAGATGAAACCGCCGCTGTTCGAGATCCGGCAGCACCGCCGCTACAATCCGGAGGGTGTGACGCAGCTCAACATCGTGCCCGGCCTGCTCGGCACGATCCTGACCATGACCATGCTGATCTTCACGGCGCTGTCGGTCACGCGCGAGGTGGAGCGCGGCACCATGGAGAGCTTGCTGGCCATGCCGCTGCAGCCGTTCGAGATCATGCTCGGCAAGATCGTCCCTTACGTTCTCATCGGGTTTCTGCAGGCGCTGATCATCGTCGGCGTGGGCACGACCGTCTTCGACGTGCCTATTGTGGGCAACATGGCGCTGCTCGCGCTGCTGACGACGCTCTTCATCACCGCCAACCTGTCGGTCGGCTACACGTTCTCGACACTCGCCAGGACGCAGCTCCAGGCCATGCAGATGACGATGATGTGGTTCCTGCCCAACATCCTGCTCTCGGGGTTCATGTTCCCATACGCGGGCATGCCGACATGGGCGCAGTGGGTGGGCGAGGCGCTGCCGCTGACGCACTACCTGCGCATCGTGCGCGGCCTGATGCTGAAGGGAGCGACGCTGTACGACCTGGCGCCGGAGGCGTTGTGGCTGATGGCACTCACGCTGGTCGCCATGATCATCGCCGTGACCCGGTTCCGGCGGACGCTGGACTAGACGGGAGCTCAGAGGGCGGATGGAACCCGCGCGCGCCCCGAGGCCTCTGCCGGGTCCCGTTAACCGAACTCGTCATTGCAACTCCGGAACCACTGCGACCAACAAGCGTTCGGGACGCAGGCCGCCTTGCTTAAAAGGAGTGCAATCATGCGACAATTCCTTTTGACGACAGCCGCAATCACATTCGCGGCGCTCGCCAGCGTCCCTGCGCCCGCCTCGGCGGATACGGTGGTGCGACGGGAACGGGAAGTCGTGATCACGCGCAACGTGCCGTCGCGTGTCGTCGAGCGAAGGTATTATCGAGCGCCTGCCGTGCGCTACTACGCGGCACCACGCGTTAGGAGGTACGTGGCCCGCTCCTACTACACTGCGCCGCGGTACAACGGCTACGCCTCGGCCGGCTACTACGGCTACGGGCCGAGCTACGGGTATCGTGGCTACGGATACGGATACAGAGGCTATGCGCCAGGTTACGGCTACAGATCGGCCTACTACACCGCGCCGTCGTACTACACCGCGCCAGCTTACTCGTACTACACGGCCCCAACCTATTCCTACTACACGGCGCCAGCTTACTCGTACTACTCCGCGCCGGCTTACTCGTACTACAGCGCCGGGGACTACGATGGGCCGGGCTACACGTCCGCCTCGGTTGGAATCAACTGTGGCTGGCTCTATCGCCGCGCCGTGGCGACCGGCAACGTCTACTGGTGGGATCGCTACAACGACTGCTCGGAGTAAGACGGGTCGCATATAGCCCGTCACGCTAATGGCTCCAGCGGCTTGGCCACCGGCGGCAGAAATCGCATGGCGGGAACTCTGGCGCGGCCCGATGGCTCGCGGGAACCCGAGCTTTCCGACGCCCGCTGCCGCTATCGGCTGCCGACCCGATGCTGCGTCTCCTTGATGTCGACGAAGCGGATCTCCGCGTTGCGCTCGCGCGTCCACTCCAAGTCGAACTGGGAGCGCGCGAGATAAACGGGGTCGCCGTCGACGTCCTCGGCAATCGAGCCGCGGTATTTCGCGAGGAAGGCGTCGAGATCGGCAGGCTTGTCGGCCTGCACCCAGCGCGCAACCTCCACCCCGGCCGGATCGAGCGCGGTCTCGAGGCCGTACTCGGCCGCCATGCGCGCGATCAGCACGTCGAGCTGCAGCGCGCCGACGACGCCGACGATCAGGCCGGTGCCGTCGAGCGGCGAGAAGATCTGCACCACGCCCTCCTCGGCCATCTGCGCGAGCGCGGTCCTCAGCTGCTTGCCCTTCATGGCATCGGCGACGCGCACGCGGCGCAAGATTTCCGGCGCGAAGTTGGGCACGCCGGTGAAGCTCAGCTCCTCGCCCTCGGTCAGTGTGTCGCCGATGCGTAGAGTGCCGTGATTGGGGATGCCGACGACGTCACCGGCAACGGCCTCCGTGGCAATCGAGCGGTCCTGGGCGAAGAAGAACTGCGGTGCGTTGAGCGCGATCGGCTTGCCGGTGCGAACGAGCCTGGCCTTCATGCCTTTCGTGAGCTTGCCCGAGCACAGCCTCAGGAAGGCGATGCGGTCGCGGTGGTTGGGATCCATGTTGGCCTGGATCTTGAACACCACGCCGGTCATGCCTGGCTCGGTCGCCTCGACGAGGCGGCGGTCGGCCTGCTGCGCGCGCGGCGGAGGCGCGTAGGCCACGAGCGCGTCGAGCAGATCGCGGACACCGAAGTTGCGCAGCGCCGACCCGAAGAACACCGGCGTGAGGTGCCCCTCGCGGAACGACTCGAGGTCGAACGGGCGGGCGGCCGTGCGAAGGAGCTCGATCTCCTCGCGCCACTTGGACAGCAGGTCGGCATCGACGATCTCAGCAAGGCGCGCATCATCGGGGCCTGAGAGCATCAGATCGCTGTCATCGGACCCGAGGCGGCGCAGCCGGCCAGTGGCGAGATCGAATGTGCCCTTGAAGTCGCGGCCCATGCCCACGGGCCACACGATGGGCGTCGTGTCCAGCGCCAGGTCACGCTCGATGGCATCGAGGAGCTCCAAGGGCTCCAGGCTCTCGCGATCCATCTTGTTGATGAAGGTGATGATCGGGATGTCGCGCAGGCGGCAGATCTCGAACAGCTTGCGCGTGCGCGACTCGATGCCCTTGGCGGCATCGAGCACCATGACGGCGGAATCGACCGCGGTCAGCGTGCGGTAAGTGTCCTCCGAGAAGTCCTCGTGGCCCGGCGTGTCGAGCAGATTGACGACGTGGTCCGCATACTCGAACGTCATCACCGAGGTCACTACCGAGATGCCGCGCTGGCGCTCGATGTTCATCCAGTCGGAGCGCGTGCGCCTCCGGTCGCCCTTGGCGCGCACGTCGCCGGCGAGCTGGATGGCCCCGCCGAGCAGCAGCAGCTTCTCGGTCAAAGTCGTCTTGCCGGCGTCGGGGTGGGCGATGATGGCGAACGTGCGCCTGCGCCCGATCTCGCGCGCGAGCGGGGTCTCGGCCCCCCTGCGGGCCCTCAGCGATGAATTGGCTGCCTCTTGCATCGTGAATCGATCCTGCGGCCTCGGCCGCGCTTAAATGACCGCGAGCGCGGCCAAACTCAAGGCCTGCCCTCTGGCGGACGGTGCCGCTCAAGCGCCCTCGAGCCGCCGCCAGGCCTGCAACCGGCGGGCGGCCTCGGCCATGTCCTCGGTCGTGCCCGAGTAGGAGAAGCGCACGAAACGCCGCCCGCGCGCCTCGTCGAAGTCGACCCCCGGGGTGGCGGCCACGCCCGTCTCCTCCAGCATCGCCTTGGCGAAGGCCAGGCTGTCGTCCGTGTAATCGCCGACGTCGACGTAAAGATAGAAGGCGCCGTCCGCGGGCACGATCTTCGACAGGCCGGCTTTCGGCAGCTCGCGCAGGAGCAGGTCGCGGTTGGCCAT
>JBLNBZ010000053.1:0-47729 GCA_050260355.1 Bacteroidota bacterium | reverse complement strand
CAACTCGCACTCGACCAAGCCGCTCCTTTATCGAATCTCCGGCGTATGGGGCAACCACGAGGGCTCCATGCTGCTCTGGGTGCTCATGCTGGCCGCATTCGGGGCCTCCGTCGCCGCCTTCGGTGCCAATCTGCCTGCGAGCCTGAAAGCCAACGTGCTGGCGGTGCAGGGCGCGATTGCGTTCGCATTCCTGCTGTTTATCGCCTGCACCTCGAATCCGTTCCTGCGCCTCGACTCCCCACCGATCGATGGCCGCGGTCTCAACCCGATTTTGCAGGACCCTGCCCTCTCCTTCCATCCGCCGCTGCTTTATGCCGGATACGTTGGCTTCTCGATGTCGTTCTCGTTCGCGGTCGCCGCACTTCTGGACGGCCGCACCAACGCCGCCTGGGCGCGCTGGGTGCGGCCGTGGACGCTCGCCGCCTGGCTGTGCCTGACGCTGGGCATCGCCATGGGCTCCTGGTGGGCCTACTACGAGCTGGGCTGGGGCGGATGGTGGTTCTGGGACCCTGTCGAGAACGCCTCGCTCATGCCCTGGCTCGCGGGCACTGCACTGCTGCACTCCGCACTTGTCATGGAGAAGCGCGAGGCGCTCAAGGTGTGGACCATCCTGCTCGCCATCCTCACCTTCTCGTTGTCGCTGCTTGGCACGTTCCTGGTGCGCTCCGGCGTGCTCACATCCGTGCATGCCTTCGCCGTCGATCCAATGCGCGGCATCTTCATCCTCGGTATCCTGGCGATTTTCATCGGCGGCGCGCTCACGCTCTTCGCCTTGCGTGCACCGGTCCTGAGACAGGGCGGGCTGTTCGCGCCGATCAGCCGCGAGGGCGGCCTCGTCCTCAACAATGTCCTGCTGACGACCGGCGCGGCGACCGTGCTCGTCGGCACGCTCTATCCGATGGCGCTGGAAGCCATCACCGGCGACAGAATCTCGGTCGGGCCTCCCTATTTCAACGCCACCTTCGCACCGTTGATGGTGCCGCTGCTCCTCGCCTTGCCGTGCGGGCCTCTTCTCGCCTGGAAGCGCGGTGACCTCGCCGCTGTTCTGCAGCGGCTGCTCGCTGCCGGCGCGGCGAGCGTGCTTGCGGCGGCCCTTGCCGCCTCTCTCGTGCACCGCGGTCCATGGCTTGCGCCATTCGGCATCGCGTTGGGCATCTGGGTGATCGCCGGCGCACTTTCCGAGCTCGCATTCCGCATCAAGCTCGGCCAGGCGCCGGGCGCCGAGACGTGGCGGCGCCTCGTCAACCTGCCGCGCTCCGCGCTCGGCACCACCGCCGCGCATGCGGGGCTCGGTCTCACGCTCATCGGCATCGTCGCCACCAGCGCCTGGCAGCAGGAGCACATCTCCGTCATGCGCCCCGGCGATCGCCTGGACTTCGCCGGCTACGGGATCGAGTTCCGCGGCATCGCCCCCGAGCAAGGGGCGAACTACCGTGCGCAGGTCGGCCTGCTGTCCGTCTCCTTCGACGGCCGCCGGATCGAGCTGAGGCCGTCGCGGCGCATCTACGACATGCCGCCGCAGCCCACGACCGAGGCCGGCATTTACGCGTCCTGGGCCGGTGACCTCTACGCCGTGCTCGGCGACGAGACCAAGGACGGCGGACGCGTCATCCGTCTCTACTTCAACCCACTGGTGCGGCTGATCTGGATCGGCGCCATGATCATGGCCTTGGGCGGTGCCCTGTCGCTGAGCGACCGGCGACTGCGCATCGGCGCCCCGCGCAGAGCGCGCACGGCAAGTCCCCCAGTCCCTGCGGAGTGATCGCATGCGGGTTCGCGCAGCCCTGCACCGTCTGCTTGCCGCATTCCTTTTGTTGGGCATGCTGGCTGCGGCGTCCGCTGTTGTGCATGCCGTCGAGCCCGACGAGGTCCTGCGGAACGCGGAGCTCGAAGCCCGAGCGCGACGCCTTTCTGCCGAGCTGCGCTGCCTCGTTTGCCAGAACCAATCGATCGACGACTCCAACGCACCGCTGGCCCGCGATCTTCGCCTTCTCTTGCGCGAGCGCCTGCAGGCCGGAGACAGCGACCGGGCGGTGCTCGACTTCATCGTCGATCGCTACGGCAAGTTCGTCCTCCTGCGCCCGCCGCTCGAGATGGATACGCTGCTGCTCTGGGTGACGCCGGTCCTCGTGCTTTGCGCCATCGTGATTGCCATCCTGCTGCGCCTGCGCCGCGCCCGCTCAACCGCTGCCACGCAACCGGCTCGGCTTTCGCCGGACGAGCGCGCGCGTCTCGAGGATCTGCTGAAGGACGCCAACCGTTAGGCAGCGCAGCCGGGCCGCTGGCGGCTCGACCTTACTTGCCGGCTGGCGACGTGCTGTTGGTGGTGTGAACCTGGCCATGCTCGCCGGAAAGCCTCATCAGCAGACCCTGCGTGGCGAGCCCTGTAACCGGCAGCGTATTGGCACGCTCATAGGATTCGATGGCCGATCGCAGTGCCGGTCCATAAGTCCCATCGAGGCGGCCGGCATAGAGCTTCTGCTGCTGCAGGTGCTCCTGCAGGCTGCGCATCGGTGCACCCGACGACAGGATCAGCGCCCCGCGCAGCAGATCGATCTTCTCGGCGAATGCCTGTGCATTGACAGCCGTGTTGGCCACGGTCTCGGACTTCTGGCGATGCGTCATCTGGCCGTTCTGCATCACCACCTTGGACTGCACGTACGTACCGACGTTGATGCCCACCACCACCGGTCCGGCCGGCGCGTCGAGAAGTATCGGAGATCCCGATGACGCCCCGCCGGTATCGCAGGTGTGCATGATCATCTGGTCGGAATCCATGAAATCCGGCGCGATCGTCCCCCAATCCGCGTTGTCGAAATCCCGCTCCACACCGCAGGGCTTCGAGTACGCGGGCTTCCACTGCGCATAGTCGCGGTGATAGGCGATCTGAAAGATCTGGCCGGCGCGTGCCTTTTCCATCAACTCGGTGGTCGGCAGCGGCCGTACCGCGAGCTCCCTGTTGGCGCAGGCGGGTTTCGCCAGTCGCACAAGCGCCCAGTCGTGCGCGGCATCGATCGGCGGGCGCACGCGAAGCTGGAAATCTCCCGTCAGCACATTTTGCGCCGATGAGCGGGTGGCCGATCCCTCCACGTGCACGAGATCACGCGAGCGCCCGTAGTTGCGCGCGAACACATAGGCGTTCGGCGCGGCTATGCGCCCGCCGCTCGGTCCGGCCAGGCAGTGTGCTGCGGTGGCAATCACATTCGCGCTGACGCAAAAGGCACTGCACACCGTCCGCGTCTGGTTGTTGAAGAGAATGCCGAGCGACTGCGCCACGGCCTCGTACTTGGGGGGCACCGGCTGGCGATCGTCATGGCCGAACACGGCCACGCGCTGAACCAACGCCGCCGCGGCTCCAACTTTCGCCACACCTGGCGCTGCCACGGCCGGAGCCGTCCCCCACAGAGCGGCCACAGCCGCCACCAAACCACAGACCAGATTCCGGACGCCACCAGGTCCACGTCTGCGACCCGTGTGCCCGCCCCTACAAAGCGCAGCCCGTCTAAGCACGCGACTTTCCCCGTCTCGGCCTGCCCCTATATTACCAAACTTTAATACCCCAGAAAGGTCATCGTAAGGCGTGCCCCGCTAATGCTCGGCCACCGTATGCACACGACCAGTGCATTTCCTGCCATCAGGGTACGAGAGACATGCATCCTTCCCAATCGAATGAAGAATTGACCCGGCCCGCCTTGCGCAGGACCCGCCGGTACGTAGCCGCTGGCCTCCTGCTCGGCGCGAGCCTCATAGGTCTGGCCGCAGTGATGCCGGCTGCCCCGAGCATCGCCCAGCTCAAGCCGAACGAGCCGTCGGTCCAGACGCCGTTCGGCCGCGCACCACTCAGCTTTGCCGACATCGTCGACCGGGTTCGCCCGGCCGTGGTCAGCATCCAGGTGACGAGTGGCGCGAAGGTCGCCAGGAATAGCGGTCGCGGCACCCGCGAGCCGTTCCCCGACCTGCCCGACGATCATCCCTTCAACGAGTTCTTCAAGAACCTGCCCAAGGAGTTTCGCGGCATGCCGTCGCCCAACGCGCGGCCGGCACTGGCGCAGGGCTCGGGCTTCGTCATCTCGCCCGACGGGTACATCGTCACCAACAACCACGTCGTCGACGGTGCAAACAAGATCCAGGTCAGCTTCGACGAGAACAACAAGTACGACGCCGAGCTGGTCGGCACCGACGCGCGCACCGACGTGGCGCTCCTGAAGATCAAGGCCTCCAAGCCGCTGCCTTACGTGAAGTTTGCCGAGAAGCCCGTGCGCGTCGGCGACTGGGTCATCGCGGTGGGCAATCCGTTCGGCCTCGGCGGCACGGTGACGGCGGGCATCGTCTCGGCGCTCAGCCGCGACATCGGCTCGGGTCCCTACGACTACATGCAGATCGACGCGGCCGTGAACCGCGGCAACTCGGGCGGCCCCACGTTCAACCTCGACGGCGAGGTGATCGGCGTCAATACGGCGATCTATAGCCCGTCCGGCGGCAGCGTCGGCATCGCCTTCGCGGTTCCGTCCAAGACCGCTGCGGAGGTCGTCTCTCAGCTCAAGTCCTCGGGCTCGGTCAGCCGTGGCTGGCTCGGCGTGAAGATCGAGAGCGTCGACGAGGACAAGGCCGCGAGCCTTGGCCTGGGCGAGGCGCGTGGCGCGCTCGTCAACGAGGTGACTCAGGGCGGCCCTGCCGCGGGCTCGGGCCTCAAGGCGGGCGACGTGATCGTTGCCGTCAACGGCGAGAAGATCCACGACAGCCGCGAGCTGGCGCGCAAGATCGCCGAGTATTCGCCTCGCACCAAGGTCAACATCGAGGTGTACCGCTTCGGCAAGACCGAGAACGTGAGCGTCTCGCTCGGCAATTTCCCGGCCGCCAAGGAGCTGGCACGACTGGAGCAGGAGCCGTCAACGCCTGGCGCCACCGAGTTGAGCCAGCTCGGCATCTCGCTCTCGGCTTCGGCTGCCGGCCGTAACGGACCTAAGGAAGGCGTCGTGATCAGCGATGTCGACAGCGACTCGGATGCTGCCACCAAGGGCCTGAAGACCGGCGACGTCATCCTTGAAGTGCAGGGCCAGCAGGTGGCAAGCCCGGCCGACGTCGAGGCCGGCGTTCGCAAGGCCAAGGAGCTCGGCCGCAAGGCGGTCCTGCTCAGGATCAAGTCCGGCGACAGCATCCGCTTTGTAGCCGTACAGCTCAAGCCGGCGTAAGCTCTCTGCGGCAAGCAATGGCATGGCGCATCCCGCGATCCCGGATGCGCCATGCAGCACGTTCACAAGGCCGCCTCGCGCCGCACGAGGTGGCCCCTGCCATAGGCCCGGTATGCGCGTCCTCGTCATCGAAGATGACCGCGAGATCGCTCACTTCCTGCAGAAGGGCTTGAAGGAGAGCGGACACAGCGCGGATCTGGTCGAGGACGGCGAGTCCGGCCTCGAGATGGCGCGCTCCGACGAGTACGACGTCCTGATCGTCGACCGCATGCTGCCGCGGCGAGACGGCCTCTCCGTGGTGCAGGCGTTGCGGTCCGAAGGCAATCGTGTTCCCGTGCTCATTCTCTCGGCCCTGGGCGAGGTCGATGACAGGGTGAAGGGCCTGAAGGCCGGCGGCGACGACTACCTGACGAAGCCGTTCGCGCTGTCCGAGCTTCTCGCACGCATCGAGGCCCTGGCCCGGCGCTCGGCGCCGGAGGAGCTGGAAACCCGCTACGTGGTCGGCGACCTCGTGCTCGATCGCCTCTCGCACAAGGTGTCGCGCGCAGGCGAGGCGATCCTGCTGCAGCCGCGCGAATTCCGCCTACTCGAGTATCTCATGAAGCACGCCGGGCAGGTGGTGACGCGGACCATGCTGCTCGAGAATGTCTGGGACTACCACTTCGACCCTCAGACCAACGTCATCGACGTCCACGTCTCGCGCCTTCGCTCCAAGATCGACAAGGGATTCGACAAGGCGCTGTTGCACACTGTGCGGGGGGCCGGGTACATGATCCGCGATGGTGCAGACTAGGCTCCTCGTTGCGACGCCGCTGCGGCTTGCGCTGCTGGCCGTAGCCGTTGTGCTGGTGGCGCTCGCCCTGCTCATCGGTTGGACGTTCTCCGCGACCAACGCGGTGCTCACCCGACAGGTCGCCCGCGCCATCTCGGCCGACCTCGTAGCTCTGACCGACGAGTTCGATCGCTCTTCCCGTGCCGGCCTGTTGGCTGCCATCGAGGACCGCCGGCAGGCCGATCCCGACAGCCTCTACCTGCTGCTCAGCGGGAAGGGGGGCGTGCGCATCGGCGGCAATATCGCCTACGTCGCTCCGGAGCATGAGAACGCGGGCGACGGCTATGTCTTCCATTACGTGCGGCAGACGGCGGCGGGGCCGCGCGAGCGGCTCGCGGCCGCGGCGCAAAAGACCCTTCCCGACGGTAGCGTCCTGATCGTTGGCCGTGACATCGAGGAGCAGCGACAATACATCGACCATCTGCGCCGCCTTCTGCTCGGCGGCTTGATCACGGTTTCATTGCTCGGCCTCGGCGGGGGCCTGCTGGTCGGCCGCCACATCCTGCGCAGGATCGACGACATGACGCACGCGAGCCGCGTCATCATGGCTGGAGACCTCTCGGGTCGCATTCCGCGGCGCGGGACAGGCGACGAGCTCGACCGCCTGGCCGATAGCCTCAACGCCATGCTGGAGCGCATGGAGCGGTTGATGCTGGGCTTGCGCGAGGTTTCCGACAACATCGCGCACGACCTGAAGACGCCGCTCAATCGCTTGCGCAACCGCGCCGAGGCGGCGTTGCGCGAGGGCTCGAGCAGTGAGGCCTGGCGCGAAGGCCTGGAGCGGACGATCGAGGAGGCCGACGAGCTCATCAAGACCTTCAACGCGCTCCTGCTCATCACCAAGCTGGAAGCAGGCGCGCTGGAGGATACCCTCGAGCCGATCGATCTTGCCGAGGTCGTGACCGAGCTCGTCGAGCTCTATGAGCCCGCCGCCGAGGAGGCGGGCTTCAAGCTGGAGTGCTCGGCTTCGGCCCGCGTGCCGATCCGTGCCAATCGCCAGCTCATCGGGCAGGCGGTCGCCAATCTCATCGACAACGCCATCAAGTATTCGGCCGGCGCCGTCAGCGCTGACGCGGCCTCCGCCCCGTCGATCCGCGTCACGGTGACTGCCGACGCACGCAATGGCGAGGTGGCGGTCGCGGATTGTGGCCCGGGCATTGCCCCAGCCGACCGCGCGCGGGCGCTCCAGCGATTCGTGCGCCTGGAGGCAAGCCGCTCTCGCCCCGGAACCGGGCTCGGTCTCAGTCTCGTCACCGCCGTGGCCCAGATGCATGGCGGCTCGGTTCGCCTGGAGGACAACGCACCCGGCCTGCGCGCCATCCTGAGCGTTCCGCTTGACGCCTCGCGGCGCTCCGAACGCAGCTCCGCCCTCGAGGGTCCCGCCATCAGCAACAAGGTGGAGGCATGACGGCCGCATCGCCGCAGACGCTGCCGTTGCGGGCGCGATTGCGCGCAGCGCCGCTCATCTACGATCAGCGCCGCGCCGATGTCGAGATCGGCGACCTTCTCGATCGCGCGCGCGCTGAAACCGGCCTCGGGCCGCTGGCCGCAGCGCTGCAAGAGCCGCGCACGCGCGATCTCATCGCCGGCATCTTCGGCTGCTCGCCCTACCTCTCCGGGCTGATCCAGCGCGATCCTGAGCGCCTGCTGCGCCTGCTCGACTGCTTGCCTGAAGTGCATCTCGCCGACCTCGCCCGCCGCCTCGAGCGGGCCGTGGCCGAAGCGCAAGCCATGCCCGACGCCATGCGCGAGCTGAGGCGCTTTAAGGCCGACGTCGCGCTGCTCGTCGCGCTTTGCGATCTGGGCGGCGTCTTCCCCGTCATGCAGGTGACCGCTGCGCTCACCGCAGCGGCCGATGCTGCCGTCACCGCCGCCGTGCGCTTTCTCTTTGCCCAGGCTGCCGGAAGAGGCGACTGGCTCACGCACGGCCCCGGTCCGGCGGAGGCTGGTTCCGGCTACATCGTGCTCGGCATGGGCAAATACGGTGCCGGCGAACTCAACTACTCGAGCGACATCGATCTCATCGTTTTCTTCGATCCGCAGCTCGTGCATCTTCGGCCCGGGCTCGAGCCTCTGGCCTTCTTCGTGCGCATGACGCGCGACCTGGTGCGCCTGCTGCAGGAGCGCACAGGCGATGGCTACGTGTTCCGCACGGACCTGCGCCTGCGTCCCGATCCTGGCGCAACGCACGTCGCCATGTCGACGGATGCCGCGCTCAACTACTACGAGAGCTTCGGCCAGAACTGGGAGCGCGCCGCGCTCATCAAGGCGCGGCCCGTGGCCGGCGATCTCGCCGCCGGCGCGCGCTTCCTGGAGGAGCTGGCGCCGTTCATTTGGCGCAAGTACCTCGACTTTGCCGCCATCGCCGACATCCACGCCATGAAACGGCAGATCCATGCCTTCAAGGGTTTCGGCCACATCGCGGTGGCCGGCCACGACATCAAGGTCGGCCGCGGCGGCATTCGCGAAATCGAGTTTTTCGCCCAGACGCAACAGCTCATCGCGGGCGGTCGCCAGCCGGACCTGCGCGTGCCGCAAACGCTCGAGGCGCTGAGCGAGCTCGCCCGGCGTGGTTGGATCAAGCCGCATGTGGAGCGCGAGCTTGCCGAGGCCTACACATTCCTGCGCGGCATCGAGCACCGCCTTCAGATGATCGCCGACGAGCAGACGCAGGCGTTGCCCGAAGCTGCCGACGATCTGGAGCGCGTTGCCCGCTTCTCAGGCTATCCCAGCACCACAGAGTTTTCCGAGGCTCTCGTCGGCCAGCTCACGCGCGTGCAGAGTCACTACGCCGCACTGTTCGAGACCACACCCGAGCTGACGCGGGCCGGCGCCAATATGGTGTTTGCCGGCGAGGCCGACGATCCCGGCACGCTCGCGACCCTTGCGAAGATGGGCTTCTCCGATCCGTCGCAGGTCATCGCCTCCATACGCGGCTGGCATCACGGGCGCTATCCGGCGGTGCGCAGCGCGCGCTCGCGCGAGCTCCTCACCGAGGTGCAGCCGCTGCTCATCGATGCGCTCGCGGATACGACCAATCCCGATCTCGCCTTCATCAGCTTCGACCGCTTCCTCACCGAGCTGCCTTCGGGCATCCAGCTCTTTTCCCTTCTGCGCGCCAACCCCGGTCTTCTGCGATTGATCGCCGACATCATGGGGTCGGCGCCGCGGCTGGCACGTATTCTCAGCCGCCGCCGCCGCGTGCTCGACGCCGTCCTCGATCCTGGCTTCTTCGGCACCCTGCCGAGCGGCGAGGCCCTCGAGGCCATGATCCATGGCGAGGTGGCGCAGGCCCGCGACTTCGAGGAAGCCCTCGATCGCGCGCGCATCGTCGGTAATGAGCAGGCTTTCCTCATCGGCGTACGTGTGCTGTCCGGCACCATCCGCGCCGATCAGGCGGGCGGTGCCTATGCGCAGCTCGCTCAGTCGCTCATCGGCGCTCTGCACAAGCGGGTCGAGGACGAGGTTGCGCGCACCCATGGACGCGTTGCCGGCGGTGCGGCCGTCGTCGTGGCCATGGGCAAGCTCGGTGGCCGCGAGATGACGGCTGCGTCCGACCTCGACTTGATCCTCATGTACGACTTCGATGCCGCTGCGGCCCAGTCGGATGGTGCACGGCCGCTGCCGCCGACCCAGTACTACATACGGCTGACGCAGCGTCTCGTCAGCGCGCTCTCCTCGCAGACGGCCGAGGGCCGCCTGTATGACGTGGACCTGAGGCTGCGGCCCTCGGGCCAGAAGGGACCGCTTGCAACCCAGTTCTCGAGCTTTCTCGACTATCAGCGCGAAAGCGCCTGGACCTGGGAGCAGATGGCCTTGACGCGGGCGCGTGTGATCAGCGGTGCGCCCGCCCTGCGCGCTCGCGTCGAGCAGGCCGTGCGCGACGTGCTCCTGCGCCCGCGCGATCGGGCCAAGATCGCCGCGGACGTGCGCGACATGCGCCGTCGCATCGAGCAGGAGAAGGGCACCACCGATATCTGGGACCTGAAGCAGGTGCGCGGCGGCCTGGTCGATATCGAGTTCATGGCGCAGCATCTGCAACTCGTGCACGCTGCCGCCCACCCCGAGGTGCTGGATCAGAACACGGTTCAGTGCCTCCGCAAGCTGGCCGCCGCTGGCCTCCTCGAGCCCGGTCATGCCGATGTGCTGATCCCGGCTGCCCGCCTGCTCAACAACCTGACCCAGGTTTTGCGGCTGTGCATGGACGTTCCCTTCGCCGCCGAGCACGCCCCCGATGGGTTGAAGGCGCTTCTGGCCCGCGCGGGTGAAGCCCCTGACTTCCTCCGCCTCGAGGCGGATCTGCGTAGCACCCTGGCGGCAGTCGCCGAGCTTTTCGACACCATAGTCGCCTGAGGCCGGGCACCGGGGCGACGGATTGGATGCGCGGGGCGCGTTCCTAGGCATGAAATGGGCCACATGCCGTCGGCGGCTGGCCCGGCCCTCCAGGAGCCCCCGATGCCCAATACCAGAACAGTTCTCATTGTTGCCGGAACGCTGCTGGCGGCCGGTGCCGTGGCGGCCATCTCGGCCCCCGGCGATCGCGGCATGAGCGGCGCCATGCATCACGGCGGTTGGGGCGAAAGCCATTTCGGCGGTCGCTGGCACGATCGTCATATGCCCCAGACCAAGGAGGAGTTCGACGCCCGCACCCGTGCGCGCTTCGCGCGCCTGGACCGCAATGGCGACGGCGTCATCGACGCCGGCGAGATCGAGGCGGCCATCACCCAACGCATGAACGAGCGCCACGCAAGGATGGGCGATCGCGTGTTCGCCCGGTTTATGCGCCGCTTCGGCGCCGATCGGGACGGCAAGGTGAGCAAGGACCAGTTCATGGCGCAGATTCGCCAGCACTTCACTGAGCTCGACCTCAACAACGACGGCAAGATTACGGATGACGACCTGCCGCCGATGCTGCGCGGACGCGGTGTCCTCACGAGCACCGGCGGCATCATGCACGGGCGCCGCGCGCGTCTGTTCGCGCTCTTGCGCGAAGCCGACGCCAACAAGGATGGCGTCATCACGCTCGATGAGGCGCTGGCGGCCGCCGAGAAGCGCTTTGCCATGTTCGACCACAACAAGGATGGCGTGATTGACAGCGCCGACCGCGACGCCATGCGCAAGGAGATGGTGGATTACCGGGTGAAGCGTTTCATCCATCGCTTTGGCGCCGACGCCGATGGCAAGGTCACCAGGGAGCAGTTCTACGCCAAGGCTGGGGAACGCTTCGCCCGCCTGGACCTCAACAAGGACGGAACGATCTCGAGAGATGAGCGTCCCATGCGCGGCATGGGCGGCATGCGCGGCATGGGCCGGCATTGGGGCCACCACGGTGGGCAGAATCGTGATGCGGGCCCGGAGCGTGGGGAGCATGGCGCCGGCGATCAGCCGGGTGACGGCAAGCGCAACTGAGGACGTCCGTTCATGTCCTGCGGCGCCACCAGTCCAGTTTGCGATTTGCGGTGGTGGATTGCCGCGGCGAGGCTAAAATCAGCAACGCCGGCCCGCATCCCTCGCCGGGGCGCGGGCTGGCCACACGAGGGGCCGCAAATGGCCGTCGCCCATGAGGATGGCATTGGCACGCAGCGCCGAGCCTGGGCCGGGTGGGGCGCCCACCAGCCAATCAGCAAGCGAGGATGCTCTGCTGCTGGCCCACCTTGCCGCGGGAGACGGGGCCACGTTCCGGCGGCTCGTGGATCGGCATCTGCCGCACCTGCTCGCCGTCGGACGCCGCATGCTGCGCGACGACGCCGAGGCGGAGGACGTAGCCCAGGAGGCTCTCTTGCGGCTGTGGCGCAATGCCAAAGGGCTGGAGCTTGGACCTGGCGGCCTGCGGCCGTGGCTGACGCGGGTCGTCTCGAATCTTTGTATCGATCGGTTGCGCTCGGGGCGCAATACCAGCGTCGTGGATCAGGTGCCGGAGCAGATTGTCCCCGCCGCGCAGATGCAGCACTTGAACGAGCAGGCGTTGTCGGTGCGCGTCGACGCGGCGCTCAAGAGCCTTCCGGATCGGCAGCGGCTGGCCCTGTCGCTGTTCCACTTTGAAGGCTTGAGCCAGATCGAGGTAGGGCAGGTCCTCGGCGTCTCCGACGAGGCGGTCGAGTCGCTGCTGGCAAGGGCCCGGCGAGCGTTGAAGGCACAGTTGAAGGACGAATGGCAGCAATTGCTGCCGGATTGAACTTGAGAGGCAAGGCTTACGTCTTGAACCGCAAATGACGAGCAATGGCTCCAAATCCGGGATCGATCTCGGAACTCTGCTCGACACGTACGGTGCCGATACCGCCCGGTGGCCGGAGCGGGAGCGTGCGCGTATGGATGAGATCATGGCGGCGGAGCCGTGGGCCGATCGCCTGCTGGCCGAGGCGAGGGCGCTCGATACGCTTCTGGCACGCGCCCCGCTGCCGTCAACCGAGCGGCGTTTCGCGCTGGCCAGCCGCATCGTCGCCATTGCCGAGGGCGCGCATGCCTTGCCGGCGGAAAGCGCTGCAAGCGCGAACGTGCGCTCGGGTGTCGTCATTCCGTGGCCTCGGGCTTCGCGGAGCCATCCGGTACGCGTCAGCCGCGCCGCCCGCCTCCCTGTTTGGCGCGCAGCCGCGTTGCTCGCCGCTTCGCTGATCGTTGGCGTGTTTGTCGGTGCGTTCGACCTGGCACCCAGCCCGGTGAACAATTTTGTCGAGGCCGTATCGCTCGATGAGACCGAGCAGGCGGTGGTCTCGATCAGCAATGACGGCCTTTCCGCAGCCCTCGACGAGGACTTCCTATGATGGCTGCTGCGTCTGGCGCCGATCCGACCCCGGTCAGGTCCTCGCGCTGGCTGAAGATCGCCCTCGTCGCTTCGCTGGCCGTCAATTTGCTGGTCGTGGGAACCATTGGCGGCTCGCTGTGGGCATTCCGGAACGGGCCTCGGGATGGGCACGGAGTCAACGCGCACCTGATCGGCTTCACCAGCACGCTCAGTGCGCAGCGCCGCTATGCCATCTGGCAGGCGACCCGCGATGAGCGGCGCGCGTTGCGGCCGCTGCGCAAGGAAGTGCGCGCTGCACGTGCCGATGCGCGCGCCATCCTGACGACGGAGCCGTTTGACAAGGAGAAGTTTTCCGCCGCTCAGGCGCGCGTGCTTGCGGCCGAGATCAAGGCCCGCGGAGAGGCCCACAAGCTGTTCATCGCGGTGGCCGCCCTGCTTACGCCTGAGGAACGTGCCGCCTTTGCGCGCTGGGAGCCGGTGCGGCGGGCGGAGCGGATGCGTCTCCTCCGTCACGGGCACCCGGACGAACCGGCGAAGGCGACGGCAGCGCCCGCTCAGCCGCGCTGAACGATCCGAAAATTCATTTGATGAGTCTAGCAGGCGCCGACCGAGGGCGCGCGGGCGCCTTTGCCCATGCGGAGCGAGCCTTGATGCGTGCCGGGCAGCGCCAGCGGCAGCGCAACCGTCAGGCGACGCGGTCCATTGCTCGAGCCCCGTTCGGCAAGCGGGATACCCTGCATCTCCAGAAGCGCTCTGGCGATGGCAAGAGAAAGCTGGGCCGCGCCATCCCCGGTCGGAGCGCCGGGCGACCCGTGGCCAGCAGGAACACCCGACCCGATGCTGAGCCTGACGTTTCTGCCGACGATCCGCGCGTCCACGAAAAGCGGGCGTCCCGCGGGTGTGCGCTGAACCCCTGCCATGATCAGATGGCGCAGCGCCTGTGCGAGTGCGCGCGGCTCTGCATAGACAAGGGCGGCACACGGCGCACCGCGAATGATATCCACGCCATGCGCCTCGGCGGTCCCGGCAACCTGCTCGCAGGCCTCATCCAGCAGCGCCTCGATATCGAGCGGCTGCGTCCGCGCGCGCTCGCGGTCGGCGAGCAGCGTCGTGAAGGCCATCGTGTCCTCCGCTGCCTTCAGCACGGCGAGGCCGCTTTCGCGGATATGGCGGACGTACTCGTGATAGCGTGGCGAGCCGAGTGGGCCGAGCAATTCGCGCTGCATCATGTCCGCGAAGCCGATGATGGCGTTGAGCGGTGTCCTGAGCTCATGGCTCACATGCGACATCAGGCCGGAAAAGGCGTGCTGCGGGTGCCGCTCACCCTCCAATCTGGAGGCGGATTGCGCCTGCAGGCATATGTCTGAGACCTTGAATGCCGTCATGGGGGCGCGGTGAGCGCCATGCTCCGGCACACCTTGGCGCGCGAGCCGGCCCGCGTTGCCGGCGCCGACGTCCTCGCTCGCTGCAGCGGCCTTGCTCATATGCAGCAGCAACCAGGCCGTGACGCCGCCCGTAACCAGGAACAGCGCCACTTGCGCCGCCCCGGGGCCGCCCTCCAGACCCGCCTGCCTTATGAGGGTCGCACCGCCGAGTGCGCTAATGCACAGGTGCGCCAGCGTGGCGGCTGCCAGGAAGCCGCGGTTTCTGTCCACCGGCCACTGCGAAAACATTGCGTCTCCCAAGCGCCGCGCGACCGCGCGCAGGCAGACGGACCAAGGCCGCCCCATCGCTTCCCTCGACTTGTATGATTTGCCCAGACCCCTATTCGGCGCGAGACGCATCGCCGAATCACCCAATTCAGTGTGGGGTCAGTCCGGCGGCTTTGTCGAGAATCAATCTGCGACCGCGATCTACCCGCCGCGCACCCTGTGTCATTCGAGCATGCGTGTCACGATCTCCAGGCTATCGCGGGAGAGCCCGGGGGTCTTGGCGACCCGCTGCAGAACCCGCCGCGCCTTTTGGCGTCGCCCGCTTTCCAGCGTCTTCCAGCTCCGGAAGGCGCCGAGCAGCCGGGCGGCGACCTGCGGGTTGAAGGTATCGATCTCGAGAACCTTGTCGGCGACGAAGTCGTAGCCACGGCCGTCCGGCCGGTTGAATTGCACCGAGTTGCCGCCGGCAAACGCGCCGATCAGCGCCCTCACCTTGTTCGGATTGCGGATCGAGAACAACGGATGCTCCGCCAGCCGCTTGACGGTCGCCAGCGTGCTCGGGAGCACGGATACGGCTTGCAGGGCGAACCAATGGTCGATGACCAGATGATCGCTGCTCCAGCGTTCATAGAACCTGTCGAGCGCCGCCTGCCGCTCCGGCGAGCGCACATCCACCAGGAGCGCGAGCGCGGTGGTCTCGTCCGTCGCGTTGCTGCTGGTACGAAAGTGCTCGGCGGTTCGCGTGATGTCCTCCGGCCGGCCGCGGGCAGCGAGCAAGCCGAGCGCGGCGTTGCGCAGCGCGCGCCGCCCGGCGCTGGCGGCATCTGGCGTATACGCGCCGTCCACGGCATAGGACCTGTAAAGGTCGAGCAAGAGCGGGGCGAGCGCGTTCCCAATCTCGCGCCGCAGGCCGCGCCGTGCCTTGCTGATGGCGGCCGGATCGACGTCGCGGCCGATGATGCGGGCCACATCGGCCTCGCTCGGCAGCACCATCATCTGCGCGCGATAGGCCGGCTCCAGGCTCTCATCCGCAAGCGTCACGCCGAGCGCCTTGGCCAAGGCCGTTGCCGGTGCCGGCCGCTTGCCGCTGCGTATGGCCTTCACGGCGGCAACGAGCGCGCGCGTGGCATAGTCCTGCGCGGCCTGCCAGCGATTGAACAGGTCGCTGTCGTTGGCCATCAGGAACTGCAGATCCGCGTCGGACAGATCGATCGTGACATTGGCGGGCGCCGAGAAGCCGCGCAGCAATGACGGCACCGGCCGCGACGGTATCTCGACAAAGCGGAACGTCTCGATCCGCTTGCGCAGGTCGATCACGCCGTCGCTCACCTGCTTGCCCGAGGCAAGCTTCAACGGCAGATCCTGGCCGTTGCCTCCGAGCAGCCCCATCCGCAGCGGCATGTGCAGCGGCTTCTTCTTGGACTCGTGCGGGGTTGGCGGCAGCATCTGCTCAATGGTGAGGTCGGCTGCCTTCGCTTTCGCGTCATACTTCAATTTGCAGACCAGCTCCGGCGTGCCGGCCTGCGAGTACCAGGTCATGAACTGCTTGAGGTCGACCCCGCTTGCAGCCTCGAAGCAGGCCACGAACTGCTCGACCGTTGCGGCCTCTCCGTCATGGCGCCCGAAGTACAGGTCCATGCCCTTTCGGAACGCCTCGCGGCCGATGATCGTCTCGATCATGCGCACCAGCTCGGCGCCCTTCTCGTACACCGTCGCCGTGTAGAAGTTGTTGATCTCTATGTAGCTCTCGGGCCTGACCGGGTGCGCGAGCGGGCCCGCGTCCTCGGGAAATTGCCGCGCCTTCAGCATGCGCACATCGTGGATGCGCTGCACGGTGCGCGAGCGCTCGTCGGAGGAGAATTCCTGGTCCCGATAGACGGTCAGCCCCTCCTTGAGGCAGAGCTGGAACCAGTCGCGGCAGGTGATGCGGTTGCCGGTCCAGTTGTGGAAGTACTCGTGCGCGATGACGCGCTCGATATCGGCGAAGTTGGCGTCGGTGGCAGTCTCGGGCGAGGCCAGCACCAGCCGGTCGTTGAAGATGTTGAGCCCCTTGTTCTCCATCGCCCCCATATTGAAGTCCGACACGGCGACGATGTTGAACACGTCGAGATCGTATTCGCGCCCGAACCGCTCCTCGTCCCATCTCATCGAGCGTTTCAGGGAGTCCAGCGCCCAGGCACAGCGATCTTCCTTGCCGGGCTCCACATAGATGCCGAGCTTCACCTTGCGGCCGGACATGGTGGTGAATGTCGAGGCCACGGACGCGAGCTTGCCGCCTACCAGCGCAAAGAGGTAGCAGGGCTTGGGGAAGGGGTCCTGCCACACGGCAAAGTGCCGCCGGCCGCGGTCCAGTGGTCCGTGTTCGATCGGGTTGCCGTTGCCGAGCAGCACTGGGGCCTCGTTCTGGTCGGCCTCGATGCGGGTCGTGTAGGTCGACAGGACATCGGGCCGATCGATAAAGTATGTAATGCGGCGAAACCCCTGTGCCTCGCACTGCGTGCAGAAGACGCCGCGCGACAGATAGAGCCCCTGCAGAGCCTTATTGGCTTCCGGGTTGCAGTAGGTGACGACTTCCAGGGTGAACGGCTTCGTTGGAACGCGCTGCAGCGTGAGCGCGGTTGAAGTCACCTCGTATTCGCCTGCCGCGCGCTCGCGCCCATCGAGCAGCACGCGCTCCAGCTCCAGGCTCTCTCCGTCCAGGACCAGCGGAGCCGATTTCTCCCCCGCCGCTGGATTGCGGCGGATCTTGAGCCGGGAGCGTACCCGCGTCCGCGTCGCATGCAGGGCGATGTCGAGGTCGACGGCATCGATCAGATAGGGGGAGGGGCGATAGTCCTTGAGCAGGATGGGGCGGGGAGCTTCGGGTTTCATGCTGCGTTTATGGCTACTCCCGCCACCGGATACAAGACGGATGCGGGGCCTCGAGCCGCTCCCAGCCGATCGGCGGTCGCGAGGCTGCGCGAAAAGGGCTCCCCCGCCGCTTGGTCAGCGATTCCCGGACTTTGCCCCGCCATCCATTCGCCCGGCATGGAACTGGCATTCCTGCCGCACCGTTGCAGGGTTGCACGCGGCAGGGCTGTGGGTTAACACACAGGCGTCTGATTTGGTGCGGCCCGCGGCCAAGGTTGCAAGCGGCATGAACCAGTTGCTTCTCGACTACCTGCCGATCGCCGTGTTCATGGGCGTCGCGCTGGCCATCGGCGGCGCGCTGATGGTGGCGCCGTTCCTCGTCGCCTACAGGAACCCGGACCCGGAGAAGCTGTCGGCATACGAATGCGGCTTCAATGCCTTCGATGACGCGCGCATGAAGTTCGACGTGCGCTTCTACCTGGTCTCGATCCTGTTCATCATCTTCGATCTCGAGGTTGCCTTCCTCTTTCCCTGGGCTGTCGCCTTCAAGGATGTCGGCGCCTTCGGCTTCTGGTCCATGATGGTGTTTCTGGGCGTGCTGACCGTGGGCTTCATCTACGAGTGGCGCAAGGGAGCGCTGGAATGGGATTGATCAAGTCTCCCGCGTTGGTGCCGACCCCTGTCTTCGAGCAGCCGCGGGAGGGCTCGGGCGTAATCAAGCCGGGTGACCCGTCCTTCGGCTTGATCAGCGACGAGCTGGCCGACAAAGGCTTCCTCGTCACGACGGTGGACGACCTCATCAACTGGGCGCGCACCGGCTCGCTGATGTGGATGACATTCGGGCTCGCCTGCTGCGCGGTCGAGATGATGCAGGTGTCGATGCCGCGCTACGACGTGGAGCGCTTCGGCTTCGCGCCGCGCGCGAGCCCCCGCCAGTCGGACGTGATGATCGTGGCCGGCACGCTCACCAACAAGATGGCGCCGGCGCTGCGCAAGGTCTACGACCAGATGCCCGAGCCGCGCTACGTCATCTCCATGGGCTCATGTGCCAACGGCGGCGGCTACTACCACTACTCTTACGCCGTCGTGCGCGGTTGCGATCGCATCGTGCCGGTCGACGTCTACGTTCCGGGCTGCCCGCCGACGGCCGAGGCCCTGCTTTATGGTGTTCTTCTGCTGCAGAAGAAGATCAGGCGGACCGGGACAATCGAGAGATAGGCAGCACTAGGTACTGGGTATCAGGCAATAGGCAGTGGACGTGCGGCGCTCATCCCGACTGCCTGCTGCCAACCGCCCGACAGGATCACGGACATGGATGATGCGCTGACCAAGCTGAGCGAGCACGTCACGGCCAAGCTCGGCGCCCAGGTGCTGCGCTCCGACATCCGCTTCGGCGAGCTCACGCTGACGGTCGTGCGCGACGACATCGCGCGGGTGCTGCGCACCTTGCGCGACGACCCTGCCTGCCTGTTCGAGGTGCTGATCGATATCTGCGGCGTCGACTATCCGGCGCGCGAGCAGCGTTTCGACGTGGTCTATCATCTGCTCTCGCCGCGCAAGAACCAGCGCATCCGCTTGCGCGTGGAGGTCGACGAGCGCAGCCCTGTTCCGAGCGTGGTCGATGTGTTTCCCGCAGCCAACTGGTACGAGCGGGAGGCCTACGACATGTACGGCATCCGCTTTGCCGGCCATCCCGACTTGCGCCGCCTGCTCACCGATTACGGCTTCGAGGGCTATCCGCTGCGCAAGGACTTCCCGCTCACCGGCTATGTCGAGGTACGCTACGACGACGAGCAGAAGCGCGTCGTCTATGAGCCCGTCCGCCTGACGCAGGAGTTCCGCACCTTCGATTTCGAGAGCCCGTGGGAAGGCACCGAGTACGTTTTGCCGGGCGACGAAAAGGCCGGCAATCGGCAGTAGCCATTCGGCAGTCGGAGCTTGCGATGGCTGAGCTGCAGGCCGAAATCCGGTCGTACCGAGACCTTCGCGTGTGGAAGGAAGCAATGAACCTGGCTGAAGCAGCGTGCCGACTGACCGACCAATTTCCGCAGCATGAGATTTATGGGTTTACGGCACAGGTACGCCGCGCGGCCGCTTCGGTTCCGGCCAACATAGCTGAAGGCTACGGTCGGGAGAGCAAGGGCGCTTACATTCAGTTTCTCCGTGTGGCTCAAGGCTCGGTCAAAGAGCTCGAGACACATTTCCTGCTGGCAACGCGCATAGACTTGACCTCAACCGCCGCTGTCGATCCTGTCATTGAGCAGTGTGAGACTGTGGGAAAAATGCTTCGAGGGCTTATCCGGTCGCTCGATAACGATAGCTAGCCCGACCCGCTATCGACTCCCGATTGCCGACTGCCGACCTCACGAGATACCACATGCCCGAAACCGAAATCCGCAACTTCACCCTGAACTTCGGCCCGCAGCACCCGGCCGCGCACGGCGTGCTGCGTCTGGTGCTCGAGCTCGACGGCGAGGTGGTTGAGCGCGTCGACCCGCATATCGGCCTGCTGCATCGCGGCACCGAGAAGCTGATCGAGCACAAGACCTACCTGCAGGCGATCGGCTACTTCGACCGGCTCGACTACGTCGCGCCGATGAATCAGGAGCATGCCTTCTGTCTTGCGGCGGAGAAGCTGCTCGGGCTCGAGGTGCCCAAGCGCGCCCAGCTTATCCGCGTGCTCTACTCCGAGATCGGCCGCCTGCTGTCGCACCTCCTCAACACCACCACGCAGGCCATGGACGTCGGCGCACTGACGCCGCCGCTGTGGGGCTTCGAGGAGCGCGAGAAGCTGATGGTGTTTTACGAGCGCGCATCCGGCTCGCGCATGCATGCCAAGTATTTCCGGGTGGGCGGCGTGCACCAGGACCTGCCGCCCAAGCTGATCGAGGACATCTACAGGTTCTGCGAGACACACCCCAAGGTGCTCGACGACCTGTGGGACCTTTTCATCGACAACCGCATCTTCAAACAGCGCAATGTCGACATCGGCGTCATCAGCCTCGAGGACTGCTTCAAGTGGGGCTTCTCGGGCGTGATGGTGCGCGGCTCCGGCGCGGCCTGGGACCTGCGCAGGGCCCAGCCTTACGAGTGCTATTCCGAGCTCGAGTTCGACATCCCCGTGGGAAAGACCTGCGACAACTATGCGCGCCAGGTCATCCGCATGGAGGAGATGTACCAGTCCGTCCGCATCATGAAGCAGTGCTGCGAGAAGCTGATGTCTGCCGAGGGACAGGGCCCGCACGTGGCGCAGGACAAGAAGGTGGTGCCGCCCAAGCGGGGCGAGATGAAGCGCTCCATGGAGGCGCTGATCCACCACTTCAAGCTCTACACGGAAGGCTTCCACGTGCCCGCGGGCGAGGTCTATGCCGCCGTTGAGGCGCCCAAGGGCGAGTTCGGCGTCTATCTCGTCTCCGACGGCTCCAACAAGCCCTACCGCTGCAAGATCCGCGCGCCCGGCTTTCCCCATCTGCAGGCCATGGACTACATGAACCGGGGCCACATGCTGGCAGATGTCTCCGCCATCCTCGGCTCCCTCGACATCGTGTTCGGCGAGATCGACCGGTAAGGTCGGCGCCCGCCATCTCAATCGCTCCGCAATGTGATAATTCGGCCACTATCGCGCTCGGCGCCAGTGGCACACTCCGGCGCATCAATTCGTGCTGCGTCGCAGGTGTGTTGTGGATTGGATCAAGCAGTTTTCCGCTTGGCTGGCTGAGTTTCTAGATCCATATGACGGCCTACTCAAGTTGGCCTCTTACATCATCGGTCCAGCCTTTGCTGCGGTGGCGTTCGTCTGGAACAGGCGCGACCGCGCCGACCTCATTCGACAGGCGCGAGAGCTCGGCGAGCTCGAGAAGGACGTCACGCGGGCCAGAGCCGAACTCGAAGAGCACGAGCGAAAGTTGAGGCGGGCTCAAGGCGAGGTCCAGGAAAGGCAAAGAGAGGTCGAGAAGCTCAGGCACGACCTGCGCAGTATCACTGAGGGTTCGCAACAGCTCTGGAAGCTGCGGCCTGCGAAGGCCTTTCCTGACTATCTGACCTGGCTGCGCGATCCTGCTGGGGCCAAGACGATCACATTCGGCAACCTTAAGGGCGGCGTCGGCAAGACGACCTTGGCGGCCAACTTTGCCGCGTACCTCAGCACGACCCGCAACATGCCCGTTCCGCTCGTGGACTTGGATTATCAAGGCTCGCTGTCGAACATGCTGATGCTCGCAATCGAGCGCGAGGAGGTGGAATCGCGCGTCGATTGGCTGCTCGATGAGACTGCAGACCTCGCAACCGTGGATCGCGCCAGTGTCCACCTCGTGCCAAAGCTCAGCCAAGCCTGGCTGATCCCCGCCAACTATACATTCGCTCAGATAGAGAATCAGCTTTTGCTGCGCTGGCTTCTGCAAGAGGACGGCGGCATCGATGTGCGCTTTCGCCTCGCTCACTCATTGCTCGCACCGGACGTTCGCAGGCGCTACGGGGCAATCATCTTCGATATGCCGCCGCGCATGACGCTCGGTTCGATCAACGCGCTGGTGGCAAGCAATCACTTCGTTGTACCGACCGTCCTCGATCGCTTGTCGGTGGAAGCCGTGAGGCAATTCCTGACGAACATGCAAGCGATCAAGAAGGATCTTAAGCTGGACATCGAGTTGGCGGGCATTGCCGGCGTTATGACGCGCGTTGCAGTACTTTCCGCGGTCGAGGAGGGTGCACTTGAGCGTGCCCGGGAAGGCGGCGCCGTGTGGGGGAGTGACACTGATTACGTATTTCAGACCACGTTGCCACGGAGGGTCGATATTGCCAATGCCGCGGGCGGCGACATCGCATATTTCGGCAACGACGCGAACGGCCCACTCAAGGATCTGTTCGATCCGCTATTCGATGAGATCTACAACGCGATTTGGAAGGGCCAGAGGCCTTAAGTTTCACTATCCCGCCAGAGAATCGCGATAATGATCGTATAAATTATATTCCGGGCACCTCGTCAGGCGTGGCCCAGCTCTGGCGAGGTCACCACACAATGTCTATTTTCAGGTTTGGGGAGGTGTTCGGTTTAGGCAGGAGTGAAATGGCCAAGTCGCCAAAGGGCAAGCCGGACGAGGCCAGAGTTTCTGCCTATGCGAGCCGCTTGGCCGCCGCCAAAACTGACAGGCCGGTGTTCGAGCTCGTAATGAGCGAGTTGGAGAGCGCGGCGGGACTGACTTCGGCCGACCTGATCGCCATCGCCCACGCCTACAACCGCGGCGGCAAGAAGCCCACCTCCAAGTCGGCTGCCCTCGCCATGATCAGGAAACGGTTCGTGGAGATCGTGCGCGCCGCCAACAAGGACAAGGTGGCCGAGAAGGCGCGCCCCTGGTAGGCGCGCTAGGCCGTCTACTCCGGCACGGCAAAGAGTTCCGCAACGGGCACGTCCAACCCGGGTGGATCGAGGCGCAACGCGCCGTCGTGCGCAATGCGAGTCGTAAGGGTGCCAGCAGTCGCACGCTGGTGATGAACGACCGTGCGCTGGTCGGGATAGATCATCAAGTAGTGCTGAACGCTCGGGATCCTGAAGTAGTTTTCGAGCTTGTCGCCCTTGTCGATATGGCCGGTGCTGGGAGAGATAACCTCCACAACGATAAGCGGACTGGGCACGACGAGGCTGGCTGCATCCACTTCATCGCCGCAATAGACGATCGCGTCCGGCTCGTAGGTCGTCGCCTCGTCCACGACCACGGACGCGCCGTCCGGCACGACGTGGCACGGCAGCTTGGCGCGGCGTACGGCGGCCAGGAAAGCGACCGCGGCCGCCAGTTTGGTCTTCCAGTGAACCGCCCGCTCCGCATTCATCGCGTAAACGACTCCGTCGACGAGCTCGAAGCGCCCTTCGCCCCGCGCGCGGGCCTCCTCAGCCCAGGGCAGGAACTCGGCAACGGTCATGCGCCGCGACGGCGGCTGTCGCAATGCTTTGGACATATTAGAACTATAGCAGATCCCTCTCCAACGGTGCAGCCGTCCGGTGAAGTCTGCCATCCTGCGGGAGCCGCGCCAACATGGGGCGTTGCCAAGGCGGCGCGAAGCCGTTAGGCCGTTGTTGCAGCACGTCCGATCACATTCGCTCGACAACGGCGCCGAGACCCGAGCAGCATGGCCCCCCGCAGACTAAGCCCCGACCAGCCCGCCTCCTTTGCGTTCACACCCGAGAATCTCGAGTGGGCCAAGGCCACCATCGCCAAGTATCCGCCGGGAAAGCAGGCCTCCGCCGTAATCCCGCTGCTGTGGCGGGCGCAGGAGCAGCACGACAACTGGCTGCCCGAGCCGGCCCTGCGCGTGGTGGCCGACATGCTCGACATGCCCTATATCCGGGTCTACGAGATCGCCACCTTCTACACCATGTTCCAGCTTTCCCCGGTCGGTCGGAAAGCGCACATTCAGGTCTGTCACACCACCCCGTGCATGCTGCGCGGGGCCGATGAGCTCAAGGCGGTGTGCGAGCGGCGCATCCATCAGGAGCCGCATCATCTCTCCGCCGACGGCGACTTCTCCTGGGAGCCGGTCGAATGCCTCGGCTCCTGCGCCAACGCGCCGATGGTCCAGATCTTCAAGGACACCTACGAGGATCTGACGCCGGAGCTGCTCGAGAAGCTGCTCGACGACTTCAAGGCGGGCCGGCCGCCGAAGCCGGGCTCGCAGATCGGCCGGCAGGCGTCCTGCCCGGCCGGCGGCCCGACCACGCTGAAGGATGCAAGCTTGATCCGGCGGCTCGAACGCCGGAACTGAAGGCAGACCAACGATGCTCGCTGACGCAGATCGCATCTTCACCAACATTTACGGCTTCGAGGACTGGCGGCTGGCCGGGGCCCGCGCGCGCGGCACGTGGGACGGCACCAAGGCGCTGATCGAGAAGGGGCACGACTGGATCATCAACGAGGTGAAGGCCTCCGGCCTCAGAGGCCGAGGCGGCGCCGGCTTTCCGACCGGGCTCAAGTGGTCGTTCATGCCCAAGAACGACCCGCGGCCGTCGTATCTCGTCGTCAACGCCGATGAATCGGAGCCAGGCTCCTGCAAGGACCGCGAGATCATGCGGCACGAGCCGCACCTCTTCATCGAAGGCTGCCTCATCGCCAGCTACGCCATGCGCGCGCATACCTGCTACATCTACGTGCGCGGTGAGTTCGTCCGCGAGCGTGAGCGCCTGCAGGCGGCCATCGACGAGGCTTATGCCGCCAAGCTGATCGGCAAGGGCAACGTGCACGGCTGGGACTTCGACTGCTACGTGCACCACGGCGCCGGCGCCTACATCTGCGGCGAGGAGACGGCGCTTCTGGAGAGCCTCGAGGGCAAGAAGGGCCAGCCGCGCCTGAAGCCGCCGTTCCCCGCCAATTCCGGCCTCTACGGCGCGCCGACGACGGTCAACAACGTCGAGAGCATAGCCGTGACGCCCACCATCCTGCGGCGCGGCGCAACCTGGTTCGCAGGGATAGGCAAGCCCAACAACACCGGCACCAAGCTGTTCCAGATCTCCGGCCACGTCGAGCGGCCCTGCGTAGTCGAGGATGCCATGGGCGTACCGCTGCGCGAGCTGATCGAGACGCACGCGGGCGGCGTGCGGGGCGGTTGGGACAACCTGCTGGCCGTCATTCCCGGCGGCTCGTCGATGCCTTTGCTGCCGGCCTCCCAGTGTCAGGATCTGACCATGGACTTCGACAGCCTGGTCAAGCTCAAGTCGGGCCTGGGCACCGCCGCCATCATCGTCATGGACAAGTCGACCGACATCGTGAAGGCGATCGCCCGTATCGCGCACTTCTACAAGCATGAAAGCTGTGGCCAGTGCACGCCCTGCCGCGAAGGCACGGGTTGGATGTGGCGCGTGCTGGAGCGCATGGCCGTTGGCGCCGCCGACAAGCGCGAGATCGATCTACTGTTCGACGTCTCCAAGCAGATCGAGGGCCACACCATTTGCGCGCTCGGCGATGCGGCGGCATGGCCGGTGCAGGGCCTGCTGCGCAACTTCCGCTCCGAGATCGAGGCGCGGATCGACCGCTATCAGGCCATTCCGCGCGAGGCTGCCGAATAGATCCCGTCGCCGTTGAACGGAGTGATCGCGTGTCCCAGCAGTTCGCGTCGGACAACAATGCGGGCATGTGTCCGGCAGCGCTGGAGGCGCTGACTGCCGCCAATGCCGCCGGTCATGCCATCGGCTACGGCGGCGATGACTGGACGCAGAAGGCATGTGACGCGATCCGCGCGTTGTTCGAGGCGCCCTCGGCCCGGGTCTTCTTCGTCTTCAATGGAACCGCGGCCAACGCCCTGGCGCTGGCGCAGCTCTGCCGGCCCTACAACTCCGTCATCGTGCATGCCGCTTCTCACGTCGACAATGACGAGGCGGGCGCCTGCTCCTTCTTCAGCGGCGGCGCCACGCTGATGCCGGTCGACACACCCCTCGGCAAGCTCACGCCGGAGGCGGTGGAGCGTCTCGCCACGCGGTTCTCGGGCGTGCACCATGTCAAGGCGCGCGCGGTGTCGGTGACGCAGTCGACCGAGCTCGGCACAGTGTACGGCCTCGATGAGCTCGACGCCGTGTGTGCCGCCGCCAGGCGACACGGCCTCAAGCTGCACATGGACGGCGCGCGGCTCGCCAATGCCGTCGCGACGCTTGGGTGCCGGCCCGCAGACACCACTTGGCGCCGTGGTATCGACGTCATCTCGTTCGGCGGCACCAAGAACGGCCTGGGTTTCGGCGAGGCGGTCGTGTTCTTCGATGCTGCCCTTGCCGACGAGTTCGATTGGCGCGTGAAGCAGGCAGGCCAGCTCAACTCCAAGATGCGGCTGGCGACCGCGCCGTGGCTCGGCCTGCTCGGCAATGACGTGTGGCTCGCCAACGCCCGTCACGCCAATGCCATGGCGAGGCGCCTCTGCGACGGCATCAGCGGCGTGCCGGGCATTGGCATCATGTATCCGGTCGAGGCCAATGCCGTGTTTGCGGAGATCCCGCCCAAGGTGCAGGCCGCGCTGCGCCAGAAGGGATGGCAGTTCTATACGTTTCTGGGGGCCACCGGCTGCCGGCTGATGTGCGCCTGGGATACGGAGCCTGCCACCGTGGACCGGTTCGCGGCGGATCTAATGGAGGCGGCCCGCGTCATCGCTTGAAGTCAACTTGCGCGCCTCGACGGCCCATCGCGAGCAGGCGTCCGTCGATGACGAGAAGGCCGGAGGCGATCACCAGTGCGCCGATGATGTGCCGCGTCTCCAGCATTTCACCGAGCAACGTCACCCCGAGCCCGATGCCCGTGATCGGGATGAGCAACGTGACGAGCATGACGTTGGTTGGTCCCGAGACCGACAGGATGCGATAGAAGATCACGTACGCCAGCGACGTCGCCAGAAGCGCGAGCCCGAGGAGGGCCAGGACCGTCGGCATCGTCGGCCATGACAGGGTCCAGGGTCGGTCCACCACGGCGGCCAGCACCCCAAGGGTCAAGGTGGAGGCCATGAGCTGGCACGTTGCCGCAACCAGCGGAGGGGTGTCGCGCAATCGCCGGCCCCATAATGCCGCGAAGCCGTAGGACATGGAGCCCACCAGGCAGAGCAGCATGCCGAGGAGGCTGGCCGTGCTCGTTGCCAGCACGTTCGATCCCATCAGGATGGCCACGCCCAGAATGCCGAGCGCAACGCCGGCAAACTTGTTGGCCTTGAGCCGCTCATCGGCAAACAGGTGCGCGATGACGAGGGCGAACAAAGGCGTCGTGGCGTTGAGCACCGAGGCGAGCCCGCTGGGCACGGTCTTCTGACCCAGCGTTATGAGGGTGAACGGCAGGACGTTGTTGAGAAGGCTCATGACGAGGAACGGCGTCCAGGCTGCGGGCTCTCTGGGTAAGCGCAATCCCATAGCGAGCACGACCGGCAGCAGGAAGATCGCGGCAAGGGTCACCCGCGCCAGCACGATGGTAAAGGCCGGCAGCTCCTTCACGGCAATGCCGACGAAGAAGAACGAGCCGCCCCAAAGGACGGACAAGACGATCAGAAGCAGCCACTGCGTGCGGGGCAAGGATGCGGGCTCGGGGTTACGGGCGTGCGGCAACCCGTAGCGAGCTTGCAGTGTCGAAGAAACCCATTTCCTGTGATCCGCGACCAAACGCAAAGGGCGATCCAGCGGATCGCCCTTGCAGAGGTCTGAACGGGAGGCCTTGAGCCTCACTCGCCATCGAGCACGCTCTTGATGTCGCCGGCGACCTGCATGGCTTCGGCGAACTGATTGGCGTCGCAATGGCTTTCCATCTTCGTCAGCAGCTCCTCGACCCGGTCGAGCTTGTCATCGCCAAGGTGCTTTTCCTCTGCGGCCTGCGCGAGGTCGAAGGCGGCCTTGAGACACTCGTCCGCCGTCGTCGGCGGTTGCGCCTGCTGTGCGAGAGCCGAGCCGGCCATGAGGGCGACGGCAGCGGCGGATAGTGCAAACCCCTTGAACATGGTCTGTCCTTTGGTTGTGGCCTCGTAGGGACGCCTGTACGGCGGCGGTATGTGGGCCGATTATGGCACCACGGCGGCTGCCCAATTAACGCGGCCACAGCCCATTCGACGCCGCACGCGCCAGGCTCAGCGCCGCAGCACGCGCTCGATGGCCGCCTCGAGATCGCGATAGTGATCGATGATCGCATCTGGTGACAGATCGTGCACCGGAACATCCGTGTAGCCGAATGTGACCGCGACGATGGGAATGCCGGCGGCCTTCGCCGTGGCAATATCGACGTCGCTGTCTCCGACCATGACGGCGCGCTGCGGATCGCCGCCGGCGAGCTTCACTGCGCCACGCAGGTGATCGGGATGGGGCTTGCAGACCGGAAACGTATCGCGCCCGGCGATAGCCCCGAAGCTTTTCGATAAGTCGAGCGCGTCGAGCAGCTTGCGCGACAGCGCCTCCTGCTTGTTGGTGCAGACGGCAAGTCGTGCCCCGGCCCGTGACACGCGGCTCAGGCATTCCTGCAAGCCGGGAAATGCATGGCTCCCGACAGCGATGTTATCCGCGTAGTAGGCGAGGAAGCTTGAGAACAGAGCCTCGAACTCGTCGTCGGCGACGTGGTGGCCGTGAGCCTCGAGGCCCTTCCGGATCATGGCCCGCGCACCGAAACTGATGAACGGCCGGATCTCCTGTGCCCCCACCGGCTCCAGCCCGCACAGGCTCAGCGCGTGATTTGTGGCGTGGATCAGGTCGGGCGCTGTCTCGACCAGCGTGCCGTCGAGGTCGAAGACGATGGTGAGGTCCTGCATCCGGTCGGTCCTTGTGTCGGCGCGGCAAGCTATCTGCTCGGCGCAGACACTGGAAGAGGCCGAGTGCACCTACCATTTCACCACTGAAGCTTGTCGCAGCCTCTGCCACGACCTCATTCCCTTGCCCAGAGCCGGCGTGGCGGAGCGCGCCGAGTCTGTTCTGGACCGGCTTTAGTAAGACGGCCGCCTCCAGGGGCAGCCTTGCGCGGACACCTGCAGGGGCCTAGGAATGGGGCGAGCGCCCGGATTGGCGTTGTACGGATCGGTCAAGCCGACCAAGACAGGAGGAAAAGCATATGGACAAGCCCGTCATCACCCTCCTCAAGAGGCAAAACTACATAGATGGCCAATGGGTTGGCGAGCCGGCGCTGCCGGTCACCAATCCCGCCACCGGCGAGGAGATCGCCAAGGTTCCGCTGACCGACACCAAGGGCACCAAGGCCGCCATTGCTGCCGCAGAGCGGGCGTTTCCAGTCTGGTCGAAGATGCTGGCCAAGGAGCGTTCCAACATCCTGCGCCGCTGGTACAACCTGATGATCGAGCACGCCGACGAGATCGCGCTGCTCATGACCATGGAGCAGGGCAAGCCGCTGGCCGAGGCCAAGGGCGAGGTGATGTACGCGGCCTCCTTCATCGAGTTCTTCGCCGAGGAGGCCAAGCGCATCAACGGCGAGACCATCCCCACCTTCAAGTCGGACGCGCGCGTCGTCTGCATCAAGCAGCCGGTGGGTGTCGTGGCCGCCATCACCCCCTGGAACTTCCCGGCCGCGATGATCACGCGCAAGGTCGGGCCGGCGCTGGCGGTCGGCTGCACGGTGGTGTGCAAACCGGCCTCGGAGACACCGCTGACCGCGCTGGCGCTGGCGGAGCTCGGCGAGCGCGCCGGCATTCCCAAGGGCGTGTTCAACGTCATCACCGGCAAGGCCAGCGTGATCGGCGCCGAGCTGACCTCGAACCCGGTCGTGCGCATGCTCACGTTCACGGGCTCGACCGAGATTGGCAAGGTCCTGATCGAGCAGTGTGCCAAAACCGTCAAGAAGGTCGGCATGGAGCTCGGCGGCAATGCGCCGTTCATCGTCTTCGACGATGCCGATCTCGACAAGGCCGTCGCGGGCGCAATGGCCTCCAAGTACCGCAACGCCGGGCAGACCTGCGTGTGCGCCAACCGCATCTACGTGCAGGACGGCGTGTACGACAAGTTCGCCGAGAAACTTGCTGCCGAGGTCAAGAAGCTGAAGGTCGGCGACGGAACCGAGGCGGGTGTCACGACCGGGCCGCTCATCAACAAGGCCGCCGTCGAGAAGGTCGAGGAGCACATTGCGGATGCCACGGCCAAGGGCGCCAAGGTGATCCTGGGCGGCAAGCGGCACAAGCTGGGCGGCAGCTTCTTCGAGCCGACCGTGCTCACCGGCGTCACCAGCGACATGAAGGTGGCGCGGGAGGAGACGTTCGGGCCCGTGGCGCCGCTGTTCCGCTTCAAGACGGAGGAGGAAGCCATCAAGCTCGCCAACGACACCGAGTTCGGTCTCGCGGCCTACTTCTACTCGCGCGATGTCGGCCGGGTGTGGCGCGTCGGCGAGGGCCTCGAGTACGGCATCGTCGGCATCAATGAGGGCATCATCTCCTCTGAGGTTGTCCCGTTCGGCGGCGTCAAGGAATCGGGCCTCGGCCGCGAAGGCTCGCACCACGGCGTGGAGGAGTTTGTCGAGCTCAAGTACATGCTGATGGGCGGCGTGTGACCGGCCGTGATCATCCGCATCGGACATGAAGGCATCGCATGACCGCGGATGATCTGAAGCGGATGGCTGCCGAAAAGGCGATCGAGTTTGTCGAGCCCGGCATGAAGCTCGGGCTCGGCACCGGATCCACGGCGAAGCACTTCGTCGATCTGCTCGGGGCTCGCGTCAAGGCGGGCCTCGATGTGCTTTGCGTGCCGACATCGGAGGCGACGCGCGTACAGGCTGCCGGCCTGGGCATCCCACTGACCACGCTGGACGAGACGCCTGCCCTCGATCTCACTGTCGACGGCGCCGACGAGCTCGACGACGAGTTGCGCCTGATCAAGGGCGGCGGCGGCGCCCTGCTGCGGGAGAAGATCGTCGCCTCGGCGTCGGAGCGGATGATCGTGATCGCGGACGCCTCCAAGCGCGTGGCCGTGCTCGGCGCGTTTCCGCTGCCGGTCGAGGTTGCCCGCTTCGGGGCCAGGGCGACGCGCGACATGATCGAAGCCGTCGCTGCCGACGCCGGCTGCCACGGCGACATCAAGCAGCGGCTGCGCCCCGACGGCCAGCCGTTCGTCACGGACGGCGGCAACTACATCTTCGATTGCGCCTTCGGCCGCATCGAGGAGCCGGAGCTTCTGGACGAGGCGCTGAAGATCGTTCCGGGCGTCGTCGAGAATGGGCTGTTCATCGGTCTCGCCGATGTTGCCATCGTCGCCGCGAGCGACGGCGTTGTGCTGCTGACGGCCGATGCACACGACGACGACTCTGCAACCTGAGCTGGTTTCGCAACGGCCGAGGAGGACCACAAGGTGACCCTGCGCTCCGTTGCTCTTGCTCTTGCTCTTCTCCTTTTCGCATTGGCGGGCGGCAGCCCTGTGCGGGCGCAGGCCACAGGCGCTGCCGAAGCGGACGGTGTTGCCGCCGCTCGCGAGCTGCTGGCCGTCGTCGGGGCCGCCAAGCAGTTCGATCAGTTCATGCCGCTCATGACCGCCAACATGACCAACGCCTTCGTGGGGCTCGCTCCTCATGCCGAGAAGGAGATCAAGGAGGTCATGGGCGAGATGCTGAAGCGCTTCTCGCAGCGCAAGGACGAGCTGATCCTGGAGGTCGCAAGGCTCTACGCCGAAAAACTGTCGGTCGAGGAGATCGCGGAGCTGACGCGATTCTACTCGAGTGGCGTCGGCGCCAAGTTCATTGCCCTCCAGCCCGAGCTGATACAGCGCTCCATGCTGTTCGGACAGCGCTGGGGCGAGCGCATCGGGCGCGAGGTCGAGGCCGAGGCGCGGCGCGAGCTCAAGAAGCGCGGTGTCGATATCTAGCTGCGGGAGTTGGGCTCGATGGCCTCCTTCGACTTCGACTTGTTCGTCATCGGCGCGGGGTCCGGCGGTGTGCGTGCAGCGCGCATTGCCGCCAATCAGGGCGCCAAGGTCGCAATCGCGGAGGAGTACCGGATCGGCGGCACATGCGTGATCCGCGGTTGCGTGCCGAAGAAGCTGCTCGTCTACGCCAGCCGTTTCGAGGACGAGTTCGAGGACGCGGCCGGCTTCGGCTGGACGCTCGGCGATCGAAGCTTCGACTGGGCCACGCTGATCGCCAACAAGGATCGCGAGATCGCGCGCCTGGAGAGCATCTATCGCGCGAACCTGGACAAGGCAGGGGTCGAGATCTTCGAGACGCGCGCACTCCTGGAGGATGCGAACACTGTGCGTCTGGTAAAATCAGGACGCGCCGTCACCGCGCGCACGATCCTGGTTGCGACGGGGGCGCGGCCCACCGTCGACCGCAGCCTTCCCGGCGTAGAGCACGCGATCACATCCAACGAGGCGTTTCACCTCGAGAGCTTCCCCAAGCGGATCGTCATCGCCGGCGGGGGCTACATCGCCGTCGAGTTCGCCGGCATCTTTGCCGGCCTCGGCGCGGAGACGACGCTGCTCTACCGCGGCGAGAGGATCCTCCGCGGCTTCGATGATGACCTGAGAGCAGGGCTGACCGAGGAGTATGAGCGCCGAGGCATCCGCGTACGCACCGGCCTTGTCTTCACCAAGATCGAGAAGACCGAGCGCGGGCTCCTGGGTCACCTCAGCAACGGCGAGACCATCGAGGCCGACCAGATCATGCTCGGCACCGGCCGATCGCCCAATACGGGTGGCCTCGGCCTCGATGCGGCGGGCGTTGCGCTGGGTGCGCGCGGCGAGATCAAGGTCGACGCATCCTCGCGCACCAACGTTGAAAACATTTACGCCATCGGCGACGTGACGGACCGCCTGAACCTGACGCCGGTCGCGATCCGCGAGGGGCACGCCTTCGCCGACAGCGTCTTCGGCCGCAAGCCCTGGACCGTCGAGCACGATCTCGTCCCGACAGCCGTGTTCTCGACCCCTGAGGTCGGCACAGTCGGTCTGCCGCAGCACAAGGCGGCCGAGCTTTACCCGAAGCTCGATGTCTACAAGGCGCGCTTCAGGCCCCTGAAAGCGACTCTGTCCGGTCGGCAAGAGCGCATGCTGATGAAGCTGCTGGTCGACGCGGTCACACAGAAGGTGGTCGGCTGCCACATTCTCGGGCCCGATGCCGCCGAGATCGTGCAGATGGCGGCGATTGCACTCAAGATGGGAGCCACCAAAGCCGACTTCGACGCCACGGTGGCGCTGCATCCCAGCGTGGCCGAGGAACTGGTGACGATGCGCGAGAAGTGGCTGCCGTCCGGCTAAGCCGAGGCGTCCCGCCCCTCCGCTTTCGCCCGCGGTGTTGCTGATCCACACCTGCCGCCTGCGCCCGGTACTTGCCGAGCGGCTAAGCCCTGTCTCCTGGCCCGATTGCATGCTAGCAGGATGTGACGACCGCGCACTGATTCGCGCTGCGGCGCGCGTGCGCCTGTCACAGCAAGAGGTTGCACGATGATGGTCTCCCTCATGGTGCGCATCTCGGTTGCTCTTTTGTTGCTCGTGGCTGCCGCTGGTGCGGAATCCGCCCGCGCCCAGAACTACGACGGCGATGGAGTTGTCCGCGTCGGCTTATTCGCGCAGGGCACCTGGATCGATATCAATCAGACGCTGCCGGTCACGGGCTCGGGTGAGTTCAGCGGTGCCGCCGGTGGAATTTCCGCAGGCTACGATTTCTGGCGCAGCTCGCGCTGGGTTCTCGGCGTAGAAGCCGATGGATCGCTCGGTGATCTGAGAGACTCGATCGGCACGACGAACTTTTCCATGGATTATCTGGTGACCCTGCGCGGCCGCCTCGGTTTCAACGTGCACCCTAACTGGCTGGTCTATGCGACGGCCGGCGGGGCATGGCTCGGCTTCAACGCCAAGAGCGCGCTGACCGACGACAAGGCCCGCGACACGCTGACCGGCTGGACCGTGGGCGGCGGCACCGAGGTGGACTGGAACCACATCATCTTCTTTGCCGAGTATCTCTTCACAGATTTCGGCTCCCGCAATTTCGTGATCGACAACACCACAGAGCGCGCCGACTTCGACGGTCACAACGTCCGCATCGGCATCAAGTTCAAGGTCGGCCACGACTACTACAACAACGACGAGGTGTGGCGGCGGTAGGCCCGCGCAAGCCCGGTCGCACGGCCCCGGCGGTGCGTGTCCGCAGCGGTCGTTTGTCATTTTCCCCGCCCGCCCTTGATCCTCGCCGTGCCGCGCCCTAAAGCCTGTGCAACGAAAGGCATTGGGCAATGAAGCGGTTGCAGGGGCGGGTCGCTCTCGTCACGGGAGCAGGGCACGGCATCGGGCGCGCCATCGCGCGTCGTTTCGCCAGTGAGGGCGCGCATGTGCTCGTCACCGACGTCGATGGTGAGGCGGCTCGCGCGGTCGCCGAGGAGATCGTCGGGCAGGGCCAGGCGGCTACCCCTCTGACGGTCGACGTGTCGCGCGGGCAGGATGTGACGGCGATGTTTCGTGCCGTGGAGACCGCACACGGCCGTCTCGACGTGCTCGTCAACAATGCCGGCCTCAACGTGCGCGCCGACTTCCGCCACCTGTCCGACGCCGACTGGGTGAAAATCCGCGAGGTCAATCTCGACGGCGTCGTGCGGGTCGCGCGCGACGGCTTCCCCCTCCTCAAGGCCTCCGGCCGTGGGTCGCTGATCAACGTGGCCTCGATCATGAGTCACCGCGGCCTGCGCCAGCTCACGGCCTATTCGGCCACGAAAGGCGCCGTGTCGGCCCTGACCCGCGGGCTGGCCGTCGAGTACGCGCCGTTCGCCATCCGCGTGAACGCGCTGGCCCCCGGCTTCGTCGAGACGGCATTGACGCAGCGCGCCCTGCGCAATCCGATGGTCGCCAAGGCGCTGATCGACCAGACGCCGCTGCGGCGCTTCGGCACGGTCGAGGACATGGCCAACGCGGCGCTGTTCTTTGCCTCCGACGAGTCAGCCTTTGTCACCGGCGCCGAGCTTGCTGTCGACGGCGGCATGTCCGCCGCCCTGTGACCCTGCGCCTCACACCGATTTGATCGGGAGAGGTTGGAGCCGCCGCATTCGGCGACTACGGTCCCCGCCCATCGTAAGGCGCGGCTGGATCGGGCTCGGCGGCCAGCCAAGAGTTCGGACGAAAGGGGGCATGCAGGGCCCGATGGTCGTGTACTTCATGCGCATTGCAAGGATTGCGGCCGCTGTTGCGGCCATCGCGACAGCGCCGATCGCGGCGAAAGCCGATGAGTATGTGTTCGATCCCGCGCATACCAGCATCACGTTCAGTTGGAACCACATCGGGCTATCGCGGCAGTCGGGGCGCATCCTCGAGTTCGAGGGCACGCTCGACTTCGATCCGCTCGCGCCTGAGCAGGCCAATGTCGACGTCACGCTCAAGGTTGCCAGCCTCTTCACCGGCTTCGGGCAACTCGACCGCGATCTGCGCTCCTCCGACTTCTTCGACGCGGCCCGCTATCCCTTCATCACCTTCAGGAGCACCGGGGTGACAAAGACGGGCGAGCGGACCGGTGAGGTGGCGGGCGATCTCACCATCATGGGTCAGACCCACCCCGCCGTCCTGCAGGTGCGGTGGAACTTCACGGGCGAGCACCCATTGGCCGAGCTCAATCCCGGCTACAAGGGCAAGTTCGTTTCCGGCTTTTCCGCGGTTGCCAGCATCATGCGCAGTCAGTGGGGCATCAAGCGCGCCATTCCCCTGGTGCCGGACGAGATCGAGATCAGCATCGAGGCCGAGTTCCTGCGCAAGTGATCGCACGCCCCGATGGCAGCCCGGCGTGGCCAAGAAAAAATTTTCGAGCGCGAGAATAATGACGGAGCTGGTCCGTTGTAATGCCGACCCGTCACCCCGCACGCGGGTCACGAAGATAGGGCGCCTCAATCCCGCACCGAGGCGCCCTTTCATTTTTGAGCCTGCAAGATGCTGATCCGGAGCCGAATATTGGCGCAGTGAGCATAAGGGGCCCTCTTGCACGGGCTTTCCGGTGCCCGACCGCACTCGATGGCTGGCGTCAGCACGGGCGGCGGCTGGCCTAACCCGGCGTCGCGCGTCATAGTAAGCGGCCGAAAAGCAAACGCTCTCCGGTCGCGCGGGGCAGCGCGTGCAGGGGACCAAGACGGCGTGCTGCACGTGGGAGGTTGAAATGGAGCGCAGAAGGCTCGGCCGGACCGGCCTGGATGTCTCTGTCTTGGGCTACGGCTGCGGCGCCGTCGGCGGCCTGATGACGAGGGGCGATGCTGCCGACCAGGAACGCGCCGTCGCCCGCGCCATCGAGCTCGGGATCAACTATTTCGATACTGCACCGCAATATGGAGACGGAGCCTCCGAGCGGAATACGGGGCGCGTATTGAAGGCGCTCGGCGCCGACGTCGTCCTCGGCACCAAGGTCCGCATCAAGCCCGCCGAGCGCAGCCGCATTGGCGCGGCAGTGACCGCATCCCTGGAGGCAAGCCTGCAGCGGCTCGGCCGTGACAGCGTCGACCTGTTCCAGCTCCACAACCTGATCGCGGAGGGTGGAACCGACCTCATCCTGCCTCCTGAGCTCGTGCTGAACGAGGTCGCGCCGGCGTTCGAGCGCCTGCGCCAGCAGGGCAAGACGCGCTTCATCGGCATCACGGCGCTCGGCGACACGGGCTCGCTCGAGCAGGTGATCGGCGCGGGCGTGTTCGATACGGCGCAGGTCGCCTACAACGTCCTCAATCCAAGCGCTGGAGCGGCGTTGCCGGCGGGATATCCGGCGCAGGACTATCAGCAGTTGCTCGCGAAGACACAGGCCGCGGGCATGGGTGTGATCAACATCAGGGTCCTGGCGGGTGGTGCGCTGAGCGGTACGACCGAGCGACACCCGCTCGGCTCGGCGCTCGTGGAGCCCATCGGCTCGAGCCGGGACTATGCGACCGATGTCAAGCGCGCGACCAGGCTCGAAGCCCTCGTCACGGAGGGCCACGCGGAAAGCCTCGTCGACGCGGGCCTAAGGTTCGCCATCGCCAATCGAGCTGTTTCGACCGTTCTCGTGGGCTATTCGACGCTCGATCATCTCGAGTACGCCGCCGCTGCCGTGGCCAGAGGGCCGCTCTCGGACGCCGCGTTGAGCCGGCTCGTCGCCCTTCAAGGCGAGCTCGCCGGCGAAGTGCGCTGAGGGAGAGCCCGGTGCCATCGCCGCCAGGCGAGCCTGTCAAGGAGATCTCTGCATGATCTACATGGTCGAGATGGATTTCCGTAACCCGGAGCGCGAGGCCGATTGGCACGTCTGGTACCTCGCGCATGTGACGAGCCTGATCCGCAACGTGCCCGGATTTCGTGCCTCGCAGCGCTTTCGCGCCCTCACCGCGAGCCCGTCGCCCTGGCTTGCCCTGCATGACGTGGCATCGCCTGCCGTCTTCGAGAGCAAGGAATACGAGGCTCACGGCGGCCCGGCCTCCACCGGCGAGTGGCAGGCCCAGCATCTGAACTGGCATCGCAATCTCTTGGCCGGCATCGATCACACGCCAGACGTTCCCATCGATGCGCATCTGCTCGTGGCGGAAGCCGATGCGAATTTGCCGGCGGCGGTGCAGTCCACGATCACATGGCTGGATAGCGTCGGGCTCGACCGTTCGGCGGGACGCCGGGGAATTGCGATCCTTCCGCCCGGACACCTGACCGCCGGCTTGTTCGGGCTCAAGGGCGTCGGCCTCTATCGGCCGATCACGCCGCGGATCGCGGCGTGAAGCGTCGGTCCCGCGGCCGAAAGACAAGGTGACGGCGTGGACAACCTCACGATCATCGCCTTCGCCAAGCTCATCGACTGGCCGACGATCGCCCTTGGACTGTGCTGCGGACTGCTCGCGACCTCGTGGAGGCACATCGTGCCGCTGACGCTCGTGGCAAGCCTCCTCGCCGAGCTGCTGCTCATGCAGGTGCGAGGCTGGTCGCTCAGCGCATCATTGTTCGCGATCGGCGCGTTTGCCGCGCTTCCGTGGGTGGTGCTCGGCTACCTCTCGCGCGCTCTCGTGCAACGCTTGCTGCGCTGAAGAGACACAAACGATCGAGCCCGCAAGTCAGCAATCGTGCAGGACCATCGGACGCGTCGACTAGGGCTCTTCCTTCCCCGGCTCGCCGACAATACCGGACATGTCGTCGTCGCCTTCCTCGACCTCCTCGAGCAAGGTCTCCTCGTCGGCCGGCGCGACGGCCTCGTCCGCCTCCTCGAGCTCGGCAGGTACGACTTCCGCTTCCTGCTCAGGGGCGACGGGCGCGATGGAAGGGGCGTGTCGAGCCGATTGACGCGGGACGGTCGGCGCCCTGACAACGATCTCATATTTGGCGCCGCAGACGGGACACGTTATCGGATTGCGGGCCAGGTCATAGAAGCGCGCTGCGCAAGAGGCGTCCTGGCACGTCCGCTTGGTGCCGCGTTCGGCTTTCGTCGCCATAGCAATCTCCTCGAGAGGGTGAGAGGCCAACAACAAGGCACGGGATTGCCTCGCCCCCGCGAGGGTTCCTGCGAAATCAAAGCCGCCGACTATCGGAACGGTCTGGTGGGCGCACCAGGACTCGAACCTGGGACCCGCTGATTAAGAGTCAGCTGCTCTACCAACTGAGCTATGCGCCCGGACCAACGGCGGAGAGGGCCATGCTGACCCCTCAAGGGTCGCCTCTCTATATGAGCGCTGCCGCCTTGTCCAGCCGCCAGGCGGATTTCACGCGGGGCATCGGCAAGGTTCTCGAGGTTCTCATGCCGAAACCGGCGCCCTCACGAGCACGTGGCCACTCGCGGGGTCAGGATCGCCCGGTTTGCCGGCACCGGACCGCGCACGTGGCGCACGCGAAAAAGCAGACCCCGCCCCATCCGGAGCGGAGCCCGCTGCAATCGCAAGCAGAAGTCGTTACTTGCAGACGGTTTTGACCTGCTTCTCGGCCTCGTCCTTGGTCTTGTAGGCCTTGTCACCGATGACCGTCACGCTCTTGTCGGCCGGCTTTGCGTCGACGACCTTGCACGTCTTGTCGGCGCCACGGACGATATAGAAATCCGCGAGCGCGGGGGAGACGACGCCGGCAGCAATGGCAAGGGCGAGAAGATACTTGGTCATGAGCGGGCACTCCTTTCGAGAGCTTTGCTTGAGGCAACGCATCGCTGCGTTGGCCTCCTTTTTCGCCGTCGGCCCCTGAACCCTCTTTGAATGCGTCGCTCATCTGCCGTTTAGGAAGGAACCCGCGCCGCCCAAGCAAGAACCCCGGCCTTCGAAGCCGGGGTTCCCATCGATCAGTCCGGTGTGCGGGCCGTCCTTCAGGAGACCATCGCCTGAGCATGCAGCCCGCGCGTACGCTTGAGCAGGAGCTTGTTGAGTGCGCTCACGTAGGCCCTCGCAGAGGCGACCATCGTGTCGGTATCGGCGCCGCGCCCGGTCATGGTCCGTCCGTTCTCCTCGAGCCGTACCATCACCTCCGCCTGCGCGTCGGTGCCTTCCGTGACCGCCATCACCTGATAGAGCGGCAGGCGCGCCTCGTGCGGCACGATCGCCTTGATGGCGTTGAACGTGGCATCGACCGGTCCGTCGCCGGTCGCCTCGCGCACGTGCTGCTTGCCGTCCACCTCCAGCGTGATGGTCGCCTTCTGCGGGCCGCCGGTGCCCGCGATGACGGTCAGCGCAATCACCTTGACGCGGTCGTACTGAGAGGCGACCTCCTGATCGACCAGCGCTTCGATGTCCTCGTCGAACACGATCTTCTTCTTGTCGGCGAGCTCCTTGAAGCGATTGAAGGCGTCCTGGAACGCATTGTCGCCGAGCTCATATCCGAGCTCGCGCAGCTTCTCGCGGAAGGCGTGGCGGCCCGACAGCTTGCCCATGCTGAGCGATGACTTGGACAACCCGACGCTCTCCGGCGTCATGATCTCGTAGGTCTGGTTGTTCTTCAGCATGCCGTCCTGGTGGATGCCGCTCTCGTGCGCGAATGCGTTTCGTCCGACGATCGCCTTGTTGTACTGCACCGGGAAGGCCGCCACCGCCGACACCAGCTTCGAGGCGCGCGTGAACTTGGTGGAATCCACGCCCGTCCAGTAGGGGAGCACGTCGCTCCTGACCTGGAGGGCCATGACGATCTCCTCGAGCGCCGCGTTGCCCGCACGCTCGCCCAGGCCGTTGATGCAGCATTCGACCTGGCGCGCTCCGGCCCTGACGCCGGCCAGCGAGTTGGCGACTGCCATGCCGAGGTCGTTGTGACAATGCGTAGACCAGACCACCTTGTCGCCGCCGGGCACCGTCTCGCGCAGCATCTTGATCAGGGCGTAGTATTCCTCGGGCACCGAGTAGCCGACCGTGTCGGGGATATTGATGGTCGTGGCACCGGCCTTGATCGCTGCCTCGCAACAGCGCAGGAGCACGTCGCGCTCGGTACGCGTCGCGTCCTCCGGGCTCCATTCCACGTTGTCCACGTAGTTGCGCGCATGCGCGACGCTTTGCGCCACGGCCTCGATCACCTGCTCCGCATCCATCTGCAGCTTCCACTTGCGATGCACCGGACTGGTCGAGATGAACGTGTGGATGCGTGGGCGCTTGGCGTGACGCACCGCTTCGCCGGCCCGATCGATGTCCTTGAGGCCGGCGCGCGCGAGCCCGCACACGACCGCGTTCTTGACCAATTTCGCGATCTCGGTAACGGCCTCGAAGTCGCCGTTGGAAGAGATTGGGAAGCCCGCCTCGATGATGTCGATGCCCATCGTGTCGAGGAGCTCGGCGACTTTCAGCTTATCCTCCAGCGTCATGGCAGCGCCTGGAGACTGCTCCCCGTCGCGCAGGGTCGTGTCGAAAATCAAAACGCGATCCGATTCCTTGCGCGTATCAGCAACTCGATCGGAATTGTCGTTGGCAGTTGTCATTGTGTTGTTCCATCCGGTCGTGCCAGCCCAGATGCGAGCCGGCGTTCAATGCATCAGCTTCGCTTGAACCTGTATCCCCTGAGCGACCGTCGGCAAATATTGCCGGAACCAGAGGCTCAGGGGCTGGTAAGGAGGAGGATCAGAAGGGCAGGGCTGGATGGGATGGCCGGAAGGCAAGCATCCGCAGCCGCGAAAGACGCGTCGAACCGGGCCGCAATCGAATATGTCGGTCGCTGGTTCATTGTTGTTGGGCGCTCAGGCCCATCACCGATGCTGCACTAGCAGTCCAATTAGCCGAAGCCCAGGATAAATGGCAAGCGAATATTCGGGCGGTTTAACTCAGATCTCGATCGTACCCTCGCTTACGCGTACGGCGTGCCCGCCGATGCGCACCCCTGCAAGCGCGCCGCCCCCGGTCTCCAGCGACAGCTCGATCTGGCTGGGGCGGCCCATCTCGTAGCCCTGCTCGATGACGCGGCGATGGGTGCCCGACGTCAGCTCATCGAAGCGATGCACCACGCCTGCGAAGGCGGCAGCGGCGCTGCCTGTGGCCGGGTCCTCCTGCACTCCCACGTGCGGAGCGAACATCCGCGCATGAAAAGCCGACGTCGAATGTACGGTTTGGCGCGTGTAGAGAAAGGCCCCGACCGATTGCTGTCCGGAAAAGGCCGCCGACCAATGCGGCTCTATCACGCGAGCCTTGGCCATCGCCTCCAGGTTCGTCACCGGCACGAAGAGGAAGGCATTGCCGGCAGTGAACCTTGTCGGCCGATGGTTCTCGAAGCCGATCTCGGACGGAATGAGCCCGAGCATGGCGGCCAGGCGGTCGAGGTGCGGAGGGGCCTCCTGCTCCTCTGGCAGGCGCGGGGCATCGAACTCGGCGAAGGACGTGGCCGCCCTGCGCAGCCGCACCCCGATGCGGACAGGGCCCACCTCCTCTTCGAGCACGATGAGGGCATCCCCGTCGCCTCCCGACGAGGCTCCCCGCAGCTCAGCCAGTAGCACGGCCGTGCCAACCGTCGGATGGCCGGCGAATGGCACCTCCGCCGTAGGCGTGAAGATGCGGACGCGAGCCGTGTGGGCGGCGCTCTTGGGCTTCAGGACGAACACGGTCTCGGACAGGTTGAACTCGCGGGCCACCGTTTGCATGAGGTGGGTATCGAGCCCGTCGGCATCATGCACGACGGCGAGCGGATTGCCGCCGAAGCGCTTCTGCGTGAAAACGTCGAGCGTGTGAAAGGCTAGCCGCATGTGGGCGTCCGTGGTTGTTCATCAGCCAGCCCGCACAATGCCGAATTTGCTGGTCTCATCCAAGCCGCCTCTGAGTGGCGCCGATGGCCTTCGTCACTGCGAGTCTTTCGCGTGTCCGACCAGGGGCTTGTACTCGTGCGAACACTATTTCCGCTCCGTTACCGGACGTGATTGCGAGCCGCGAAATCGTCCTACAACGGCCCGAAAGTAATCACGATCTCAGTGCCTCATCCGACTCGTTGACGGCATCCATTCCCGGATGGCAGCGACGTCCCGCATGTCCTGCTGACCGGTTGTGGCTTGGCTGCCGACGCCTCTCTTCGGAGCGGCGCGCGGCGGCCGAGCTGCTCTGCCGGAAGGTTCTGTCTGGCGCCGCACCGCCACACACCTCCCTCCCCGACGCGACGTCGGACGGACCCTTCCGGCGGCAGAGCACCCGCCGCCGGAGTTGGCCGAAGACAACTCGACCCCGCCGCACGGACAGGATCGCCGGAGTGGATCGAGGTCAGTTCTTGGTCTTGTCGACCAGCGCCTTCTCCTTGATCCACGGCATCATGCCACGCAGCTTGGCGCCGACCTCCTCGATCGGATGCGCGTCGTTGTTGCGACGGATGGCCTTGAACTTCGGCTGCCCGGCCTTGCATTCGCGGATCCAGTTCGAGGTGAACTCGCCCGACTGGATGTCCTTGAGAATGCGCCTCATCTCCTTGCGCGTCTCGTCCGTGATGATGCGCGGGCCGGAGACGTACTCGCCGAACTCAGCCGTGTTGGAGATCGAGTAGTTCATATTGGCGATGCCGCCCTCGTAAATCAGGTCGACGATCAGCTTCACCTCGTGCAGGCACTCGAAGTAGGCCATCTCGGGCGCATAGCCGGCCTCGACCAGCGTCTCATAGCCCGCCCGGATCAGCTCCACGAGGCCGCCGCAAAGCACGACCTGCTCGCCGAACAGATCGGTCTCGCACTCCTCCTTGAAGGTCGTCTCGATGATGCCGGCGCGGCCGCCGCCGATGGCTGCAGCGTACGACAGGAAGAGATCGTGGCTGTTGCCGGAGGCGTCCTGTGCGATTGCCATCAGGCACGGCACGCCGCCGCCGCGAACGTATTCCGACCGCACGGTGTGGCCGGGGCCCTTCGGCGCCACCATGCCCACGTCCAGATCCTTGCGCGCCTCGATCAGATTGAAATGCACGTTGAGGCCGTGCGCGAACATGATCGCGGCCCCGTTCTTCATGTTTGCGGCCAGGTGATCGCGATAGATGTCGGCCTGCAGCTCGTCGGGCGTCAACATCATCATGACGTCGGCCCACTTGGCGGCCTCCGCCACGTCCATGACCTTGAGCTTCTCGTTCTCGGCCTTCTTGGCGGAGGGGCTGCCCTTGCGCAAGGCGACGACCACGTCCTTGACGCCGGAATCGCGCAAATTGAGCGCGTGGGCATGGCCCTGGCTGCCGTAGCCGATGATGGCGACCTTCTTGCTCTTGATCAGGTTGATGTCGGCATCACGATCGTAATAGACGCGCATGGGCATACTCCCCTCTCGAACGCACTGGTTTGCCTGAATTGGGATCGCGTAGGCCTAGCGCCTTCACGGCGGGGCGGGCAAGGGAAAACGGCGTGGCCCAGCATGATCGGATCGCAGGCGGCCTATGCCGGTGCGGCTTGCCTAAGCGGTCGCGCGCCAAATTCCTCAGTGCGCGCTTGATTTCGCGGAAAGGCCGGGCTATGCGGCGCGCCCTGCCGGCCGCCCCCGTGCTCGGGCTCCCCGCATCCCCGCTGGCACATGCCGCTGGCTCAAATCAGAGCAGCTCTTGCTCCCGACTTCGTGCCTTTGATCACGAAGGCTCCGCCATCCACCAAGGCGATGGGCTTTTCCGGCTTCCCGGCGAAGTATTCATCGCACGCCTTCGTCGCACCGGGACATGTCAAGAACCCATAGTCGTCGATGACGATGATGCCGCCCTTTCCCAGCCTCGGATAAAAGAACTCCAGGCTGTCCAGGGTCGGCTGATAGAGATCGACATCGATGTGGACAAAAGCAAAAGTGCGATCCGCGACTTCCGGGAAGCGGGCGGGGATCCAGCCACGCATGAGCTGGACCCGGCATCCAGCCAGGTTCCTGGCATCCGTCTCCTCATCGATGCTGAGGTCTCCGCGGCTCCAGTGCGTGCCGTCGAAGCGATCCGAGGTGGAGAGGCCTTCAAAGGAGTCGAACAGGAAGTGCGTGCGTTCGATCGCCGAGGCTTCGTTCGACTTGCAGATCAGGAACGACATCGCGCCCTTGTGCACGCCACACTCGGCGGTGTCGCCCTCGACAGAGTCGACAAGTCGCAGCAATTGATGAACCGCCCAGCGGCGGCCGCTCGTCATGCTCGTCGATTGTCCAAACCGCTTCAGATAGGCGCAGAACTCGGGATCGGACTGCCAGTCCACGTCCATGGGGCGCATGCGGTAGGCAGGCAGAAACCTCTTCGCCAGTGAGCGAAGAATGGAAAAACGCATACTTCTCTGCATGAACTTTCCCAGGACCGGCTCAACAACCGAGCGACCGACGAGGTCGGGTCGCGCCCAACAGCTCATTCGTGGTCAGGGGCAATCTTTGCCGGCGACTAACGCCTGAGTGCCCTCCGCCTGGGTCAATAGCTGAATACAGGTAGGAGCCGGCCAAACACAATCCCCTGGCGCTTGCCGCTTAAGTCCTCATCGCCCCCGATTGAGCCACAGGCGCATGCGCCGCTGAATCTCCTCCAGCGTGGTGGTGAGACGCGGCTTCACCTCGATCCAGAGCGCCGCGACCGCCTTCTTGACCCTTGCCTTGAAGATCCGCCCACGGCGCCAGACCCAGCTCTCGCGGATGGCGGCAAAAATCGCGTCCTTCCACGGCACAAAGCGATGGTAGGCCGCCGCGAACCAGCCGATCCGCATCAGGGCCGGCTGCGTGAGCTGGAACAAGCGCGCCAGCAAAGCCGTGCCGAACACCTTGGCAAAGACGAACACGCCGGTTGCCAGCACCGCCTGCCCCTTGGCGATCAGGTACAAGGCCAGCAGCTTGAGCGGAAAGAACAGGGCGGTCGGCAGCACGAAGGCGACGAGCGCAAGGTAGGGCGGGAGCGCGGCGATGACCGCCTCGGCGCGCGCCAGCGGCTGCCAGCGCGCAAGCTGCGCCAGCAGATTGGACAGCGGCCGCCAACCCCATTCCTCGAACAGGATGACAAGTGCGAGCGCGACCTCGGCCACGCGGCGCAGCAGCAGCACGAACAGGTGCCATCCAGTGCGCAGAATGACGGCTGCGGCCGCCGCAGCGGTGACAAATCCTCTCCTCAGTGTGCGAAAGGCTGATTGGTCCATAGTGCCAGTTTACGCTGCCCGGGCGGCGGAATCGATGCGCGACCAGGCGTGCCGTCCCGCGCGGGACGCCTAGACCGGCGGATCATCCGGCCCCGGCGATGATCGGCCGCGCCCGCGGTGGGCGAACTCCAGTGCGATGTTCGGAGGCCCGATCCTGCCGTCCCTGATCCTCTCGCCCTCGAGGCGCTTTTCCGCCTCGAGCGCCGCCGCCAGATCCTCCCGCGCCCGCTCTGCCTGGCGCTGACGGTTCCAGAGCGAGGCATAGAGCCCACCGCTCTGCATCAGCTCGGCATGCGTGCCCTGCTCGACGAGGCGCCCCTTCTCCAGCACCAAAATGTTGTCGGCATGCACAATGGTCGACAGCCGATGCGCGATGACGATCGTCGTGCGGTTCTTCGCGATCCGGTCGAGCGCGTCCTGGATCTCCTTCTCCGTGTGACTGTCGAGCGCGCTCGTCGCCTCATCCAGCACCAGGATAGGGGGGCCCTTCAGGATCGTGCGGGCGATGGCGACGCGCTGCTTTTCTCCCCCCGACAGCTTGAGCCCGCGCTCGCCGACCATGGTCGCATAACCGTCCGGCAGCGTGCGGATGAACTCGTCGATCTGCGCCATGCGCGCTGCTTCATAGACCTCCTCGTCGGTGGCATCGGCGCAGCCATAGCGGATATTGTAGAGGATCGTGTCATTGAACAGCACGGTGTCCTGCGGCACCACGCCGAAGGCGGCGCGCAGACTCTTCTGCGTGACATCGCGGATGTCCTGTCCGTCGATGGTCACACGCCCGCCGGCAATGTCGTAGAAGCGCAGCAGTATGCGGCTGATCGTCGATTTGCCCGCGCCCGACGGGCCGACAATGGCCACCATCTTGCCCGCCGGTGCCTCGAATGAGAGCCCGTCCAGAATCGGTCGTTGCGGCTCGTAGTGGAATTTCACGTTCTCGAAGCGCACGGCCCCGCCGCTGACGTCGAGCGGTTTTGCACCGGGCTTGTCGGCAACTTCGGGATTGAGCTCGAGCACGTCCATCATGCGCTCGATATCCGTGATGCCTTGCTTGATCTCGCGATACACCATGCCCATGAAGTTGAGCGGAATGAATAGCTGCAGCATCAGGGCATTGACCATGATGAACTGGCCGACAGTGTTGGTGCCCCCCATCACGTCGATGGCTGCCATGGCCATGCAGCCCGTCAGTGCCAGCGTGAAGATGATGGCTTGGCCCGTGTTGAGCACGGCAAGCGACGTGTAGGTCTTGATGCCGGAACGCTCGTACTGCTCCAGAGCGCGGTCGTAGCGCCTCGCCTCCCATTCCTCGGCGCCGAAGTATTTGACCGTCTCGTAATTGAGCAGGCTGTCGACGGCTTTGGTGGTGGCGTCGGAATCGCTCTCGTTCATGTCGCGGCGTACGCGCACCCGCCATTCGGTCGCGCGCACCGTAAAGGCGAGATACAGCGCGATCATCAGCGATACCGCAACGACGTAGCGCCAGTCGAACTCCAGAGCGAACACGATCAGCACCAGTGCGAACTCGACGATGGTCGGCACCAGCGTCATCAGCGTCATGCGCGTGATGTTCTCGATGCCGGCGCGTCCGCGCTCCAGGACGCGCGTCAGCCCGCCCGTCTTGCGCTCGAGGTGGAAGCGAAGCGACAGTTGGTGCATGTGCTCGAAGGTCGTGAGGGCGAGCTTGCGCACCGCATGCATGGCGACCTTGGCGAACATCCCCTCGCGCGATTGCGACAGCGCCGTCATGCCGATGCGGGACGCCCCGTAGAGCAGCGTCGCGAGTACGGGTGCACCCACCAGCCAGGACAGGGTCGACGCCGTGGGCGGCTGTCCGCGGCTTGCCGCCACGAGCGCGTCGGTGGCCCACTTGAAGGTGAAGGGCATGAGCACCGTCACGACCTTGGCCGCCAGCATCAGGAGCAGGGACAGGGCGATGGTGCGCTGCAGGTCCGGCCGCTCGTGCGGCCACACGTATGGGCCCAGGGCCTTCAGGGCGCGGAATCTGGTGGGGTCCGGGCTGAGGCGGCGGAGGGCGGCGGCAAAGGCGCTCTGCCGATCCTGTGTGTTGAAAAGCTGCATGCGATATGGCTTAGAGGGCGCGACATGCGTTGTCGACGCCCCCGCTGCGCACTTGCGCACATGATCGGTGCCGCACGAGCGTGCAAAAGCGTGCGGACGCGGCTCAGGCCCGTCGCAGGATCTTCGGCAGATAAATCCGTTGGCACGGATAGATGCGTCGGGCCGAGGTGATCCGCCGAGCATTCGCCTTCCGGATGAGGCGATAGCGACTTCCCCGCCGGTAGTACTGCTCCGCAATCGTCCACAACGTGTCGCCCTGCTTGACGACGTACCAGCCGGGAACCTGGATATCCTCTCCGGCCTGCGGGCAGTCCCGCTCGCGGCGTGCCACGCGCTTGGCCGAGACATCCGTTTGCTGCTCAGCTTGCTCGTCGGTCGGATTCGGCGGCGCCGTAGCCGTCTCCACGGTGGATTGCGACGCGCCGTCATTCTGCCTGGCCTCAGCTTGCTTGCGGCGCTTCTCGATGGCGGCAAACTTTGCCGCGGCCCGCCGTTCCTTGGCGGTCTTCGCAGCCTCCG
>JBLNBZ010000052.1:0-24055 GCA_050260355.1 Bacteroidota bacterium | reverse complement strand
GGGCAGGATCACCGCCGCCCAGCCGGCGTAGAGCCATCCGATCCGGACCAGGGCGAGCCCGGCCGCGCAGGCCGCCAGCAGCGCGATGCGCGCCCACATCGAGATCGGAAGGTGACAGATCCCGACAAGCGCCAGGCTGATGATGACAAGTCCGACTGCAGCAGCAACGCTCGAGGCGCCGAATACGCATGCGATGCCAACGATGGACAAGGACAAGAAGAAGGGCTGTCGATATCTGCCCGGAAGATGATGATTTATGATGAAACCAAACAGCGTGAGCAGCCCGATGAGCTCATAAAAAGCCCGGGTTTCCATTTGGTAGGCATGGAATGCGGCGACCAGAAGCGCAACGTAGCCGGCCACCGACCAGAATTTCAGCCCCTCCGAGACCGTCCTTCGACCCGATAAGATCTCCCAGGCGGCGCCAGCCAACATCAGCGCCACGCAGCCCGTCGCAGCGGCTATCTTCTTTGCACCGTAGTAGGGGTGCGGCTCAAAGAACTCCATCGCGAGAAGAGAAAACGCCAGCGCCGCGCCAAAGATTACAACGAAGCGCGGCGCCCAGTCGCTGGCCATGAGCTGACGAAATACTGCTGAGGCCGGGCTGTGCCGACCGGTGGTCGGATCTGAAGCGTCCACGTCCGTGTTCCCTCCCTCAAAACGCAGACTGCAGCAGATCTTATGGCTAGCTGATCTTGCCGATTACCATGTCCGCAATCGTGTCGAGGGTATCCAAGTGATCCACATCGACCTCGTGCGCCTCGATCGTCACGCCGAACTGCTCCTCCAGGTAGGAGACCAGCTTCAGGCTTGCGAGCGAGTCGAGAATTCCGTCGCTGAACAGCTTCGTATCGCTGGTAAGGCTCTCGGGGGCCTCGCCCGGCAGAAATTCCTTAACGACATAATCCCGGATCGCCAGCTTGATTTCCTCCCTGCTCAATGTTCTCTCCGTCACTAGAGGGAAAGGCCCGAATTGGACTGAGAATTTTCGCCGGGTGCCATTCAAGCGATGTCGCCCGCGACCGGCAACGGTCCCTTTTGGAGGGAGGCCACAACCGAATGTGGAGGTTGCTCCGCACGGAGAACTAGCATACCTGCATTGAACTTGTCTCGGGCAGATGCCGTCAGCTGCAGGCGGCGGCACGCGAAGGGAGAGCGCACATGCGCCTGGACGAGCTTCTGGTGGCGAGTGCCGCGCGCACCCCGGAGGCGGTTGCCGCGATGGATGTCGCTGGTAATGCCATCTCATACAAGGACCTCGATCGGTTCGCCGACGACGTGGCGCGCGCTTTGGTTTCGATCGGCGTGGGCAAAGGTGACCGCGTTGGACTGTGCGTGCCGAAATCGATTGGTGCGCTGGTCTCCATTTTCGGAATCCTGAAGGCTGGCGCGGCTTACGTCCCCGTCGACTACAGCGCACCCGCGCAGCGCAATGGTTTCATCTTCAACAACTGCGAGGTGAAGGCGATCGTCGCGTTCGGCGCCAACGTCGATGCTCTTCACGGTGAATTGGGGCACGAGGGCTGGAGCCGACACCCGTTTCCGCTATCAGGCGTGGGCATGGACGGGCTTCTCATTCTCGTGCCGGAACGCTCCGGTCGCGCAAGCGCCGCGGCGGAGCGCGATCTGGCATATATCCTCTACACGTCGGGCTCGACCGGCCTGCCGAAAGGGGTGATGCATTCGCACGCGACGGCGATGAGCTTCGTCGACTGGTGCTCCGAGGAGTTCAAGCCCACGCCTCGCGACCGTTTCAGCTCGCATGCCCCGTTTCATTTCGATCTTTCGATTCTCGATATCTACGTTCCGATTAAGCACGGTGCTTCAGTGGTTCTGATCGGATCGGACGCCGGCAAGCAGCCAGGTACTCTCACGAAGCTCATCGCCGAGCGGCGCATTACGGTTTGGTATTCGACTCCTTCCATCCTGCGCATGCTGGTCGAGCACGGTAAACTGGAAGCTTTCGACTGCTCGTCGCTGCGTCTCGTCCTGTTTGCGGGCGAGGTGTTTCCCATTAAGCATCTGCGCGCGTTGATGTCTCGCTGGCCACATCCGGTCTACTACAATTTGTACGGGCCGACCGAGACGAACGTGTGCACCTATTTCAAGCTGCCCAAGCAGATCGATAGCGACGACGCGGAGACGCTGCCGATCGGCCGCGCGTGCTCCGGCGACCAGACGCGCGTCGTGCTTGCCAGCGATACCGAGGCGCCGCGCGGCGAGGAGGGTGAATTGATCGTGGCCGGCGGGTCGGTCATGCTGGGCTATTGGAACCTGCCCGACCAGAACGCCCGTGCGTTCCTGTCCGAGGGCGGCAAGCAATGGTATCGGACCGGTGACATCGTGCGAGAAGGCGTATCCGGTGATTACCTATTCCTCGGGCGGCGGGATCGCATGGTAAAGCGCCGGGGCTATCGTGTGGAGCTCGGCGAGATCGAGGCGGCCCTCCATCGTCATCCGGCGATTCCAGAGGCGGCCGTGATCGCCGCGACGAACGAGGCTGGCGAGATTTATGTCCATGCATTCATCGCGTGGACGGAGGAGGAACCCGCCTCCGTCGTCAAGCTCAAGCAGTTTTGCTCGCAGAATCTTCCGCTTTACATGGTCCCCGATCGCATCTCCGTCCTGGCGGAGCTGCCAAAGACCTCAACCGACAAGATCGATTATCAACGCCTGAGAGGGCTTGCATAGTGGATTTCTCCCTGAGCGAGTCCCAGAGGGCGCTGCGCGATCACATCATCCGCTTCGCCCAGAAGGAGCTGAGCCCTGGAGCGTTGGAGCGCGACGAGCAGCACGCCTTTTCGAAGGAGCTTTGGCTCAAGTGTGGAGAAACGGGACTGCAAGGACTTCCTGTCCCGGAGGAGTACGGGGGAAGCGGCACTGATCCTCTTTCGACCGCTCTCGCCATCGAGGCGCTCGGCTACGGATGCGAGGACGGCGGTTTGGTATTTGCGATTTGCGCGCATCTACTCGCCTGCGTCGTGCCCATTTGGAAGCACGGCAGCGCGGAGCAGAAACAGCGCTACCTGCCCGAGCTGTGCACCGGCCGGATGATTGCCGTCAACGCGATGACGGAACCGGAGAGCGGCTCCGACCCATTCGCGATGAAGACACGCGCGGCGCCAGACGGCGACGGTTTCATCATCAACGGCGTCAAGACATTCAGCTCCAATGGCCCGGTCGCGGATCTTGCGCTCGTCTACGCAGTGACCGATCCGGGAAAGGGATATCTCGGAGGAATCACCGCGTTTCTGGTCGAGTCAGGCACCCCTGGCTTCACGAAGGGGCAGGTCTTCAAGAAGATCGGACTGCGCACCTGCCCGATCGGCGAGTTGGTGTTCGATGGGGTTCGCGTTCCGTCGAGTGCAGTAGTCGGCTCGGTTGGCGCTGGCGGACCCATCTTCAACCAATCCATGGAGTGGGAGCGCGCCTGCCTGGTTGCGGGCCATCTCGGCGTCATGGAGCGGCTCTTGGAGAAGGCGGTCGACTATGCGCGGACGCGGAAGTCGTCCGGACTGCCGATTGGGCGGCATCAGGCCGTGGCGCACCGGATCGCCGACATGAAGGTTCGCCTCGAGGCGGCGCGGTTGCTCACCTACCGCGCCGCGAGCCGGCTCGAAACGTCGCGAACGGTCGGTTTGGACGCTGCAGTTGCCAAGCTGTTTGCCAGCGAAGCCCTCGTCGAAACGGCGCTCGACACCGTACGGGTCCTCGGCGGATACGGAGCGATGTCGGAGTATGGCGCCGAGCGCGCGCTGCGGGATGCTATTCCCGGCCTGCTCTACTCAGGTACCAACGACATCCAGCGCAATATCATTGCCCGCTGGCTGGGTCTGTAGGCCCTCCTCGAGCGAAGCCGACTGTCGCCTGCAAGATGCCTCTCCGGATCGGGATAGAGATCGAGGGCCCGGTACCTGACGCGTCAGGAATTGTAGCCGGCCGTCTTAGGAGTTCCGGACTTCGGCGGGTCCTCGACCGCTATCGCGTCCAAAGCTCCTCTCAATTCATACACTACGCCGCCCGGCTCAAAGGCTATTTGTGGTGGAGGGTCGAAGTACTCGCGCATCACGTAGACCAGCACAGTGCTGCCGAAGCCTTTCCTCGTCGATGCGACCACCCGTGGCCCGCCGATTTCCTGCCAACGAAAGGCAAACTGACTTGAACCGCTCTCACGCTGCACGCTCCAGGTTATCTGGACGCGACCAGTCGAATTGGATAACGCTCCGTACTTCGCAGCGTTCGTCGCAAGCTCATGCAGGGCAAGCGCGAAGTTCTGCGCGGCCCTTGCATTCAAACTAATGCTTGGTCCGTCAATCGTGACGCGGTCAGCATAGGCGCTCATTTCCATCCGCACGACTTGCGCCATATCGGCTGCCTTCCAATTGCGGTCGATCAGCAGGTCATGGGTCTGAGCCAAGGCCTGAAGGCGGCTGAGGATGGCATCTTTCGCTTCCGCTACTGTCTGCTTGTTCTCGAAGCTTCGTGAGACAACCGCTTGCACCACGGCGAGCAAGTTCTTCGTCCGATGGTGTATTTCGCTGGTCAGCAGCTCTTGGCGAGCCTGCGCCTGCTTCTTCTCGGTTATATCGCGGGCGATCTTTGATGCGCCGACGACCTTTCCCGTTGCATCCAGCACGGGCGAGATTCGCAGCGAGATGTCGATGCGCGTGCCATCCTTGCGCAATCTCACCGTCTCAAAGTGCTCGACGCGCTCTCCGCGGCGAATCCGCCCCAGGATCTCGATTTCTTCGTTGCGGCGCTCCAGCGGGATCAAAATAGTGATCGACTTGCCGATCACCTCTTCCGGCGAGTAGCCGAACAACTGCTCCGCTCCGAGATTCCAGCTTGTGATGATGCCGTTGAGGTCCTTGCTGATGATTGCGTCATGGGAAGCCTCGACGATCGCGGTCAGCAGCCGGGATTCTTGCTCAGCGAGGGCCCGCTCCTTTTCGGCCCGCATGCGCTGCAAACCGAATACAAGCTGACGAGCGATTGTGATGGCAAGATCGATTTCAGCATCGCTGAACACATGGGGATTATCATAATATGCTGCGAGCTTGCCGATGAGCTCGCCCTTAGCGACGAGAGGAATGAAGGCGGTTGCGAAGATTCCCTCAATCCTGATCGTCGCCTCCAGCCAATCCTCCAGTCGGGCGCAGCTCACGTCTTCAATGCAAATGGGTTGAGGATCTTCGGTATTCGGGGTCCATGGGGAATGTCCTTCGACCGCCTGTCGGTAGCCTTCCGATAAACGCCGCCACGCGACGAACTTCATCGCACCGGAATCGTCGCAAAGGAGAATAGACGCCCGTTGGCAGCACAATGCTTGCAATATGGCGTCAAGTGCCGCGTCGAACACCGCGTCTGCGCCGTTTGCGCGGAACAAGCTGTTGGTCAGCTCGAACAGCGTGCGCTGCTCTTCCAGATGTTTGGCAAGGTTTCGTTCGGCGAGCTTACTCTCGGACATATCCACCAGACTGTTTACCCCAGGCCGTCGGGAAACGGTGGCTGGAGGAAGAACTCTGAAGTCGCTCGGCCAAAGGGGGAGGCGCCCGAATACCTCTGAACCATAAAGTCCGCGCCGAGCACGCCGTAAAAGGAAGAGTAGACGGTATTGCGGCGACGAGCAAACGCTTAGCACGCGCTGCCGCGGCAGCAGTTCACGGCGGAGGCTGCCAAAAGGCGCCGCGTTCGCGCAAAATTGGTCCTCGCCCAACGTCAGGACGCGCAGGCTGGTTATGCGTCAGGGATTTTGACAGACCGATCGCGGAGCGTCATCGGCAGCCTTTTCTTCGGCAGGTCCTGCGAGCCTGCCAGCGTCGTTGCGGCTTGACGGAACCTCATATCTGGCGGAACCAGCACGCAAACTAGACGGTTAGGTAACGCCTGCGGATGGCGTCCTCCTCGGCGCGGAAGGCTTGAGGCGTTGCCGAGTACACGACGCGCCCTTTGACCATGATGTGGAGCCGACCGGCGACCGCCTCCGCCAGCTTCAGGTTCTGCTCGATCAACAGGATCGTCACGCCGCTCTCGCATAACAGACGTATGACCCGCGCCAGCTCTCGCACCACCAGCGGCGCCAACCCCTGGCTCGGCTCGTCGAGTAAAATCACCTGCGGATCGCTGACAAGGGCACGCGCGATGGCAAGCATCTGCTGCTCGCCGCCGGAGAGTTGGGAGCCTTTATTCCCCGCCCGTTCCGCCAGGGATGGAAACAACTCCAAGAGACGGTCGATTGGCCACGCTTTGGCCGGCGTGCGCTGGGCCACCTTGATATTCTCGATCACCGTCAGATCGGGAAAGATCAGGCGCCCCTCTGGAACGTAGGCAACGCCGGCGCGTGCTACCCTGTGAGGCAGCCAGCCGGTGATTTCCTGGCCGCCGAGCCGCACGCAGCCGGACGTGGGCCGCACGAGGCCCATGATGGTTTTGACCGTCGTGCTTTTGCCAACGCCGTTGCGCCCGAGCACCGCTGATATCTGCCCGGGTGTTACATCGAGGTCCACACCATGCAGGATGTGGCTCGCGCCGTAATGTGCGTTCAAGCCCTGGAGCTCCAGCATCAGTCCAGTCCTCCAAGATAGGCTTCCTGGACGCGGGCGTCGGCTTTGACCTCATCGGGTGTGCCGTCGGCGATAACAGCGCCTCGGTGCAGCACTGAAATCTTGTGGGCGAGGCGGAACACCACTTCCATGTCGTGCTCGACCAGCAGCACCGTCACGCGCGTGTCCGCGAGGAACCGCGCCAGTGTCTCGACGGCCTGGCCGGTCTCCTCCACGGACAGCCCCTGCGTCGGCTCATCCAGCAGCAGTAGGCGGGGGCGCTGCGCCAGCGCCATGGCCACCTCGAGCAGGCGCTGATCGCCGTGCGAAAGCACCCCCGCCGGCCGGTCGGCAATGGGCATGAGCCCGAGCTGCTCCAGGGCTTCATCGCCGTGCCGCTGCGCCTGCGCGAAAACGCCCGCGCCGCCGAGCGGCTGCCAGCGCTGCGCGTGATGCGCTTGTGCCGCCAGGCGCACGTTTTCGCGTGCGGTCATTTCGGGAAACAGTGCGGTGAGCTGGAAGGTGCGCGACATGCCTCCCTGACAGATGCGATGGGCCGGCATGCCCGTGATCGTGCGTCCGTTGAAGCGGACGGCTCCCTCAGTCGGCTTCACGATGCCGCTGATCAGATGGAAAAGAGTCGTTTTGCCCGCGCCGTTCGGACCGATGACGGCGCGAACCTCGCCGGCCTCGACCCGCATCGAGACGCGGTCCACCGCGATGAGTGCGCCGTAGCGGCGGGTCAATCCATCAAGCTCGAGTAGCGCCATGCGCCTAGCCTTCCGCCGCTGTGCTGCTGCCCCTTCGGGCGGTGGCCAGCCCCCAGATGCCCTGCGGCGCAAACAGCACGAAGGCAATGAAGATTGCCCCGAAGAACAGCGCCCATGCCTCCGTATATGAGCTCAACTGATGCTCCACGAGCATGAAGAAGGCGGCTCCGAGGATCGGCCCTATGAGCGTCCCCGCTCCGCCGACGATCACCATGATGAGCACCTGCCCCGACAGCAGCCAGAACAGCAGCTCCGTATTGGCGAAGCCCGCGAATGGGGCGTAGAGCGCGCCGGCCAGGCCACCGAGTGCATAGGACAGCGCCACTACCGCGATCTTGTACAGGCGCGTGTTGTAGCCTAGCGCCAGCGTCTTGGCCTCGTTCTCGCGGATGCCGCGCAACACCATGCCGAACGGCGAGCGCACCAGCGCACGGCAGAACAGGAACGCCGCCACCAGGCAGATGAGCACGAAGTAGTAAAAGCCTTCCTTGGTGGCAAAGACCGTGATGCCGAACGGACCCGGAGTTCGCGGGATGCCGGCAAGCCCGTCCGAGCCTCCCGTCACACTGGTCCACTTGAACGCGATCGCATAAAGGAGCTGGGCGAACGCCAGCGTGAGCATGGCGAACGACACACCCGTCGCCAGCGTGCATACCCAGGCCACACCAATGGCCACGACGCCGCACAGCAGCGCGGCCGCGAACACGGCGAAGGGAGTGGGCATTCCCGTATGCAGGAGCAGCCATCCCGAGGTATACGCGCCGATGCCGTAGGCGGCGGCATGGCCGAACGAGACGAGGCGGGTATAGCCCACCATCAGGTCCAGGCTCATTGCGAACAGGCCGAGAATGAGCGCCTCGGTCAGCAGCGTCATGGCGAAAGGCGGCAGACCAAGCGGTGCCGCGGTGAGCACCAGCAGCGCGGCAACGAACCAGAGCCGTGCGGACATAGGCTCAGGCCTCCTTGCCGAGGAGGCCGCCTGGACGCACGATCAGCACGCCCAACATGATCAAGTACATGAAGGCGAGCGCTCCGTCCGGAAAGTAGTAGCTGCCGAACACCTGCACGAAGGCAACGAGCAGTGCTCCGATGAGCGAGCCCAGGAAGCTGCCCATGCCACCGATGATGACGATCACGAAGGCATCGATGATGACCGTCGCCGCCATACCAAGCGAAGCGGACAGGAGCGGCGCCGCCAGAACGCCGCCCAGTGCAGCCAAGGCGCAACCGATGCCGAACACGCCCGACCGCACCATGTTCACGTCGACGCCGAGCGCGTGCACCATCTCGGCATTCTGCGAGGTCGCTCGGATAAGCAGGCCGAGGCGTGTGCGCTCCAGAAACTGCCACAGCGCCAGTGCAACCACTATGCCCGCTGCGGCCAGGAACAGCCGATAGACCGGCAGCGGCTCATCGAGCACGAACACGACTCCCGACAGAGCCGCCGGCGCTGGCACTTGCAGCGCGTTAGTGCCCCAGATCAGGCGCACCAGGTCGCCCACAACCAGCGCCAGGCCGAAGGTTACCATCAGAAAGGTGCTGCCATCGCGCCCGTACAGGCGCCGCAAAATCGCGAGCTCAAAGGCGGTGCCGAGTGCTCCGACGACCAGCGGCGCGACGACCAGTGCAACCCAGAAGCTGCCCGTGACCTGCACCAGCGTATAACCGACGAATGCGCCAAGCATGTAGAGGGTGCCGTGCGCGAAGTTCACGATCCGCATAATGCCGAAGATCAGCGTCAGACCGACGCCAAGAAAGAACAGCAGTGCGGCTTGCGATAGGGAGTTGAGGGTCTGCGTCAGAAGAAAGGCGACAGTGCTCATTGCATGGTCCGGCGACCGCAGCTTGGAGGGGGCGGCTCGAGCCGCCCGCGCGGGCCGGCAAGCGGGCCCGCACGGGCGACGATACGTCAGTCGTCGAACGTCATCTTGTTGCACGGCGGCGTGGTGCGCTCGCCAGGATAGGTCGCGATCACCTCTGGAATCAAAGCATCTCCACGCTTGACGACCTTGACCATGAACCCTTGCTGGACCGCCTGGTGGTCGCACTTGCGAATGGCGATCTTGCCCTTGATGCTTTCAAGCGCGACCGTCTCGAGCGCCGGGCGCAGCTTGTCGGCGTCGATGGTCCCGGCCTTCTCGATGCCCGCCTGGAACACCTTCATGCACTGCCATTGCTCGCCTTCGAAGGTGTCCGGCATCGTGCCGTATTCCTTCTGCCACAGCTCAACGAACTCCTTGTTGAGCGGGTGATCGTAGGTGAAGCTGTAGCGCGAGGAGCCCACGAGATCGAGCGCGGCCTCGCCCACTGCGCGGATGCTGGCCAAGTCGACGATTTCCGTCAGGAGCTGCATCTTCTCCGGCAAGCGATACTGGCGCGACTGCGACAGGAACGCGTTGTTGTCATCGCCCTGCATGACGATGAACACGGCATCGGCGCCAGACTGGCGAAGCTTTGTAATGTAAGTCGAATAGTCTTTGGTGCCCGTCGGTGCGAACACTTTGCCGATGAAGTTCTTCTTGGCGCGCTTCACCTCGTCCTCGAACACTTGAACGCTGTTGTGCCCCCAGGCGTAGTCGAGGCCGATCGCATAGAAATTCTGCAGCTTCGACTCGCGCAGATAAAGCGAGACGGCGCGCGTCCCCATGGGGCCTGAGATGTTGGCGCGGAAGAAGTTCGGAACGAACGACTCGGCCGTGAGGCGGCCGTCGCCATTGTCGGACGAGATGAAGATTGTGTTCCACTCAGCCAGCTTGGGCACGATGGCCAGCGCCTCCGAGGAGAGCGTGATGCCTGTGAGCAGGCGGCAATTCTGCCGCTCCACCATCTCCTGCGCCTTGCGTACGCAGTTGGCCGGATTGCCAGCCGTGTCCTCGATCAGCAGCTCGATGGGAGAGCCGTTGATCCCGCCTTTGGCGTTCTGCAGCTTGGCGTACAGCTCCGCCCCGCGCTTCTGCTGAGTGCCAACCGAGGCGAGGGGCCCCGTCAGCGCCAACGGCAGTCCGATCTTGATCGGTGCAGCCGCGAATGCGCGCCGCGCAATCATTGGAGCCGCCAGCGTTACCATCGAGGCCGATGCGGCGCCCTTCATCAGCCGCCGACGCGAAAAGCCAATCTTCCTGGTCATTGCCTAATCTCCTCCCATCTGCGGCCGCCTTCAGGTGCTGCTGCCGCTTGGTCATGCTTTTGAGAACTTGGAACTGATCCGACGCAGCGCGGCGTCTCCATCGTGAGGCCTGCGCGCTTACTCGGCAGCGTCGGCTTTCGGCGCTTCGACGATGCGGGTGGCGAAATTCGCGGGTGAGACGATCTCGAGGACCTCGAAATCCTCCGAGCAGGCAATCTCACGATGCTTGATGCCAGGAACTTGAAGAATGCAGTCGCCCCTGCGGATGGTCTTCTGACCCTGTCCGTCGTATTCGAACGTGGCCCAGCCGTTCAGAACATAGACGAGTTGGAAGGTGCAGTCGTGGACGTGCCACTGCTGCACCTCGTCCTTGGTCTTCTTGCCGTTATGACGGATCAGATGAGCGACAAAGTCGCCCTTGGTGCCGTCCTTGATGCCGAGATCGCGGTACTCGAAGATCTCGCGCAGGCCCGGCGTCCACGTGGCGTCGGTCGCCTTGTTGTGCACGAAACTCCATGTCGTCTTGGTCATTGCGTTTCCTCCGGTGGCTCGGTTAGGCGCTTTTGCGCCTTCTCACGCGTAATATAGCTACAGATCGGGCGTGCCGTGAAGCGAAAGGCTCGGGAGCCGAAGCGGGGCGAGCACGCGCGTTGTGCTGGGGGTGTCATCCGCAGATAATCTGGCCGCCGTCGAGCTGGATCACCTTACCAGTGATATAGCTCGCGTCCTCGCTCGCCAGAAAAGCGCAGAGCTTAGCGACCTCTTCAGGCCGGCCGATGCGGCCAAGAGGGATGGCTTCGACGACCTTCTTGGCCGCTTCCGGTCCCCACTGAGCCATCGCTTCCTGCGTCTGCTCTGTGTCGGTCAGACCGATGGGGATTGCATTGGCGCGGATGCCGGAACGCGCCTCCTCACGCGCCACAACGCGGATCAGGGCCTCCAGACCAGCCTTGGCAGCGGCTCCTTGCGAATTGCGCGACTGGCACATCTGCGAGGCGATGGAGGAGATGGCGATGATGACGCCGCTCTTGGCAGTGCGCATATGGCGCACGGCCTGCTGGATGGCATTGAACCCGCCGACCAGATCGTTGGCAATGAAATCGGCCCAAATCTTGGGATCGTGCTCGCGCACGGGCCGCCAGCTCACCTGAGCACCGGCCGAGTGCACCAGCACATCGAGGCGTCCCAACTCGCCCACCGCCCTCTCAAAGGCGCGCCGCGTCGCATCCGCATCGGCAAGATCGGCCTGCAGGGCAAGACACTTCACACCGCGCGAACGAATCTCGCTCGTCACCTTGTCGGCGAGATCCCGACTGGACTTGAAGACGATCGCCACGTCGGCACCCCGTCGCGCAAATTCGTGGGCCGCGGCGCGGCCTACGCCGCGGCTGCCTCCCGTGATGAGTGCAACCTTGCCTGCGAATTCGGTCATCGTGGCCTCTTAGTACGGGCTGCCGGGAGGAAAGGCCGGCTTGCGCTTTTCGGTGAGCGCCTTGTGGCCCTCTGCCAGCTCCGGCCCACCGAACCCCATGAACTCGAGCGCAAGCGAGGCATCGAATGTCGGGCCTGCCATGCGCAACCAGTTATTGAGCGAATGCTTGGTGAAACGGATCGCCACCTGCGCGCCAGCCAGAAGCTTGTCGCACACGCCCATCGCTGTCTCGATCACCTTGTCGTCGTCGACGGCCATGGAGACGAGCCCGATGCGCTCGGCCTCCTCGCCGGTGACCGTTTCGCAGAGCATGAGATAGTACTTGGCCTTGGCCATGCCGCACAGCAATGGCCAGATGATCGCGGCGTGGTCGCCGGCAGCAACGCCGAGCTTCGTATGTCCATCGATGATCCGCGCGTTGCGACCGACTACCGTGATATCCGTCATCATCGCTGCCGCGAGCCCCGCTCCGACCGCCACGCGCTCGATGGCGGCGACGGTGGGCTTGGAGCAATTGATGACGTTGTAGACGATATCGTTGGCCTCCTTCCAAGCCCGCATGCGCGTCTTCCAGTCGTTGGCCATGCCCTCAACGAGCTTCAGATCGCCGCCGGCCGAGTAGACGTTGCCATCTCCGCGCAAGAGAACGACGTCGACGCTGGTGTCCTTGTCGATATCGCGCCACACTTCGGCAAGCTCGCGATGGCCGTCGGCGTTGAGCGCGTTGAGCTTGCCCGGCTGCGAAAGAATGACCTCGAGGAGCCTGGGCTTCGGCCGATTGAACTTGAGGGCCTTGTAATGGCTGTAATCGACCGACATCGCATATTCCTCCTTGAGCGTCGCGGGCGGATTGTGCCTTGATCGAAGGCGGCAAGCCGATGGACAACTCAACATCGGCTCTGCGAAGGAGACAACGGAAAATATGTGCTCGACCGCGACAACGCTTGCGGAATAAGGCCTGGCAAGGCAAAGCGCGCGGGAGCTCCCAGCGAGGAAACGATGACGTTCCAGACCCGACTGAGCCCACAAATAATCGAAGAGTTCACGCGGTCAGGCGATTGGCGTCAGGAGACGTTCTACGACCTGCTGTCGGAGCGCGTGGCCGCCCACCCCGACCGCGAGGCCGTCGTCGATCCCAAGGTTCGCGTCACATATTCCGCACTGAAAGACAGGATTGATCGAACCGCGGCTTTTCTCAAGGCGCAGGGCATCGGCGCAGGCGATGTGGTGACGCTGCAGCTCCCCAACTGGGTGGAGTTCGCGTACGTGTTCTTTGCGCTCGAGCTCATCGGCGCGGTTGCAAACAAGATCAATCCTGACTTTCGTGCTCGTGAGGTCGACTACATTCTGCGCTTTTCCAAGTCGCGGGCGTATGTGTGTCCCACGTCATTCAAGGGCTTCGACTATCCGGCGATGGTGCGTTCGCTGCAGCCAGGTCTGCCGGACTTGAGAATTGTGATCGTGGCAGACGGTCAAGCCGGCGCTGACACGCTCTCGCTTCCCGACGGGCTCGCACGTACCGCGCCGCTCGCGCCGGATGCCCGTGTGCGCATGGGCGCCAACGATGTCTTCCGCATGGCCTTCACTTCGGGAACAACCGGTAATCCGAAGTGCGTGCTGCATTCCTTCAATACGACGCTGCCAGCATGCCGCTTCAACGCTCGCGACATGCGCTGTACCGCCGACGATGTGTTTCTCATCTATCTGCCGATCGGCCTCAACTGGGGTTATCTCGAGCTGGTTCAAGCTCTCATGCTCGGCGCGAAGGTCGTGCTGCTCGACCGCTTCTCCGGTAAGGCAGCGCTGCAGCTCATCGAGCGCGAGCGCGTGACGAAGATCTCGACTGCGCCGGCCTCGATCATTGCCATGCTGAACGAGCCGGATCTTGATCGCTATGATCTGTCCTCGCTGCGTGTCGTCATCACCGGCGGAGCGTCGTGCCCGGTTGAGACGCTGCGCGAGTTCAACCGCCGCATGAAGGGGCGCCTGATCGAGCTCTACGGCATGCTCGAGGATGGCTATCATACGTACACCCGGTTCACCGACGACCCGGAACGCGTCAACGGCACCATCGGGCGTTGCGTCGAGGGCATGAAGCTCAGGCTGATCGACGAGGCAGGTCGAGACGTGGGGCCCGGTGAGCCTGGCGAGATCGCCGCTTGGGGACCCACCGTGCATTTGGGCTATCACAACAATCCCAAAGCCAACGAGGAAGGCTTTACCGCCGATGGCTGGTTCAGAAGCGGCGATCTGGGCGTCTACGCCGATGCTGAAAAGAACGTGCGCATCGTCGGGCGCAACAAGGAGATCATCAACCGCGGCGGCAAGAAGTTCTTTCCGCGGGAGGTCGAGGAGATTCTCTACACCCACCCCAAGGTGCTGCATGCGGCGGTCATCGGCGTCAAAGACACTCGATTGGGCGAGCGCAACTGCCTGTGCGTGATCCCGAAGACGGGCGAAAGCGTGACCCTCGAGGAAATGGTCGGGTATCTCAAGGGGCAGGTGGCGGATTACAAGCTTCCGGAGCGGCTGGAGATCCTCGATGAGCTGCCCTTCACCGCAACCGGCAAGTTGCAGCGGTTCATTCTGTCGCGGCGTATCGAGGAGGCTGACGCCCAAAAGGCCGCGCGGTGAGACGCAGCTTCACCGGTTTGGGCCCGATCAGCGGCCGGCAACAATATTGCGGGTCAGGCTTTTCGGCTGAGCTCGGTCGATGGCGATGCCGCGCGTTGCAACGCAAGAGTTTCCGCGCGGATGCGGATGGCGAGAATTCCGGCGTTGGCCAAGGTGAATGCGATGCCATACGCGTAGAGTCCAAATACCAGTGGAAGCACCAGGATTTCTGCCGCGACGATTGCGTAGTTGGGGTGGCGCATGAAGCGATAGGGCCCTTCAGTGATCAGGGCGACGTCCGGGAGGACGATGATGCGCGTCGTCCAACGCTCCTTGAGCGTAACCAGCACCCAAAGCCGCAGCGCCTGCAAGAATATGAACGTGCCGAGCCAGAACAGACTTGGTGACCTTCCGATCGATGTCAGCCAGAGCCCGCCCAGCCAAGCTCCGTGCAAAGCTACGATCAGCCAGTAATGCTCCGCCGCATACTCCCGTCCCCCTCGCGCCCTGAGCCGCAGCTCGTTGCGGCGCGCGTACACCAGCTCGGCCAACCTCTGCGCGGTCACAAATGAAAGGATGGTGATTGAGGCGGCAAAGTCCGTCACGGCATGCCCTCTCAGAAAGCGGGAGTCAAAGATCAACGAGGCAGAACGAGACCGTGAAACCTGGCCCGAGTGCAATCAAGAGGTGACGACCAGTTGCGCCAAACGACAACGTGCGCTCGAGAACAAACAATGCCGTCGGCGACGACATGTTGCCGTATTCGGCAAGGATGTCCCAAGCGTGCTTCAGCGCTTGATGCGGCAATTCGAGAGCACCCTCGACAGCCTCGAGCACCTTGCGCCCTCCCGGATGCAGGATGACTCCGTCGAGGTCGTCCAGAGCCAGACCATGTCGAGCAAGGAAGCTGTCCAACGCGGGGCGGAGCTCATGCCGCGCACACCTCGGAATGTCCGGGCTCAAAACGACGCCGAAGCCATCGTTCTCAATCGACCAGCCCATCATGTCCTCGGTTTGGCGCCACATGTGCTCACCTGCGGCGACGATGCGAGCCAGCGGCCGCGAGGCCTCCCGTCCTGACTGGCGCCGCAACAATACGCCGGCGGCTCCGTCACCGAACAAGGCTGCCGAAATGAAGTTCTTGATCGAGCGGTCGCTCGTCCGGCAGTTGATCGTGCACAACTCGACGACCAGGAGCAGCACATTGCCGGCTGGCAGCGAATGCGCCAACCGAGCGGATCGCGCAAGTCCGGACACGCCACCAGCACAGCCCAGACCGAAGATCGGTAACCGCTCCACGGACGCCGCAAGATCGAGGCGGTTGGCCAGCATGGCGTCCAGGGTTGGCACCGCAAGACCGGTTGTCGAGACAGTGACAATGGCTTCAACCTCATCCAGAGCAATGCCAGCTTGGTCGGTGCATTGTCGCGCTACGTCCTCGAGCAGCTTGACGGCGGCCGTACGAAATACAGTGGCTCGCGAGGACCATCCCTGCGCTTCCAGGTGCCACTCCACCGGCACACACGAGAAACGCGTCTTCACCCCCGTGTTCTGAAAAAGAGCTGCGTGGCTGCAGAATTCCGGCGCGTTAGCGAGGACGATATCGCGCGTGACGGACTGGTCGATGCAATATTCGGGCACTGCCGAGGCGATGCCGCAGATTTGAACGCTTGGCTGATCTGAGGCCGCTTTGAGCATTTCGTTGTCGACCGCTATCGCGGCCGTTCCCAGGGGTGCTTCAACCGCTTTTTTGCCGAATGCCAGAAAGCCCCGAATATGGGCTTGATCATGGCTATTAGCTGACCGCCAATACGCTTTGCCGAACATAGGCGATCAGTCGCTGTCGTCAGATGGCAAGGTAGAACCGACCCTCCTGCGTTGTCTCGCGGGAACCGTGCAGTGCGCCGGCAAAGCAGGCGGTGTGTTCACACAGGCTCGTAGAGTCTCCGCCGGTGGTTAACGGCAGCGCAGTGCGGGGCAATCAGGCGGGTACCGCAGCAATGCTGGAAGTTCTTGCGATGAAGCGTCAGCCGCGCCGCGCCGCCTTGATCGCGGCAACGTCGATCTTCTTCATGCCCATCATCGCATCGAACGCGCGCTTTGCTTCATCGCCGCCGGCCGCCAGCGCCTCGGTCAGGACGCGCGGCGTGATTTGCCAGGAGACGCCCCATTTGTCCTTGCACCAGCCGCAAGCGCTCTCCTGGCCGCCATTGCCGACGATGGCGTTCCAATAGCGGTCGGTCTCTTGCTGATCGTCGGTGGCGATCTGGAACGAAAAGGCTTCGTTGTGCTTGAACGCCGGACCGCCGTTGAGGCCGAGACAGGGTATGCCGGCGACTGTGAATTCGACCGTCAGCACGTCGCCCTGCTTGCCGGACGGGTAGTCGCTGGGTGCACGGTGGATGGCACCCACCGCACTGTCGGGAAATGTCTCGGCGTAGAAGCGGGCAGCAGCCTCGGCATCCTTATCGTACCACAGGCAAATCCTGTTCTTGGCCATAGCTTGTCCTCTCACGCCGTGTCTCGCATCCTGCTCGTTGTGAGATAGGCAGCCCAACCGCTTTTCTCCACCCCGGATCGCGCGGCCTTGCGACGATGGCTATAGTTCAGCAAACAGCGGAACGACATGTTTGCGCCGGCGTTTCCATCTCACATTGGCATCGCGGCCACCGGGAGTCAAAATGAGAACCCTGCTATTTCCCTTGATTGTTGCCTCGGCACTGATCGCACCCGCTGGGATGCCCGCGGCTCAAGACAAGGGCATAACCGATCAGCCGCTGGCCAAGCAATCGGCTCCTTCGCAATCTCCGGACGCGTCCGGTCACGATGTTCAAGTCGGCAAGCCTGAAACGGCTGAGAAGCCGAATGGCCAAGGCGGTGCCGAGGATAGCACTGACAGCAAGAAGCTGACGACGCCGCACGCGTCGCCAACGGCCACGGTGGAGCCGGATAGCCAAAAAATCTCCTTGACCGAGGACCAGGCAAGATCCTGGATCGATAAGCGGGTATTCAGCAGCGACGGGAAGGAGCTCGGCGAGGTCGCGGCGTTCAAGCGCGCCGCTGACAACACTGTCGTAGAGATGCACGCCGACCTCGGCGGCCTGCTCGGCATGGGCGAGACCCGCGTCAGCGTGACGCCTGTCCAATTCAAGCTGCAAAATGACCGGGTCGTTTTGACCTTGACGGAGGAGCAGGCAAAGGCGCTACCGAAGGTCAAGAACTGACAGGGCGACCGTCGATTGATCCGGCGCTCGAGTTTGGATGCTCCTCCTCGGCTACGTGCTCGCCATCCGCTTGGAGCGGCTGCTGTGCCGCGACGTGCAGGTGAGCCTAGCGTACCGCTGGTTCTGTGGTTTGAGCATTGAGGACAAGCTTCCCGATCACTGCGCATGCTCGCGCGCCCGCCACGAGCGCTTCCGCGAGAGCGGCATCCTGCGACGCATGTTCGAGGCGACGTGCTACACGAAGGCTGCCGAGCAGAAGAAGCTGGCCGCCGCTGCTCTGGGATGTTTGACGCAAGGCATGGCCCGTTGGGGTTCAGGGCTGAAAATCTAGGTACATCAATGGCTGGAGAGCCTGGGTGGTGGGGCCGAGGGGACCCCACGGAGCCCCATGATTCAGATACTTAGCGGTCCCAAACCTCACGGGACTTCACGCTACTTTGCATAGCATTTTGCCAATGGATCCCAAACCTAGGTCCCGAACACAGCCTGTTGTCCACGCCGGCTCCGAGGGGATGGCGCGAAAAATTTGCTGAACAGTGCCACGGCACTGCGCACAACGTTCGTCCAAAGGTGGTTCGGCTAGCATGAAAGGCAAACTGATCCTAGGAGCTTGGGCTCAGACATTGAGACCGGCTACCGGTCCCCCGCGCGAAACCCGTCGGCGCGATTGTCAGGTCATAACCTGAAGGTCGTAGGTTCAATCCCTCTCGCGCCAGTCGGATGATTCGGTGGTTCCACGCCTTAAAGCTGTCTTCGGAACCGTAGCGTTAGCCCAAGCCACGATGGCGTCGAGCTCCGTTGGCAACCCTCGACCAAGTCCGCCGTGAAACTGCGCCCACGCCGCGTCATAGGGCGCACGTACCGCGGTCAGGACCGGCACCTCTGCCGCTACCGACGGCCAGCCGGCCTTCTTGGGCCAGTCTCTTGATTTTGCGCTTCAATCTACACTGCAAACCCAAGGCAAACAAAGAAGAGACGCGAAGCGTGCCCCGCCTCGGCCGCCTCATTGATGCGAGCGCTCCACGGCGCCGCGCCTCGGCAACGCTCCGCGCTCGTACCAATCCTTGGATGCATTGACGACATAAACCACCGACAGCATGACCGGGACTTCGACAAGCACACCCACGACCGTGGCGAGCGCTGCACCTGAATTGAAGCCGAACAGGCTGATGGCCGCCGCTACAGCCAGTTCGAAGAAGTTGCTGGCGCCGATAAGCGCGGAGGGACCGGCGACGCAGTGCTGCTCGCCGGCACTGCGGTTCAGGACGTACGCCAGCCCGGCGTTGAAGTAGACCTGAATCAGGATCGGCACGGCCAGCATCGCTATCACCAGCGGCTGATCGACGAGCTGACGGCCCTGGAAAGCGAACAGCAGTACCAACGTGGTCAGTAGCGCAATGAGCGAGAGCGGCTGCAGCCGAGCGAGCAAGCCGGAAAGCGCTTGCTCACCACCGCGTGCCAGCACCCTGCTTCTTATGACCTGCGCAACCAGGACCGGGATGACGATGTAGAGAAACACCGACAGGAGCAGCGTGCTCCAGGGAATGGTGATGGCCGCCAGCCCCAGCAGGAGCCCGACGATTGGCGCAAACGCAAACACCATGATCGTGTCGTTGAGCGCGACTTGCGTCAGCGTGAAGTGCGGCTCGCCTTTGGTCAGGTTGCTCCAGACGAACACCATGGCGGTGCACGGCGCGGCAGCCAACAAGATCAGGCCGGCCAGATAGGAATTGATTTGCTCGTCCGGCAGGTATGGCCTGAACACGTAGCCGATGAAGAACCAGCCAAGGGCCGCCATGGAAAATGGCTTGATCGCCCAGTTGATGAGCAGCGTCACGCCGATACCGCGCCAATGCTCTTTGACTCGGCCGAGCGCGGCAAAGTCGATCTTGATGAGCATTGGTATGATCATCAGCCAGATCAGTATCGCCACCGGCAGGTTGACCTGCGCGACCTCGGCCGCACCGATCGCCTGAAACACGATCGGAAAAAGATGACCCAGCAAGACGCCGGCCACCATGCACACCGCCACCCATGCCGTGAGATACCGCTCAAACAGTGTCATGTGCCTCGCGTTCCAAATGCGTTTAAGTCTGCGGCGTCAGCCCGCCCGGGCCCGCTTCTTTTTCCTGGCCGGCCCGCATGCGTTGGCTGCGTGGCGGAAAACATCGCCGCATAGCTCCGGCCGGCCTTGGCAACATTGCTCCGTGAGATAGGTCAGCAGCTCGCGCATGCCGTCGACGTGGATGGCGTAGCGAATGAAGCGGCCCTGACGCGTCGCGCGTAGCAGTCCGGCCCGATCCAGCTCCTTGAGATGGAACGACATATTGGTCGCGCCGATCCCGATCCTGTCGGCGATCTCCCCAGCCGGCATTCCTGATGGCCCGTGCGCCACCAGCAGGCGGAAGATGCGCAACCGGTGCTCCTGGGCCAGCGCAGCGAGCGCCGCGACGATCTGCTTCTCGTCCATCGGCATAACGTTTCAAAAATAGTTGAACTATTCAAGGCTTTCTGTGCGAGGTTCGTTGCCCATCGCCCAGTAAGCGGAGCCCTCCGCCACGGTCAGATCACCACGATTCATGATCCGACCAATACCAATGTCGTCGTCGACGCCCCGCACAAGGACTTGCGACGGGCTCGTTCGGCGATGCTGTCGCTGCAGCCGACAACCACCGGCAGCGCCACGGCAATCGCGCTGATCTATCCTGAGCTCAAGGGCAAGCTCAACGGCCATGCGGTGCGCGCGCCCGTGCTCAACGCCAGCCTCACCGACTGCGTGTTCGAGCTGAAGCGGCCCACGACCGAGGCGGAAGTGAACGAGCTGTTTGCTGGTGCAGCGCGTGGCGCTCTTGCCGGCATTCTCGGATACGAGACGCGGCCGCTGGTGTCGGCGGACTACAACAACGACTCCAGAAGCTCGATCGTCGATGGCCTGAGCACCATGGTGACCGATGGCACCCTGCTCAAGATCTATGCCTGGTACGATAATGAGATCGGCTATGTCTGCCGCATGGTCGACCTCGCCAATATCGTGATTGCGCGAGGAGCATGAGGCCATGACACCCGCAGTCCGCAACTATCTGATCGTGACAGCATCCTACTGGGGGTTCACGCTCACCGACGGCGCGTTGCGCATGCTCGTGCTGCTCTACTTCTTCCAGCTCGGCTATTCGCCGTTCACGCTAGCCTTTCTCTTCCTGCTCTACGAACTGGCAGGCATCCTCGCAAATCTCGTGGGCGGCTGGCTCGCGACGCGCTTCGGCATCCCGCGCATGCTGATGATCGGGCAGCTGCTTCAGATCAGCGGCCTGGTGATGCTATCCGCGCTCGATCCGGCCTGGTCCGCCCTCGTGGCTGTCACCTGGGTTGTGGGAGCGCAAGGCATTGCGGGGCTGGCCAAGGACTTCACCAAAACTGCATCCAAGTCCGCAATCAAGGCGACGAGTGCAGAGGGTGCGGGCCAGCTCTTCAACTGGGTGGCCTGGTTCACGGGATCGAAGAACGCGATGAAGGGGCTCGGCTTCTTCGTCGGCGGCCTGCTCCTCCAGGTGCTCGGCTTCCGCAGTGCGCTTTGGCTGATGGCGGCCCTGATCGGTGCCATCCTCGTCATGGGGCTTCTGTCGCTGCCCCGCGAGCTCGGCAAAGCCAAGGCGTCGAAGAGCGTCAAGGAGCTGTTCGCCAAGTCACGCGCCATCAACCTTCTGGCGGCAGCTCGCATTTTTCTGTTCGGTGCGCGCGACGTCTGGTTCGTCGTCGGCCTGCCAGTCTTCCTCTATGCCGATGGCTGGAGTTTCCTAGAGGTCGGAGGTTTTTTCGCAGCCTGGACCATCGCCTACGGTGTTGTGCAGGCCGCTGCGCCTCGGGTCGTCTCTCGCAGTGCCGACGGCCTGAGCCTCGAAGTACCTGCGGCGCGCCTCTGGTCGCTGTTGCTGGTTGCAGTCCCCGTCGCGCTGGCAGTTGCGCTGCAGTTCGCTCAAGCCCAGCGGCCTGATCTCGTCGTGGCGGTCGGGCTGGCCCTGTTCGGCCTCGCCTTCGCCGTCAACTCTTCCCTGCACCCCTATTTGATCCTGGCGTACGCCGGGTCGGAAAAGGCCGCTGAAGATGTCGGGTTCTACTACGCGGCCAATGCGAGCGGGCGGCTCATGGGCACGCTCCTATCGGGCCTCCTGTATCAGCTCGGCGGCATGACAGGATGCCTTGTCGGCTCGGCCGTCATGTTGGCGCTTTGCTGGCTGCTCACTCTGCTGCTGCCAACGACGGCGGAGGGCGCCGTCGTTGCGGATCAGCCAGCCTAGCGCGCTTGGACGAAGCGGCGTCATGAGCACCCGCAGCCCTTTGCTCCACCGGCCTTCGCGTCTGCATCCTGCTTGCAGCAGGCGTCGGCTTCGGCTGGAGCCGGTCCGCCGCAACACCCGTCTTCTTGTGCACCATTCGTGACGGGCCGGCTGCAGACGCCGGTTTCGGGCAACACCAGCTCCACCCGCTCTGCCGCTTCCTTGTCACCGGCGATGTCGGCGATGATCGACCGGACCTGCTCATAACCAGTCATCATCAGGAATGTCGGCGCGCGGCCGTAGGACTTCATGCCGGCAAAGTAGAAGCCCGGCTCCGGCTGGGCCAGCTCGCGCGCGCCATGCGGGCGAACGGTCCCGCAGCTGTGCACATTGGGATCGATCAGCGGCGCCAGCATGGGCGGACACTCGAGCGCCGGATCGAGCGAGATGCGAAGTTCGCGCAGGAAGGATAAATCGGGCCGGAACCCGGTCGACACGATCAGCTCTTCAACTTCAACGTGACGACCACAACAGGCCGATCCTGCGCCCAAGCGAAGTCCTGTGCCAGTCGCCGTAATATGGGTCAGGCGGAAGCCGGTCTCGACGCGCACGCCGCCCGAAGCGATCAACTGTCGGAACACCCTGCCGAGCTCGCCGCGGGCCGCCAGCTTGTCGTTGGCGCCGCCACCAAATGACTTTTCGGGGTTATCGCTCCGCAGGAGCCAGACAATCTGCGTCAACGGCTCGGCCTCTTTCAGCTTCGCCAGGTCAAGAATGGTGCCGACAGCAGAATGCCCTGCGCCAAGCACGGCCACTACCTTTCCCGCGTAGCGGTGGCGCTGGCCACCCAGCACGTCCGGCATGCCGTAAGCGATCAGGCTCGCGTGCTCCATCTCGCCTATTGCCGCAAGGCCGTTGCTGCCAGCGGGATTGGGCGTGCGCCAGGTTCCCGACGCGTCAATCACGGCATCGGCACGTACAGTCTGAGGGCCTTTGCCGTTCTGATAGCGCACTTCGAACGGAGCGCGTTCGCGCCCGTCGGTCTTGACCTTGTCGAACCCGATCCGCCCCACGGAAACAGCGCGGGCATTGGTGCGAATGTGCTCGCTGAGAGGCGTGCGCGTCGCCAGCGGTTCCAGGTAATGCTCCACCAGCTCCGCGCCGGTCGGATAGTGATCGGGGTCCGGCGCGTTCCACCCTTCCTGTCGCAGCAACCGTTCAGCCGCCTTGTCGACATTGTAGGTCCACGGCGAGAACATGCGCACATGCGACCACTCGCGCACGGCCTGCCCCACCTCGTCGCCCGCCTCCAGGACGATCGGCGTGAGATCGCGCTCCAGCGCATGCGCAGCAGCAGCGAGACCGACTGGTCCTCCGCCGATGATTGCGATGGTCTTCTGGGGGCTCGACATTACATCTATCCTTCTGGGTTTATAGAAATAGCGCGCAAATTGACTAAGCGGCGGTGTCGGTCTGCTGGCGCAGCGAGTTGCAGTCCGCCTCCGTGCAGCACTCCGCCACCAGAAACTCAACCAGACTGCGCATGACCGGAAAGTTCGCACGGCAAATCAGAGTTGTCGCGTCGCGCTCCTGACTGACGAGCCCGACGATGATGAGCGTCTTCAAGTGATGGGAAAGTGTCGAACCAGGGATCGACAGCCGGCTCTGCAGCTTCCCAACCGGCAGCCCCGGATCACCCGCACGCACCAGCATGCGGTAGATCTTAAGCCGCGTCGGATTACCGAGGGCCTCGAGACGCTGTGCCGCTTCATCGATCTTCATGCGCATCTCACTATCATTGTGTGGATGTGGCGTCAATGGTATTTCTAGCACGATAGAAATATGATACTGAAGCAAACCCTTCGTTGGAATGCCCCGGTCATGCCAGCCCGTGTTGCGACATTTGCGCGAACGCCCGCCAAGTTGGTTGGCGTGGTCTGCGCTGCGCAGGTGCTTGTGCAAATTGGTGCATTCTTCTGGCCAGCGCTGCTGCCGGGCATGATGCCGCTCTGGCAGCTTTCCAACAGCGAGGCAGGCTGGATCACGGCGAGCTTCTATGGCGCCTACATGATT
>JBLNBZ010000051.1:0-41908 GCA_050260355.1 Bacteroidota bacterium | reverse complement strand
GATCGCGGCGCCCGCGTCGGCTATCGGCTCGCCTTGGATCATCCAACCGCAATGACACGGTTCGTTTCCCTCGACATCGTTCCCACCTGGTCGGCCTGGGCGGACATGCGCCGGTCGACGGCGCTGGCGCGCTTTCACTGGGCGTTCCTGGCGCAGCCGAAACCATTCCCCGAGACCATGATCGGCAACAGCCCGATCTTCTTCCTGGAGCATATGCTGGCGGCGTGGACCGGCGCGAAGAACCTTTCGGCCTTCTCGCCCGAGGCGCTGGCGCACTACCGCGCGGCCTTCAGCCAGCCCGAGCGCATCCATGCGGGCTGTGAGGACTACCGTGCGGGAGCCACCTGCGACGTGGCTTTCGACGATGCGGACCGGTCCGCGGGTCGCAAGATTGCATGCCCGACGCTCGCCCTGTGGGGCCAGCAGCGCGAGAACGCCTTCTTCAGCGGGCCGATGGATGTCTGGCGCGAGTGGTGCACCGACGTCGTCGGCCAGGGAATTGTTTCCGGCCACTTCCTGCCCGAGGAAAAGCCGCAGGAGACGCTTGCGCGCGTCATCCCGTTTCTCACGGCGGGCAAGGCCGTCTGAGACCGCCACTCCACCCATCAGCCCGTGATGTCCATGAGCAAAGCGCTAGAGCCTCGCCAGCCGGATCGGCTACCCGCCAAGCAGCCGACCGTGGCCCTTGCGCTCGGCGGCGGCGGCGCACGCGGCCTTGCGCACATCCTCATGCTGGAGGTCTTCGAGGAGCTCGGAATTCGACCCGTGATGATCGCGGGCACCTCGATCGGTGCCATCTTTGGTGCTGCCTACGCCGCCGGCATGTCGACGTCGCTGATCCGAGCTCACACCGAGGAGATCTTGGGTCAGCGGTTCGATCTCGTGCGCCAGCTCATCAATGCGCGTGCCGATCCGATTCAGAGGCTGTTCAATTTTGTGCCGCTGCGATCGGCCCTGCTGAACCCGGAGGCCCTGCTCGAGCTTCTCTTTCCTTCAAGCATACCGAAAGACTTTTCCCGGCTCTCCATTCCGCTCCAGGTGGTGGCGACGGACTTTTACAGCCAATCGCAGGTCGTGTTGAGCGAGGGTCCGCTCCGCCGGGCCGTTGCGGCCAGCATCGCGCTGCCAGCGATCTTCCAGCCGGTTGTGATCGACGGTCGCCACTTCGTCGATGGCGGCCTCGTCAACCCATTGCCTTTCGATCTCGTCGCCGGCCATGCCGACGTTACCGTCGCTGTCGACGTGTCCGGTGCAGCACGGGAGGCGGAGGCCGCCGGCGGGCCCAGGGCGCTCGAGGTCCTCTTTGCGGCGACCCAGATCCTGCAGCGGTCGATCGTGCGCGAGAAGCTCAGGGTGTCCCGGCCCGATGTCTATATCGACGTCGACGTGTACGCGTTTCATGCGCTGCAATTCCACCGCTTCAGAGACGTGCTAACGGCCGCTGCGCCGGCAAAGCAGGCCTTGAAGCGGCAGCTTGAGCGCCTTCTGGGCAGCACCACCGTCGAGGAGACCGAGCCGGAGCCGCAGGCCGAGCCGCGCCCCCTGGGCCGCAAGAAGCGCCGCTTGAAGCTGGCCCTGCCGGGCCGCAGGCGCCGATAGGCTCTCGTAAAGGTTGATATCTAAAGCTGACAAGACGCGGTTTACCGCGCGTTGAATGGGCGGGGATATGCCTATGGCGCGTCGGCAGACGGGGCCTAGGGATGTACCGCGTACTTGCATGCCTGGCGGTTCAGCATGACTATCGGCTCGTGTTGCTCGCCGTCATGGTGTGCGTCGCGACGTCCTGCACCGCCTTCAGCATCTATTCGCGCGCGGCGGAGTGCCGCGCGCTGAGCCGGCTTGGCTGGCTGTTTCTGGCAGGCGGCTGCGCTGCGTGCGGCATCTGGGCGACCCATTTCGTCGCGATGTTGGCCTACAAGACCGGCGTGCCGACCGGCTACGATCCTGTCCTGACGGCCGGCTCCCTCCTCATTGCCTTCGTTGCGACGACACTCGGTTTCATGATCTGTGCGCAGGGCCCGCGCATCGAGGCAGGCATCGGCGGCGCAGTGATCGGTGTCGGCATCGCGCTGATGCATTTCATCGGCATGTGGGCCCTGATCGTGCCGGGCGTGGTGGAATGGGACCCCTGGCTGGCGACCGTCGCCGTCGCCTGCGCGACGGTCCTGGCCGCGGCTGCCTCGCTCGCATTTCATGTGCAGCGTGGTTTACGCGCGATAGCGCTGGGCGGCGCGCTTCTGGCCGCCGCCATTTGCAGCCTGCACTTTATTGCGATGGCGGCCGTCCGCATCGTGCCCGATCCAACCGTCGTGGTGCAGGCCGCTTCGACCGATCTGCCGGTTCTGGCGCTGGCGATCGCCGGCCTCACGCTGCTGGTCATGCTGGGCGGGCTCACCGCCGCTTGGATCGACCATCAGTCGAGCCTCGCCGCCATCGCCGGTGTGCGCGAGCTTGTCGATGCGGCCAGTGAGGGGATCGTCATTGCCAATGATGGCGTGATCGTAAACGTCAATCGGCGCATCTTGGAGCTGAGCGGACGTCCGCTGGATGCGCTCGTCGGCAGCCATGTTGCCGGCGACCTGCTCGAGGGCTGGCAGCCGCTCTCACCGAAGGAGGGCTCGCTCACGACCGAGAGCGTGCTGAAGGCAGCTCACGGGGCGCGCATTGCGGTCGAGGTGATGTGCCGGCCCTTCGCCAGCGGCTCCCGCGGCAACGAGGTCTACACCCTCCGCGATCTCACCGAGCAGCGCCGCAACGAGGCCAGGATCGCGCACATGGCCCACCACGATGCGCTCACGGATCTGCCCAACCGCGTCTTCATGCGCCAGCGCATGGAGCAAGCGCTGGCCGATGTGAGCGAGCATTCGCCGGTGGCCGTGCTGTGCCTCGATCTCGACCGCTTCAAGCTCGTCAACGACACGCTGGGCCATCCGGTCGGCGATGCCTTGCTCCAGGCCGTGGCGGACCGGCTGCGCGCCTGCGTGCGCCAGTGCGACACCGCGGCGCGGCTCGGCGGCGACGAGTTTGCGGTCCTGCAGGTCGGCGCCAGTCAGCCGTTCGGCGCCAAGGCGCTTGCCGCGCGCCTGATCGACGCGATCAGCGCTCCTTACGTCATCAACGAGCATCAGGTGCTGATCGGCGTCAGCGTCGGTGTTGCGCTCGCACCCCGAGACGCGGCGGATTCCAACCTGCTCTTCATGCAGGCCGACATGGCGCTGTACCGCGCCAAGGCGGAAGGGCGTGGCGTGTACTGTTTCTTCGAGCGGGAGATGGATGAGCGCATGCAGGCGCGCCGCGCTCTCGAGATGGACTTGCGGGCCGCCGTGATCAACGGGGAGTTCGAGCTCCATTATCAGCCGATCATCAACGTCGATCGCAACGAGCCTTCCGGATTCGAGGCGCTCCTGCGCTGGCGGCATCCTCAGCGCGGGATTATCCACCCGTCCGAGTTCATGCCGGTGGCCGAGGAGACCGGCTTCATGATCCCGGTCGGCGAGTGGGTGCTGCAGGAGGCGTGCGAGCAGGCCGCCAAGTGGCCCGAGCATTTCAAGGTTGCCATCAACCTTTCACCGGCGCAGCTCAAGGCGACGACGCTGTTGCCCGCCGTCTTCAATGCTATTGCCATGTCCGGCATCGCGCCCAGCCGGGTGGAGCTGGAGATTACCGAGGCCGCGCTGCTGGAGCAGACCGAGAGCGTGCTGAAAACGCTGCGGCAGCTGCAAAACGTGGGCATAAAGATTGCGCTCGACGATTTCGGCGCCGGCCGGTCCTCGCTCGGCCATCTGCGCCGCTTCCCGTTCAACAAGATCAAGATCGACCGTTCCTTCGTGAGCTCGCTCTCGGTGGATGGCGATGTCGGGCTAGCGATTGTGCGGGCGGTTGCGCAGATGGGCACGACGCTCGGCATGGTGATGACGGCCGAGGGTGTCGAGACCGAGGAGCAGCTGAAGTCGGTCCGCGCGGAGGGATGCACCGAGGTGCAGGGCTTCATCTTCGGTCCGCCCAGGCCGGCCGAGGAGTTGGAAGAGCTCTTCTTTGCACATGCCCTGCGATCGGCGGAGGAGACGGAGCGCGCAGCCTAAAGGCCGCGTTCGGTCAGCCCGACGCCGGGCTTGCACGCCTATATCAGAGGCGGTCCTGTGAGAAGTGGCCGCGTTCTGATTCTGCTCGTCTTTCTTTCCACAGCGGCTGAAGCGCCACATTCCCGGCTCGCGCCCGTTAAGCCATCTCTGCGCCCAGGAGGCGGGGGGCAAGATGGCGCGCGGAGATGGATTCCGCATCGATATCGATTTGAGCCAAGCCGAGCGCGAGGCCGCGCGCATCCGCGATCTGCTGAGCGCCTTGCGCAAGCGCCACGATCTGGCCCGCTTCGAGTTCACGCAGCACGTACGCATCGTCCCCGCAGGCCCCACGCACAGCCATCCGATCCTGACGCTGGGGACGCGCTTCGCCGAGACCGAGGATCTGCTGCTTGCGACCTACATTCACGAGCAGATGCACTGGTACCTGTGGCAGCTCGGGGGTCCTGACCACGATCCCGTCGCCCCCTTCTTCGACGAGCTGGTGCGTCGCTATCCGAAGGCGCCGACCCGGTTGCCGGAGGGTGCCCGCAACTATGAGCAGACCTATCTGCATCTCGTCGTATGCTGGCTCGAGATCGAGGCTTTGTCGGAGCTGATCGGCCGCGAGCGGGCGATCGCTATCGCCGACACCCAGTGGGGCTATCGGTGGATCTATCGCACGGTGATCGCCGACGCCGAGCCGCTGGGTCGCCTCTACCGCGAGCACGGCATTGTACCGATCCTGTCCCCGCAGGAGGTCGCTGCTACCGCGGGCCGGCTGTCCAGGCAACCTAGCGACGGGCCGCGAAAAAGGCTGTCAGCAGCTCGCCTGCCGCGTCCGCCTCGAATCCGCCGTACACCTCGGGCGCGTGATGGCAGGTCGCGTGGCTGAAGACGCGCGCGCCATGCTCGACGCCGCCGCCCTTCGGGTCGGAGGCACCGAAATAGAGCCTGCGGATGCGCGCGAACGAGATTGCGGCAGCGCACATCGGGCAAGGCTCGAGCGTCACGTAGAGATCGCAGCCGGCAAGCCGCTCCTCGCCGGTCGCAGCGCAGGCGGCCCGGATGGCGAGCATCTCGGCATGCGCCGTCGGGTCCCTGAGCTCGCGCGTGCGATTGCCGGCCGCTGCCAGCACCTGCCCCTCGCTCGAAACGACGAGCGCCCCCACCGGCACCTCGCCACGCCCAGCAGCCGCCCTGGCCTCGGCTAGCGCGCGCTGCATATGGCTCATCTGGCCCGGCGGTGCCATAACGGCTCCTCGATCGATTCCTCAGGACGTTTGTGGGTGCATAACATGCGCAAGAGGCGCCCCGGTCAACGCCAAGCCGGCGCCTGGAGGGGCAAGTCGGGTCCCCGGCCCGAGCGCCCTCAGCCCGAGGCGGGCGCTGGCCCTCGGTCCGTGGCGCGTGGCCCGGCCGTTTTGCGCGGGATGCCCGTGGGCGCTCCGGCCGCGACGATGCGCATTGCCAAGGCCATGGCGCGGGCGGGGCTGTGCTCGCGGCGCGAGGCCGACCGCTGGATCGAGGCGGGGCGCGTGACCGTCAATGGCGAGGTTCTGACGAGCCCGGTGCGTGACGTCGGGCCAGGCGATCACGTTCTCGTCGATGGCCGGCCCCTTCCGGCGGCCGAGCCGGCGCGGCTGTGGCGCTACCACAAGCCCAGGGGACTCGTGACCACGCACCGCGATCCTCAGGGCCGTCCGACCGTATTCGAGAAGCTGCCGCCCGAGATGCCGCGCGTCGTCTCGGTGGGGCGGCTGGATTTCAATACGGAGGGGCTGCTGCTGCTCACCAACGACGGCGAGCTGGCGCGGCACCTGGAGCTGCCGGCGACGGGCTGGCTCAGGCGCTACCGCGTGCGGGCGCATGGCCGGGTGACGCAGGCCGATCTCGAGCGGCTGAAGGGGGGCATCGAGATCGACGGTATGCGCTACGGCCCCATCGAGGCAACGCTCGACAAAGAGCAGGGCAGCAACGTGTGGCTCACCATCGGCCTGCGCGAGGGCAAGAACAGGGAGGTGCGCAAGGTCATGGCGACGCTCGGCCTGTCGGTGAACCGGCTGATCCGCATCTCGTTCGGGCCGTTCCAGCTTCTCGACCTGGCCCCGGGCGCCGTGGAGCCCGTGCGCCGGCGCGTGCTTGCCGACCAGCTCGGCCACAAGCTGGCGCGCGCGCTGGGCCTGCTCGAGGATGCCGATGCGCAACGCGAGCAGCGCGCCCGTAGGAAGGGCGGTGGCGGAGACAAGAGCGCGTGAGGATCGTTGCCGGCAGGCTCAGCGGGCGCACGTTGGCCGGCCCCAGTGGCCTAGGCACTCGCCCGACATCGGACCGGGTCCGGGGTGCCATCTTCAACATCCTGGTGCATGCGGTCGACGGCTTCGCGATCGACGGCACGCGCGTGCTCGACCTGTTCGCCGGCACGGGCGCCATGGGCATCGAGGCCCTCTCGCGCGGTGCCGCCTTCTGCGAGTTCGTGGAGCGCAGCTCCAAGGCGCGCGCCCTGATCCGCAGCAATATCGACGCGCTCGATCTGTCTCAATCGACCCGTATCACCGGCCTCGACGCGGCGTCTCTCCCGCGGGCCGGGAGCACCGAGCCCTTCGACCTCGCCTTTCTCGATCCGCCCTATGCCCAGGGGCTCGCCGAGCGCGCGCTTGCCGCGGCTTCGGCGGGCGGCTGGCTCACCGAGGGCGCTATGATCGTTGTCGAGGAGCGTGCCGATGTTGCGGTGCACTGGCCTGACGGCTTCTCGGTGCTGGACCAGCGCCGCTGGGGTGATACACAGGCCGTCTTTGCCCGCTACCGGGGACGAGGTTAAAAGGCGGCAATGACGTCGAGCGCAACCGGGGAGGGGTCCGCCACGTCGCGAGGCGGCAGGAGCGGCTGGATCGAAGCCGCCCTGTTCGTTCTGACGATCTCAGTGCTCAATCTCAGCTACGTCGGGGCGCACGCGGTCGGCGCGCATCCTGTGGTCTTTATTGTTTATGCCATGCTGATTGCTGCGGCGACGCTCGTTGCGGTGACGGGGCCTGGGCCCGATGCAGTGCGCATCATCAGCGCACCGCAGAGCTGGCTCGTCGGCTCCGGCATCATCGGCATGGAGGCCTTCTATTTCCTGCTGATTTGGTACGTGACGCCGGCCGAGGCGAGCGTGCTGACGCGCCTGGCCGTACCAGTGTCCATGGCAATGGGCTTATCGCTCGGGGTTCGCACGCCATCCGCCGGCGAGGTGCTGGGTGCCCTGATCGTGACCGCCGGCGTCCTCTGGATGGTCATCGGTCTCGATCCATCGCGCGTGGTCGCCGGCGTATCGCTCGCCTTCGCCAGCGCCTTCGTCATGTGCATGCGAACGTTCGCCACCGAATTCCACCCCTGGAACCGGCGCGCGCAGACCGTGGTCGAGAAGATGCGCATAACGGGACTGGTTCTGGCGGTCACATCGAGCGCGGGTGCGCTGTTGGTCGTCCTCCTCATGGCGCTCGCGCATGTCGGCATCCTGCACGCCAGCCACTGGCTGCCGACGCTCGACGATTTCCTGCACCTGCCGACGTTGCTGGTGAGCGTGCTCGTCGGCGCCGCAGTGCTGACGGCCATGCAGTACCTGGCCTTCTCCTCGGTCGTCAAAATCGGAACTGGAAATTTCATTGCGGTGACCGCCTTCACTCCGCTCGCGACGCTCATCGCTCAAGAGCTGGCCACGGCCTGCGGAGTGCTGCGACCGATGCCGGTGGACTGGCGCATCTGGCCGGCGATGGCCGTGGTCATATCCGGCGTGTTCGTGCTGCTGCTCGGTGCGCGCGCCAAGATGGCAGCGCGACAGGGGTAGAGGTCAGCGGCGTCCGAACAGCCGCTCGATATCGGCGCGTCTGAGCTCGACGTAGGTCGGCCGTCCGTGGTTGCACTGCCCGGAATGGGGAGTGGCTTCCATCTCGCGCAGGAGGGCGTTCATCTCTTCCGCCGTCAGCCGTCGTCCCGCTCTCACACTGCCGTGGCAGGCCATGCTTGCGCACACCGCTTCGAGCCGCTGCTGCAGGATGCCCTCGGCGAGCTCGCCCGCCACCTCCCGGGCAAGGTCCCGGACGAGCCCCTTGACGTCGGTCTCGCCCAGCAGCGCCGGCACCTCGCGCACGATCACCGCGCCTGGCCCGAACGCCTCGACGCTGAGCCCGAGCCGGGCGAGCTGCGGCGCCGCCTCGGCCAGGGCCTCCACCTCATCCGCATCGAGCTCCACGATCTCGGGGATCAGCAGACCCTGGCGTGGCACGCCGCCGTTCGCCAGCATCGCCTTCATGCGCTCGTAGACGAGCCGTTCGTGGGCCGCATGCTGATCGACGATGACGACCGAATCGCGGGTCTCCGCCACGATGTAGGTCTCATGCAACTGCACCCGTGCGGCGCCGAGCGGCCGATCGAGGAGATCCTCGGGCGCCGGCTCGGCCGCAGCCTTCGCACTGGGCTGGTCGATGTCTGTGAGCGGAGCCTGCATCGCCTCGGAAAAGCCCGAGGCCGGCCGCGGGCCCGTCACCGCAGCGCCTTGCCTTGGAGCCCACCCGCCGGCGCTTGGTGCGGGAGCCCGAGCCAGGGTCTCCAGCATGCGCGCGCCGCCTTGCGCGCTCGCGCGGTGCCCGGCCTGCTCCAGCGCATGCCGCAGGCCGCCGATGACGAGGCTTCGGACCAGCGCCGCGTCGCGGAAGCGCACCTCCGCCTTGGTCGGATGCACGTTGACATCGACCTCGCGCGGATCGAGCGCCACGAAGATCGCGAGCAGCGGGTGGCGCCCCTTGGGCAGCAGGTCGCCGTAGGCCGCGCGCACGGCGCCGAGCAGCAGACGGTCGCGCACCGGTCGGCCGTTCACGAACAGGAACTGCAGGCCGCTGTCGGGACGATGCAGCGTGGGAAGGCCGGCAAAGCCTGAGACGCGCACGCCGTCGCGTGCCCCATCGATCAGCAACGCGTCGTCCAGAAACTCCCGCCCCATGATGCGCCCGAGGCGCTGCAGTTGACCGTCGGCTCCGGGCGGGCAGGCGGACAGCGTCAGGCCGGCTCGCTCCCCGGTCGTCAGCGAGAACGCGATCGCGGGATGCGCCATCGCCAACCGTTTCACGATCTCGGAAATGGCCTGGTTTTCCGCGCGCTCCGATTTCATGAACTTGAGGCGCGCCGGCGTGGCCGAGAACAGGTCGCGCACCTCGACGCTGGTGCCGCAGTTCATGGCGGCTGGCGCGACTGCGCCTTTGACGCCGCGATCGACCAGAAGCTCCAGCCCGTGCACCGCCTCCTGCTGTCGTGTCCTGATCGTCAGGCTCGATACAGCGCCGATCGAGGGCAGTGCCTCGCCGCGAAAGCCCAGCGTAGCGATATTGAAGAGGTCCTCGTCGCTGAGCTTGGAGGTGGCATGCCGCTCGACCGCGAGCGACAGATCCGCGGGGCTCATGCCGCATCCGTCATCGGTGACCCGCAGTAGCGATAACCCGCCGCCCGCGGCGACGATCTCGATGCGTCGGGCACCGGCATCGATGGCGTTCTCGACCAGCTCCTTGACGACGCTAGCCGGCCGCTCGATCACCTCGCCGGCGGCGATGCGGTTGATCGTCTCGGGCGTGAGCTGGCGGACGGCCACGTCGGGCTCCCGGCTGACCAGGCATCGGGTTCATCAATCCCTGTGCGCCAGACGCTCCCGCGCCAGAACCTTGGCCAGCTCTACCGCTGGCTGGTCGAAGGCGTTCACGCCGAGCAGGCGCGCCGCGAGAATCGTCTCGAGCATCAGGTGCATCATCAAAGCCCCGAGGCTTGCCTCGTCAAGCTGATCGAGGTCGATCGTCCGAACCGGACGGCCCGCCCGCAACAGTGCCTCGGGAACCGCCTGCGACTGCGCGGCCACCAGGTCCCCGACCGTGCGTCCCGCCATGAAGTCGAGGCCGGCCTGCGCGCACAGCGCCGGATCGAGCCGCGCCCCCTTTCCGGCCGTCGGCGCACGCACGACCGTCAGGTAATGGTCGCGCGCACCGTCCATGAAGAGCTGGAGCTGGCTGTGCTGGTCCACAGGTCCCAGGCAGGCCACTGGCGTCGTGCCCTCTCCGTCCTTGCCCAGGCTCTCCGCCCACAGCTGGACGAACCACTCGGCGAACTTACCGAGCCGGTCGGCGTAGGGCAGCATCACCAGCACGCGCACGTTGCGCTCGCGCGCGAGCGCCACAGCCGTCGCAGCACCGATCGCCGGCGCGAACTGCGCTGGAGCGGCGGCGGCGAGCAGGCCCTCCACCACCGCCTTCGCGCCGGCTCGCACCGCACGCGCGTCGAGGCCGCGCGCCAGGGCAGGCAGCAGGCCGACATTGGTGAGCACCGAGAAGCGCCCGCCGACTCCGGTGTGGTGGTCGAGCACCGGGATGCCCCAGGCCTCGCAGAGCGACCTCAGGCCGTTGCGATTGCCGCTGCGGGCCGGCTCCGTCACGGCCAGAAATTGCTTTGGAATCTGGTGCTCGAGGCCTGCCGCTTTGACCGCCTGCAGCGCAGCCACGGCCTGCACCAGCGTCTCGGGCGTGCCCCCTGATTTCGAGATCAGGACAAAGCGCGTGCGGGCAAGGTCCAGCGTAGCAAGCGCACCCCGAAGCGTGATCGGATCGAGGTTGTCGTAAAACCGCGTCCGTGGCCGGCGCCGCTGCTTCTCGTCCGCGCCGCCGGGAATATTCCACCCCGCGAGCTGAGCCAGCGTCTGTCCGCCGAGACCCGAGCCGCCGGTGCCGAAGAACACGATGGTGTGTGCGTCCTCGCTCAGCCGCGCCAGCGCGGCTTCGGCGGCGGCGATGTCGTCGTCCATGTCCGGGACACACAGCAGCGGCAGGCTGCCGGTGCGATAGTCGTTCTTGAGCTCCGCGAGCGCGGGCTCTAGTCGGGCGTGCCAGCTCTCGAGCAGCCTGATCGGCAAGCCTGCAGGCTGGGCCGGGCCCTCGATGCAACCTTCGATGCGCTGGGTCAGGAGCGTGCGGCCGCCGGCCGTGATGCGTGTCTCCAACATCGGCTGCATGGGTAGGGTGCCACCATCGATGACAGGGGACCGGCCGCCGCCGGACGGCCAATCCGTGATCTCAGCGATCACGGCATTACCCCATACGGGACCCGGCCGCCAAGCAAAGTCGCTTGGCGGCCTCGTTCGCCTGAAATCCGTTCGACCCCCCCCGGATTTGCAGCAATCAGCCGCGGGGCATCAGGCCCTTCGGCTTGCCGACGACCGTGATGATGAGATTGTCCGCATTGAGCAGACGCTTGGCGACGCGCTTGACGTCGTCGAGCGTCACCGCCTCCACCAGAGCGTTCCGCTTCTCGACGTAGTCGATGCCCATGTCCTCCTGCAGCATCCAGAGGAGCTGGTTGGCGATCTTGGCATTGCTGTCGAAGCGCAACGCGAATGAGCCCGTCAGGTATTTCTTGGCATTCTCGAGCTCGGTCGGCGTCGGTCCCTCATTGGCCATCCGCTTGAACTCGGAGCGGATGACATCGAGGGATTGCGCGATCTCGTCGTTCTTGGTAGCAACCCCGCCGGCGAAGATGGGAGCGTGCTTATAGGGCTGCAGATAGCTGTAGACCGAGTAGGCGAGGCCGCGCTTCTCGCGCACCTCCTCCGTGAGACGGGAGGCGAACCCACCGCCGCCGAGAATCTGGTTGAGCACGAATGCGGTCAGGAAGTCGGGGTCCTTGCGGGCAATGCCCGTCATGCCGAACTGGGCCACGGACTGCGGCACATCCATCTCGATCACTTCGAGCTTGGATTGCGTGACCGGGGCGGTGTCGGCGACCGGCTCGAGCTTCGCCTTGGCCGGCAACTCGCCGAACACCTTGTCGAGCAGGGCGCCCAGCGCCTTGGCATCGATATCGCCGACGGCAACGACCTTCAGCGTATCGCGGGCGAAGACGCGCTTGCGGTAGGATTCGAGGTCCTGGCCCGAGATCGTCTTCAGCGATTCTGTCGTGCCATCGGCGGGGCGACCATAGGGGTGCTTGGCAAACGCCAGCGCGCTCCAAGCCTTGTCGGCGACCTTGTCCGGGCTCTTGGCCGCATAGGCCAGATTGGCCAGCAGCTGGCGCTTGACGCGCTCCACGGCATCCGCGTCGAAGCGCGGCTTGGTAAGGGCCAGGCGCAGCATGTCGGTCGCTGCGTCGCGATTGGCCGTCAAGGTCTCGAAGCTCCCGAAGAAAGAATCCCGCGTGTCATCGAAGCTCATGCGGACGGCGAGCTCCTCCATGCGCTCCTGGAACGCGGTCGAGCTCAAGTCGCCGGCGCCCTCGTCGAGCATCGCGGAAAGGAAGTTCGCCAAACCCTCCTTGCCCACGGGGTCCTGCGAGCTGCCTCCCTCGAACACGAAGCGCATGGCCATCAGCGGAACGCTGTGCTCCTCCACGAGCCAGGCTTCAATACCGCTGGGGCTCTTGATGCTTTGGATCTTCATGGCGTGGGCCCGGTTGGCTGGCAGCATGAAAAGGGCGAGCAGGAGTGCGCTGAAAAGCGTCGCGGCTGCGTGGCGTTGCCAGAAAGCGAGCGGCAGCGCGCGTAGGCAGGATGTGGCACGCATAAGGGTACCTGTTCGTTGGTCAGGTTTTGGGGGGCGTCTGTGGCTTGCCCTCGGCCCTGGGTGTGGGCTCTGGGGCGACTGGGATCAGCGTCCCCGTCACCGAGTGGCGAATATCCAGATATTTGTCGGCCACCTTCTTGACGTCTGCCGTTGTGACACTGGCGATGCGAGCTGGCCACTCCTCGATGTCCTTGATCGTGCGGCCGACGGCCAGCGACCAGCCGTAGCGGCGCGCCAACGTCGTCTGGTTGTCCGAGTCGTAAATATACTCCGCCAGGTAGGCCTTCTTGGCGCGCTCGAGCTCCGGCTCGGTGACGCCAGCGACCTTGATCTCATCGATGGCAGCGTCAATGCCCGCCTCCACCTTGCTGAGGTCCACGCCGTCAGCGGCGACCGCATAGAGGGCGATCTTGCCGCTATCGCGAGCGGCGCCCGTGTACCAGCCTCCGGCACTGGAGGCGAGCCGGTCCTGCATCACCAGCTTCTTGTAGATGCGGCTGGTGGGGCCTGACGCAGCAATCTTCAGGAGCAGGTCGAGCGCTTCGGCCTCTCCGGGCTCCGCCGAGCGGTAGCTCGGGGCCACATAGAGGCGGTGCACCGAGGCCTTGCCGGCGCGCGGGTCCTTGAGCTCGACCCGGCGCGCAGCCCGGTGCGGAGGCTCCTGCGGGCGCGGAACCGTCGTGACCTGCTGGTTGGACGGAATCTTGCCGTAGATCTCGTCGGCGAGGGCCTTGACCTCGTCGGGCGTCACGTCGCCGGTGACCACCAGGATGGCGTTGTTGGGCGCGTAGAAGCGCTTGTAGAACGCCAACGCATCGGCCCGTGAAAGCTTCGCCATCTCATGCTCCCAGCCGATCACCGGGATGCGGTAGTGGTGGTTCAGGTACAGCACCGCATTCATCTGCTCGTCGAGGATCGCAGACGGGCTGTTCTCGGTGCGCGAGCGGCGCTCCTCCAGGATCACCTGGCGCTCGGTCAGCACCTCCTTCTCGTCGAGCCGCAGGTTGACCATGCGGTCGGCTTCCATCTCCATCACCGTCCGCAGGCGATCCTTGGAGACGCGCTGGAAGTAGGCCGTGATGTCGTGGCCGGTGAAGGCGTTGTCCTGGCCGCCGAGCCGCGAAATGATCTTGGAGAACTCGCCGTTGGGGATCTTGTCGGTCGATTTGAACATCAAGTGCTCGAGGAAATGCGCGATCCCCGACACACCGGGCGCCTCGTCGGCTGCCCCCACGCGATACCAGACCATGTGGGTGACGACCGGAGCCCGGTGGTCGGGCACAACGACTACCTGCATGCCGTTGTTGAGCATGAACTCATTCGCGCGGGGTCCACTCTGTGCAAGCAGCGAATGCGAGGCGAGAGGCATCATGGCGAGGGCGACCACATAGCTCGAGAGTTGACGGACGACTCTTTTCAGCATGAACAGTTCCTGCGCGGGAGGCGAGGCCAACTATGTTCTGTCCAGGAGCGTCTTGCGGTCACATGTCTGGGAGCCGCACGTCTCGCGGCACAAGACAGCCCTGAAGCTCGATCGGCCAAACGTCTCCGACGGGACCGCCGCCTTGTCAAATGACAAGGCGTTCATGTTCTCACGCCAAAGCGGCGAGAGACCGGCAATACGGCTTTATGCATGGTGCAAGGTTAATTCTGCGCGCCAAACAGAGTCTTGGACAGGACCGAGAAGACCGAGCCGCAGCTTCCGTAGGGGCCACCAGCCTGCGCAGCCGCCTCGTCCTTCATCGCCTTCTCTTTCCAGTTGCCGTCGCGGCAGTACTCTTCCTGCTTGCGCTGGGCCTCGTCGGCGCTCGCCTTCTTCAGCTGGTCGCGGTCCTTCGGCCAACTGGCGTCGGCTACTGCGGGAGCCTGCCCGCCGCCCGGCTCGGGAAGCTTGTTGGGATCCGGCGGGAGGACGAGCGGTGAGCGCTGCTCGAGCTTCGGCTCCGGCCTCGGGCCAAGCGAGCTCGTCGAAACGCCGAGGGCATCGAAGATCTTTCCGTTGAGCTCGACGCCGTCGACACCGCCGCAACCCGTAAGGGCAACGGCAAGCGTTGCTATCGCTCCGAGCTGCAATACGCCGCGGCGTCGGTTATCCATTCCCCCTGCGCTCCCAAGCGACGTCAGACTTGGCATATCCCCAATTATGGACTACGCCGCGTTTGAGGCGTCATTGCGACTCTCCCGCAACGAGTCATACAGAAGCCCGATCACGCCGGCAACAATGGCAACATCGGCGATATTGAAGACGTACCAGTAAAAGCCGAGCGCGTGCAGCGAAAAGAAGTCCGCGACCCCTCCGAGCCACATGCGGTCGATGGCATTGCTGACCGCGCCGCCGATAATGAGGCCTAGGCTTGCCGCCCATACCCGATTCGTTCCACCGCGGGCCAGCCAGCAGGCGAGCCCGAGCGAGATGACGATCGCCAGACCCGCCAGCAGCCACTGCGATGACTCGTGTTGCGAGAGAAGCCCGTAGCTGATGCCGAGGTTCTTGACGTAGACAAGGTCCAGGAAGGACGCAACGGACACCCTGCCCTTGTCCTGGATGCGATAGACGCCGAGCATCCAGATCTTGTGCACCTGATCCAGGACGAGGGTGGCAAGGGCCAGCCCGAGCCCCAGCCTAGACATCGGTCCCCACAGCCAGGAGCGGCCGGCGTCTGCCATCGCCGTCACGTGGTGGCCCGGTTGATCGCGTCGAATTCTCGCACCGCGGCCGCGTCGCGCGCCGAGAGATCGGGAAACTCCGGATCGCTGCCGACATCCGCCGTGATGCGCCAGGAACGTGCGCATTTGCGCCCGGAGGCGGCCTTGGGCACGACCGCCACGCCCGGCACATCCACTAGAGCGAAGGCCTGTCCCTTCGGCTCGCCGGCCAGGACCTCGATGCCCGACGTGATGCACACCTCGCCGAAGTCGATGCTTTTCACGGCGGCCAGCAGCGCGTCGTCGGCAATGAAGACCTGCGGCGCGGCCTCGAGAGATGACCCGATCTTCTTGTTGGCCCGCTCGATCTCCAGTGCGCCGGTCACGACGCGGCGCACCCGTTTGATCCGCTCCCACTTTTCCGCCAACGCGTCATTGCGCCAGGCCGCCGAAAGCTGGGGAAAGGTCTCTAGATGCACCGAGCCGGTCTCGGAGGGATAGCGCGCGAGCCAGGCCTCCTCCGCGGTGAAGCAGAGCAGCGGCGCCAGCCAGACGCACGTGCAGCGGAAGATGTGCTCGATCGTCTGCAGCGCAGCCTTCCGCTTCGCGCTCGAATAGGGCTCGCAATAAAGTGCGTCCTTGCGGACGTCGAAGTAGAACGCCGACAGGTCCGTATTCATGAAGTGCGACAGCGCCGCAATGACGCGCTTGTAGTCATACTCCGCATAAGCCCTGCGGATCTGCCCGTCGAGCTCGGCCAGCCGATGCAGCATCAGCCGCTCGAGCTCGGGCATTGCCGCGACCTCGACCTGCTGCTTTGCGTCGTAGTGCGCCAGCGTGCCGAGCATCCAGCGCAGCGTGTTGCGGATCTTGCGATAAGTTTCGACGAACGTCTTGAGGATCTCGGGACCGATGCGCAGATCATCGGCATAGTCGGAGGCGGCCACCCAAAGCCGCAGGATGTCGGCGCCCGAAGTCTTGATGACGTCCTGCGGCGCCACCGTGTTGCCGAGCGACTTCGACATCTTCTGTCCCTTCTCGTCGAGCACGAAGCCGTGCGTCAGCACGACGTCGAAGGGCGCGCGGCCGCGTGTGCCGCACGATTCGAGCAGGGACGACTGGAACCAGCCGCGATGCTGGTCCGAGCCCTCGAGATACATGATGCGGTCGGCGCCGCCATCGCGCTGGCGCTTAACGCCGGCGAGGCCGGGGAAGGCCTCCGGATCTTCCAGCGTGAAGGCGTGGGTCGAGCCTGAATCGAACCACACATCGAGGATGTCGGTCACCTGCTCCCATTCGTCCGGGTTGGCGACGAGACCTTTGAGAAACCGCTGCTGCGCATCCTTCTCGAACCAGGCATCGGCGCCCCGTTCGGCCATGGCGGCGCGGATGCGCGCCATCAGCTCATCCGAACCGGGAAACTTCGCGGACGGGATGATCTGGCCCGTCTCCTTGTGCACGAACACGGTGATGGGCACGCCCCAGGCGCGCTGGCGCGAGATCACCCAGTCGGGCCGCGCCTCGATCATGCCGCGCAATCGGTTCTGGCCGGAATCCGGCACGAACTCGGTCTCGGCGATGGCCCTGAGCGCGAGCTCGCGCAGGCTGTGGTTGTTGCCGAGGCCGGGCAGCTTCAGCGCCTTGTCCATGGCGATGAACCACTGCGGCGTATTGCGGAAGATCACCGGCTTCTTGGAGCGCCAGGAGTGCGGATACTGGTGTCTGAGGCGGCCGCGCGCCACCATCATGCCGGCGTCCGCAAGCGCCTTGATCACGGCCTCGTTGGCGTCGCCCTTGTTGCCCTTGTCGTCGATGACGCGCTTGCCTTCGAAGCCCGGCGCCTCCTTGGTGAAGCGGCCATCGCCGTCGACGGTGAAGGGGATGGTCGTATCGATGCCGCGCTCATTCAGCTTCGGCGCGTACTCCATCCAGGTATCGAAGTCCTCACGGCCGTGACCGGGTGCAGTGTGCACGAATCCCGTGCCGTCCTCGTCGGTAACGTAGTCGGCGGCGAGCATCGGCACGTCGAAATCGTAGCCCTTGCCGCGCAGCGGATGGGCGCAGGTGATCGATGCGAGGTCATCCGCTGCGACGCTCGCGATCTTATTCCAGGTTGCCACCTTGGCCTGACGCATGACCTGGTCGACAAGATTGGACGCCAGGACAACGCGATCACCGACCTTGAGCCAGTTGCCTTCCGGCGCCTCGGTCACCTCGATGAGCTCGTAGGCGATCTTGGGCGAGTAAGCGATGGCTCGGTTGCCTGGGATCGTCCACGGCGTCGTCGTCCAGATAACGATGCTGGCCCCCTTGCATGGCGCAGGACCTTCGCGGACCGGAAACTTCACCCAGGCCGTGTCGCTCGTGTAGTCGTGATACTCGACCTCGGCTTCGGCCAGCGCCGTCTTCTCCACCACGGACCACATCACCGGCTTCGAGCCGCGGTAGAGCGAGCCGTTCATGGCGAACTTCATCAGCTCGGCAGCGATCGTCGCCTCGGCCTTGTAGGCCATGGTCGAGTAGTAGTTCTGCCAGTCGCCTTCCACGCCGAGCCGCTTGAACTCCTCGCGCTGCACGCCGATCCAGTGCTCGGCGAAGTCGCGGCATTGCTTGCGGAACTCGTTGACGGGCACGGCGTCCTTGTCCTTGCCCTTGGCGCGGTACTCCTCCTCGATCTTCCACTCGATGGGCAGGCCGTGGCAGTCCCAGCCCGGCACGTAGTTGGAATCGAAGCCGAGCATCTGCTGGCTGCGCGTCACCATGTCCTTCAGGATCTTGTTCAGCGCCGTGCCGATGTGGATGTTGCCGTTGGCGTACGGAGGCCCGTCGTGCAACACGAACCTCGCCCGCCCGGCAGCAGTCTCGCGCAGGCGCCGGTAGAGGTCGATCCGGGCCCACCGCTCCAGGAGCTGGGGCTCGCGCTGCGGCAGGCCCGCGCGCATAGGGAAATCGGTTTTCGGCAGGAATAGTGTGGCGCTCCAGTCGCGCGCGGCAGTCTTGGTGGTGGTCATGGAGAGGCCGTGTCTGAAAAAGCAGAGGCGGAGTGCTCGACGCACAGGCGGCTAGCCCCGGACGCCCTCAGGCGACCGGGCACAGAATTCGCGCGCTTATCACCGCAAATCGGGACATGCTGATCTTTCTAGCCGCGTGGTTTCCGCCCCGCAACCCGCGTCAGCAGAGTCAATCCGGTTCTCCGGCCCCACCCCTGATGCAGGCGGGCAGCAGCCGCCTCATCAAATGCCGCCGTGTGGAACCGATCCGGCGAAAGCGAGTTTAAGGCATCCGAGGGGTGCCGCCGCGGAAGATGCGGCGCATTTTAGCGGGGTTCAGCGGTACGCAACTTCAAGCAGAGGGCGCGGCGGCATCTCTCGTTCAGGGCTTGGCTCGCGCCAGGATCTGCCTGGACCGCGCAACGTCTTTCTCTATCTGCTCTTTCAGGGCCTCGATCGTCTCGAACCTGCGGTCGCCGCGGATATAGTCGATGAACTCGACCTCGATCTCGCGACCGTAAAGATCGCCCTCGAAGTCGAGCAGGAAGACTTCCAGGATCGGCTCGCCGTTGTCGAAGGTCGGCCGGGTGCCGAGATAGGCGGCCCCTGCGCTGCGCTCCCCGTGCACGTAGACGAAAACGGCATAAATGCCGTGTGCCAAAGCCGTCCCCTTGGCCAGGTGAATGTTCGCCGTTGGAAAGCCCAGACCCGTGCCGCGCTTGGCTCCGCCGACAACCTTGCCCGCGACCCGCCAATAGTGGCCAAGCGCCTGTGCCGCGCTCGCCACATCGCCTTGCGCGATGTCGGCGCGAATGGCGCTGGAGGAGAACACCTCGCCGGCTTCAGCCACGGTCTCGACGACAGTCACCTCGAAGCCGAACTCCTTGCCGGCACGCGACATCACCTTGGCATTGCCATCGCGGCCCTTGCCGAAGTGAAAATCGCCGCCGACGATGACGTGGCGGACTCCTAGTCCGGCGACGAGGATCCGCTCGATGAAATCATACGCCGTGAGCTCGGCGAGGCGCTGATCGAACGTCAGCACCACGGCCAGCTCGAGCCCATAACGCTCGAAGAGGGCAAGCTTCTGCGGCAACGTCGTGAGGCGGAAATGCGGCTTGTCGGGCTGGAAAAACTCGCGCGGGTGCGGCTCGAAAACCATCACGCCGGCAAGGCCGCCGTGGTGCGCCACGGCCTCGCGCGCGGCCTGGAACAATGCCTGATGACCGCGGTGCACCCCGTCGAAATTGCCGATCGCGAGCGTTGCGCCCCTGATTTCGTGGGGAACGTGATCGTAACCGTAAAGGATGTGCATCTGGGCTGAGGCAGGTTGCCGGCATCGCGTGGCGTTGCGCCAAAGACAGCAAGAGCCGGCCCGAGGTCAAGCCCGGACCGATTCGGCCACCTCGCTGAGATGGGAGATACGGCGGATCAGGCGGGCCGCGCCGGCACCATCAGAATGGCCTCGCCCTCGAGCACGGGCTTGCCGTCGACGGTGCACACGCACTCGAAGCGCGCGCGACGCTTGGCCGGGAACAGCTCCGCAACGCGCACCTTGGCGATGACCCTGTCGCCGATCCTTACGGGCCCGCGAAAGTTCAGGGTCTGCGAGACGTAGATCGCGCCGGGTCCCGGCAGCTCCATGCCGAATACCGCAGAAAGGTAGCCTGCGGTGAGCATGCCGTGCGCAATGCGCGTCTTGAAGATGGTCTTGGCGGCGTAGGCTTCATCGAGGTGAACGGGGTTCTTGTCACCGGTCACCTCCGCGAACGTGTTGATATCGGCTTCCGACACCGTTTTCGCGAAGCTTGCCTCCATGCCGAGCTGGAGGTCCTCGAAGTAGTAGGCATTGCGAGTAAGTACGGTCATCGACCTGTCCCGAGCGTGCGTTTTTGCCTAGCCGCACTGCAACATAGGCCCCGCATCTGTGCACTGCAACGAGGGATAACGCATTTTTGTCATTGCGAAGCGAATTTCACACACTCCGGGAATCGCTCATGATTCGGCCATCGCCCGGACCGAGCGAGGAAGGGCGGCGCACGGGGCCGACTTCTGCAGCGCGATAACGCGGGGCCGGTTCCTTAAGTCCAATTTGATGCAAAATGCGGCCCGTCCGGTGGTTGCGGAGCCGCCAGCCAGCACGATATAAGGGCTGCAATCCCCTAAGCCCTCATTCACGATTGGCCTGCCCTGCCGGATGCCAGAGCAGGTCCCAAGGAAGGCACTTATGAGCAATCGTAAACCTTTGATGCCGAAGGCCACGGCGGTCTGGCTGGTCGAGAACACATCCCTCAGCTTCGAGCAGATCGCGGAGTTCTGTGGCCTGCACAACCTCGAGGTCAAGGGCATCGCCGACGGCGACGTCGCCCAGGGCATCAAGGGCATGGACCCCATTGCCTCCGGCCAGCTCTCCCGCGAGGAGATCAAGCGCGCCGAGGCCGATCCAAACTACCGCCTCAAGGTTGCCGAATCCAAGGTCGAGATCCCGGTGGTCAAGAGCAAGCGCGGCCCCCGCTACACGCCGGTTTCGCGCCGGCAGGACCGGCCCAACGCCGTGCTGTGGCTGCTGCGCAACCATCCCGAGCTCCGGGATAGTCAGATCATGCGGCTCGTCGGCACGACCAAGCCGACGATCGCAGCGATTCGCGATCGCTCGCACTGGAATTCCGCCAACCTGACGCCGCAGGATCCGGTGATGCTGGGCCTGTGCTCGCAGATCGATCTGGATAACGAGGTGCGCAAGGCCGCGCGCCGCCTCGAGCGCGATCGCAAGGAGACGGGCAAGGGCGGGACTCTGCTACCGGCTTCGGAGACGATCCCCGGCCTCGGACCGCAACCCGACATAGCTCCTCCGGAGGAGCCAGCGGCGGCGCAGCCGGACGCCGAGACCCCCGACGAGGAGGCCTCGCGCGTGTTCGCCAAGCTCAAGGAGCTGTCGCGTCCGGCTGAGCAGGAGCAGGGCGACTAGGGCTCAGGCGGCCCGATCGGCGACCCCTTGAACGCCGACCTGTCGCGCGCAATTGGCGCAGCAGTACATCTTGCCCTGCGATTCGATGCCGTGGCCGACGATGCGGCAGTCGCAGTTCTCGCAGGCCGGCGCCAGCGCATGGATGGCGCACTCGAAGCTGTCGAACGTCATCGTCTTTCCGCCGGCCATGATCTGAAACGACTTGTCGTAATCGTTGCCGCACGTGTCACACTTGGCCATTCGTCACTCCTTTGGCACGAGGGAGCAAAGGCGATCAGGGCAGCTGGCTCCAGGTGTAGGATGCAAGGAACGTCAGCCCTGCTAGAACCACCAAGGTGAGAGACACGAGCAGCACGATGCTGACGTGCTGGCCGGTCACGGCCTGGCGGCTCTCCGTGGGGGTCAGCTCCTGGTCGCGGGATGGTGTCGTGATGTGATCTGCTACCATCTTGTCCTCGATCGTTGACTGCGGTTTGCCCCGATCCTTCTCGGCCAGGTTCATGCCGCGGGCGGCGCCCGCGGCTCGGCAGCGGCTTCGCCCGCAGCAGGCTCGACAGCGGAGGCGCTGGACCGCGCCAGGAAGAAGATGCCGATCAACATTGCCATGACCACAAGCGGCAGGTTGCGCGCGATGATCCCAACGAGGCGTGGCAAGGCGATCGGGCCTGCCGTTGTCAGCGCAGTGAGCAGCATGTCCTTGTTGAACAGCATGTCCTTGTTGAGGAGAGGCGCTGAAGCGGCCGCCTTGGGCTCCTCGCTGGCGGCCGACGGAGCCTCCACCTCGGTCGTCGACGAGACGATCATTGCGATCAGCCCGCCCGCGGCTGCGAACAGGATCGCCATGACGAGATAGGACGCGACGGCGCCGTAGAGCTCCGTCAGCTTCACCGTCAGCGCCGCTGTGCCGAACCCCAGCGCGATCAACAACGGCACCGCGACCGCTGCCCGGCCGAGAAACTTCGCCAGCACGGCGTCGACGGCCACTTGTGCGCGATGTAGCACGCCTTCAAACATGATGCGTTCCGGTTTTCGAGACGGCTATGACTTCCACAGTGCGCCGATCACGAACGCCACGGCTGCCGTGAGCGCGAGTGTGGTGACCGGCTGCTCGCGGATGGACTTGTCGAGCGCAGTCTTGAAGTTCTCCGCTACGACCTGAACCTGCTCGGTCATCTCGCGCCCTTGCTCGCCAACGGCGCGGGCGGCTCCTTCGGCCTGTCTCGCCATCCTCTCGATGCCTTCGGTCGCCCTCTCTTTGAGGTCGCCAGCCGCTTCCTTCGTACTGCTCGTGTCGTGAGCCTGATAACCGGTGCTTTGGGCCATACGTGCTTGCTCCCTGCAATATGTTGACATGCGCATAACGCCTCGGTGCTGGTATGGTTCATTTCGGATGGTGCCGCGAGGTCGGCGTTCGCGGCGAACGAGCCGCGTCGGATCAAGAAGTCAGCGCTTCAACGAGCCGGCAATGACACGGCCGGCGTTGACTGCCTGCGTCCACAGCCGCGACCAGTCCCACCGACTCACGTCGTGGAGGCGGCGGACGAGTTGTGCGCTGAGCGCGTCAGGGAGAACGCGCACGATCTCAGCCCAGAGCGCATCGATGTTGTAGGCCGATTGCACAGGCGCTGTGCTGACCGGCACCGCCTCGGAAGGGCTGAAGCCCAACTCCGCGGCTGCCGCGCTCACGGCATCCCTGATCGAGGCTGCTTTCGGTCGATCGGCACGGACGAGGTCATACGGCGGCTCCCACTCCTGGAATGGCCGCAGGCGATCAATCTGGGAGACGACGAGCACGACTGGTGGTCGCCGGCGGTTCAGCCGTTGAGCGAAATGGGAGCGGAACGCATCGAGCGCGTGTCGATCGATGTTGCGGTCGGCGCGATGCGCAGCGACAACCCAAAGCATCAGATCGCTCTCGGCAGCCTTGTCGATCAACGGCTCGATATCCTGCGGCCGCATGCCGAGCCCCGGGCTGTCGATGAGCAAGGCGGCAGGAAGGTCTCCGTGCGCGATCTCGTAGGCGGCGAAGCTTGCCGTGGTCGGCAGTGCGTCGACGGCGGCGCGGACCTCCTGCGCCAGCGCGTTGATGAGGCTCGACTTGCCCGCGCTGACTTGACCGGCGACGAGGACGCGAAGCGGCTCGGCGACGCGCTCTGCCAATGCAGCGCGATCTGCGGCGGAAGCACTGCTCACGTGCCGTGCAAGATCGGCGTCCGAAACGCGCAGCCGCCCACCGTAAAGCTCGATCGCCGCGCGACCCACCTCCTTCACGTACGTCGTCGCCAACTTGCGCGTGACATGGTCCCGGCCCCACTGCAGCATCTCGCGTGTGAGGCGCTCGCGCACCTCGTGCGTCGCGGCCGTGAGCGGATTGATGAAGCGAGCGAGCCGCCACAGGTCATAGGCTCTTTCCGCAAGCTCGAGCGCTCCGCGCCAGCGATAAAGCGCCATCATCTGCGCCACCGTCAGCCTGTCGCCGAGCGGGATGCTCTCGCCGACGAAGGTCCTGAGCTTGCCGCTCACGCGCTCGAGAATAGCCAGCGCTTCGGGCACAGTGAACTTCCAGAGCGGCTCGCGCTCCTCGGGATGCAGTGTCGCGGCGACGGTACGGATCGTATCGAGGCCGAGTTGAATGGCGGCCTCGCGGCTCGAAATCTGCTCAGGGCTGACCTTGGCAGCGAGTTGCAGCACCTTGCGCCATGCCTGGGCTTCCGCAGGCGTCCAGCTCGGATCGCCTTCGTCGTCTTCGATCTCTCCTGCCGCGCCTTGCGTCGGTGTTGAGGCATCGCTCGCGGGCGTCTGTCTCAGGAGCCGCATCTGCACGGCGTACGTCGCAGCGACGGTCAAGCATGCGCCAATGGCCCAGTACAACAGGTAGCCGTGCTGCCATAGCCAGATGCTCCCGAACGGCAGGAGCGTCAGCGACGGGAGCAGCAGTCCGATGGCAAGGAAAAGCCCGCGCAAATACGGCGTCGCCTTCGACCGCTTGCTCATCCTGCCTCTCCTGGCCGGAGCTTGCGCTCTCGCGCCATGCGAAAGGCGTCCTGCAGTGCCTGGCGGTACGTCCGGAAGACGCCAGCCGGGTCAGCCGCGCCCATGCGCTTGCGCGATAGGAAGTAGACGGCCGCCTGGCCCAGAGCATAGGTCACAGCGAAGCTCATAGCGGCCGACGTCGCTGCCGCCGCCGTCTGCCCGTAAACCGGAATGAGCTTGGCGAGCTGGCGGATTCCAAAACCCGACAGTGCACGTATGATCGTGCCGGTGCCGAGTGCCGCTGCGAATTCCGTTATCGCACGCTTGTCCCAGACGACATTGTAGGTGGAGGCGAGGCGGTGCAGCAATCGTGCCTGGATCGCTGAAACGGCGACGGCGCCGGCGAGAGGCACGAGATCGCTTGCCGCTGCAGCCGTCGCGTACCCCAGGATCAGCGGCTGCTGTGCGCGTGTCTCGCTCGAGGAGCCGGGCATGGCGCCGAGGGCTGTGACCATGGCGCGGGGCGCCACCTCGGTCAGCGCGTGAAACAAGGCGTCGAGCCCGAAATCAACGGGCGAGAAGCCGTCTTCCGGCTTGGTGAAATCGATCGGCACGAACATCAGTGGACCAGACCCCGGCAGGGCTGAAAACTGCGCGCGCTGGAACGCGAGGCTTCGCAACAGATCCGCAGGCAGGATCGCGGACAAGTCCGACAACGCACGGTCGAATGGATAGACCGCGGGATGGTCTTGGCCGCGGGCGTAGCCGTCGTGCAGACACGTCTGCGCGACGACGATGGGCCAATCGGGATGAGCACGGCGGACCGCGCGCAGCGTCTCGAGAACGGCGTTCTGCTGCGGATCCATTGCCCTCGCCACCGCCAGCACGAGGTGCGAGCGCTGCTCGCAGAACGCCAGATCCTCTGCCGGATCATAGCCAATCTCGCCGAGCCCCCGTGTATCGAGAAAGCGGATGATCGGCGCCTCCTCCGGGAAATCGAAAATGCTGGCTGTACGCGTGCAGGCCTTGAAGCCGCTGCCGACTTCAGCCTCCTTGCTCTGCGTGATCGTGCGGATGATCGAGCTCTTGCCGCTTTGCACCTTGCCGATCAGCCAAACGACCGGCGCGAACGCTCGCGCTCCTCGCGCAACGGTCTCGCTTTGCAGATCCGGGCTGGTCTCCGCATTGGCGAGTGCGCCGAAGTTCGGAAGCAAGCGCCGGGCGATCGAGCCAAATCTCGGCATGGGCAATCCTGGTCGGCACCGTGCGGCCGATGGATCGTGGGGCCGCGCGCCTGATCGAAGCGTGAGGCTACTTCTAAGCCGGCTGCTCCGAAAAGCATACGGCCGGCGTCGGCTCTCGAGCCGCCACCGGCCGAACTTGCCAAACGTCTCGGCTCACATCCTGCCGAGCCAGTCGTCCACTTCTTTCCGCACCTGATCCTTGTTGTAGCCGTAGCGCTCTTGCAGCTTGCCTTCGAGCTGCTCGCGGCGACCGCTGATCGAGGTCAAATCGTCGTCGGTGAGCTCGCCCCACTTTTCCTTCACCTTGCCGGTGAACTGCTTCCAGTTGCCTTGAATCCGATCCCAATTCATCTCCTGATCTCCTCTTGAGCTAAACTCTGGGATTGCCGCGTCTCACAAGGCCGGCGACCAGTGAGATGACGAAGAGGACGATCGCGACCCAAAACAGAATCCGGGCGCCCTCCATGGCAGTGCCTGCAACGCCGCCGAAGCCAAGCGCTGCCGCAGCGATTGCTACGACGAGAAATGCAATCGCGTAGTAAAGTAGGTTGCCCACGCGCGCCTCCATCAAAGTTGAGCTGAGAAAGAAACGCGCCGGACTCAGGCGGGTTCCGGAGCCGAGCGAGGTGCGTTCCGGCCTTTCGGCAGCGAGGACTGCCTGAACGGGACTATGCGGCCTTCGTTGCTTTGCGAAATGCTCCGGCTTTCTTCGTGAGAGACACTATCATCTGCGGCCGGAGCGTAGATCGAAGGCCAGTTGAGCATCATGAGTCCGACACCGGTCCAGCCGACCCACGGCAGCACCCACAACTGCAGCCAATGTTGAGTAATCAGTTCGATCGGTTGCGATTTTCTCTCCGGCGCCATGTCAGCCATATCAACCTCGCAAGCGTGCAGGCCGATTTGTGCAGACATGCTTTTGCGCGCGGTCTGTCCAGGTGCCGTCTCGCACGACGGTCTGCATCGGCATCCTCGTCGAGGCCCCTCACGAGGCCCGGTTGTCGAACGCCACGCCGTTCGCCCGGTTCCTGCCGGAACCGGGCGCGTGCGAATTATCCGTGATGATGCTCGCTTGCTGGAGGTCAGGCCGCTCGCTGTCCGGAGCGCTTGGCGCGCGAGTCGAAAAACAAGGCCTGGCTGATCACGGCCTTCACCGTCTCGGGCTGGAATGGCTTGGTGATGAGGAACGCGGGCTCTGGCTTCTGCCCCGTCAGGAGCCGCTCCGGATAAGCCGTGATGAAGATCACCGGCACGTTGATCGAGCCGAGGATCTCATTCACCGCCTCGAGGCCTGAGCTCCCATCGGCAAGCTGAATATCAGCCAGGACTAGGCCAGGTCGCTGCCGTCCGACAGCTCGCACCGCTTCGGCGTGCGTGCGCGCCACGCCCTGCACGCGGTGGCCGAGATCACTGACCAGGACCTCGAGGTCCATGGCGATCAGAGGCTCGTCCTCGATGATGAGAATGTCGGCTGCAATCTGCTCCGCGATCTCGGTGCCGGCTTGATCGATCAGGGTCTTGGCATCGAACACGGATGTTCCGAGCACTTCCGCCGTTTCGGCGACCGAGAAACCCTCGAGCGCCATCAGCAGAAAGGCCTGCCGCGGCTTCGGCGTCAGCGCGTCCAGACGGCAGTCCGCTGGAGCGTCACCGGACGCCGTGTCAGTGACGCTATTGAGTGCGATCGAGTCCCAGACCTTCAAAAAGCTCCGGTAGAGCGCGATTCGGGGCGGCAAGTTGTGATCGAACGCGTCGGGGTCGGCAATGAATGCCTCGAGAACGGCCACGACGTAGGCGTCACCGCTTTCCTGGTTTCCCGTCAATGCCCGCGCAAAGCGCCGAAGATACGGCAGATGCGGCGCAACTGCGTTTGCTATCGACATCCCGACAGTCCCTCCGTTGTGTGGCAGGTCCGAGATCGTACCCCTTTGACGACCGTCCGTCAGCAGTGAACGCCCGCAAGGTGAAAAGAGTTCCACCTGCTGCAAAATGGCGCGCTCAATCCAGACGCCCCTCATGAACGGGTTGTTGCGTCGGCGAGGACCGCCTCGGTGCCCGGCTCCGGCCCGAACTCTTCCGCGCTCTGTACACGTAGCAATTGCGCCAGTCGTACGCGGGCCCGATTGACCCTGCTTTTGACTGTGCCGACTGCACAGCCGCAGATGTGGGCAACCTCCTCGTAGGAGAAGCCCTCTGCCCCGATCAAAATAAGGGCCTCACGCTGATCGTCCGACAACTCAGACAGCGCCACCTTGAAGTCGACGAAGTCCATGTGGCCGGGCTGCTCGGGATGCACCGCAAGTCGTGCGGCGTATTCGCCCTCCGAATCCTTGACCTCGCGCCTGAGCTTGCGGCACTCGGAGAAATAGGTGTTGCGCAGGATCGTGAAGAGCCACGCTTTGAGATTCGTGCCGTGCTCGAAGCTGGATAGGTTGTTCCAGGCTTTGACGAGCGTCTCCTGCACGAGATCATCGGCGCGGTCCACGTCCCCGCACAATGAGATCGCGAAGGCTCTGAGATTGGGAACCGCTGCGATCAGCGGCTCGCCGAGACTGTCGTGTCCGGGACCGCTCACGATGCGTTCTCCTTGGCTTCGAGTCGTCTAAGGAGGTCGAGCAATCTGTCGGGAATGGGCTCGCTCACGAGCGTTGCGTACGCGGCGCGCAAGCGCACACCGAGATATCCACGCACTTCCGGCGGCAGCCGCGTGCTGACCGGCGAAGTGGTGGCGTGTCTTGTTCCGTCAGAGCCTGCCATGGTGTGTGCTGCCGGCCATGTTTCCGCATCTGCTGCGTAGTCGACACCCGAACCATGCGGACACTGAATCCGAAGGCTGCGGATGGCCAAAAGCAGCCAGTCCTGAAGCAACCAGAACGTGCGATAGATGGCAAAGTTCCTCGCCAGCGCAGCAGCGCTGCTTCGAGGCAGTAGCTGCTAGAACAGCTTGGCTCGACCAGGCGCGTCAGCCAGACTTCCGGGGCGCATCGGCGCCAGCCGCCATGCCACGGGCCTGTAGCACCTCTTTGATTTCCACCAGAATATCAGGGTCGTCGATGGTCGCCGGCATCTTCCATGGCTCGTTATCGGCGATCTGGCGCATGGTGCCGCGCAAGATCTTTCCCGAGCGCGTCTTGGGCAGGCGCTTCACGGCCATGACCGTTTTGAACGCGGCGACGGGTCCGATTTCCTCGCGAACGAGCTGGACGACCTCTTGCTCGATCTCGCGCGGGTCGCGATTGACGCCGGCATTGAGCACGATGAAGCCCGCAGGGATCTGGCCCTTCATCTCATCCGCGACGCCGATTACCGCGCATTCGCCGACATCCTTGTGCTTTGCAACAACCTCTTCCATCTGCCCGGTCGACAGCCTGTGACCGGCGACATTGATCACGTCGTCGGTGCGCGCCATCACGAAGATGTAGCCGTCCTCGTCGATGTAGCCCGCGTCGGACGTCGTGTAGTAGCCAGGGAACTCCGACAGGTAGCTCTTGCGGAAGCGCTCATTGTTCTCCCACAGCGTGGGCAGGCAGGACGGCGGCAGCGGCAGCTTGATGGCGAGCGTGCCCGTCTGGCCGGTCGCAACCGGTTGGGCCTTCTCGTCGAGCACATGCAGCTCGTAGCCGGGCATGGGCACGGTTGGGGAGCCGTATTTCACCGGTAGACGGCCCAGCCCAACCGGGTTGCCGGCGATGGGCCAGCCTGTCTCGGTCTGCCACCAGTGGTCGATGACGGGAACCTTGAGGTTGCTTTCAGCCCACTTGATTGTTTCAGGGTCAGCGCGCTCGCCGGCGAGGAACAGCGTTCGGAATGCGCGCAGATCGTAGTTGCGGATCAGCTCGCCGGCGGGGTCCTCCTTCTTGATGGCCCGGAAGGCAGTGGGCGCCGTGAACATGGCGGCGACCTGATGCTCCGCTATGACGCGCCAGAAGGCGCCCGCGTCGGGTGTGCCCACGGGCTTGCCTTCGTAAAGGACGGTGGTGCACCCGTGCAGCAGCGGCGCATAGGCGATGTAGCTGTGGCCAACCACCCAGCCCACGTCGGAGGCGGCCCAGTACACCTCGCCGGGCTCCACGCCGTAGTGGTGCTTCATGCTCCACTTGAGCGCGACCATGTGGCCGCCATTGTCGCGCACGACCCCCTTGGGCTCGCCGGTGGTGCCCGAGGTGTAAAGAATGTAGAGCGGATCGGTGGCGGCGACGACAACGCATCCTGCCCGCCGGCCGCGGCTCTTGGCATCCGATACGGCCGCTTCCCAGTCGAAATCGCGACCCGCGATCATCGAGGCCGGCGCCATCGGCCGCTGATAGATGATGCACGTCGCAGGCTTGTGCTCGGCCATCTCGATAGCCTTGTCGAGCAGCGGCTTGTAGGGAATGACGCGCGCCCCCTCGATGCCGCAGCTCGCAGACACGATGGCGGCCGGCTTGGAATCGTTGATACGCGTCGCGAGCTCGTTGGCGGCAAACCCGCCGAACACGACCGAGTGGATGGCTCCGATGCGGGCACACGCCAGCATGGCGATGACGGCCTCGGGGATCATCGGCATGTAGAGGATGACCCGGTCGCCCTTTTTGATGCCGAAATCCTGCAGCACCGCGCCGAAAACGGCGACCTCGTCCCGCAGCTCGGAGTAGCTGAAGCTCTTCGTCTGCTTGGTGACGGGGCTATCGTAAATGAGGGCCTTCTGGCGCCCGCGTCCGCGCAGCACATGGCGGTCGAGGCAGTTGTAGGCCGTGTTGCACTCCGCGCCGACGAACCAGCGTCCATACTCGCCGGCGTACGGATCGAACACCTTGTCCCACACGGTATACCAGTCGATATCACGCGCAGCCTCCGCCCAGAACGCCTCTGGGTCCTTCTTCCAGGCAGCGTAAGTCTCGTGATAACGGCTCATGCGAGCGGCTCCTCCTTGTGTCCCCGGCCATCCCGCCGTGGTGGTCTTGCCCCGTTGGAGGGGTTTTCAGCATTGTTTCGGCTCAGGACGCAATAGGCAAGCCGGCAGCGCATTGAACGCTGGCGGACCTTCCGATACGTTGCCGGCTCGCGCACGACGAGCGTGAGTTCAGGGCCTATGATGACCGCCAACCCTTATGCGCAGCATCTCGACCGCAACGCCGCCAACTACCAGCCGCTGACGCCGCTGACATTCCTCGGGCGCGCCGCGCAGGTCTTTCCGGACCATCCTGCAGTTATCCATGGCGCGATAAGGCGCAGCTACCGGGAATTCTATGCGCGATCACGGCAGCTCGCTTCGGCGCTGGCGGCGCATGGCATCGGGCCCGGCGATACGGTGTCCGTGATGCTGCCCAACACGCCGCCGATGCTGGAGGCGCATTACGCTGTGCCGATGACCGGCGCCGTGCTGCATTCCATGAACACGCGGCTCGATGCAGCCATTATCGCCTTCCAGCTCGATCACGCCGAAACCAAGGTGCTGATCACCGACCGGGAGTTCGCGCCGGTCATGAAGCAGGCGCTGGCGCTGGCCAAGGTGCGGCCCCTCGTCATCGACTATGACGACCGTGAGTTTCCGCAGAGCGGCGAGCTTCTGGGCGAGATCGAATACGAGGCATTTCTGGCGCAGGGCGATCCGGGGTTCGACTGGCGCAGGCCTGCGGACGAGTGGGATGCGATCGCCCTCAATTACACCTCGGGCACGACCGGGAATCCGAAGGGCGTCGTCTATCACCATCGCGGCGCAACCCTGATGTGTTACGGCAATGTCGCTGCTGCCGGCATGGGCAAGCATCCGGTCTATCTGTGGACATTGCCGATGTTCCACTGCAACGGCTGGTGCTTTCCCTGGACTGTGTCGTTGGTCGCTGGGACGCATGTCTGCCTGCGCTGGGTGCGCGCCAAGGCGATGTACGACGCCATCGCCGAGCACAAGGTGACACACATGTGCGGCGCACCAATTGTCATGTCGACGTTGCTCAACGCGCGTGAGGAGGAAAGGCGGCCGCTGCCGCACAGGGTCCAGTTCGTAACTGCAGCCGCGCCGCCTCCGGAGGCCGTGCTCGCAGCCATGGCCGAGGCGGGCTTCAACGTCACGCACGTCTATGGACTGACCGAGACCTACGGCCCCGCCGTGGTCAACGAATGGCACGCAGCGTGGGACACGTTGGACGCAGGCTCGCGCGCGGCAATGAAGGCGCGGCAAGGCGTGCGTTATGCACCGCTCGACGACCTGACGGTGATGGACCTCGAGACGATGACGCGCGTGCCGGCGGACGGAGAGACGCTCGGCGAGGTCATGTTCCGCGGCAACATCGTCATGAAGGGCTACCTCAAGAACGCAAAGGCGACCGAGGAAGCTTTTGCCGGCGGCTGGTTCCACTCGGGCGATCTGGGGGTGCTGCACCCTGACGGCTACATCCAGCTCAAGGACCGCTCCAAGGACATCATCATCTCGGGCGGCGAGAACATCTCATCGATCGAGGTCGAGGACGCGCTCTATAAGCATCCGGCTGTGGCGTATGCTGCCGTCGTCGCCAAGCCCGACGAAAAGTGGGGTGAGACACCGTGCGCGTTCATCGAGCTGAAGCCGGGTGCGTCGGCGACAGCAGCCGAGATCATCGCCTTCTGCCGGGCCAGTCTTGCCTCGTACAAATGCCCGCGCCACGTCGTGTTCGCCGAGATCCCCAAGACCAGCACCGGCAAGATCCAGAAATTCAAACTGAGGGAAACGGCGAAGGGAGTTTAGGGAGGGGCCGGAATCGCAGAGCCGGCGAGCTCTCGGAATAGCCGGACGACTGAGCCCCACGTGTCACGGCAGATCAAGCAAACAACTCAACTACGTCGGACCACCAATTGACTGGGGCCCGCCCCTCAAATCGATCCGCGTTTGACGCGGAGCCGCGACTGCTGTCGCGCTAATGTCGCGTCTGGCTTTGCAGCTTCGCGATCTCTTCCTTGAGTTTCAGCTTCTCGCGCTTCATCCGGGTGATTTCGAGGTCATTCGACCCAGGTCGGGCCAGCTCTTCCTCAATCCGGCGCTCAAGAAGCTTATGCTTCTCGGAAAGCTCTGCGAGATGTGCTGCAAGCGACATCTTTAGCCTCCATGCGAGTTGAAGACGCGCTCCAACTGTGACATGTGAGTGACGCCTTGTCTAATGCCCGCGGCAACCGCAAGGGCCCTGTTGAGCGCCTTTGCCAACAACTTTACACATCCTGGTAGCGGGTCTATAAACTTATGAGTTGTTTGGCTTTTCCTCGCGGAATTGCTCCAGCTTGCGAACAAATGTCTTCGCGGAGATACTGGCTTGCGAGAGACCGAGCGCGGGGAATCGCGCTAGTGTCCCGACGGCGAGGTTCGCATTGCCTTTGCTAGGGCGGTCGCGAGCTTCGAATTCGGAAAGACACTGGAAGTTTACCGATCTAGTGTCGTGGTTCAGAAGCTCCCCAAAGGGCCTCGCTGTGAGGGTTGCGGGGCCATTTGAGCCGCTACACTAGGGTTAAGCATCGCCAGATGCAGCGACCGGATGAACGCGAATTGCGTGAGCTTCTGGTGAAGCTCAGGGCCGAGCACCGCGATCTCGACAATGAGATCGTCGCCCTGGAGGCTGCTGGAGCCGCCGACCAGCTTCTGATCAAGCGACTGAAAAAGAGGAAGCTACAACTCAAGGACCAGATTACGTCGGTCGAGGACCAGCTCACCCCCGACATCATTGCCTGAAGGAAAACGCAAGGTCCACAGCGCTCGCCGCACCCGCGCTTGCCATACCGGCAGCACAACCGATAAAACCCCTGCTCCCGATCCGACGCAGCGACCAACCCGACAGTCATGGCCCAGAAGCAGGCACCCGTCGCGATCATCATGGGCAGCCGATCGGATTGGCCGACGATGCAGGCAGCCGGCGCGATCCTCGATGCGCTGCAGGTGGCCTATGAGGCGCGCATCGTATCGGCGCATCGCACGCCGGAGCGGCTCTACGAATTTGCCAAATCGGCGCGTGGGAAGGGCTTCAAGATCATCATCGCCGGCGCCGGCGGAGCAGCTCACCTGCCGGGCATGACTGCGGCGCTGACGTCCTTGCCCGTGCTGGGCGTTCCAATCCGCTCCAGCGCCCTTGACGGGCAGGACAGCCTCCTTTCGATCGTACAGATGCCGGCCGGCGTCCCCGTTGGCACCTTGGCGATCGGTGAGGCCGGAGCCACGAATGCCGGCTTGCTGGCCGCTCAGATTCTCGCGCTCTCGGACCCTGCACTTGCCAAGCGCCTCGACGCATGGCGTGCCCGTCAGACTGCCGACGTGGCCGATGCCCCGACCAGCGACTGATCGGTCCTCACGGCTCTCGGCGCTGCCGCCGCGCTCGACGATCGGCATCCTCGGCGGTGGCCAGCTCGGCAGGATGCTGGTGCAGGCCGCAAGCCGCCTCGGCCTGCGCGCGCACGTCTATGCGGATGATTCAGGACCGGCGTTCGACATCGCCAGCTCCCATTCGATCGGCCCATACGACAGTTTCGCCAGGCTCGACGAGTTCGCACGATCCGTCGACGTGGTCACCTACGAGTTCGAGAACGTGCCGGTGGATGCGGCCGAGCACCTGAATGCGCTGGTTCCCGTGCGCCCCGGGCCCAAAGCGCTGGCGGTGGCGCAGGACCGCATCGTCGAGAAGACCTTCATCTCCGGGCTCGCCGTTCCGGTCGCCCCGTTCGTAGCGGTGCGCACGCAGGACGAGCTCGATTCCGCTCTCGCGGTGCTCGCCGGATGGAGCAGCCGCGCCATTCTCAAGACCGCGCGCCTCGGATACGACGGCAAGGGCCAAGCCGAGATCGCGACACCGGACCAGCTCGCGGCTGCCTTCGAGCGGCTGGGCAGCGTTCCTTGCGTGCTCGAGAAGCGCATTGGCTTCGCCTTCGAGATATCGGTTCTTGTGGTGCGCGGCGGGGATGGCGCGGTGGCCTTCTATGACATCCCACGCAATTCGCATGAGGGCGGGATCTTGCGCCGCTCCATCGTGCCGGCGGGCATTCCCTGGGAGATCGAGCAACAGGCGCGCACCATGGCCCGCCGGATCGCCGAGGCCCTGGACTACGTCGGCGTGCTGGCTGTGGAGATGTTTTATCTCGGGTCCGACGCCGCAATTCCGCTGATGGTCAATGAGATCGCGCCTCGCGTTCACAATTCGGGCCACTGGACGATGGATGCCTGCGCGATCGATCAGTTCGAGAACCATATTCGCGCGGTGGCCGGCTGGCCGCTCGCCTCGACGCACCGCCATTCGGACGCCGAGATGGTCAACCTGATCGGCCCCGAGGCGGACGACTGGCTGCGCCTTGCTTCCGATCCGGAGGCCTGCCTGCATCTCTACGGCAAGCGGGAAGCGCGCCCCGGCCGCAAGATGGGGCATATCAACCAGCTTCGACCAAGATCGCCGGGCGGGGCAAGCTGAGCCTGCGTGTGGACATTTTGAGCAGCGTTTGCTAGAAGCGGCGGCAATTGGGCGCTACGTCGGACCGGCTGAGGCATCGAGCCGGGACGGCGCCTGTTTCGATGCGGCCATTCGAGGAACATCAGCTTGCAAGTCATTGTACGGGACAACAACGTCGATCAAGCGCTGAAGGCGCTGAAAAAGAAGATGCAGCGCGAAGGCATCTTCCGCGAGATGAAGCTTCGCAACTACTATGAGAAGCCCTCCGAGCGCCGTGTGCGCGAGAAGGCTGAGGCTGTGCGCCGGGCCCGCAAGCTGGCGCGCAAGCGCGCTCAGCGCGAGGGTCTGCTGCCCAGCAAGCCGGCGGCGAAGACGGCCGCGGGCGCGAAGGGCCCGCAGCGCTAAATCGCCCGCACCGATTGGTTTGATCGCCCGGCGAAGCAGTTTTGCCGGGCGCATCGTGTTGCTCAGCCGTTGCCGAGCACTTGGGCCAGCCACTGGCGAACGTCGTCGACGGCGCCGTGCTGGTCGAGGTCGGAGTGCCTGCCTTTTGGGTAGACGATCAGGCGCTTGGGCTCGTGCGCGAGCTTGTAGAGTTTGGCGCCGGACGCCGGCGGGACCACCCGATCGAGAGCGCCTTGCAGCACCAGCACCGGCGCCTTGACCCGCCCAATCAACTGATCGCTTTCGTAGCGGTCCGTCAGAAGCCAGCGAACCGGAAGAAACGGATATCGGCCAGCCGCGATCTCGACGATCGATGCGTAGGGTGCGTCGAGCACCACAGCCCCGACCGGCTTCTCGGCCGCCAGGTCGACGGCCACTCCCGACCCGAGCGACTCCCCATAGAGGACGATATCCTCGGATCGCACACCCTCGTCGACCAGTGCCCGGTAGGCAAGGCGAGCGTCGCGCATGATGGCGGCCTCGCTAGGGCTTCCGGTGCTGCCAGCGTAGCCGCGATAGGCCGGTGCATAGATGCCGAAGCCAAGGGCTTGATAGCGCTGAAACCTATCTGCGCGATTCTCGAGACCGCCGGCGTTTCCGTGAAAGTAGAGGAGCGTCGGACGCCCCGGCTGTGCCATCACCCGCCAGACGACGAGCTGCTCGCCATCGGGTGTTGCAAGAACTCGCTCCTCGACGCCGGTCAGACCAACCGCTCCTGGCGAAACTCGAGATCTGTCCGGAAAATACATGAGCCAGCGCTGGCCCAGCCACGCGATGACGAGCGTGCACGCGTAAAGAATGCCCGCCCAGACCGCTATCTTCGCCGACATCGACATGCCTTGCGCTTCTCACCCGAGGGTCGCGGAAGGTCAAGTGATCGGGTGGCCGCGGGCGCTCTACTCTTCTCGACTTCGTGCACCACTTGGCGGCCCGCTTGATTTGCTCACTGCCTAATGTGCTAGGCTTCAGGTCCAATTGAACGGCCGAGTTGCTTACGAAGGACGGGCTCGTGTTGCCCGATGCGGCCCGCCACCGGTGGCGGGCCGCCGGTGATTGGCAAGCGATCGAATAATCACTCAGGATCTGGAGGACGCCCATGCAGCAGAAAGTTGAGCTTGTCGAGGAACTGAAAGCCAACGCGGTCGAGTGGCAGGCTCGCGTCGACCTGGCGGCCGCCCACCGCCTCGCCGTGATGCACAACTTCCACGAGGGCATCTTCAATCACCTGACGCTGACCGTGCCGGGCAAGACGGACCGCTACTACCAGATCCCATTCGGTCTGCACTGGTCGGAGGTCACGGCAAACTGCTTCATGGAAGTAGGCTGGGACGGCAAGGTTTTGCGCGGCGAGGGCGAGGTCGAGCAGTCGTGCTACGCGATCCATGCGCCGATCCACCGTAAACTCCCGCATGCCGCCGCCGTTTTTCACACCCACATGCCCTATGCCAGCGCGCTTGCACGGCTGGAGGATCCGCGCATCAAACCGATCGGACAGACCGAGGTCGGGCTGATGCCCAAGATCGCGTACGATATGGACTACACGGGCCCGGCCTTCGATCCCGAGGAGGGGGAGCGGCTGGCCGACATGTTCGGCGACAAGAAGATTCTGTTCATGGGCAACCACGGCGTCGCCACCATCGGCCGCAGCGTGGCGGAAGCCTATGACCTGCTCTACTACATCGAGCGTGCGGCGCAGGTGCAACTCTATGCGATGTGGACCGGGCAGAAGCTGAAGGCGATGCCGCAGCTGATCGTCGACGTGACGATGCAGAGCATCGCCAGCCAGAAGTTCAAGCACGGCAGCGCCAGCGACTATCACTTCCGGGCGCTGAAGCGCCTGCTGGATCGCCGGGAGCCGGACTACCAGGACTGAGATCGACCGGCACCGTGAATGATGCTCGGGGGCGCATTGTCGTCCCCGAATTGTTTTGAGGGCCGCAATTCAGGGGGAAAGCGAGATTTGTCAGCGGCTCGCCGGGTGCGGCCTCCCCAGAACTTGGCGTGGCAGTACCCATTGCCAAACGGTCATTGCGCCCGCCGGCAAGGGCTGGATGGTGACGCGACCGCCTTGATTCGGTGAATATTTTAATGCTTTCTTAACCGAAGTTGATGCTTAACAAAGCATTAACCGGGAAAAAGGGGAGTTGGTAATGAGTACGGTTGCAACAGCTGCGCCGCGCACGGCGCCGGCTATCCGATTTGGTCGGCCATTTCTCTCACAAGTCACGATCGACTACGGCCCGGCAGAACTGCTCGGCCGATTGTTCCTGCGCTGGGACGCGGACTTGCACAAACGCGGCATCAGCCTGTCGTTTGCGCCCGTGGAATCCCTGATGCAGGTCAATCGCTTGAACAGCGACAGCTGGCGCCCTCTGGTGCCCATCTTCGATGCTGAGATCGGCGGATTTAACGAGGAGAACGGATTCTGTCTTCTCGGCCGCAACAAGGACGGAGAAGTCATCGCGGCTCAGGCTGCGCGGCTCTATACGCTTACAAAGACAACATTCCAGGAAGAGTCCGAGAGCCTGCGCCTGTTTTATGCGGATCCGGAGAAATCCGCCGCTCCCGGCGAGCAATGCATCGTCACCGCAAAATCAGCGAGCAGATTTACCGGGCGGATCGTGTATTCGGGTGCGGTCTGGTATCGCCCGGATTATCGCAAGCAGGGGCTTACATCGATCCTGCCGCGTCTCACCAAGGCTTATGCATTCACCAAGTGGTACACCGACGTCACGCTCAGTTTCATGATCGACGATGTCGTAAGCCAAGGCACTGCTGCTCGCGCGGGTTATCCGCACGTGGAATGGGAAGTGCTACTGAAGAATACGCCGCTGGGCGACCACAGGGGCGCGCTGATCTGGGCCAGCGCCCGGGAGCTGATCGACTACTTCTCGTCCTACCTAGGTGAGACCGATTCGCAGGTCGATTCGATTGTCTATGATCGAGCCGCCTAGGATCGAGGGCACTTTCGCATCGTAGGAGAAGGGCACGATCACCCTCCGATAGCGCATGCGCGTTCTGCCGACGTGGGGCCAGCGTACAATGGCATCCACGTCGTCGACGCGCGGCACCCTAGTCTCGAGGGCTGCGGCATAAGCCTCCGACACCCAGCGGCCATAGGAATGGTCGGGCAACTCTTCGAGCGGCGCGCCAACGCCGTTGGCGCGCCAAGCATCATAGTGATTGAAGAGGCCGCCGCCGAACTTGCGGAATACCAGCTTCGCGTTGCTCGGGTCCCTCTGCACGAGAACGTAGCGGTTGCCGAGGGCCTTGTTGAGGAGGTCCATCAGTGAAGGCTGACCCTCGGGCTCGGACAGTCGCTCCCAGTATCTGAGCAGGATGCCGAGCGCCGTGTTCTCGGGAAGCTGGGCTGCGGTCACTTCATTGGAGATGAAATCGTTGGGCTGGGCGCGCTGGGCCGCATCGATCAGCTCACCCACCCGTGTTACGGCCGCGTCGCGCGACCGGAGCAGCTCATGGTGCCAGTCCTTGTCCAGCCATGACAGCACGATGCGGTCGACTCGGCCCGATTTCAGCCAGTGCAGCAAGCTCTGCATCGCGTTTGGAGCTACGAAGCTCGGGCGCAGCCTGATCTGGCAGGAGCCGCCGTACGCATTGGCCGCGATGAAGCCGAGATTCGTGACGGCATAGTCCGAGAACTCGCCGCCCGAATAAGGTGAGTCGAACGAGGCGCGCAGCGTCCTCGATGCTCCATCCCAAATTTGCCCTTGATCATCGATCAACAGCAACGCCACGACGCCACTCCATACCGTCTTCTTCTTATCGCACGTAACAATCTGAACACGATGAGGTTGCGAAACCGTTCATTTCGCTCGACACAATCCAAAAGCCGTTACAACTTATGGCTGTAGGCGACGAAGGCTGCGCGAGGCTTTCATCGACCGCCTGAAGATGCGCTGAAATGGCGGGACGGGCTCGTATTCGGCTCTCCCCCTGCCACTTCGGCGCCACGGAGCGGTGCCACTATCGGGGCTGGTCACTAATCTTGGATTGCTATCGCCACGGTACGGGAGGCGGGTGAGGGGGTGTCCATGGCTGCGAGGTTCGGTAAGGGGATTTTAACCCTCGCGACAATTGCGGCGCTTCTGGCCACGGCGTACTGGATGACGATCCGCATGCGGCCGGGTCCCGAAGGCCGGATCACAATGGCGACCGGCGGCTCGGTCGGCCTCTATCACGAGCTAGCTACAACCTGGCAGCGCGACCTTGCCCGCTACGGTGTGAACCTGGAGCTCAAGCCGTCCGCCGAGGGTTTTGTCACCCTGCGGGCGCTGCTGGACAAGGGCTCTGGTGTCGATGCCGGCTTTGTCAAAGGCGGCCTTGTTGGAAGTTTGCAAGGCCGCCTGGCAAGCGCCAAGGCGAAGGAGTGGCACGAGCGCGAGTTGGACAAGCTGCGCTCGGTCGGGCGCATCCTTTACGAGCCGATATGGGTCTTCACGCGTGCCGACCTGCCCATCGACAGTCTTCGTGGACTGCGTGAGAAGCGTATTCTGGTCGGCCTGCGCCAGAGCGGAGCGCGCCGCATCGCAAGCCAGCTTCTGCGAGCCAACGGCGTCGATAGAAACAACTCGACACTCGTGGAGCAGGATCTACCTGCTGACGCCGGACCACTTTTGAATGGTGAAGCCGACGCAGCCGTCGTCATCCTGCCCGCCGACTCGGACGTCATTCAAAAGCTCCTTCGCGTGCCGTCCATACGGCTCATGAACTTCCAGCCGGAGGCCGACGCGTATACGACCCGTTTTCCTGCGCTGAGCAAGATCGTTCTGCGGCGCGGCGCCGTCGAGTTCGAGCCGCTCATTCCCTCCGCGCACATAACGCTGCTGGCGACAACCACCGCACTCGTTGTCCGCGCGGACCTGCATCCGGCGCTCGTGAGCCTGCTGACTTACACCGTGCTGCAAAATCCGAGGCCTGCATTCGACAAGGCCGGCGATCCGATCTTGTTCTACAAGCCGGGCGAGTTTCCCTCGGCCAACGATCCGGAGTTCGAACTGGCCGCCGACGCACGCTCCGTTTACAGATCAGGCGAGTTGCCCTTCCTGCTGCGTGTGCTTGCGCCCATCAACAGTCGCGCGCACCTGCCTTTCTCGCTCACGGCGTTCGCCAACGCGCACGGAGCCCAGGCGATTTTGCTGCTCATACCGATGCTGACGGTGCTGATTCCGCTGATCCGTTTGGCGCCGATGCTGTATTCGTGGAGCGTGCGGCGGCGCCTTCTCTATTGGTACCGGCAGCTCAAGGCGCTCGAGCGCAAGCTCGACGGGGCGCATAGCCCCGAGGGGATGGCAGCCTACCGCGCGGAGATCGATCGCATCGACGCCAGCGTCAGACGCATCCGCGTGCCGCTCGCATTCTCGGATCAGTTCTACGATCTGCGTGGTCATATCGACCTTGTCCGCCAGCGCCTGGAGCCAAAGGTCTCGCCGCTGCGGGTTGCTGCCGAGTAGGTGGCGTATCGTGCCGATGCAAAGCGGACCGGTGCCACAAATCCGCCACGCGCGGTTTCTTGGTTGATGTCCTGGGCCAGTCGGGCCCGCAAGCGAGGCCGGCGAGCGTGGAGATTGCGAATGTATCGCGTGACGGCCGCCCTGTTCGCTCTGGTGCTCCTGGTCGCCGAGGGAATCGCCGCGCCGCCAAGACGGCAGCCGCCGCCGCAGGTGCCGATGTTCGGCTCGTCCCAGGACATCCTCAGGTGGATCAACGGATATCGAGCGGCGCCCGACCCGTCCAAATTGCCGAAGGCCGTGCAGGCCATGAGCCGCCTTGCGCTCTTCAAGGATCTGGACGCCGCCGGCGTCTATGTCGGATTCACCGCCGGCGTGCTCGGCGCCAATCCCGACATGGCCGAGAAGCTCGTTGCCGGTATGTTTCCCATGCCGCCGGAAGACCAGGTGGTGATCGTGCGTGCGATCGCCTACTCGGGATTGCCGAACTGGAAGGAGCTGCTCACCAAGTTCGTCGAGCGCATGCCGGCGCGCAAGGTGCTCATCGAGCATTACCTCTTCGGCAAGGGGCAGACCTTGCTGAAGCTGCCGCTGGACAGCACTCCGGCCGCGCTCGATACGCTGTGGGGCTACTACTTCGCCACGGGCTCGTTCGAGCATGTCGGGCGCATTCTGACGGTCCTGCCCTGGGCCAAGGATCAGAACAATGTCGAGAAGCTCACGCTCGGCAGCATGGCGAAGTGGACCCTTGCCAACAACGCGCTCCAGGACAAGGATCTGCTCGACTACCTGAAGCGCGAGCTCAATACGCGCCCGAAAGAGGTCGCCACGCCGCTGCGCGAGGTCATCGAGGCAGCCGAGACGTTCGAGACGTCACGCATTCGCAAGGAAGCGATGGGAGCTATCGAGGAGCTCAAGCGCAAGGGGCCGGCCGACGGCCGCCAATTCGCCTGGTGGGGCATGGCCGGTCAGACGGCGTTGGCGTTGGGTTGCATCGTGGTTGGCGCGCTCGGCCACCCCGAGGTTGGACTACCCTGCGTGATCGGAGGCGCGGTCTCGGGCGCCGCGCTGAAGCTGATGGCGCCTGCACAATAGCCGCTTCGAAACGTGAATTGCCCACGCACGCCTCGTGGGGATGAGCGCGGCCGCTGCACATCTGCATAAAATTGCAGC
>JBLNBZ010000050.1:0-48016 GCA_050260355.1 Bacteroidota bacterium | reverse complement strand
CCGGGGGAGAGCCAGCGTACGCTGATCGCTGGCAGCAGACACGGCACGGATTCGCTGATGTCTCGTGCCCGTTCGTTGCTCCCGCTCCTCCGCAAGTGCCCAGCTCGCACCCGCAGCCCACGCGTGATTGGAGCGGGATGGCTCAAGCTTACGCGCGCGCCGGCGACCGGGGATTACTTCACGCGCGTTCGCCACAAACGCCACGCGAGTCGCCTCACACGTGGCGGTGGATGCGCGTCCGCTTGCGCTCAGTTCGGGAGCCTGCGGCCCTTGCCAGGATCCTCGGTGTCGGCGCTCCCATTGCCCTCGGCATAAAGCTCAATCAGCCCGTGCGCCCGGTTCCAACCCGCCTCATCGCCGAGATCGATAGCCATGAGATCCTTCTGCAGCCGGGCCAGCCAGTCCTTGAGACGCTGCTGCTCGTCCGTGATGCCGTCCTGCGCAGCCGTCTCCAACTCCTCGATCAGATCCGCAATCACGCCCGACTGCGGCAGCAGCATGAGCGCCGGCAGGCTCTTCAGGACCTCGTCCGCAACCTCGTCGACCATCCGCGCGCCCGACCCGTCGTCGTCCATGCGGGCCCGCATGGCGTGGCGCGCCTGATCGAGCGCATTGCGCCACGCGCTCTCCCTGACGCGGAGGTACTCGCCGAGCTCGGAGTGAGGAGGGCCCTGCCGTTTCAACGCCGTGCCCGCAGCAATGGCCGCACTCGCCACGTGCGGATCGATGATGCGCTCGTAGGCGTCGGATGGCAGGCCGATCGCCCCGAGCAGCTCGCGCTGCAGTTGCCGCCGGCTCTTCTCGGGTGCCGCAGGCGCCACCACGCCGACGCCGTGCTCGATCGCATGCGTGAGCCGCCGCTGGGGCTCGCTGACCAGTCTCGGCGACGCGGTGCGAAGCGCCCCGCCGTGCGCCGGCAAAGTCGCGGCCGAGATCAGCAGCCTGCCGCGCAGGCGCGCCAGAACCTTGTAGAAGTCGCCGTGAATATAATAGTGGCGCGCATCATCACCGGCGCGCTGCACGCGCTCGAGCGTAGCACCCGCGTTGAGCGCGCTGCGCACAGCTCGCTTGTGCTCGTCATCCACCTCATCGAGCTTGATCTCGGCCATGAAGCCGTGCTTGTCCCGGATGGGATGCAGGTAGCTCAGCACCGCCTCGGCGTTGTCCCCGATGCGCGGCAGAAGGGCGACCGACACGATGCGCTCGAGCTCGGCCACGTCGACATGGCGCTTGTCGGCCTCGAACTCCCGCTTGGCCACGAAGGACAGGAACTCGAACAGCTCGCCGCGCACGAGATAGCGGTCGGGCCGCTCCGGATCACGCGCCACCGCGCCGATGGTGGCTGCCGCATTCAGCACCTTCATGATGCGCCGCCGATTGGGCGTATCATCGTACGGCAGGACCACTTCGGCAGTGAATCCATCGTGCGGCGTGATCGGCTCCATCGCATCGAGCGTGGCGGTGGCGTTGTCGAACCGGTCGGGCAGCAACGCGGTGTGGATCACGGCCTCGAGCTGCTCGGCCGTGCGCGCTTTCGAGCTCGGCACGTCCGACAGCGGCGAGCGGATGGCGTTGGCGCCGAACAGCCCGGACATGAACACCAGCGAATCGACGCCGATGGCGAGGATCAGCGCCAGGTAGGCCAGCCGGTTGCCGTCGAGAAAGGCGTTCCAGGTGACGACGAAGCGGTGCGCCTTGTCGTCCCGGTTCATGTCGATGGCCGACAGCCGCGCGCCGATGTCGGCCGAGTCCTGGCTTACGAGGCCTGAATCCTGCAGGCACTTGCGGCCGAAGGCCAGCAGCGCGTCCGTCGTTGTGTAGTGAGCGAGCTTGTCGCCGCCCGCACAATTGTCATGAAACGCCGCGAGCCCTGCGTTGAGCGCGAACACGCGCGAGGCTGCCTCCGCAGCCTGCTTGGGATCGCAATCGATGTCACGCACGCGATCCTTGGTGGCCGCCGTGCTCGACATCGCGTTGACGAGATTGCTGCACTGCTGCTGCAGGGCGGCCAGATGCTCCGTATCGGGGCTCTGGCGGAAGCCCGCGCGCGCCCGCTCGAAGGCGAGCAGCACGCGGGCGGGATCGATCTTGCTGCCCTCCTCCACACTGCCCGACTGCGCCATCTTGATGCGCTGCTCGGCGGTCTCGGCCTCGCCCTTCAGCTTGGCGAGGTCGCCGTCGACCGAGGCGAGCTCCCGCTCGATCTGAGCGATGCGCGTCTCCGCGGCTGCGAGCCGCTTCTTCGCATTGTTGGCGCGCTCCTCCAGCACCTCGTGCTGGTCGCGCAGCACCTGCAGCTCGCCCATGCGCTGGCGGTACATGGGGCCGCGCCCCTGCTTCATGGATCCCTCGACGCCGCGATCCTCGGCCAGCGCCTCGACCCGCTTGGCATCGATCTCCTTGAGCTTCGCCTCGACATCCGACCGCGCCTGGCTGTACTGCGCGGCCAGGCCTGGACGCTCACCCTTCAGGCGAGACAGCTCCTCCGTCAGCGAGATCCTCTTGTTGGCGAGCCCTGCCTGCCCGCTCTGCGCGGTCTCGATGCGCTGCTGCTGCTGCTTGATCGCAGTGTTGCGCGCCTCGATCTGCTGCTCGTAATAGGCCTCGATCTCCCGCTGGGCACCCTGCGAGGCCTGCGCCAGCCTGGTGAGCTGCTCGTCGTACGCCTTCCAGCCGCTCGCGTTGAAAAGCTTTTCGGCCTCCTCGATCTGCCGCTTCTGCGTCAAGGCGCCGACGTCGGCGATGACGCCGCCGATCTGATTGGTGGCGCGGATCTCCGCCGCCCGCACACGCGCCTCAGCCGGGAAGATGGCGTTGAAGTGGGAGTCGAAGGAGAAGAACACCGACGCCGCCATCGACGACAGGAACATCACCCACAGCACGGCATTCTGCGCGATCAGGCGGCTCGCTTGCGCGTAGGGGGCCAGCACATCGCTCTTGGAGAAGAGCATGAGCAGGACGACGCCGGCCAAAGCCAGAGAGGCGACGGCGAAGCCCTGCATCCACGTGTCGATCTCGAACCCGTGACGCCAGACATAAAGCACGCCCGCAGCCATCATGCAGAAGGCGGCAAGCGCCACCGTCACCACGATCAGCGGGGCGCCGGCGCGCGCGTAGCCGCGCCGCGGCACCGAGCTCATGCCCGAGGCGAAGCTCTCGCCGATCAGCCAGGCCACGATCAGCATCACGCCCTGAATGCCGAACGAGATGGCGACCGACAGCAGCGGCGCGCTGGTGAAGTTCCTGAGGCCGTCGAAGGTTGTATAGCCCGACGCCAGCGAGAGCGCGACGCCGGTCGAGCCGAGCAGCGCGAGCTGCCAGTTGGTGAAGAACAGCTCCTCCACCACCTTCCGGATTCGTTTGCCCACACCTGACAGGTAGAGCGCCGCCAGCAGCGCGACGACCGTCACGTAGCTCATGTAGGGCTTGATCGAGCTCCAGATGGCCTGGAAATCCCAGTTGCCGCTCAACAGGTCCGCCGCACCCCGAGCAACAGGCGCCAGATCCATACGTCAGCCTCCCAGCGACCGGACTGGCCGCCCGTTCCACCGCACCGACATGCCTCGAGATTTTGCGAACCCGCGATCGTCGAGGTAGCGCATCACCGCGCTATCGTACGACGACTCCATGCCATTTCCTGGACAGTCCTGCGGCAGCAATGTGCCGGTCCGGTAAACGCAGCGAGCCATCTCGCAGTCCCACACGCAGAAACGGCCGCTGGGCCGCAGCCCGCCGTTCGCTTCATTTACCTTGCCATGTAGAAACGACGTCCTCACGTTACAAGTTGGCAAGGCTGGTATGACGTGGCCTGAAGTTCAGATACCGAGCGCGCGGCGGGCAGCCTCGTGATGCGCGGCGGAAGTCCCGCTGAAACACGCGAAGATCACCTTATCGAGATCGGGAGCTGTGGCCAGATGATCGGCAACAGTCTCGACCGCGATCCGCGCCGCCCGCTCGGCCGGGAAGGCGTACACGCCTGTCGAGATGGCGGGAAAGGCAATCGATCTCAGCGCATGCTGCCGGGCAAGCGCCAGCGAGCTCAGATAGGCGCTGGCGAGCAAACTCTCCTCGTTCGCCTGCCCACCGCGCCACACCGGCCCGACCGTGTGGATGACGTGCCGCGCCTTGAGCCTGTAGCCCTTGGTGATCTTGGCTTGGCCCGTCGCGCAGCCGCCGAGCGTCCGGCATTCGGCCAGAAGCTCGGGTCCCGCGGCCCTGTGAATCGCGCCATCTACGCCGCCACCGCCCAGCAGCGAGGAGTTGGCCGCGTTGACGATCGCATCGACGTCGAGCGTGGTGATGTCGGCCTCAATGATCGCGATGCGGTGCGGCATGTCCTACTCCACGACGATGTTGGCCTCGCGCGTCAGCTTCAGCCATTTCTCGTAATCCCTGCGCACGTACTCGATGAACTCCGCCCGGTTCATGCCGATGATCTCCACGCCCATCCCGAGATAGCGCTGGCGCAGGCCCTCGTCGCGCATGGCCGCGGCCAGCGCCTCGCTCAGCTTCTTGTCCACCTGCGGCGGCAGCCTGGCCGGCGCGAACAGCCCCGTGAACGTCGTCGCCTCGTACCCCGCAAGGCCGAGCTCCGCAAAGGTCGGCACGTCCGGCAGCTGCGGCGAGCGCGTCGCACTCGTCAGGCCCACAGGCTTCAGCCGCCCCTCCTTGATGTGCCCGATCGATGCCGTCAGCTGGTCCATCATCATGTCGATCTGACTGGCCACGACATCGTTGAGCGCCGGCCCGCTGCCCTTGTACGGCACGTGCAGAAGCTGGATCCCGGACTGCCGCACCAGCATCTCGATCGCCAGGTGATTGGTCGTGCCGTTGCCGGCAGAGCCGACGCTCACCTGCCCGTTCTTCGACTTGGAGAGCTCCGCCAGCTCCTTCAAGTTCGTTACCGGCGTCTTGGGCGCTGCCGTCAGCACCATCGGCACGGCGTGGATCGGACCGAGGGTGGTCAGGTCCTTGAGCGGGTCGTATTCGATGCTGCGATAGATCGTCGGCGCGATGGTAACGACGCCGCTCGAGCCCAGTAGCAGCGTGTATCCGTCCGGCTGCGCCTTGGCGACCTGCGCGGCGCCCATCGTTCCGCCCGCGCCCGGCCGGTTCTCGACCACCACTTGCTGGCCCAATTGCTGGGACAGCACGGGCGCCAATGCCCGCGCGGTGATGTCGACATTTCCAGCCGGCGGAAACGGCACGACGATCCGGATCGGCCGCGTGGGGAACTCTTGCGCGCCCGCGACTGAGCCTGGCGCGACCAGCAGCAGCGCTGCCAAGACGAGCGTGATCCGCCTCATGGGTTGGGTTTCCTCCGGCATGCGCGACCCCTTTTCGCGAGGCTCGCGTGCCGTTCAGCATATGCTGGAAGCGGGCGGGTGCGCCACGCCCTGCCGCGATCGAGGACGGCACACCGGGGCCCAGAAACGGGTGAAGCGCGGAGACCCTGCACTCCGCGCTCCTGGATCACGCCGGGGAAGATAAGTTCAATCAGGGTGACGCCACACTAGCCGATGGCCTTGAACTCAGACTGAACGGGACATTCATTCCCCGTTCATGTCCTGGGCGCTGGCAAGCCATCATCGCGGCCCCGCGCCCGATCGATCGTCGTGATGCCTGCGGAACTCTTCGATTGATTGGAGCTTTTCTTGGTGCGCTGCGACGATTGCCGGCTGTTGGCTCGCACCCTATCGTGACCTCGAATGTTCATGCTCGGGGAGGAGCGCGCCGATGGCTTTCAAGGATAGGATTGGCATCGACCTGGGCCGGCGCATCGCACTCGAGGACGGTGTGGCGTGGGCGGCCAAGAACGGCGTCTACTACTTCGACGCGCAGACGGACATCGCGCCCAACGCCATGGAGAGCTTTGACGACCGCCGCTGCGGCCGCATCGCCGATGCGTGCGCGCAGCATGGCCTGCATCTCGGCCTGCACACGCTCTCGGGCGTCAACATCGCCGAGATCTCGCCCTATCTGCGCGATGCTGCCGACCAGTACCTCCGCGCCTACATCGACCTTGCGGCGCGGCTGAAGGCGGAATGGGTCGTCGTGCACGGCGGCTATCACTTCACCTCCGACGTGGCGATGCGCAAGCAGGCCTCGATCGACCGGCTGAAGCGCGCCGTCGGCTACGCCGAGAGGCGCGGTGTGCTGCTCGTGCTCGAGAACCTCAACGGCGAGCCCGAGCGCGCCGAGGTGCACTACATGCCCGACAATCTGGACGACACGATCTACTACTTCGACCAGATCCGCTCGCCCAACCTCAGATGGGCTTTCACGATCAACCACGCCCACTACGATCCCGTCGGCATCAAGGGGTTCGTCGAGGGCATGGACATGAGCCGCTGCGAGGAGGTTCGCGTTGCCGACAACAACGGTCTCTACGAGCTCCACATGCACCCCGGCACCGGCACGGTCGACTTCGTCGATATGTTCCGCCGCATCGAGGCCACCGGCTTTTCCGGCCACTACATGTGCGGCTGGGGCAGCGTCGAGCAGATGCTCGAAGGCCGCGACTACCTGGTCGAGCGCGCTCGGGAGGCGGGTATCGACGTCGACCAGGCCTAACGTCTCGGCAGCCCGGCCCGTGCCGCAGCGACCATATGCGCCGGGCAGAAATGCGTCAGAAGTCCTATTCTGGCGGCAAGGAAGCGCCGCCGTTTTCCCGCCCATAGGCCGGCGGGGCTGTTGCCGGGGCGGCGCAAGCTGAGGCCATGCCTGTAACCTCCATGCGGCTGCGCATCGTGGCACTTGCTCTGCTGAGCTTTGCGCTGGGCGGGATGGCCGCCATGGCGCTTTTTCCCGGCGGGCGCGAGCGGCTCTTCTCAGGCCTTCCCTCGACCGGCAAGGCCCTGGTCGGCGGACCCTTCTCGCTCGTCGATCAAACCGGACGGCGCGTCACGGACAAGGACTTCCGCGGGCGCTACATGCTCGTCTACTTCGGCTTCACCTATTGTCCCGACGTTTGCCCGTCGGGCTTGCAGGTGATTTCCGCCGCACTGCAGAAGCTGGGCCCCAAGGCCGACCGGATCGTGCCGATCCTCATCACCGTCGATCCGGAGCGCGACACACCGGCGCAGCTCGCCGAGTACGTCAAGAGCTTCGATCCGCGCCTCATCGGCCTCACCGGCACGCCCCAGGAGATCGATGCGGTCGCCAAGGCCTATCGCGTCTACTACAAGAAGGTGCCCGACGAGAAATCCACGGCGGGCTTCACCATCGACCACAGCGCCATCATCTACCTGATGGGCCCCGACGGCAGCTACGTCACCCATTTCTCGCAGACGATGGGCGTCGATGCGCTGGCGGAACGTCTGGTTAAAGTGTTGTAGCAGCGATTAATGTTTAACCTTCCGTCGAATCGAGCCATACTTAGCTTGGGGGAATGTGACAAATAGACCGCCTGCGGATTTGAACAGCTCCGTCAGCAGAAACGAGAGCAGGTTCGACGGGCGAGCTCGGGAACATGGACGGGGGACGGCTTTAGATGCTCTACCACTGGTATGAGCTGGGCCATGCTGCGGTAAAACCAGCACGCGCTGCAGCCGACTCATACAGGCTCATTCTCAATCATCCGCTCAATCCACTGAACAACACCAGCGTCGCGCGGCACGCGGTGGCGGCACTCGAGGTCTTCGAGCGCACCACGCGCCGCTACGACAAACCACAGTTCGGCATCGGGTCCTGCCTCGTCGATGGCAATGAGGTGGCGGTCACCGAGGAGGTGGTCTGGCAGCGGCCGTTCTGCCGCCTGATCCATTTCAAGCGCGACCTGCCGGCGGAACGTGCCCGGCGCGATCCGCGCCTCCTGTTGGTGGCGCCCATGTCCGGCCACTTTGCCACGCTGCTGCGCGGCACCGTGCAGACGTTCCTCCCCGATCACGAGGTCTACATCACCGACTGGCAGCATGCCCGCGATGTACCGCTGATGGCAGGCAGCTTCGACCTCGACGACTACATCGACTACATGCGTGACATCTTCCGGCACTTCGGCGGCGACGTGCACGCCTTTGCCGTTTGCCAGCCTGCGGTGCCTGTGCTGGCTGCCGTCGCGCTGATGGAGGCGGACCGCGATCCGAGTGTGCCGCTGTCCATGATCCTCGCCGGCGGTCCGATCGACACGCGCGTCAATCCCACCATCGTCAACCGCCACGCCCAGCAGCGCGGCACCGATTGGTTCCGGCGCAACGTCATCACGAGCGTGCCGTGGCCCGCGCCGGGCTTCGGCCGCATGGTCTATCCCGGCTTCCTTCAGCTCACGGGGTTCATGACCATGAACCTCGACCGGCACATGAAAGCCCACCGGGAGCTGTTCGACCATCTCGTGCGCGGCGACGGCGACAGCGCCGACAAGCACCGCGAATTCTACGACGAGTATCTCGCGGTGATGGATCTGACGGCCGAGTTCTATCTCCAGACCGTCGATCACGTTTTTGTTCGTCACTTGCTTCCGCGCGGCGAGATGATGCACCGCGGCCGGCGCATCGATCCGAGCCAGATTAGGCACGTGGGATTGATGACGATCGAGGGTGAGCTCGACGACATCACGGGCAAGGGCCAGTGCGCCGCCGCCCACGATCTGTGCTCGGGCATCCCCGCCGAGCACAAGCTCCACTTCGAGTGCCCGAAGGTGGGCCACTACGGCATCTTCAACGGCTCCCGCTTTCGACGCGAGATTGCCCCGCGCATCGCCGACTTCGCGCGCGCACACGATCCGCGCACCCGCTCGCACATCGCCATGCCGCCGCTCGACCGCGACGCAGCCATCGCGCGCGCCAGCGGCCATAACCACGAGCTTGCTGCCGCGGCCTTCAGCTTCAGCGCTGCCAACGATGAGAGACCCGATCCGATCGCGAGCAAGGTTCGCGCGAATGGTCTTGCTGTCATCGGCCGTCAGTCAGGATCGCTCGCCTTCGCCAACATGGCGGGGCTGGCATCGCTCAAGCTCTGGCAGCTTGCAGGCAGTCTTCTGCTCGGCCTCTCGTGCCTTCCTCTTCGGCGCGATAGCGAACGCGACGCCGCGAAGGACCATTGACGTCTGCGGATCGCTCACTAAGTTCGCGTGGCGCTCACGCCACAGACTCACAGCAGCATGGTGAAGTGTCACTTCTGCCACGTCGCAGTCGGCACCAAACCTGCTAGTGAGACATCATCGCGCATCGCTGCCGCACCGATGCCGCAAACGGCTGCGAAGGGCAGTGATCCTCGTCGAGTAGCGCTAACAAGTTCGAGTACGTGGCTGCGGCAGCGTTCGCCACGCAAGGTCGGAGGTGGAATTCACGATGGCACGATCCGGTGCAAAGTCTTCGGGAGCCGTGCGCCTCCTGAAGGTGGAGGGGATCGCAGTGCCGGTCGAGCTGCGTCGGCATCCAACGGCGCGCCGCCTGACGCTGCGCGTCAGCCGCACGCGTCACGCCGTCGTGCTCACGCTGCCGCGCGGCTCCAATCTGCGCGATGCCGATCAGTTCCTGACCCACAGCCTGGATTGGCTGCGGGCGCGATTGGCATGCGTTCCTGAGCCGGCTCCGTTCCGTCATGGTGCGGTGGTGCCGCTGCGTGGCGAGCCTCACGATCTCGCGTTCATCGGCTATGGCCGTGGACGCGCCGTCGTCAGGCCTGAGCCTGCGATCCCGGGCAGGAGGGCGCGTCTGGCGGTCTCTGGATCGCCCGAGTATGCGCCGCGCCGGCTGAAGGACTGGCTGATCCGCGAGGCCGGCAGGGATCTCGAGGCCAGCGTCGCCGTCCATACCCGCAATCTGGGCGCCCGCGCCCGCCGCATTACCTTGCGCGATCAGAAAAGCCGCTGGGGCTCCTGCTCGAGCGCCGGCCAACTGTCGTTCTCCTGGCGCCTCATTCTGGCGCCGCCCTTCGTGCTCGACTACGTCGCCGCCCACGAGGTGGCGCACCTGCGCGAGATGAATCACGGACCGCGCTTCTGGAACCTCGTCGCCGAGCTGATGCCGCGCTTCGAGGAGGCGCGGGCGTGGCTGCGCATCCACGGCATGGACCTCTACCGCTACGGCGTGGAGCGCTGAGCGCGGCGGCCCTGGCCTCGCCTTCTCCGACCACACGAAGACTGCTTCCTCGCTCGCACCGAGAGAAAGCTCGGCTGTGCCCTCGACCTGATCGACGGCACGCGCCCAGGCGATCTAATGCTGCCCCGACGCCGCCAGAGCGGTTGCCGGCGCCGCTTGCGCGCTCGCACCAGGCGCAACGACTCCGGGCAACGGCATTGCCGGCAGGCGCTCGTGCGCGGCCTGCATCACCTCGCGCCAGATGCGCGCCGGCAGGCCGCCTCCCGTCACGCGGTGCATCGGGCTCGCATCGTCGTTGCCGACCCAGACGCCGCCGGCAAGCTGGGCCGTGTAGCCCATGAACCAGGCATCGCGGAACTCCTGCGTCGTGCCGGTCTTGCCGGCCGCAATGTGCCGCAAGAGCGCGGCGCGCTTGCCGGTGCCGGAGACGAGTGCGGCATTGAGCATATCGCTCATCACTGCGACGTGCTCCGGAGCAACGATCGCGCGCTGCGGCCTCGTGGGCGCAGCGTAGAGCACAGTCCCCGTGCTGGTGCGCACTTTCTGCACCACGTGCGGCGCGACCGACAGGCCGCCGCTGGCAAGCACTGCGTAGACGCCAGTCAGCTCCAGCAGCGAGACTTCCGAGGTCCCGAGCGCGAGCGATGGGCTGTCGCGCAGTTCCGACTGAATGCCGAGCTTGTGCGCCAGAGCAATGACGCGGGCCGATCCGACCTGCTGCTGCAGGCGTACCGCGACCGTGTTGATTGAGCCCGCCAGCGCCTGGCGCAACGTCATGGGTCCTTGATACTGGCCTGAATCGTTGCGCGGGGTCCAACCGCCGATCGTGATCGGCGCGTCGTTGACGACGGTGTCGGCAGTCGCCCCGCGCTGCACGGCGGCGAGGTAGACGATGGGCTTGAAGGCGGAGCCCGGCTGGCGCTGCGCCTTGACGGCGCGATTGAACTGGCTGTCGGCCCACGAGCGCCCGCCGACCAGCGCCTGTATCCGCCCCGCCACGTCCATCACGACGACGGAGGCCTGGCCTGCGCCCGCTGCCCGCCCCTCGGCTGCGAGAACGCGCTGCACGATCGCCTGGGCCTGACGTTGCAAGCCGGCGTCGATCGTGGTCTCGACGATGATCTGGCTCGGCCCCGCGCCGATCAGTGGCGGGAGGCGCTCGAGCACATAGTCCACGGCGTACTCGTAGCCGTTCGTGCCGCGGTCCGGCTTGGCATCGGCAAAGCGAAGCGGCCGCCGCGCTGCGGCCAGCTCCTCCGACGCCGTGATGAAGCCCGCCGCCAGCATGCGCTTGAGCACCACGCGCGAGCGCAGTCGCGCCAGGCTCGGGCTCGAGGCCGGCGAATACTTCGACGGCGCCTTCAGCACGCCGGCGAGCACAGCCGCCTCCGCGACCGTCAGGTTGCGCGCGGACTTGCCGAAATAGCGCTGCGCCGCCGCCTCGATGCCGTAGGCGCCGGCGCCGAAATAGACGCGGTTGAGGTAAAGCTCGAGGATATCCTCCTTCGACAGGCGCGCCTCGAGCCAGAGCGCAATGATCAGCTCCTCGACCTTGCGCCGCAGCGAGCGCTCCGGGGACAGGAACAGGTTCTTGGCGAGCTGCTGGGTCAAGGTCGAGCCGCCCTGGGCGTAGCGGCCGGCGCGCAAATTGGCGAAGGCCGCGCGCAGCAGCCCGATCGGGTCGAGCCCGAGATGCTCGAAGAAGCGGCGATCCTCGGTTGCCACCACGGCATTGATGACGTGCCTCGGCAGCAGATCGAACGGCATGAAGTCGTAGGCAGCACCGCGCTCCGCCAGCAATGTGCCGTCCGCGGCGAGAACGCGCACCACCGGCGCTCTCTCGCGCTGCCGCAAGGCGCTCGGGTCGGGGAACCGGATCGTGTAATAGATGAACGCCAGCGACAGCACGATGGTGCCGAGAAGGCCGGCAACGAGCGTCAGGACGGTTGCTGCGCGCACCTTCCAGGACAGCCGGCCGAACAAGCGTCGCGCAAGAGAGACCCGCTGCTTGGGCGCAACCTTGCCCGTCGGGTTGCCGGAGCCGGACTTGCGTTGCCTGTTGCGCTTCATCGCACGCATCCAGTGCTGGCGCGGGCTACCCTCTGGGCGGCGCTCGGCCGCCCTCGCTTGCTTGCCACAGCGCCATTAAGGTGCGGTTAATCAAGTTTTTTCCGCGGGACAGGCGGATGCCGCATTCCGCCGAGCGAGGCGTGGCGCCATCTGCCCCATTGGCATTCGGCCTTGGCCGCTGCATGCTCGTCGTCCATCCTTGAAAACGCTCGATCCAGCGTTTGCCTTGCCTCCAGGAGACTGCATGACCCAGCAGCCGCTTTCGGGTGTTCGCGTCGTCGACCTGACCCGTGTGCTCTCGGGGCCGTTTTGCACGATGCTGCTCGCCGACATGGGGGCCGACGTCGTCAAGGTCGAGCCGCCCGGCGGCGGCGACACGGTGCGCGGCGCCGGCGACCTGAAGGCCGGCATGAGCTGGTACTTCGCCGCCTTCAATCGCAACAAGCGATCCGTAACGATCGACATGCGCAGCAGCGAGGGCAAAGAGATCCTCGATCGTCTCGTTGCCAACGCCGATGTGCTGGTCGAGAACTTCCGCCCCGGCGTGCTTGCCGAGATGGGCCTCGATCAGGCTCGCCTCGATGCGTTGAACCCGCGCCTCGTCGTGGCCAGCATCAACGGCTACGGCTCGACCGGCCCTTATGTTGACCGCCCGGCGTTCGACTTCATCGCGCAGGCCATGAGCGGCCTGATGGCGACGACCGGAGCGCCGGGGGGCGAGCCGATGCGCGCCGCGCTCCCGATCACCGACCTGATCGCCGGCCTCTACTGCGCCTTCGGCATCGTCAATGCGCTGCACGCCCGCGCCAAGACCGGCCGCGGCCAGCGGGTCGAGGCGGCGATGGTCAACGGCATGGTCAGCATGCTGGCCTACCTCGCATCGGAGTACTTCGCCCAGGGCAAGGAGCCCGAGCGCACCGGTAACGACCATCCGATCTGCGCACCATACGGCCTGTTCAGGGCCAAGGACGGCGACATCGCCGTCGCTCCGGCGACCAAGGAGACGCTCGAGCGCTTCATGCGCACCATCGGCCTGTCGGAAATGCTGGAGCGGCCGGAGTACCGGACAGTGGCGCAGCGGCACGCCAGGCGGGACGATTTCCGCGCACCCATCAACGAGCGTCTGGCGACGGACACCCAGGACAACTGGATCGAGCGCCTCAACGCCGCCGGCGTCCCGTGCGGCAAGGTTCTCTCAATCGGCGAGGTGTTCGACGATCCGCAGGTCAAGGCGCAGGAGATGGTGCTCGACGTCGATCACGGGAAGTATGGCGTGGTGCGGATGGTCGGCTTTCCCGTCAAGCTGTCGGACACACCCTGCGCGATCCGCAGGCCGGCCCCGGGCTACGGCGAGCACACAGCCGAAGTCTTGAGCGAGCTTGGTTTTTCGGAAAGCGAGCTGGCCGAGCTGAAGGCACGCAAGATCGTGTCGTGATCCCGAGCGGGCGCCGTCCGAGAGGTCAGGGGATCATGCTTCGCAGAACGTCGCCGACCGTGCCGGCGAAACGGCCGAGGCCGCTGAGCGCGCGCCGCAAGACGGGCTTGGCGACGGAGCGCGCCGCCTCTTCCAGGTAATCCTCGGCTCGATATAACGCACGCATAACTGAATAAGAAGTCACTCCGCAAGGCGATACCACCAGGATGTATGGCAAAGGTTAACGAGCCAACGCGCGCGCGGCGAGAGACACCCCCACCCCGGCCTTCCCCCTTCGAGGGGGAGGGCGGGAATAGGAAACGACCTTCCTGAACGGGGAGGGAGGGAACAGGACGGAGATGCGGCATGAGCCGATGCGCCCGCGCGCGACGACGACCCATCATCGCTTCGTTTGTCTCTCGACGGGGAGGACGCGGACGGGAAGACGGCCCATCAACTTTTCGTCCCCCCTTGAGAGGGAGGGTCAGGGTGGGGGGAGTCCACGGTCCAGCTGGCCGCAGCTGCATCCAACGCCCCGCGCCCAAGGGACTTGCTCGGGCTGCTCTGCGATTCGTCACCGCAAGGGTTGAATGCCGCAGTCTCTGCATGAGATTCGCAAGTCCGAAGCGCGAAGCCCTCTCCCGCGCGGGAGTGGGCTTCGCGCTCGTGCGATCGCGGAATCCTCTAGAACGCGGCGAGCGCCGCCGCCACGCCTGCGCCCTTCCTGATCGGCGCGCCGAGCTCGATGAGCACGTCCTCCAGGTGCAGCAGGTCGGTGAGAATATCGCCCTCGCCGATCGTGCCCATGGTGCCGATGCGGATCATTTTGCCGGCCAACCGGTTGCGCGCCCCGGCGATCACGGTGCGATGCTTCTCGTACATGCGGCGCACAATCTGCCCGCCTTCGATCCCCTCGGGCACGTGAAAGGCGGCCACCGTGTTCGACTGCAGCGGCGCGCGCGCGAAGTTTTCCAGGCCGAGCGCCGCGGCACCCGCCTTCAGCCCGCGCGCGAGCCGGCGATAGCGCTCGAGCACATTGGCTAGGCCCTCCTCGTTGATCATGTCGAGCGCGACATCGAGACCCTGAACCAGGGAGACGGCCGGCGTGAACGTCGACTCGCCCTTGTCATAGGCGTCGCGCGCCCGCCGCAGATCGAAGTAGAAGCGCGGCATGCCGCTGTCGCGCTCGATCACCTTCCACGCCTTCTCGCTCACGCTGACGAGGCCGAGCCCCGGCGGGCACATCAGTGCTTTCTGCGATCCCGAGACCAGGATGTCGACGCCCCACTCGTCCTGCCGCAGCTCCATGCCGCCGAGCCCGCTCACCGTGTCGGCGACGAGCAGCGTGGGCAGGTTGCGCACCAGCCGCCCGGCCGTCGCGAGGTCGCCAGCCACGCCTGTCGAGCTCTCGTTGTGCACCATGATCAGCGCGCGATAGGCGTGAGCCTTCAGCCGCGCCTCCAGCACGGCGGGATCGACGTTCTCTCCCCAGGCCATCTCGATGGCGTCGACGACGGCGCCCATGGACTTGGCAATCGCAGCAAAGCGTTCGCCCCATTGCCCGTTCTGCACGATCAGCAGCCGCTCGCCTGGCGCCACGATGTTGAGAAGTCCCGCCTCCATTGCTCCGGTGCCGCTGCAGGCGAGCAGGAGGACGCGGTTCTTCGTGCCGAACACGGGCTGCAGCTTGGCGATGACGCGGCTCCAGACCTGGCGGAACTCGGGTCCCCGGTGCGCGAGCACAGGTCCGGCGATGGCCGCCCTCACACGCTCCGGCACCGCAATGGGACCGGGAAGACGGAGCCGATAGGTATCGGCGGCATGCGTCTCCCGATTGCCGGGACGTAAGCTCGAGTTCATTGCGACGTTTCTCCAGATCGTGCGCTCGCCCGCTTTTCGGCACTCATATCGCGCTCTGCTGCGTGATCCGGCCGTGCTCGGGACGGTTCATCGGTGCCCTCGGTCCGATCTAGCACAAGAGCCCGGTCCGCAGGATGCACCGCAATGGGAATGAGCCGCATAGCAGACATCGGTCAACCGCATCCTTCGCCCGCGCGTCGGCACATGGCGGGGCTGGCGATCCTGGCACTGACACTGGCGGCGATGCCGGGCGCGGCCACGGCACAGATATCGGTCACGCCCGCTTGCAAGCTCCAGCCAGGTCCTGTCCGCGCCGTCGCGCACGTGCTCGACGGCGAGACGGTTCGGCTCGACGACGGCGGCGAGGTTCGGCTGATCGGCGCGCTGGACCCGCGGGGCTCAGATGTCGGGGCAAGCGACGCGGACTGGCCGCCTGCCGAGGCCGCCAGGCAGGCGCTGGCCGCGCTCGTTCAAGGCCGATCGGTGTCCCTTGCTTTCGGCGGTCAGCGCATCGACCGTTACGGCCGCTGGCTTGCCCATCTGGTGGTGGAGCGCGACGGCCTCGAGCGATGGGTGCAGGGCGAGCTGCTGGAGCAGGGCATGGCCCGCGCCTACGCCCTGCCAAGCAACGCCGCGTGCATGGCCGACCTCATCGCCCGCGAGCGCGTTGCGAGAAAGAACGGCCGCGGCCTGTGGCTCAACGCCGCCTACCAGATCCGCAGCGCCGAACGGCCCGACGAGCTCCTTGCCTATCGCCACAGCTTCCAGCTCGTGGCCGGCCGCATCGCCAGCGTCGCGGTGCGTTATGGGCAGGTCTACATCAATTTCGAGAAGCGCGACCGCACGGCGTTCTCCGTGATCGTGCGCCGCTCGAGCGAGGCGCCGCTGCAGCCCGACCCGCGCAAGCTCGAGGGACGCTCAGTGCTGGCGCGAGGATGGATCGACCGCCGGGCAGGACCCGTGATCGAGATCGGCGCATTGAGCCAGCTCGAGCTCATCGACCAGGCGGAAGCGGCCGGCGCGTCGGCCGAGAGCCGCTAGGACCCCCAAACGAATGCGCCCGGACGGTTTCCCGTCCGGGCGCCAATTCGACATCCGCGTCAGCCCAAGGGCCTCAGGCGGCCTTGACCTCGGCCTGGCCGGCCGGCTCCTCGGCCATGCGCCGCCCCTTGGCGCTCTTGGAGAGCACCTCGGTGATGCGCTGCATCGCGCCACGCTCATCGAGCTTGTCGACGGCAGCGATCTCGCGCGCCATGCGGTCGAGGGCCGCCTCGTAAAGCTGCCGCTCCGAGTACGACTGCTCGGGCTGTGTCTCTGAGCGATAGAGGTCGCGCACCACCTCGGCGATCGAGATGAGATCGCCGGAGTTGATCTTGGCCTCGTACTCCTGCGCGCGCCGGCTCCACATCGTGCGCTTGATGCGCGCCTTGCCCTTGAGCGTCTCCATGGCCTTCTTGACCACGCCGTCCTCGGACAGCTTGCGCATGCCGACGCTCTGCGACTTGCCCGTGGGCACGCGCAAGGTCATCTTGTCCTTCTCGAACTGGATGACGAACAGCTCGAGCGAGATGCCCGCGATCTCCTGCTCCTCGATGCCGACGATGCGGCCGACACCGTGCGCCGGATAGACGATGAACTCGTTGGTCTTGAACCCGTGCCGCTGGCTGACCGGCTTCTTGTTGGCCTGGCTCGTCGCCGCAGCCGCAAGCTGCTGCTGGCGCACGGCGGCCTTCTCCGCGACCTGCTTCGGCGTGATCGGTGCCGTCAGCTTCGGAGCACCGGGCTTGCTTACGGCGGCCGGCATCGCCCGCGCGACAGGGGCGGGGCGGCTTGCCGCGGCAACGGGAGCCGCCTTCGACGCCGCTGCGGGGGGTGCCATGGTCTTGGGAGCCGCAGTCTTGACCGCCGGCTGCTTGCTCGCAGCCGCGGCGGCCGGCACAACAGCCTCAGGCGCCTTCTTGGCCACCGCGCCGACCGGCTTAGTGGAAGAGGGCTTGGATACTGCCTTCGCCGGCTTTACTGGATTTGGTTTGCGCGCCTTGGCCGAGACCGCAGCCTTCGCCGGCGGCCGCTGCTGAACGCGCTTTGGCGCGGCTCGCTTGGCCGGCACGGATTTTGCGGATGGTTTCCCGAGGGCCTTTTTCTTCGGCATCGTTTAGACACGCTCCGTCGTACGTAGGTCTGCCACCGGCGGCGACAGATGGGATCTTCGCAGGCTCGCGCGCCCGCAACACAGCACACCCAATGACCGGAACCGGCCATCGTGTAGAAATTATTTGCGTTATGAGGCGGGACGGCTTATGGCAGCTGTCCTCTCACGTCGCAGTGGAACTCCGGCAGACGAGCCCATCCTGCGGTCGGCGACAGATCGTCCTCGCAATCGATCATGCAACTGCCGGTACGCATAAACTGATGCCCACACGCCACTTGAGCGCATAGGCCCCCCTTCGTCGTCGCCATTCGCCACGTTGAGGCAACTGTAACACATTCTTCACGCAAAATGAAGGGCTGCGAGCATTCGGTCCCCCCTTCTTGCAGAAAGCTGCTTAAGCGACTGTAGCGATCAGATCGGCAAATTGTGACAATTGGGCACCGGGTAACGAGGGCCCCGATCAATCGCCCTCGCCGGGCTCATCGATGAAATATTTCTTGAATTTGTCCTTCTCGTCCCGATACTTATCTGCATCCTCGGGGGCCGCCTTCTTGGAGGTGATGTTCGGCCATTTGTCGGCAAAGGCCCGATTGATCTCGAGCCACTGCTCGACGCCCGGCTCGGTGTCGGGCTTGATGGCGTCCACGGGGCATTCGGGCTCGCACACCCCGCAGTCAATGCACTCGTCGGGGTGAATGACGAGCATATTCGCGCCTTCGTAGAAACAATCGACCGGGCACACCTCGACACAATCGGTGTATTTGCACTTGATGCAGTTCTCGTTGACGATATAGGTCATCGACTTACCCCAGCCCCGCCCGGCTTTATCTTGATCTTATGTATGGGCTTGGGGCGCGACCCGCACCAGCCCTGATGTCGCAAAGCGGCAGGCCCGCAGTGCCTAGAGCAAGCCGCGTGCCGAGACAAGCCGCAGCATCGGTTTGGACGCGGGCGATCCACGCACCCGGCCGGACCGTCACTCGCCCTTGAGCAGGCCGATCTGCCTCCGCTCGCGCTTGGTCGGACGGCCCGATCCAGCCAAACGCTCCCCAACCGGCGCCGCCGCATCCTCGGCCACGGGTTGCGGCAGAAGCTCCTCGTAGAGTGTCTGGGCCTCGGCCGGCGGGCCCCGCCGCTGACCGAGCCGGGCAACCCTCAGGATGCGGACCCTGGGGCCAACCCTGATCGTCAGCACATCGCCGACGCGAACGGCCTGGCTGGGCTTTGAAATCCTGGCACGGTTGAGGCGCACCTTGCCCTCCTCGACCAATCCTGCGGCCAGGGTGCGGGATTTGACGACGCGGGCGAACCAGAGCCACCGATCGAGCCGGCCGGTGTCTCGCGACAGGCCAGGGTCCGGATCCTCGCCGCCGAGGCGACTCATGTCGTGCCCTGCTCCTTGGCCCGCCTCTCGAGCTCGGTCTTGAGCTCGCCGAGCGCAGCAAACGGCGAGTCGGGGTCGAAGCCACCCTTGCGCGGGGGCGCCGAGGAGTGGACCTCAGGACGCGGCCGGCGCTGATCGTCCCCCTTGCGGGGGCCGCGATGCTTGCGGCGATCGCGATGCTCGTGACGGCCGTCGAGCTTCTGGCGCTCCGGCCTTGCCTCTCTGCTGGGCCGATCGCCTTCGCGGGGAGGAGTCTGCTTATGACGTCCCGCCCGCTGGCCGCGATCGCCGCTGTGACGGCGGCGGGGGCGCCAGACCTCGATGTATTGCGGCTCGTCGGACGCCGCGCCTGCGGACGACGCGCCTGCCGCCGGCACGGCGACCTGCGCGGGTGAAGCCAGCGCTGCTTCGCCAAGGACGGACGAAGCTTCACCCTCCGCATGGCCGGTCGCTCCATCGGCCACGGCCTCCGCTGCAACTGCGGCCGTGGTCTCCGACGCCGCGTCCGCGCCTCCGTCGGCCGTCTCTTGCGGCTGAGCCTCTGCGCTTGCCGCGGCAGGCTCATCCCCACTCGCCGACGCCGGCTCGAGCTCCCGCGACTGAGCCGCAGGCGCGGTCTCGCGCTGCACCGGAGCAGGCTTGCGCTCGCACCGGAAGCCGAGCGCCTTCAACACCTCGCCCAGCTCGCCCGACGAGCAGCCGAGGATCGACATCATCTCCGGGATCACCGTGAACCCGCCGTCCCCGCTTGCTCCCTTGGGCGGCAGGGTGGCGTTGGCCGGATCGGCTCGCCAGGCCAGCAGGGGACGAATGAGATCGGCCAAGCGCTCGAGCATGTCGACCCGCACCGCGCGCGGACCGCAGACGTGGTAGCCGGCGGCGCGATAGAAGGCCTCGGGCAGAGCCGGATCGACCACGACCGAGGTAAGGCCCGCGCGGGGCGGGTCCGGCAGCGTCTCCAGCGACAGGCCGCACGCAGCAGCGTTCTTCAACGCCCAAAGCACCAAGGTCAGCTCGGCCGAGGCCGGTTTCAGCAACGCCGGGATGTAGATGTTGAAGGCGCCGAACCGCACGCCATAGCGCCTGAGCTGCGCGCGCGCCTGCTGATCGAGGGCGCGGATCTCCTCCGCCACGCCCTCGCGCCGCATGATCCCGAAATTCTCCGACAGCCGGAAGGCGATGCCGCGCGCGAGCCCGGCGATATCCTGAGCCGCATTGAGCTCGGCCAGCGGCTTCAGGCGCTCATTGACGATCTCCGTCAACCAGGCCTCGAGCCGCGCCTGCACCTTGGCCTTGTCGGGCGCCGACAGATGCTCGTCGCAGAGCACCTGGATCGACGGCTTGAGCAGGTCATCGCTCGCCTCGAGCCGGGCGATCTCCTCATCCCGCCACAGCACGCGCCCGTGCCGCGACAGCTTGAACGCGCTGGCTTTCGCCGCCACCACCCTGCGCGTGCGCATCGCCAGCTCTTTGGCGAGCACATGGGCCGCAGCGTTGCGCGCCGCCTTGCCGTGGATGCCGTCGCCCTGTCCGTGCGCATCGGGCGAGAAGCGGAAACCCTTGAGCCGGCCGACGTAGTGATTCTCGACGCGAATGGCGCCATCGTCGCCGATCTGGGCGTCGAGGTCGTCCTTGTCCCTCATGCCGCGCATCAGCGCGCTGGTGCGCTGGTCCACGAAGCGCTGCGTGAGCTGCGTGTGCAGCGCATCGGACAGGCTGTCCTCGATCTCGCGCGTGCGACCCTGCCAGTGGCCCGGATCGTTGAGCCAGTCGCCGCGGTTCGAGACGAACGTCCAGGTGCGAATGTGCGCGATGCGCGTGGCAAGCGTATCGATGTCCCCGTCGGTCCGGTCGGCGAGCGCGACCTGATTGGCGAACCAGTCCTCCGGAATGCGCTCCTCGGGGCTCATCAGGAACTTGTACAGCGTCGATACGAGCTCGGCGTGGTTCTGTGAGGAGATCTTGCGATAGTCGGGGATCTGGCAGACCTCCCACAGCTTGGCCACGGCCGCGGGCGCGGTTGCCATGTCGACGATCTGGCGGTCCGCGCTCACGGCCTCCAGCGCCATCACGTCATCGGCCGTGCGCGCGCGTTGCAGCCTCGCCTCGCGCGGAAGCTGGCGCAGGCTGTCGCGCAGGCGATCGATCGAGCCGAAATCGAGGTTGCGCGTGCGCCACTGCAGAACCCTGACGGGCTCGAAGGCGTGCGTCTCCAGCTGCTCGATCAGGTCGGAGGCGAACGGCTCCACGTCGCCGGTGACTCCGAACGTGCCGTCGTTCATGTGCCGCCCCGCGCGCCCGGCAACTTGCCCGAGCTCGCCTGGCGTGAGGTTGCGGTGGTTGTGCCCGTCGAACTTGCGCACCGATGCGAACGCTACATGCTCGACATTGAGGTTGAGGCCCATGCCGATGGCATCGGTCGCAACGAGGTAATCCACGTCACCCGACTGGTACAGGGCAACCTGGGCATTGCGTGTGCGCGGCGAGAGCGCGCCCAGCACGACGGCTGCGCCGCCGAGCTGGCGGCGGATCAGCTCGGCGATGGAATAAACATCGCCGGCGGAGAAGGCCACCAGCGCCGATCGCTTCGGAAGCCGCGTAATCTTCTTCTGGCCCGAGTACGTCAGCTTCGAGAGCCGCGGCCGCGAGATGAAGTTGGCGCCCGGGATCAGGTCGTTGATCGCCTCGCGCATGGTGGCCGCGCCCAGCAGCAGCGTCTCGGACTTCCCACGCGCATGCAGCAGCCGGTCCGTGAACACGTGCCCGCGCTCGGGATCGGCGCAGAGCTGGACCTCGTCGATGGCCAGAAACGCCACATCGATCTCGCGCGGCATGGCCTCGACCGTGCACACCCAGTAGCGCGGGCGCTCCGGCCTGATCTTCTCCTCGCCGGTTATCAGGGCAACCGATTCGGCGCCGATGCGGGCGACGATCTTGTCGTAGACCTCGCGCGCCAGGAGCCGTAGCGGCAGGCCGATCAAGCCGGACTCGTGCCCCAGCATGCGCTCGATGGCGAGGTGCGTCTTGCCCGTGTTCGTCGGGCCGAGAACGGCCGTCACATTGCGGATACGAGTCTCGAGCGACATTCTCACTCCTTGGCCCAGCTCCGGCGCCCGACAATCATGCAGCGGCAAAATACAAGCCGGCATGCACCCTTTGACCGCGGGGCCCTCGCCTGAAGACGAATAGCGCACAAATTGCGCAGATGGCAGCCCTGAGCGATCGTCTGGCGCAAATCCCAAATAGCCTCATCCTGCGAGCCGGCCCCTGGGGTCGGCTCGCCGGTAGCCGAGGCGAGCTTAGTAGACGAGGGCAATCTGCCCCTTACGCTGCGTGGTGATCTGGACCCAATGCGCGGTCAGCGTCGCCGATCCGGCGATCGTCGGGATCGTGATCTGGTACGGAATAAAGAGATCCGCGCTCGGCACGGGCCGCAATGACACCTCCAACCCGGGCGTAGTCGCCATGTGCTGGGTCTCCTCGGTCATCCGGTACCCGGCGATCGGAACATAGCGCACGCTGCAGACAAAGGCGATGCCGGGCTGACCGCTCGGCCGCACCTCGGTGATACGCTCCTGCCGGCTGAGCGCCAGGGTGAGGTCGAACCGCTGCCTGCCGTCGAACACGGAAATCGTGCGCGAGCAGGGGTTGCTGCTGCTGGCGCTGCGGCTCAACGCCATGAACGCGCTCAGAGGATCGAGCACGCCCTTGAGGTGCTGCTCGCGCACCGGCACGAAGTCCGGCTCGTCCGGGATCGGGGGTGTGTGCGAGACCTTCGCGACGGTGTCGCCGGCAAAGTTCATCCGCACGGAACCGCGCTTGCCAATGCCGTTGAAATCGAACGCGTAGCCGGCAGGCCTCGGCGAATCCCCCGCCAGCGTGCCGGCCGTGCGCGTCTCGCCCCTCCATTGCAGGACGCCGAGCAGCGCGGAGAGCTGCGCATCGCCGCTCAACGTATAGGTCTGGGCCTGCACGGTCGCATTAAAGGTGACGGTGCCCAGCTCGAAACCGTTGAAATGCACTTTATAGATGGCCTGGACCTCGTGCGGCCATGGTTCGCCGGCAACCGCACCTGCACCTGCACCCGCAATGCCAAGCCACAACAACAACGCAGGGAGGAAAGCCGCGAGCCCGCGCACCGCGCCGACACGAGCCACCGACGCCATTATGACCTCCACAAACTCCGAGCAGCGAAATGGTATGCCGCACGCGCCACTCCCTGCGGTAGTGCGCTTTTGCGACGAATATGTGATCGCCGAACTCTCGGGCGGTTTCATTAACAAAGAGGTCATCCGCCCAAAGTAGCCGGTATGCGTGGCCCTTCGAGCACGCGGCGGCCTCTTGACGGGCGCTGACCGCCCCGCCTATAGAAGCCGCGCGGTACCGTGGATGCAGACATCCGCGGACTGTTCCATTTCCATTTCCTTTACTCGAGCGGGAATGTCCCGGCCATAGGCCTTGTGCGCGGCGCGGCGAAGACCCAGGAGTGACGACGATGACGAGGCGCTGTGAGCTCACCGGCAAGCTGCCGATGTCCGGTCAGCTGCGAAGCCACGCCGAGAACAAGACCAAGCGCACCTTCCGGCCGAACCTGTGCGAGGTGACGCTGATCAGCGACGCACTGAAGCGCAAGGTGCGGCTGCGCATCAGCGCGCACGCCTTGAAGTCGGTCGAGCATCGCGGCGGGCTCGATGCCTACCTGCTGAAAGCGAAAGAGGACGACCTGTCCGACCGCTGCCGGCGCCTGCGACGTGAGGTGCGCAAGGCGATCGAGGGCGCTGCAGCCTGATACGGTTCGGATACGGTCCGCTCCTATCGCTGCGGGCGTTGCGCGGCGGCCAGATCCTCCGTGTGAAGCGCGAACTGTAGCAGCAGCGTCCGCTGCATCAGCGCGTTGAAGTTGTTGTCCGAGATGAGCGTGAGCACAAGGGCGCCGCGCGGCCCCCGGTGCACCGCCAGTCCCTCCATATTATCGATCTCGTAGCCCATGTCGGCCTCGAGCAGCACGTCCCCAGTGACGACCGCGCCGGGCGCGACGGAGCCGGATCGAAGGTAGCGCAATCGCATCTTCACCCCTTCCGTCCAGCGGAAGCGGCGCTCCAGCACGAGGAGCGCGCCGTCCTCGAGCGCCGCGGCAGACGTCACATCGAACTCGCCCAGGTCCGTCATCCCAAATCGGTGCGGCACGCCCTTGACCCAGATCCAGCCGCTGTGGTTCCCCTGCGGGTCCGGGAAGCGCTCCGAGATCGCAACGACTGCGCCCTTGAACGCGCCCCCTCGCATGACCGTCAGCGCTTCGAACCCCTTGTTCGAGCGCATGCGCCGCGCCTCTGCCGGTAGCTTGAGATAGCTCGTCACCGGCTGGACGGCGCCGCCGACCACCGGAAACCTGCCGATACGGTGATTGCGCTCGAAGCCGATCAGCACCGTGCCTCGGGCGAGCGTGCCGTCGAGCAGCGCCATCGACTCCGCATCGTGGTCACGCTTGCGGGCCAGACCTGCTCCGCCTAATCCCAGCAGCCGGCCGATGCGCGCATTCGTGAGCCCCGCGGGCTTCAGGCCGTCGTAGGAAATAGTCGCCGAGAGCCACGTGCCCTCATCCGAGATGGCCAGAAGCTGTCGGCCATCCGGCGTGACGACGAGATCGGACAGGCCTCCGAAGTCCTTGTGCGCGGACTTGAGCATGAGCCCGCCGAGGAACTCGAGACGCCCAAACCGCAGTCGCGATGGATTGGCCCTCTCGAATACCTCGACCCGTTGAGCCGAAATCTCGATCGGCTCCGGCTGCGGCGCGGCAACCGCTCGGCGTTGCGCCGCCGCTGGCAGGGCGAGCAACGCAATGAGGGCGCAGGCAATCAGGGCCGGTAGGAACCGTCGCCGGCTGAACATGCTGATGCCTTGCTCCCCGCCGGCCGGCCTCTGCTCCCGCTCCCTAGTGCAGTTTGCGCCCTGACTGCGCCGCTCTCAGGGCAGCTCTGCGCGACATGCCGCCACCAGGTGCAGCTCGCCCCTGCTCCTCGAACAGCTCGACAAGCTGATCGGTCATCGCGCCCGCGAGCTCTGTCGGGTCGCTGATCGTGACGGCCCGCCGGTAGTAGCGGGTCACATCGTGCCCGATGCCGATGGCAATCAGCTCCACCGGCGACCGCGTCTCGATCTCCTCGATAACTTGGCGCAAGTGCCGTTCCAGATAGCAGCCGGAGTTGACCGAGAGCGTCGAGTCGTCGACCGGCGCACCGTCCGAGATCATCATCAGGATCTTGCGCTGCTCGGAACGCACCAGCAGGCGGTTGTGCGCCCACGCGAGCGCCTCGCCGTCGATGTTCTCCTTGAGCAGCCCCTCGCGCATCATCAGGGCAAGGCTGCGCTTGGCGCGGCGCCACGGTGCGTCCGCCGTCTTGTAGATGATGTGGCGCAGATCATTGAGACGGCCGGGCGCCGCCGGCTTCCCTGCGGCGAGCCACGCCTCGCGCGACTGGCCGCCCTTCCACGCACGCGTCGTGAAGCCCAGGATCTCGACCTTCACGCCGCAACGCTCGAGCGTGCGTGCCAGAATATCGGCGCAGCATGCCGCAACCATGATCGGGCGGCCGCGCATCGAGCCCGAGTTGTCGAGCAGCAGCGTCACCACGGTATCGCGGAAGTCGGTGTCGCGCTCGCGCTTGAAGGACAGCGGGAACAGCGGGTCGATGATGATGCGCGGCAGCCGCCGCACGTCCAGCATGCCCTCCTCGAGATCGAAATCCCAGGCGCGGTTCTGCTGCGCCAGCAGCTTGCGCTGCAGCCGATTGGCGAGCCGCGACACGACGCTGGAGAGATTGCGCAGCTCCTTGTCCAGGAACGACCTCAGCCGCTCGAGCTCGTCCGGCGTCGACAGCTCCTCGGCGGCGATCTCCTCATCGAACGTGCGATTGAAGACCTTGTAGCCGTGGGCTTCCGGATCATCGAGCACGCTGGTGTTCGGCCGCCATGGCTCGCGCGTGTCGGCCATCTCGTCGCCGTCGGCGTCGGCGTCGAATTGGTCGGTCTCGCCGGTATCCGACTCCGTCGTCTCGCCTTCCTCTCCGTCGGCGCGCTGCTCGTCGGAGGATTGCTCCTGCTCGTCGGCGCTGTCGGGGTTGTCCTGAGAATCGGAATCGCCGCTGTCGGGCTGGTCCTCGTTCTCGCTGTCGCCCTCCTCCTGCTCGCCCTCCGACAGCTCCTCGGACAGCTCGAGTGCCTTCAGCATCTCGCGCATGATGCGTCCGAACGAGGCCTGATCCTCGGCCACCGCCTCCATCCGGGAAAGCGCCTTGGACGCACGTTCCTCGATCCAGGGGCGCCACACATCGACCAGCGCCTGCGCCGTCTCGGGGGGCTTCAGGCCGGTCAACCGCTCGCGCACGATGAGCGAAAGCGCGTCCTCGATGGGCGCCTCCGAGCGCTCGGACACGTCGGCGTAGCGGCCGTGGCCGTACTGGTCCTCGACCTTGGCGGTGAGGTTGCCGGCCATGCCCGGCATGCGGTTGCAGCCCAGCGCCTCCACGCGTGCGCGCTCGACCGCCTCGAAGACCGAGCGCGCCGGCCCCGCCTCGGGGGCCAGCCGCGCATGCACCTTGGCATCGTGGACCGCAGCCGTGAGCGCGAAGCTGTCGGCCCATCCGCGGATGACCGCGATCTCCTTGGCCGATGGTACGCGCGACGGCTCGGGAAGCTGCACGCTCTTGCCGTCGAGCTCGGGCTTGCCGGGCGCGTAGGAGACCTGCACCTGCTCATCGCCGGCGATGGCGCGCACCGCCAGCGCGAGCGCGCGCTTGAACGGCTCGGAAGGCGCCTCCTTCTTCTTGCTGCCCGCCGGTACTGCCATCCGGTGCCTCAGCTTAGCGCCAGGTTGGCGGCGCTCTCGGGCAGCTCCTCGCCGAAGCAGCGCTGGTAGAACTCGGCAACCAGCGGGCGCTCGAGCTCGTCGCACTTGTTGAGGAACGTCAGGCGGAAGGCAAAGCCGATGTTGCCGAAGATCTCGGCGTTCTCGGCCCACGTGAGCACCGTGCGCGGGCTCATCACGGTCGACAGGTCGCCATTGATGAAGGCCTGCCGCGTCAGATCGGCCACGCGCACCATGTTGCTGATGACCTTACGCTTCGCCTCGCTCTTGTTGTACGACTTCGCCTTCGCCAGCACGATGTTCACCTCGTTGTCGTGCGGCAGGTAGTTGAGCGTGGCGACGATCGACCAGCGGTCCATCTGGCCCTGGTTGATCTGCTGGGTGCCGTGATAGAGGCCGGAGGTGTCGCCCAGGCCGATCGTGTTCGTCGTCGAGAACATGCGGAACGCCGGGTGAGGGCGGATGACCTTGGTCTGGTCGAGCAGCGTCAGCTTGCCCGCCACCTCGAGCACGCGCTGAATGACAAACATCACGTCGGGACGGCCCGCGTCGTACTCGTCGAAGCAGAGCGCGATGTTGTTCTGCAGCGCCCAGGGCAGCATGCCCTCGCGGAACTCCGTGACCTGCTTGCCGTCCTTGAGGACGATGGCGTCCTTGCCGACCAGGTCGATGCGCGAGACGTGGCTGTCCAGGTTGATGCGCACGCAGGGCCAATTCAGCCGCGCGGCAACCTGCTCGACGTGCGTTGACTTGCCAGTGCCGTGATAGCCCTGGATCATGACGCGCCGGTTGTGCTTGAAGCCGGCCAGAATCGCCAGCGTCACTTCCCTGTTGAACAGGTAGTCGGGATCGAGGTCAGGGACATGATCGGCGGCCTTGGAGTAGGCCGGCACCTCGAGATCGGTGTCGATGCCGAACACTTGCCGCACCGACACATTCATATCCGGGAGGCCGGGGACACCAGCCTGAGCTTGCGCGCGCATGTCTTGAGTTCCGGTTCGTTTGCCCCGCTCGACGCTGCCCGGGCGGGGGCCTGGAGACGCCGGCTCTGTTGCTTGGGATATAAGCGGGTCAGACTAGACCCACCTGCTTCAAATAATTATAGGCTTGGATGATTTCACGCAACTTTTCTTCCGCCCCTCGATCCCCGCCGTTGGCATCGGGATGATGCCGCTTTACGAGCAGCTTGAAGCGCGATTTTATCTCCTGGCGCGAGGCGTTCTCGGTCAGGTTCATGGCCTCCAAGGCCTTACGCTCGAGATGCCGCAGGGGCCTCTTGCGTTCCGCATGCGGGGTCGCCCCCGCCTCGGCTCGATCACCGAAAAGTCCATGCGAATCCAAGGGCGCACCACGCGCGAATCGCGCGAATCGCCGTGCCGAGTTCAGAGCCTCTCGCCCGGCTGCCCAGGCGTTCTCGCCGAGCTTCCAGGTCGGCCGGTGGCCCGTCACTGCGCTCTTGCGAAAGTCGTCGACCTCGGCGTCGCTCATGCCTTCGAAATAGTTGTAGGAGGCATTGTATTGACGCACATGATCCATGCAGAAGACGTAATACTGCCCGTCGTGGCCGCGACCCTTGGGCGCACGATGCAGTCCCGCCTCGGTGCAGCCCTTCCACTGGCACAAAGGCGCATCCTTGCGCAGGACGGCGTCTTGCGGCGGCCTGACCCGGATCAGATCGAAGTATTTCGAGTCGAGCTTCATTTGGTCGAGTATGATCCGAGAGGAGGCCGGCGCACAAGCGCCGACCGGCACACTTGCACCCGGCGTTGCGCAAGAGCAACCTGCGGCGCAGACTCCTCCCAACCTTGACGCATCAGGACGCCGCGCCGATGGCCGCAGAAGACATGATCCGCGAACGGTTGATGGTCGCACTCGAGCCCATTCGGCTCGACGTGATCAATGAGTCCCACCTGCACGCCGGCCACCGCTCTTCGCCGGGCACAGGCGAAAGTCACTTCCGCGTGCTCGTGGTTTCGCCGATGTTCGCCGGTAAGTCGCGCCTGGAACGTCACCGCCTGGTGAACGAGACACTGGCCGACCTTCTTAAAGGTAAGGTGCATGCGCTCGCAATCAAGGCTCACGCACCGGGCGAGGAGATCAAATAGCGGGGGTAGCGGGCGCAGCGGACCTGATGCGACCCATACGGCCGGAAAGGTACGCCTCGCTGCGCATCTCGATCAGCCGGCTCGCCGTCCGTTCGAACAGCGCCGCTGCATCGCCGGAGGGGTAGAGCTGGTCAGGCTCGGCCTGTGCCGAGGCAATGAGGCCGACGCGGGCATCATACAGCGTATCGATCAGATTGATGAAGCGGCGCGCCTCGTTGCGCTTTTCCGGCGGCAACCGGGGAATGCCCTCGATGATCACGGTGTGAAAAGCATGGGCGATGTGCAAATAGTCGAGCGTTCCGAGCGGCTTCTCGCATAGATCCGAGAACGAGAAGCGGGCCACCCCGCGCGCGGCTTCCGGCACCCTGAGCGTGCGGCCCTTCACGTCCAGGTCCATTGGGCTCCCGCGGGCCACGCCCGTCAGGCGCGTGAACACCGCTCTGAGCGCCTTGCGCGCAGTCTCGTCGACAGGCGTGAAGTAGAGCTGCTGCCCGGCCAGCTTCTCAAGGCGAAAGTCCTTGGCCGCGGCGAGCTCCAGCACCTCCATATTCCGTTCGATAAGCTCGATGCACGGCACGAACAGCTCCCGGTTGAGGCCGTTCAGGTAAAGCTCACGCGGATGGGCGTTCGATGTCGCCACCATCACCACCTTCCTCTCGAACAGCCCGGCAAAAAGCCGTCCGAGGATCATGGCATCGGCGATATCCGTGACGTGCAGCTCGTCGAAGCAGAGCAGCCCGCAACCTTGGGCGATCTGCGAGGCCACGTGTGGGATCGGATCGCCCTCGATGTGCTTGCGCGCCTCGCCGATGCGGTCGTGCACCTCGGCCATGAACTCGTGGAAGTGGATCCGCCGCTTCGGCTCGAAGGCGACCGAGCGGAAGAAGAGGTCCATGAGCATGGTCTTGCCCCGGCCCACCTTGCCATGGATGTAGAGACCGCGGGGCGGCTCGCCCTTGGGGCCGAACAGTCCGGTGAGGCTCCATCCGCGGCTTGGGCGCCAGCGCTGGAGAGCCGCCGCCAGCGCCGCCAGCCGCTCGGTTGCGGCAAGCTGGGCCGGATCGGCCTCCATCTCGCCTGCGGCAACGCGAGCCTGGTAGCGTTCCAGAAGCGCCTTGGACATGCGGATGCTGGCTCAGCGTGTGCGGCGACCCCGCCTGAGGGCGCTCGACAGTCGGATGGATGTTGCCTGAACCGCTCGATGCTGCGATTCGCGGGCCTTTGGGATGGCCCGCGACGGCTATCCGCTCGACCGGTTGGGGTCAAGGCGGCGAAGCCGCGCGCATGTGCAGGGCGCATCGGACCGATACGACCGCAAAAATCGGCGCTAGAGCTTGCACTTTTATCGCGGCGCAGCATGAGTTTTCGTCACCTCTTTGTGCGAAAAATTGCCTACAAATCTTTGTCATTCGACATCATTATTGTGCAATGCAATAGCGCTCGTCCCGGTGCAGCCCAAGAGGCGCAAAGCTCAAGGCCGCACCGCATACGCCAGGCTGGAACGGAGCATGATTATGAGCAAGAGCCGTCTGCCGGAAGGCATTATCCGCAAGCTGTGGCCGTCCGAGAGCGGCAAGTTTCGCGACCACTTGCTGCGGCTCGACAAGGACAGCCGCCGCCTGCGCTTCGCGCATGGCGTAGCTGACGCCTTCATCGAGGACTACGCCGCCAGGATGAACGACATGGGCAGCCTCGTCTTCGGCTTTATCGTCGATGGCGAGGTGCGCGCCGCCGCCGAGCTCAGGAAGCTCGGCCACACATGGGGGCGCGAAGCCGAGGCCGCATTCTCGGTGGAGAAGGCATACCAGGATCAGGGAATCGGCACCGAGCTGATGGGGCGCGTGATCCGGACGGCACGCAATCGCGGGGTGCAGCTTCTCTACATGAGCTGCCTTGCCGAGAACTCGAAAATGCAAGCCATCGCCCGCAAGCACGAGGCGGAGTTGCATTTCGAGTATGGCGAGGTCGTCGGCGAGATCGTGCCCGAGGGGGCCAACTACTTCTCGATCCTCGCAGAGGCTGTCGAGGACCGCGTCGGCTTCATGATGGCCGTCCTCGACCTGCAGACACGCCTGGTGAAGGCTGCCTGAGCCTCCTCGCGCCTGAACCGCGACGCGCCCGGCGGACGACGATTGCTTTCCCCTGCCGGGCGCCCACGCCGCGCGTTGGTCTCTGCTACTCCGCAGCGACGCGATGCAGCGGACGGGCGATCGCTGCACGCTGATCGGCGCTCTTCTCGATCGCCTCGGCAAAGGCGATCGAGCGCTCGACAACCACGTGCCGCTGCCGATCAAGCGTGACGATGTGGTAGCTATCGTCGAGCACGACGGTGTCGACCAGTCCACCCAGCTTGCGCTGCAGATAGAGCGCATTGCCGAGGCTCGCGATGTCGTCCTCACGTGGGTGAATGATCAGCGCCGGCGTGGTGATCTTGCGCAGCTCCTTCTTCACCACGGCGAGGAGGCTGTTGAAGTGAGCGAAGGAGCGCACCGGCGTGGAGAAGACGCCGGCCTCCGAGCTGTCGCCGCTGAGCATGCTGCCGACGACGAAGGCGCGCAGGCGCTCGTCCTTGATGCCGTACGGATCGTGCTCGGGAAGATTGAGCTCGAATTTGATCGGCGTCGGCCGCACCCAGCGCAGCACGAACGAATACCAGGGCATGGCCCAGCCGTCGAGCTTCAAGGTCGGCGCATAGAGGGCCAGCCCGTGCACCTCCTGCGGCCGCTCGTGAGCGAGGTGCAGTGCCAGGATGCCGCCCATCGACAATCCGCCGGCAATGATGATGTCGCAGTGCTCTTTCAGCCGGTCGTGGGCCTGCTTCACGCTGGCGTACCACTGCTGCCACGTGGACGTGCGCAAGTCCTCGATGGTGCCGCAATGGCCTGCGAGCTGGCAGCAATAGACTGTGTGCCCCGCACGCGCCAACCCCTGCGCAACGAACCGCAGCTCCACGGGCGTGCCACCCAGGCCGTGGATGAGGAGAAAGCCGACGCGACCTCCTGAGTGAAAGGTACTCCTGTCCTTTATGGTCATTTTTCTCTTGTTATCCGATCACTGTTCGAATTCGAGCATCTTGTCTTTGTCGGGCCGTGCCCGGCAGTCAGGCCGTTGGCGGCATTCCGCCTGCCATCAGGCCCGACGAAGTGCGGTCGCAGTTGTTGTCGGCCCCCTCGGCTGCCCTCGCTACGTCAACCCTCTGGTGACGCGGCCAATCAGTTGATCGAGCAGCTTCAGAGCCAGATCGATCTCGTCTCTAGTGATGTGCAGGCTAGGCGCCAGCGTAACGACGTTCTTGTAGTAGCCGCCGATATCGAGAACGAGACCGTACTTGCGCCCGTCGACCTCGAGGTCGCCCTTGAGAGCCTCGTCCACCATGCGATCTACGATCGCTTTCGAAGGCGTAAAGCTATCGTGCGGCTCGCAGATCTCCATGCGCAGGGCCAGCCCGAGGCCGTCCACATCGCCAACAACCTTGTGCCGGCGCTTTAGTTCCTTGAGCCCCTCGAGCAGATAGGCCCCCTTCTCCATCACCATGCTCTCGTAATCGGTCTCCGCCATCATGCGCATGGCTTCGAGCGCGACCGCCGTGCCCATCGGATTGGCGTTGAAGGTGGAGTGCGTGGAGCCCGCGGGGAACACCTCGGGGTTGATCAACTCCTCGCGCGCCCAGATGCCGGAGAGCGGATTGAGCCCATTCGTCAGGGCCTTACCGAACACCAGAACATCCGGCTGCACGCCGAAATGCTCGATCGACCAGAGCTTGCCCGTGCGGAAGAAGCCCATCTGTATGTCATCGACCACGAGCAGGATGCCATACTTGTCCAGCACCTTCTTCAGCTCGCGGAAGAAGTTCTTGGGCGGCACCACATACCCGCCGGTGCCCTGGATTGTCTCGACGTAGAACGCCGCATACTCGGCCTGCCCGGCCTTCGGGTCCCAAACGCCGTAATATTCGGTCTCGAACAGGCGCTCGAACTGCCTCACGCAGTACTCGCCGTACTCCTCCTTGCTCATCCCCTTGGGGCCGCGGAAGTGATAGGGGAACGGCACGAATTGGGCCCGGTCCCCGAAGTGCCCATAGCGGCGGCGATAGCGGTAGGACGAGGTGATGGCGGATGCGCCGAGCGTGCGTCCGTGATAGCCGCCCTCGAACGCGAACATCAGGCTCTTGCCGTTCTTCGCATTGCGCACGAGCTTGAGGCTGTCCTCGACGGCCTGGCTGCCGCCGACATTGAAGTGCACCCGGCCCTTGGTGCCGAACTTCCGCTCGGCATCCTGGGCGATCATCGCCGCCAGCTCGATCTTCTCGCGGTGCAGATACTGGCTGGCGACTTGAGGCAGCGTGTCGAGCTGCCTGCGAACGGCATTGTTCAGCCGCTCGTTGCGGTAGCCGAAGTTGACCGCCGAGTACCACATCTGCAGGTCCAGGAACTCGCGCCCGTCCGCGTCGTACATGAACGAGCCTTCGCACCGGTCGAAGATCTTCGGCGGATTCGTGTAGTGGACGGTGTCGCCGTGCGAGCAATACTTGGCCTCGAGCTCCAGGAGCTCGGCTTCGCTCAGCTCGGCCTTCGCTGAGGCGCCCTCGCGCCAATGAAGGGGTTTATCCATTTACTCGTCCCTCAAAGACTGGCGTCTATCGCCAACGGCGGCGCTCTCCTCGATCCAACGCGCCAACAGATCCCTGGCCTCGTCGAAGGTGTGGAACCCGAAGTAAGGCAGGTCGTTGCCGCGGCAGTGCTGAGCCAAGGCGCCCTTCGCCAGCACAAGGTCCGCCCGCTCGGAAACGCAAAAGTCGGAGCGGCCGTCGCCGACGACCACGCGCACGGCCCCGACAGCGGCCTCGGCGAACTGGCACTTGCAGTTTCCTGACAGCGAGCGGCAGTCGCTGCGGGCGTGCGGGAAGCCGAGACGCCAGCGATCCCCGCCCAGCCACTCCAGGTGGTTGGCGAAGTAGGGCAGATCGATGCCCGCTTGGGCCAGCACGGCTCCCACCGCGCGATCAAGCCCATCGGATACGACCGTCACATGATAGTCTTGGGCCTGGCATAGGCTGACGAAGGCCGGAAAGCTCGGATCGATACCGATCCCAGAGACGAACGCGTCGAGCTCATCGGGAGTTGCCCGCACCAGGTCGATCTGACGAACGAGGCATTCACGCGACCCGATGCGGCCGGCCTTCCATTCGTCCTCGATATCCTGCCAGCTCGGATCGGCGAACTGCTCGAGTAGCAGGTCGGTTGTGTCGGAAGGTGCAATGGTGCCGTCGAAGTCGACGAACACGTGGCACTTCATACGCGCACTCGACACGATCAGAGAACTCTTTGATTGCTGCCCACGATTCAGGCCTGGGGATTGAGCCTGCCCAACCTAGCCCTCTTTACTGGCAGGCCAATCCCAAGCCAATGCATTTCGTTAAGATCGGAATGTTGCGTCGATAAGTCTCAACCCAAGCATATGGGTTGGCTCGCGACCGCCTGTCAGGCTCAGCCAACTGACGGTCGAGCACCGGCTACATGGGGCTTGGCCCCAGCCGCGTCTAGCCAGCCTCGACGAATTTTTGCCCTAGGTTCTAGTTCTGCATCCCCCATTTCCGGACCGTCGCCGCTTCGACATTACGGAAGATGAGGTTTTCCACCAACAAGCCAATGATGATCACGGTAAACAAACCCGCGAAAACCGATGGAATATCAAGCTGATTCTTGCTCTCGTAGATGAACCAGCCGAGGCCACCCTTGCCCGAGCTGGCCCCGAACACGAGCTCGGCGGCGATCAAGGTGCGCCAGGCAAAGGCCCAACCGATCTTCAGGCCGGTAAGAATCGATGGAAAAGCGGCCGGAATCAAGATCTTGCGCACATATCCAATGCCTCGCAGGCCGTAATTCCTGCCGACCATCCTGAGCGTGTTGGAGACGGATTTGAATCCTGAATGGGTATTGAGTGCGACCGCCCACAGGACCGAGTGGACCAGCACGAAAATGATGCTCTTGTCGCCGAGGCCGAACCAGATCAGCGCGATCGGCAGCAGGGCGATGGCGGGCAGGGGGTTGAACATCGCCGTCAGGGTCTCGAGCAGGTCGTTGCCGAGCTGGGTCATCATCGCCAACGTGGTCAACCCGACGGCGAGTAGCAGCCCCACCGCATAGCCCTGCAGCAGTAACCGCACTGAATTCAGCGCCTTGCCGAACAGCTCACCGGAGACCATCGCGCCCCAGAAAGCCTCGATGGTTGCCCCGAAGGTCGGGACCAGAAGCGGGTTGTTGAGACGCCTGGCGTAGACCTCCCATACGACCGCCATCAACACCAGCAGCAGCGTCTTTCTCAGGAAGGGGTTGTTGTAGAGCTTCTCGAAGATCGTCAGCGGCTTCTCGACGATGCCGAAATCGCGCGAAGCGGACGTCTGCAGCTCATACTCCGGGCGGACGGCGGGAGCCTGCGCCACTGGTCGCATCTCATTCATGGACCGGTACTCCTTGCTCCTCGACCTGATCGGAGAACAGCATGCGATGAATCCGTTCTGACAGCTTCATGTTGTGGCGCTGATCCACGTCGTCGTTGCCGTCGCTGTTGAGCTCGGCCTTGACCTGCCCCGGATGCGGCGACAGCAACAGAATGCGGTTGCCGATGCGGACGGCTTCCGGGATGGAATGCGTGACGAACAGAACCGTAAACCGCGTATCTTCCCAAAGCTGCAGCAGCTCGTCCTGCATCTTGCGGCGGGTAAGGGCATCGAGCGCGGCGAACGGCTCGTCCATCATCAGGATGTCAGGCTCCATGGCCATCGCGCGCGCGATGGCCACCCGCTGCTTCATGCCTCCCGACAACGTATGCGGGTAGCTGTTGGCGAACTTGGTCAGGTTGACCTTCTCGATGTACTGCATGGCCTTGTCCTCGGCGGCCTTGCCTTTGAGCTTGCCGGAGGACTCGAGCGCAAACATCACGTTCTTCTTCACCGTCTTCCAGGGCAGGAGCTGATCGAACTCCTGGAACACCATGACCCGATCCGGACCCGGCCGGCGAATGATCTGGCCCTTGAGCTTCATGGTGCCTTCGGTCGGAGGCATGTAGCCCCCGACAGCCTTGAGGATCGTCGACTTACCGCAGCCTGACGGCCCCAGCAGGACGAAGCGGTCGGACGGAAGCACGTCGAAGCTCACCCGGTAGGTGGCCGTGACGAGGTGATGCTTCGTTTTGTACTGCAGCGTAACCCCATTCACCTGCAGCAGGGGCGCCATCGGCTGCGCATTCTGATTCACTGAGGGCGTCTCCAAAGCTCTAATCCCGACAACCTAGTCTCGCGCCGAGCAACCGCCATAGCCTGACGCGGTGTCGCATCCCGGCGCGATGGCTTCATTGAGGACAGATCGACGACCATGCCGACCACCGGCTGGTGTCGAAAGACGCGTCCTCCCTGGGCGCTGTGCGCCACGTTCTCGTCCGCCAGCCAAGGCTGCCGTGTCGACACTTTACATACTACGTATCCGTCTCGCACCCCGAAATCGACAAGTCTCGGTAAAGCCATCCGACCGAGGTGGCGCCATCATTTCTCCCTTGCGGTCCAGCCCTCCTGAAAGCGTTCGGCCCAGGCGACTGTGAGATACCCCAGCGCGGCGGCCACAAGGCCGGCGACATAAGGGGCCCGCAGTTCCAGCACATACTGCCCTGCAACCCAGACCAAAGAGCCCAGGATGAGTGCCGCATAGGCGCTGAAAGCGCCGCCGAGCCCGGTGAACAGGCCGAACACCATGGCCACGAAGACACCCGCGGTGGCGAAGGCCGACGCGGTCTCGACAAGGTCGGCAATGCCTTCGGCCCGCAGCGCCAGCAGATAGGCCACGAGGCCCAGGCCCGCCACGCCGGCGCGTGCAGCACGCACCTTGGCGGCCTCCGACAGGCTAGGCACGAGGCGCAGGACGATATTGTGCGACAGCAGCGTTGCGGCGGCCAGCAGGGCCGAGTCGACAGTCGAAAGCACCGCCGAGATCAGCGCGCCGGCGAACATCATGTACAGCATTACGGGCAGGTAGGCCTGCGCGATGGCCAGCGACAGCTGCTCCGGCTCTGAGAGCCCCGGCACAATTTGCGGTCCGATGAACCCGAAATAGACCGGGATCAGCGCGACCAGGAGATAGTAGATGCCGCCGAGCGGCGTGGCCTGGCGCGCGACCTCGGGCGAGCGGCACGCAAGAATCCGCGAGATCAGCTCGACCGCGACCAGGGATCCACAAATCGGGATTGCCCACTGCTCGATGAACTCGAGCAGCGACTGATCGGGCGCCATGGGCTGGAATCGGACGCTTTCGACGCTTGCCAGCATCGCGAAAGGGCTTCCGGTTTGCATGGCGACAGCAATCAGCATCGCCACCAGACCAGCAACAATCGCAATTCCCTGTACGAAGTCGGTGTACACGTCCGCCAGGAGTCCGCCGAATGCCGTGTAGGCGACCACGACCGCGGCCGCCACGGTCATCGCCATCCACAAATCGAGACCGGTGGTATGGCTCATGACCTGCCCGAAGCCACGCACCTGGGCCCCGGCCCACAGGACCGATCCTGGGATGAGCAGGATCACCGTCAGCCGCTCGACGCCGGGAGAGAAACGCTCGCGAAAGAAATCTCCGAAGGTGATCAGGCCGCGCCGCCAGAGCGGCACGGCGAAGAGAAAGCCCATGACGAGAATGGCGACCGCATAGGCGAACGGCTCGCCCTGAGCTCCCGACAAGCCATCCTTGTAGACGCGCCCGGAGGAGCCCATCACGGTCTCCGCCCCGAACCAGGTCGCGAACACGGAGAACGACGCCAGGGTCACGCCGAGCTGGCGGCCACCCAGGACATAGTCCTTCTCGTCACGGATGCGTCGCGATACCCAGATGCCGATCGCGAACTGCAAGGCGATGTAGGCGAACACGCCGATGCTGACCGCCATGCGCATCCCCCGAAACCTGGCGCTTCGCTTGCGTGACGGCTTTAGTTGGTCGGCCGCTTGCCTTTGACCACGGAATCGGGCGGCAGATGCTTGTCGCCGGCCTCATAGCGCCAGTCGACCATCACCCCCTTGCCGTCCTTCACCGCCGTGCGCCCGACATAGGCGCCCATCGTCGACTGGTGGTCGAGGGCGCGATAGGCAATCTTGCCGAACGGCGTCATCACCTCCAGCCCGTCCATGGCCGCGACGAGCTTCTCCGTGTCGCTACCGCCGGCTTTCTTGAGCGCCGCGCCGATCGACTGGATCGTCGCATAGCCGACGACAGAGCCGAGCCGCGGGTAGTCGTTGAACTTGGCCTTGTAGGCGTCGATAAACGCCTTGTGCTCCGGCGTGTCGATCGTCTGCCAAGGATAGCCCGTGACGTACCAGCCGACGGGCGCCTCATCCTTGAGCGGATCGAGGTACTCAGGCTCGCCGCCCAGCAGGCTGAACACCGGGCGGTCCTTGAACAGGCCGCGCGTCTCGCCCTCGCGAACGAACTTCTGCAGGTCGGCGCCGAACGTGACGTTGAAAATCGCGTCCGGCTTGGCGTCGGCGACGGCCTGCGCCACCGCGCCGGCATCGATCTTGCCGAGCGGTGCTGCCTGCTCGACCACGAATTCCACGCCCGGCTGCTTCTCCGCCATCAGGGCCTTGAACGAGGCGATCGCCGACTGCCCGTACTCGTAGTTCGGATAGACGAGGGCCCACCGCTTCTTCGCCAGCTTGACAGCATCGTCCACCAGCATCGAGGTCTGCATGTAGGTCGAGGCCCGCAGGCGGTAGGTGTACTTGTTCCCATTCTCCCACACGATCTTGTCGGTCAGCGGCTCGGCCGCAACGAACAGGATCTGGCGCTGCTTGGCAAAATCCGACACGGCGAGCCCGACGTGCGACAGGAACGTGCCCGTGAGCAGGGCCACGCCTTCGCGCGAGACCAGCTCCTCGGCTGCACGCACCGCATCGCCGGGCGTGCCATTGTCGTCGCGCGAGACGACCTCGAGCTTCTTGCCGCCGATTCCCCCGGCCTTGTTGATCTCCTCGACGGCTAGCTCCCATCCGCGCTTGTAGGGCTCCAGAAAAGCCGGAACGGTCTTGTAGCTGTTGAGCTCGCCGATCTTGATCGTGCCCTGAGCCGCGGCCGGCCCAGTCAGCAGCAGGGTGGCCGCGATCAGCCCGAGCATCCCTGAAAACCACATATCGAAACGTCTCCATCCTCGTTTTGCCGGCCTTGGGGGCCACTCTAGCACGCCACCGCCAGATCGCGCCCGCATCCGTCCGGTGTCGGATTGCGCTCGTCCTGCTCAATCGGCACAATCCCGACGGCGTGAATACGGATCGCCACGTTCTATCAAAGGAGACGGCGATGGCCAGTGGCACGGTGCTGGTGAGCACGGCGGGAGGCGTCGCACGCCTGACGCTGAACCGCCCCGACAAGCTCAACGCGTTCAACGCGGTCATGAGGGAGGAGCTGACGCGGGCCCTCGAGGCGGCTGAGCGCGATGAGAGCTGTCGGGTGATCGTGCTGACGGGTGCGGGACGCGCCTTCTCGGCCGGCCAGGACCTCGCGGATGGCGTCTATGTAAGGGGTGGCCCACAGCCCGACCTCGGCCTCGTGATCGAGCGCTATATCCCGCTCATCAAGCTTCTCAAGACGCTACCGAAGCCCATCATCGCCAGCGTCAACGGCATGGCCGCCGGCGCCGGCGTCAGCGTCGCGCTGGCCTGCGATCTCGTCTACGCGGCCCGATCGGCGAGCTTCATGCAGGCCTTTGCCAAGATCGGGCTGGTCCCGGACTGCGGCGGCACCTGGTTCCTGCCCCGGCTTGTCGGCCAAGCGCGGGCGAAAGGTCTCGCCATGCTCGCCGAGCCGTTGATGGCCGACAAGGCCGAGGCGTGGGGCCTGATCTGGAAAGCCGTCGACGACGACAAGCTCACCGCCGAGGTCGATGCCATCGCCGCGCGGCTTGCCCAGGGTGCAACTTACGGACTGGGGCTCCAGAAGCAGGCGTTCGCTGCCTCCTCGACCAACACGCTGGAGGGGCAGCTCAACCTCGAGCGCGACTTGCAGAGACTCGCTGGCCGGTCGCCCGACTATGCGGAGGGCGTCGCAGCGTTCCTCGAGAAACGAACGCCCAACTTCACCGGCCGGAAGGACTGAGCGCGCCCATGGCGGACGATCCGGCGATGGTGGCGCGGCTGAGCGCGGAAGCCATGTGGGCCGAGGACAAAGCCAGCCGCGGTCTCGGCATGCAGCTCGAGCACGTGGAGGCGGGAGCAGCGCGCCTCTCCATGATCATCACCGAGTCGATGGTGAACGGGCATGGCTCCTGCCATGGCGGCTACATCTTCATGCTGGCCGACTCGGCCTTCGCCTTCGCCTGCAACTCCTACAATCAGAAGAATGTGGCCCAGAGCTGCCAGATCGCATTCCTCGCACCCGGCCGGCTGGGCATGCGCCTGATCGCGGAGGCGCGCGAGCGGCATCGTGCGGAGCGCAGTGGCATATACGACGTCACCGTCAAAGCCGACAGCGGCGAGACGATCGCCGAGTTCCGCGGCTTCAGCCGCGCCATTCCTGGTAGGCTGGTGCCTGATATTTGAACGGGAGTGCAGCGCAGGGGCCTACATGCACGATCTGACACCCAAGCACTTCGAGCTCGAGCCAATCGAGACGGCGTCACGTCAGGTGATTGCCGAGCTGCAGCTCCATCGCCTCAAGTGGACGCTGCGCCATGCCTACGAGAACGTTCCGCATTATCGCAAGGCTTTCGACGCCAGAGGACTGAGGCCCGAGCATCTGGAAAAGCTATCCGATCTCCCCCGCTTCCCTTTCACGACCAAGCAGGACCTGCGCGCCAACTATCCGTTCGGCATGTTCGCGGTCCCGATAGATAAGATCGCTCGCGTGCACGCCTCGTCCGGCACCACGGGCAAGCCGACCGTCGTCGGCTACACACAGGCCGACCTCGACACCTGGTCGCAGGTCATGGCCCGGTCGATCCGCGCCGCCGGCGGCCGGCCGGGGATGAAGGTGCATGTCGCCTACGGCTACGGCTTGTTCACCGGCGGGCTCGGCGCGCACTACGGCGCGGAGAAGCTCGGCTGCACCGTCGTCCCGGTATCGGGCGGCATGACCGAGCGCCAGGTCCAGCTCATCACGGACTTCGAGCCCGACATCATCATGGTGACGCCGAGCTACATGCTGGCGATCCTCGACGAGTTTCGGCGCCTCGGCATCGATCCGAGAAAGACGTCGCTCAAGGTCGGCATCTTCGGTGCCGAGCCTTGGACCAACGCCATGCGCACCGAGATCGAGCAGGCCTTCAACATGCACGCCGTCGATATCTATGGCCTGTCTGAGGTCATCGGGCCGGGCGTTGCCAACGAGTGCGTCGAGACCAAGGATGGCTTGCACATCTGGGAGGATCATTTCTATCCCGAGATCATCGATCCGGAGTCGGGCGAGCCCTTGCCCGATGGCGAGAGGGGCGAGCTCGTATTCACAACCCTCACGAAAGAGGGGATGCCCGTCATCCGCTACCGCACGCGCGATCTCACGCGGCTGCTACCCGGCACCGCGCGCAGCATGCGGCGCATGGAGAAGGTTACGGGCCGCTCCGACGACATGATGATCGTGCGCGGCGTCAATGTCTTTCCGACACAGATCGAGGAGCAGATCCTCAAGGTCGAGGGGCTGGCTCCCCACTATCAGATCGTTCTGTCACGTCAGGAGCGGCTCGACGAGATGGACGTGCTGGTCGAGGCGATCGGCGAGGCGTCCGACAGCGCGCGTGCGGCATCGGCTGCTGCATTGCAGCACCACATCAAGGGCAGCATCGGCATCACCGCCCGCGTTCAGGTCATGGCCCCGGGCGGTGTCGAGCGCAGCCAGGGCAAGGCCCGGCGCGTGGTCGACAGGCGGCCCAAGAATTGAGCCTTGCCATCGTTCTCCGCGAACCCATATCGCCCCTAGGCGTTAGACAAGACGCGGAGGAAGATGATTATGCTCGCAACCGAGATCCACGTCCACGCACGCAAGCTGCTCGAGGCCCACGGGGTCAAGGCCCTCGCCGAGGCCGCACAGAAAGCACGCACGTTCGAGGAGCGGGGCCATGAGGCCGAGGCGGCGACATGGCGGCGCATCGAGGCCGCGCTGCGCCAGCTCAGAGGGCCGCGGGCAAGCTGAGGCGAGCCCCGGGTCAGAGGGCGGCGTTGGCAGCTCGCGGCACAGTGGACTATCCTCGCCATCCAATGACCGGACCTGACCACAACTCCCATACCGCTCGCATGACGAGCTTCGGCAATCGACAGGTTGCCGAGGCCGAGCGGCAGCGACTCGTGAACGAGGTCTTCACGCGGGTTGCTGACCGCTACGACCTCATGAATGACCTGATGTCGGGCGGGTTGCATCGCCTCTGGAAGGACGATCTCATTTCCATGCTGGCCCCGCCATCGGGCCCGCAGCCCTTCCGGCTCCTCGACGTCGCTGGCGGAACCGGCGACGTCGCCATTCGCTATGCTCGAGCAGCAGGCAGCGGCTCGACCGCGGTCGTCTGCGACATCAATCCCGAGATGCTCAACGTGGGGCGCCGCAAGGTCGAGGAAGCGGGCCTCGCAGCGCGCATCGAGCTTGTCGAAGGTAACGCCGAGGCCCTGCCGTTTCCGGACCGCTCCTTCGATGCCTGCACGATCGCCTTCGGCATTCGCAACGTCACGCACATCGATCGGGCGCTAGCGGAAGCTTTTCGCGTCCTGAAGCTCGGCGGCCGCTTTCTGTGCCTGGAATTCTCGCACGTCGACGTGCCGATCCTCGATCGACTGTACGATTTCCACTCCTTCGAGGTCATTCCGCGGCTCGGCCAGCTCGCGGCCGGCGCCAGCGAGCCCTACCGCTATCTCGTCGAGAGCATCCGCAAGTTCCCGCCGCAGGCCCGCTTCGCGGCGATGCTGCGCGAAGCAGGCTTCGAACGGGTGAGCTTCCGCAACCTCACCGGAGGGATCGCCTCGATCCACTCCGGCTGGCGCATCTGACCCGCCGGCGCATCAAGCGCCCCGGCAGCTACTCCATCTTGATGTTGGCAACCTTGATCAGGGCTGCAATGTTTTTGATGTCCTGCTCCCAGTGCTTCTTGATCTCGTCGGTCGTCTGCACAACCGGCACTGCAGCCACGGACTGAAGCTGCGCCCTCATCTCCTCGGTCTTGGAGATCTCCACGATCTTCGCATTGAGCTTCTCGACGATATCCTTCGGAGTACCGGCAGGCGCATAGATGCAGAACCAGACCGGCGCGTCAGCGTCAGGAACGCCTAGCTCCGTCAGCGTGGGCACGTCCGGGAACTCCGCAAACCGTTCCGTGTGGTTCATGTTGAGCAGGATCAGCTTGCCGGCTTTGACGTGCGGCAGGGTCGATCCCTCGTTCATCATCTGCACGTTGTTGGCAAGCAGATCGGTGAGGCTGTCGGCGCCGCCGCGATAGGGCACGTGCAGCAGGTCGATGCCCGTCTTGTACTTCAGCATCTCCAGCCGAAGGTGGGGACTGGTCCCCTGGCCGGAGGATCCGAAAGCAAGCTTGCCCGGGTTTTTCTTGGCGTAATCGACCATTTCCTGAAAGGTCTTCGGACCCGCCGCCGGATGAATCGTGAAGCCGCACATCACGTCGCCGACGCGCCCCACGGGCTCGAAGCTCTTGGCGTTGTAAGGTGTCTTGCGCAGGAGCGGCAGGGTGACCGTCGCCGTGTTCGAGGAGAAGAAGAACGTGTAGCCGTCGGGCGGCGACTTCGCCGCGGCTTCCGCACCGATGATGCCGCTCGCCCCGCCCCGATTCTCGATCACGAACTGCTGCCCGAAGGCTTGACCCAGCTTCTGCGCCCACGGCCTGGCGACCAGGTCCGTCGCGCCACCGGCGGCGAACGGCACGATGAGCCTGACCGGCTTGTCCGGCCACCCCTTGGCCTGGCCGAAGGCGCGCGATGAAAGGCCCGCGGCCATCGATCCGGCGGTCAACGATAGAAACTTGCGGCGATGCATAACGTTCTCTCCCACAATTCTTTTGTTGTCGCCCCACGTCGCAACATGCGTGCGGCTTGGCAGGCGCCCGGCGAAGACGTTGGCACCATGCCGGCCGAAAGTCGTAGCACACCCCGCGTGCACCCCGCATCCACATCACAAAAGCGACCCTCCTGCGGCGCAGCAGCGACCCATGCGCTCGGAGCCGATGCGCATACATCCCGGTTGTAGAGCCCGCGCACACGATACTCATCCTCATCGCTTGACCGGGTCGCACATCGGGGCAATGTGCCGTTCGCAAGACCCGTCCTGTCCTGGCACCGCCCTTGAGCCCGCCTACGTCCATGGCCTCGATGCTCGCAAATCTGGTTCGACTTGCTCGCGCCGGCCTCGTGCTGGCGCAGCACGGCGTGCGCTTCGTTCCCAAGGGCATGGCCGTGCCGTGGGGACTGAAGCTTGCCTACGCCGCCACGCTGCCGGTGCGCCTCGTGACCTGGCCATTCCGCATCGGCCAGCCGAAAGATGCTCGAGTTGCGCGCGCTTTGACGAGCCTCGGCCCGAGCTACATCAAGCTCGGCCAGTTCCTCGCCACGCGCCAGGACCTGATCGGCGAGGAGCTGGCGCGCGATCTGCGGCATCTGCAGGACAAGCTTCCCCCGTTCTCCATGTCGCAGGCACGTGGTGCCATCGAGGAGGCCCTCGGCGGAAAGCTCGAGGACCACTTTGCAGAGTTCGGCCCGCCCGTCGCGGCTGCCTCCATCGCTCAGGTCCACAAGGCGACGACCGTTGAGGACGGCGTGCGCCGCGAGGTCGCCGTCAAGATCCTGCGGCCTGGTGTCGAGCGGCGCTTTCAGCGCGACCTCGACAGCTACTACTTCGCCGCGCGCCAGATCGAGCGCTTCCACGTGCCGTCCCGCCGCCTGCGGCCTGTCGCGGTGGTCGACACGCTGGCGCGCACGACCGAGCTCGAGATGGACTTGCGGCTTGAAGCTGCGGCCATCTCCGAGATGGCGGAGAACACTAAGGCCGACGAAGGCTTCCGGGTTCCGCAAGTCGACTGGAAGCGGACGCAGAAGCGCGTGCTGACCCTTGAGTGGATCGACGGCATACCGGTGTCGGACATCCCTGCCCTGCGCGCGGCTGGCCATGATCTCGAGAGGCTGGGCCTCACCATCCTGCGCTCGTTCCTGCGGCATGCCATGCGCGACGGCTTCTTTCATGCCGACATGCACCAGGGCAACCTGTTCGTCGATACCGAGGGCCGCGTCGTCGCCGTGGACTTCGGCATCATGGGCAGGCTCGGACCCAAGGAACGCCGCTTCCTGGCGGAGATCCTGCACGGCCTCATCACGCGGGACTACCGGCGCGCCGCCGAGGTGCACTTCTGGGCCGGCTATGTTCCCCCGCATCATCCCGTCGATGTGTTCGCACAAGCCCTGCGGGCCATCGGCGAGCCGATTCACGGCCGCAAGGCGAGCGAGATCTCCATGGCCGACCTGCTCGGCCAGCTCTTCGCCTACACCGAGGTCTTCGACATGCAGACGCGGCCGGAGCTGATCCTGCTGCAGAAGACCATGGTCGTGGTGGAGGGCGTGGCACGTGCGCTCGACCCTTCGCTCAACATGTGGAGCGCGGCAGAGCCGATTGCCAAGGAATGGATGGACGCCAACCTCGGACCCACCGGCGCGCTCAAGGACGCGCGCGAAGGCGCCAGCGAGCTCGGCAAGTTCCTCGCCGTCGTCCCATCGCTGCTCGCAACGGCAGAGCAGACGATGACTGCCATAGCCGAGATGGCGCGCGGCGGCGTGCGCCTCGACGAGCAGACGGTGGAGCGGCTTGCGCAAGCACAGGCGTCAGCCGACCGTCGCAGTCTGCTGCGCATGCTGGTGCCGCTGTTGATCGGGGGCCTGGCGGGTCTCGCTGTCATCAGGTGGGCGTTACCGTACTTTGGGTTGTGACCAGCCGGCAAGCACATGGGACTATAGTCTCTCGACCGATGTGCTCGGCCTCGTCGTCGAGGCGGTCTCAGGCAAGAAGCTGGGCGAAGTCCTTGCCGAGCGCGTCTTCGCTCCGCTCGGCATGGTCGACTCGGGCTTCGAGGTGCCGGCGAGCAAGCAGAACCGCTACGCCTTGGCGCTCGACGCCGATCCGCTCACCGGCAAGCAGCAGTTCGTTCTGCATGCAAGCGGAAAGCCGCTCAAGTTCGACTGCGGCGGAGGCTGCGGCGTCTCGACGGCCAGCGACTACCTGCGCCTCGCGCAAATGCTGCTGCGTCGCGGCCAGCTCGACGGCAAGCGGCTGCTCGCGCCCAAGACCGTCGACTACATGACCTCGAACCATTTGGCACCGGACGTGCTCGCACGCACAACATCGACGGTGCTGCCGACCGGATACCGATTCGGTCTCGGATTCGCCGTGCGCCTCGAGACGGGAATGTCCAATCTCACCGGCAGCAAGGGCGACCACAATTGGGGCGGCGCCTACGGCACCTACTTCTGGGTCGATCCGAAAGAGGATCTGGTCGTCGTCTACATGGCACACACGCCAGGCGACGCACGCATCTACGGGCGCAATCTGATCAAGTCGCTCGTGCTGCAGGCCATCGTCGACTGAGCCAGGGACTCACAAGCGCAAAGAAAAAGGCACGGCCTCACGCGCAAGCAGCATCGCCTCGAAGCGATGCGCGCGCGAGGCCGTGCCGATCCGATCGGATCAGATCGCGTCCTTCAGCTCCTTGGCTGCGCGGAATGCGATCTTCTTGCTGGCTTTGATCTTGATCGCCTCGCCGGTCGCCGGGTTGCGGCCCATGCGCGCCGGGCGCTTTCTCACCTGCAAAATGCCCAGCCCGCCGATGCGAATGCGCGCACCCTTTTTCAGATGCTTCGTGATGTTGGCGACCATGTCCTCGAGCACGGCCGCAACCTGCTTCTTGGGAAGCTCGTGCGCCTCAGAGAGGGCGGTGCCGAGATGGCGCAGAGTGATGGTCTCCGGCTTGGCGGAATTGGAAGGCGATTTTGCCATGTGACGTACCCCTAGAGAGAATCGTTAACGGCTTGGAGCATACACGGAACTGTATCTGCACGCTCCCGGTGATATTCGGCTACCTCAATAGATTCGGGCCGAATCCGGACTCTGGCGGCGGCAACGGAACAGCCGCGCCACATCCCGCACCGCGTCCAATCAGCGATCGACCTGTTTGTCAATCCCTACCCGTTTACGGCTTGGTTTTGTACACGTGCTAATCTTACGCATGTCCCGGGTTCCAAGCGTCGAGCCATGGCCAGCACGCCAAAACGCATTCTCCTGGTGATCGGTGGCGGCATTGCCGCCTACAAGTGCCTCGAGCTGATCCGGCGGGCCCGCGATCGTGGCTTTTCGGTGCGCGCGGTCATGACGCCCGCCGCGAGGCACTTCGTGACCCCATTGTCCGTCGGCGCGCTGACGAACGACCGCGTGTTCTGCGAGCTGTTCGACCTGAACGATGAGCGCGAGATCGGCCACATCCGGCTGGCGCGCGATACCGACCTGATCGTGGTGGCGCCGGCGACCGCCGACTTCCTCGCCAAGATGGCCGGCGGGCATGCCGACGACCTCGCCAGCGCAGTCCTGCTTGCAACCGACAAGCCCGTGCTCGCGGCTCCGGCCATGAACCCGCGCATGTGGCTGAACCCGGCGACGCGCCGCAACATCGCGCTGCTGCAGAGCGACGGCATCCACTTCGTCGGCCCCAATTCGGGCGAGATGGCAGAGGCCAACGAGGCAGGTCCAGGGCGCATGGCCGAGCCCGCTGAGATTCTTGCCGCCATCGAGCGCATCCTCAGCGCCGGCACGGGACCGCTGTCGGGGCGGCACATTCTCATCACGGCGGGTCCGACGCACGAGCCGATCGACCCGGTGCGATATATCGCCAACCGCTCGTCGGGCAAGCAGGGCTACGCGATTGCCGCCGCAGCAGCCGCACTCGGCGCACGCGTGACGCTTGTTGCTGGTCCGACCAATCTCTCCGATCCGCAGGGTGTCGCGTGCATCCATGTCGAGTCGGCGGCTCAGATGCTCGAAGCCGCTCGCAAGGCGTTGCCTGCCGATGCCGCGATCTTTGCAGCAGCGGTCGCGGACTGGCGCGTCGCCAGCGCTAGCGGCGAGAAGATCAAG
>JBLNBZ010000049.1:0-54831 GCA_050260355.1 Bacteroidota bacterium | reverse complement strand
TTTTCGTCGCCGGGCGCTATCATGTACGGGCGCTCACGGCTTGAGGGAGGACAACATGCCGACCGCCAACAATCCCAATCTGCTCGGCGTCGACTGGTCGAGCATCCCGGCGCCGCAGGACGATGGCGGCGCCCGCCATCTTACCGGCATGCAGATGCCCGACGTCGCGTTGCCGGCAACTGATGGGTCGACCGTCTCCCTTGCCAAGCTCGCGGGGCGCACGGTGATCTATGCCTATCCGCGCACGGGCCGGCCGGGCCAGATCGCGCTGGTCGACAACTGGGACATGATCCCGGGCGCGCGCGGCTGCACGCCGCAGTCATGTGCCTTCCGCGATCATCACGCCGAGCTGTTGATGGCCGGGGCGGCGCGGGTCTTCGGCCTGTCGACGCAGGACACGGCTTATCAGCGCGAGGCGGTGGAGCGGCTGCATCTGCCGTTCCCGATCCTGTCCGACGAGAAGCTGGCGCTTGCGCAAGCGCTGCGCCTGCCGACCATGGAGGTGGGGGCCCAGGTGATGCTGAAGCGGCTGGCGCTGATCCTCGATGATGGGCGCATCACGAAGGTGTTCTATCCGGTGTTCCCGCCCGACCGGAACGCAGCCGATGTGCTGGACTGGCTGAAGGCCAATCCCGGGCGATGAGCGCCGAGGCGTTTCCCGTTCCGGCGGATGATGGCGCAGCGCGCCATCTCGTGCGCGGACTGCCGATGCCGTCGATCGCGCTGCCGACGACGGCGGGGAGCAGCGTCAACTTCGCCGAGCATCCGGGCTGGGTTCTGTTGTTCGTTTACACGTGGACGGGCCGGCCCGGCGTCGACAATCCCCCGGGCTGGGACACGATCCCCGGCGCACACGGCTCGACGCCGCAAGCGGAGGGTTTCCGGAATCTGCATCCGGCGTTCCGCCAGCAGGGAGCCGAGATCTTCGGACTGTCGGCGCAGACGACCGACTGGCAGCGCGAGTTCGCAACGAGAATGGACTTGCCGTTCGCGCTGGTCAGCGATGCCGAGCTCCGCTTGCAGCGCGCCTTGCGCCTACCGACCTTCGAGACGGGCGGAACCGTGTATCTGCGGCGGCTGACTCTCGCGCTCAAGGACGGCGCTATCGAGCGCGTGTTCTATCCGGTGCATCCGCCTCAGGCCAACGCGCGCGAGATGCTGGCCTGGTTCAATGAGCTGGTGACGCGCAAGGCGCCCCGCGGCGGCGGCTAGTTCAACGGGGGCGGAGGTGGGCCCTGATATCGGCGAGCACGGCGCGGAACATCTCAGGCGTCAACCGGCCTGTCTGCGTATTGTAGCGCGAGCAGTGATAGCTCGAATAAAGCGTGAGGCCGGGACGGATCTCGGCCCGGCCGGCGTGCGCGAAAGGAAAGGACGAGCGCTTGCAGCCGAGCGCGGCCAGCGTGCTGTCATGGGCGATGCGGCCGAGGGCCAGCACGGCCGTGAGCGCCGGCATGCCGGCGATGGTTGCGGCGAGGAACGGGCGGCAGGTGGCGATCTCGGCCGGCGTCGGCTTGTTTTCAGGCGGCACGCAGCGCACGGCATTCGTAATGCGGCAGTCGTGGAGCACGAGGCCATCCGCCGGATCGGCACGGTAGGTGCCCTCCGCAAAGCCGAGCTCGATCAGGGAGCCGTATAGAAGCTCGCCGGCATAGTCGCCGGTGAAGGGACGGCCGGTGCGGTTCGCCCCGCGCAACCCGGGCGCGAGCCCCACGATGAGAAGACGCGCATCTGCCGGACCGAAGGAGGCGACGGGGGCGTTGTGCCAATCGGGCTCGATGCTGCGGTGGTGCTGACGGAACGCAACCAGGCGTGCGCAAGCTGGACAGTCGCGCGCCGGCTCACTGCTGTCGAGGAGTTGTGTCATCGCAGCGTCCGGGTCTCGGGCCCGGACCACCTCACGACCCCTTAAATGTCGAGAGGATCGTCGGTGCCGTGGTACTCGCGCTCACGCTCCTTGCGGAACTGCTGGGCGCGGGCCTCGCGCGTCTCGCGCGGCACTCTGGCGGCAGGATCGCGGCAGATGTCCTTCTCCAGCTCCGCGATGTCGATGAACTGGTCGGCCTGACGGCGCAACTCGTCGGCAACCATGGGCGGCTGGGTTTGCAGGGTCGAGACGACGCTGACCCTCTTGCCCTTCTGCTGCAGGGCGGCGACTAGGCTGCGAAAATCGCCGTCGCCGGAGAACAGGACGATATGGTCGAGGTGGTCGGCAAGCTCCATGGCATCGACCGTCAGCTCGATATCCATGTTGCCCTTGATCTTCCGCCGGCCGGAGGCGTCGGTGTACTCCTTGGTCGGCTTGGTGACCATGGTGTAGCCGTTATAATCCAGCCAGTCGATCAAGGGTCGGATCGAGGAATACTCCTGATCCTCTGCGAGGGCCGTGTAGTAGAGCGCCCGAACCAGATGGCCCTGATTGCGGAAAAGGTTGAGCAGTCGCTTGTAGTCGATGTCGAAGCCAAGCGATTTCGCGGTTGCGTAGAGATTGGCACCATCAATAAACAATGCCAATCGCTCCGTGGGATAGAAAAACATCCGGTCAGTCACCTTATGCGCTCGAAGTTGTTCCGCCGGCTGATAATAGTATCAATTGGACAACGAACTCCGGCGGTCCCCGTATCACAGTTGTCATGAAATATAGGCGGACTTGTGGAGAATGAAAGACGGCTTCAAGCAAAGGATGAATTCCGCAGAGGAAAGAGGGGAATACGGAGTCTCTTGTGAATAATACGCTGAGCGACAAGATTTGGATCAGTCTTGGCGCCAATATTGCCGGAAGATGGGGTACTCCGCAACAAAATCTGACCCGTGGCATTTCAGAACTGGAGGCGCTCGGCTTCACTATACTGTCGCGGTCCTCCCTTTACTTGACGGTACCACTGGGGCGCGTGCGCCAGCCGCACTTTCTAAACATGGTCGTCGCCATGCGGGGCTCGGTGGGCCCGGCCGCCTTGCTTCGCCTGCTCAAGCGAATCGAGCACTCCGCGGGGCGGCGGAAGGGTGCTCGCTGGGGGCCGAGGCCGCTCGATCTCGACATTTTGGACCACGGTGGCCGCATTTTTGGCACACCGCCTCGTGGCGTGCGGCCACAGCGGCTTATTTTGCCGCATCCGGAGTCCCATCGCCGCGGATTCGTTCTAGTGCCTCTTGCCGAGATCGCTCCGTGGTGGCGGCATCCGCGTCTTGGGATTACAGCGAAATCGCTGTTGATGCGGCAACCTAGCTTGAGGCGCGGCGTTCATGAGGTGGCCTTGTAAGGCGGTGGCAGCCCGTCGCGCGTACTCCTTGATCCGAGGACGGAACCAACTGCCGACAGCCGCGTTGATAACGAGCCACCTACCGGTTTCCCCCGATACCGGCGGATGTCCCCCCGTCCCGTGGTGGCAAACGGGCGCAGGTCCTTTCCCCGGAGGACCCGCGCCCTCCCTTTTTGGGTGGCCCAGACGGGCGCGGCGGGTCGGTGTATCGCTCTGCACCGCTTGATTCGCTATGCCTTTCGTGCCATTTAGGACTCTTCGCGCCGCCGCGCAGAAGCGTGATTCAGCGCGCGAGTACCGTTCGCTTTTTTCTTCGACAATGAGGAATACGCTGCGATGGCCCGCGTCACAGTGGAAGATTGCGTCGATAAGGTGCCAAACCGGTTCGAGCTGGTGCTGTTGGCAGCTCACCGCGCGCGCGCAATCGCCAATGGATCACATCTCACGATCGAGCCCGACAACGACAAGAACCCTGTGATCGCGCTCCGCGAGATCGCCGACAAGACGATCCCGCCGGACGACCTTCGCGAAGGCTTGATCCACTCGATCCAGAAGAACGTCGAGGTCGACGAGCCGGAGGCCGGGGCGGCGCCGCTGCTGGCCCCCGATCGCAGGGCTGCCGTCCTCGGTCGCGACGACCAGAACTCGGACACCGTCGTCGACCAGATCACCATGTCGGAGGACCAGCTCCTGCGCGGCATGGAGAGCCTCACACCAACCGAGCCCTCCGCGAACGGCGGCAATGGTGGTGGTGGCCGCAATTAGGAATCTGCGCGCGCATCTCAGGCCTCGGCGGAACAACGAGGGTCCAGCGCGGGGGTCGCATCGGCGCGCACGTCGCAGGGCCTGATGCACCATGATGCGCCAGTACGAACTCGTCGAGCGGGTGCTGGCCTACGATCCCAAGGCGGATGAGGCGCTGCTCAACCGCGCCTACGTCTACGCCATGAAGGCGCACCGCAACCAGACGCGGGCGTCGGGCGATCCTTACTTCTCGCATCCGCTCGAGGTTGCGGCGATCCTGACGGATCTGAAGCTCGACGATGCCACCATTGCGACGGCCCTCCTGCACGATGTCATCGAGGACACGGAGGCGACGCGCGCCGAGATCGATCAGCTCTTCGGGCCCGAGATCGGCGCTCTCGTCGACGGGCTGACCAAGATCAAGCGGCTCGACCTCGTCTCCAAGAAGGCCGAGCAGGCTGAGAACTTCCGAAAGCTGCTGATCGCGATCTCGAGCGACATCCGCGTGCTGCTGGTGAAGCTCGCCGATCGGCTGCACAACATGCGCACGCTCGAGCACGTCAAACCGGAAAGCCGCCGGCGTGCGAGCGAGGAGACTCTGGAGATCTATGCGCCGCTCGCCGGGCGCATGGGCATGCAGGCGCTGCGCGAGGAGCTGGAGGCGCTCGCCTTCAAATGGCTGCACCCGGACGCGTTCAAAACCGTGACCGACCGGCTGACGCAGCTCGCCGCGCGCAACAAGGGGCTCGTCGAGGAGATCGAGCTCGGGCTCAAGGAGAAGCTCGCCGAGGCCGGCGTGACGGCAGACGTCGAAGGCCGGGAGAAGAAGGCGCACTCCATCTGGCGCAAGATGGAGAACCGCCAGATCTCGCTCGAGCAGCTCTCGGACATCTACGGCTTCCGCGTCATCGTCGACAGCGTGCCGGATTGCTACCGGGTGCTCGGCATCGTGCACACCAACTGGCGCATGGTGCCGGGACGGTTCAAGGATTACGTGTCGACGCCGAAGCAGAACGGCTACCAGTCGATTCACACGACCGTGGTGGGGCCCCGCCATCAGCGGGTCGAGCTGCAGATCCGCACGGCGCGCATGCACTATGTGGCCGAATACGGCGTGGCGGCCCACGTCCTCTACAAGGACAACGTGCCCGCCTCCGGCAACGGCGCGGTGCAGGCGGGCAGCGACGGGGCAAGCCCGGACCCGGCGAAAGAAGGCCCGTACATCTGGCTGCGCCGTCTCGTCGAGACGCTGCTCGACGGCGACAACCCCGAAGAGTTCCTCGAGCACACCAAGCTGGAGCTGTTCCAGGACCAGGTCTTCTGCTTCACGCCCAAGGGCCGGCTGATCGCACTGCCGCGCGGCGCGACGCCCATCGACTTTGCCTACGCGGTGCACACCGATGTCGGCAACAGTTGCGTCGGCGCCAACATCAACGGCCGGCACATGCCGCTGACGACGCAATTGCGCAACGGCGACGAGGTGCAAATCCTCACGTCCGCGAGCCAGACGCCGCCGGCGGCCTGGGAGCGGATTGCCGTCACCGGCAAGGCTCGCTCGGCGATCCGCCGCGCCGCGCGCGATATGCTGCGGCGACAGTATGCCGAGCTCGGGCGGCGGCTGCTCGTCTCGGCGTTCGCGAAGGTGGGCCTCGACTACACGGATGACAAACTCAGAAAGTCGCTGGCCCGGCTGTCACAAAAGACCGTCGAGGACGTGCATGCTGCCGTTGGCCGCAGCGAGCTGGCCATTGCCGATGTGGTGCGTGCAGTGGCACCCGATGTCGTCATGTCGACGCCGGCCAAGGTCCAGCGCACCCGCAAGCGGCGCGAGCGCGCGGGCAGCGAGGAAGGCTGGTTCAATCTGTCGAAAGTGATCGGGCTCAAGTTCCGCTGGCCCGGCGCGGCAACCGACAGTGAGCCGAAGATCGGACCGGTGGTCCCGATCAGGGGGCTGCGCAACGACGTCCCGGTCCGCTTCGAGGATGGCGGTGCAGTCCCCGGCGATCGCATCGTGGGCGTGCTGACACAAGGTGAAGGCATCCGCATCTTTCAGATCCATTCTCCGCGGCTCAAGGACTTCGAGCACGAGCGCTGGATCGACGTGACGTGGGACGTCGATCCTGATAATCCGGAGCGGTTTCCAGCGCGAATCGGTGTGACCGCACTCAACGAGCCGGGCAGCCTGGCGCAGATTGCCCAGGTCATCAGCGAAGAGGACGGCAACATCGACAATCTGCGCATGGTGCGGCGTGGCGGCGACTTCACCGATATGCACGTGGAAGTGGAGGTTTGGGATCTCGAGCATCTCAACCGCATCATCCACGGGCTGAGGTCGAAACCGGTCGTGAGCAAGGTCGAGCGTCTTTTCGACTGAATCTTCCGTTCTTGTAGCGTCCTTGATGTTCAGACTGCCGGAGGGCGCTCGAACAATGCTGCTCGGTCGTGACGGATGGGTCGGGGTAGCGCGGCGCTGGCTCGGCTGCGCCAAGGCCCATCTCGGGCGATTCAACGATACGCCGCATGAGGTTGGCCTCGGTCTCGCAGCCGGAGTCTTCGCATCGTTCCTGCCGATCTTCGGGCTGCAGATGCTGAGTGCGGCGCTCATGGCGCGCATCGCGCGCGCCAGCATGGGCGCTGCAATTCTCGGAACGTTCCTCGGCAATCCACTGACCTGGCCGATGATGTGGGCCGCCTCCTATGCGGTTGGCGCAGCGATCCTGGGAATCAGGGGCGAGATGACCTCGGAGGAGATGGGGGAGGCTCTGCAGCGGCTATGGGTCGCTTCCGCGCAAACCATGCCGGAGGCGATCGAGGCATCCCGCGTGGCGCTTTGGACCGTGCTCAAGCCCTTGACGATCGGTTCCATTCCGCTGGGCCTGACGGTCGCGGGCATTTTCTACTATATTGCGCGGCGCGCGACAGCCATGCGGGCGCGCTCCTGAGCGGTCCCGCCGGCTGTCCATAGTGCTGTCTCGAGGATTACAGGCATCATGGCCCATGGCGTCGGCACGCCGCATTTGCGGCTTGGGGTTAACATCGATCATGTCGCCACCATCCGCAACGCGCGCGGCGGTCGGCATCCTGATCCGCTGCGCGCGGCCCATCTGGCCATCGAGGCCGGTGCCGACGGCATCACGGCGCATTTGCGCGAGGACAGGCGCCACATCTCGGATGACGACATCGCCAGGCTCAAGAACGAGCTGACGCGGCCGCTCAATCTCGAGATGGCGGCGACCGACGAGATGCTCAGGATTGCCCTGCGCCATGTGCCGAATGCGTGCTGCCTCGTGCCGGAGAAGCGCGAGGAGCGCACGACCGAGGGGGGACTGGACGTGGTGGGCGGGCACAACCACCTCAAAGCCACCGTGGAGGCGCTGCGCGGCGCCGGCATTCGCGTGTCGCTCTTCATCGAACCCGACCCTGCGGCCATCGAAGCCTCCGCGCGGCTGCGAGCCGACATCGTCGAGCTGCACACCGGGCTATACTGCGAGAAGGCCCTCGACAATGACGCAGCCGGCGTAGCGCAGCAGTTGAGGCGCCTCGAGACCGCCGCGCGGCTGGCAGCCTCTGCCGGTCTCGAGGTGCACGCCGGGCACGGGCTGACATTCAATACGGTGGCGGGTGTGGCGCGCATTCCCGAGGTGGTCGAGCTCAACATCGGCCATTTCCTGGTCGGCGAGGCGATCTTCGGCGGGCTGCATTCGGCAATCCGGCGCATGCGCGCACTGATGGACGAGGCGCGCGCCTCGGTTTCCGGGAGAGCGACCGCATAGAGGACAAATTCAAGTGATCCTGGGCCTTGGCAATGACGTGATCGACATTCGTCGTATAGAGAGCACGATCACGCGGTTCGGCGATCGTTTCCTGAACCGGATCTTCACGGAAACCGAGCGGCGCAAGTCGGATGGCCGGCAGTCCAGAGCGGCTTCCTATGCCAAGCGGTTTGCGGCCAAGGAGGCCTGCTCCAAGGCGCTCGGCACGGGGTTTCGCAGGGGCGTGTTTTGGCGCGATATGGGCGTCGTGAACCTGCCATCGGGGCGTCCGACCATCGTGCTGACGGGCGGTGCGGCCGAGCAACTCAAGCGAATTACGCCGCACGGCTACGAGGCGCGCATCGATCTCACCCTGACCGACGATTTTCCTCAGGCGCAGGCGATCGTCATCATTTCCGGCATTCCCATCAAAGGCGACAATCGGTAGCTCGGCGGTCACTGTAAGAGTCCGAGCAGCGTTGCGCGGCAGTGCGTACAATTGCGCCCCAGGACCAGAACCGTTATAGGGGCGCGACCGGGATAAGGGTGCTGTCGCCGCGGCTGAAGGATCGGAGGATGACCCTGGACACCGAGACCAAGAAGGCCAGCGAGGGCGGATGGCGCGACATTGTCACGATCTTCGTGCACGCGTTGATCATCGCGTTCGTCGTGCGCGTCTTCCTATATCAACCGTTCAATATCCCCTCGGGCTCGATGCAGTCGACGCTGCTGATCGGCGATTACCTGTTCGTGTCCAAGCTGTCCTATGGATACAGCCGCTACTCGTTTCCCTTCGGCCTCAATTTGTTTTCGGGCCGGATACTTGCGGCTGAGCCCAAGCGCGGCGACGTGGTCGTGTTCAAGCTCCCGCGTGACAATTCGACCGATTATATCAAGCGCGTGATCGGTCTTCCGGGCGATGAGATCAACGTGCGCGGCGGCGTGCTCTACATCAACGGGCGCGAGGTGCCGCGCCGGCGCGTCGACGATTTCATACAGCACGATCAGGATGGCCGGGAGATCCGTACCCCGCGCTACGAGGAGACGCTGCCGAACGGCGTGAAGTACACCGTGCTCGACGCCAAGCCCAACGGCGAGTTCGACGATGTCGGACCCTACAAGGTGCCGCCCGGCCACTACTTCATGATGGGTGACAATCGCGACAACTCCACCGACAGTCGCGAGCAGTCGCCGCGCTACGGTGTCGGCTATGTGCCCTTCGAGAACCTAGTGGGCCGCGCCGATATCATCTTTTTCTCAGCCGCCGTCGATGAGCCGAACGCCTTCCGCCTGACGCGACCGTGGACATGGCCGTTCGATATTCGCTGGCGGCGCATTTTCACTCTGGTGCGATAGGCAGGGTAACGACATGGCTCGAGGGCGCGACAGCAAAGACCTCGAGGCCAGCGGCTTCAAGGACGCCGCCGCGCAGGAGCAGGTCAAGGCTCGGCCTGCTTCGCGGCGCGCAGCGGGCAACAGCGCCGCGATCAAGCATCTCGAGTCGCAGATCAAATACAAATTCAAAAGCCGTCCCCTGCTGCAGCGCGCGCTCACGCATGCCAGCAAGCGCACCGAGAAGAAGAACATCCACGACAACGAGCGTCTGGAGTTCCTGGGTGACCGGGTGTTGGCGCTCGCCATCGCCGAGCTGCTGACGGAGCTCGATCCGCAGGCCAACGAGGGCGAGCTCGCGCGCCGCTTCAATCGGCTCGTGCGCAAGGAGACCTGTGCGCGCGTGGCGCGCTCGATCGGGCTCGGCCCCGCGCTCATGGTGTCTGCATCGGAGGCGGAGAGCGGCGGGCGCGACAAGGACACCATCCTCGGCGACGCCTGCGAGGCCCTGCTCGGCGCGATATTCCTCGAGGCAGGTTTCCCGGCGGCCCGCGATGTCGTGCGGAGCCTATGGGTGCCCTTGGTCGACAGCCTGCCGAAGGTCTCGACCGACGCCAAGTCTGCGCTGCAGGAGTGGGCGCAGGGTCAGGGCCTGGCGCTGCCCGAGTATGTTGAGGTGGCGCGGCAGGGGCCCGATCACGCGCCGCGCTTCATCTCCGAGGTGCGGATCGCCGACCGCAAGCCCGCGCGCGGCGAAGGCGCAACCAAGCGCGCCGCGGAGCAGGCCGCAGCCATGGAGCTGCTGGCGCGCGAGGGGGTGTGGAAGTCTGGCTCCCATGCCTGAGCCGTCCGACAGCGGCGCGGAGCGGCCTTTGCCGGCCGAGCAGCGTTGCGGCTTCATCGCCGTGGTGGGTGCGCCCAACGCCGGCAAGTCGACGCTGGTCAATGCGCTCGTCGGCACCAAGGTGACGATCGTATCGCGCAAGGCGCAGACGACGCGTGTGCCGATCCGCGGCATCGCCATGGCCGGCGCAAGCCAACTCATCTTCATCGACACGCCCGGCATTTTCGCGCCTCGGCGCAGGCTCGATCGCGCCATGGTCGAGGCGGCATGGACGCGCGCCGCAGAGGCAGACGTCATCGCGCTGGTGGTCGATGCCGCGAAGGGCGCCGGCAGCGAGGACACCGAGCGCATCCTCGACAGGCTGGCGGAAATGCGCACGCAGCTGCTGCTCGTGCTCAACAAGGTCGATCGGGTGAAGAAGGAGACGCTGCTGGGGCTGGCGCAGTCGCTCAATGCGCGCATCCCCTTCCAGCGGACGTTCATGATCTCGGCCCTCGGCGGCAGCGGCGTGGAGGACTTGAAGCGCGCGCTCGCCGAGCTCGTCCCGCCCGGCCCTTGGCATTATCCGGAGGACGATGTCAGCGACGTGCCGATGCGCCTGCTGGCGGCGGAGGTCACCCGCGAAAAGATTTACGAGCGGCTGCACGAGGAGCTGCCCTACGCGATCACGGTAGAGACGACGTCCTGGAAGGAGCTGCGTGACGGCACCGTGCGCGTCGAGCAGACGATTTTCGTGGAGCGCGAGAGCCAGCGCGGCATCGTGCTGGGTGAAGGCGGGCGAACCGTCAAGCAGATCTCCATGGAGGCGCGCAAGGAGCTGGGCCAGATGCTCGACAAGGCCGTGCATCTTTTCCTGCATGTGAAGGTGCGCGAAGGCTGGCAGGACGATCCGGAGCGCTACCGCGAGATGGGCCTGGACTTCCCGAAGGATTAGCCGCCCAGCCGCGGCGAGACGAAACGGCTTCAGGCGCCCATGGTCCGCTGCCGCAAGCCGGCTGCCCTGTGAACACGCTCCCGCACGGCCATAGACGTCGCTTGACAGTCCAATCACGGCCGGATGACGCTGCTGACGGACTAGTCTCCAGGAGGGCGAATGCCCTTGCCCGACCTCGAGCCGTGCGGCCCCATGGAGACCCAGCATGCGCACCATCTCCGCCTCGCTGCTAGCGATAGCGATGTTCGCCACCTGCGCGAAGGCCGACGACCTGACCGACTGCTCGCAGCATGTCGATCTGAGGCAGACCATCGACGGCTGCACGCGCGCCGCGAGCGGTGCATTGTCGGGTCGGCTCCTGGCAATGGTCTTCAACAATCGGGCCAACGCGTATGGGGCCTTGGCGGAGCGCGAGCTGGCGATCGAGGACTACGGCAAGGCGATCGCCATCGATCCCACGTACACGCATGCCTACTACAATCGGGGAGCCACGCTCATGGAGGTTGGCCGGCCCGAGCTTGCCGTGGCCGACTTCGACCGGGCCCTGCAGATCGACCCGGGGCTCGCGAAGGCCAATGTCAATCGCGGCCTGGCAAGGCTCCAGCTCGGTCTGGTCGACGGGGCCATCGATGATTTCTCGGCGGCAATCGCACTCGAGCCGGACGCGGCGCTGGCCTACAACAACAGAGGCGCGGCCCGGCGGCGCAAGGGCGAGCTGACCTCTGCCCTCGCCGACTTCGACAAGGCCATCGAGCTCGACTCACGCTATCGGGTTGCCCTCAACAATCGCGGTGAGGTCCTGCAAGCGCTCGGACGCGCACGAGAGGCAGTCGCTGATTTTCAGCGCGTGCTGGCAACCGACCCGACCGATGAACGCGCGCGGCGCAATCTCGAGCGGCTTCAGGGTGATCGGGCGGCGTGGGAATCAATAGAGTTCCCATGAGAATGTCAGGCCGCGCGCGCCCGCGATGTCGCCGGCAGGCGCCGCGCCAGCACCTTGTCGATGCGGCGGCCGTCGAGATCGATGACCTCGAACTCCCATCCGGAGGCGAGCGTCGTTTCGCCGAGCTTGGGCAGGCGCTGCATGTGCTGCAGCACGAAGCCCGCGACGGTTTGGTAGTCGCGGTGCTCGGGTAGCGTGATGCCGAGCAGATCCGCCATCTCGTCGACGGCCATCCATCCGGAAATGAGCCATGAGCCATCGTCCCGCGCGACGAACTTCGCCTCGGAGACATCCTCGCCGGCATTGAAGCCGGCAATGGTTTCCAGCAAATCCGCGGGCGTGACGAGGCCCTCGAAGTGTCCGTATTCATCCAGGACGAGGGCCATCTTGACCTCGGCGTCGCGCAGCTTGGTCATGAGGTCGAGCGCATCCATCGTGTCGGGCACGATAAGAGGAGCGCGGACGAGCGGCTTGATGTCCAAGGGGCGGCCCAGCAGGATCGAGGCCAGCATGTCGCGCGCCTGCACGACACCGATCATGGCATCGGCGGAGCCCTCGCCGACGGGAAGCAGCGAATGCGGCGTCTCGGTGAGGACTTTGCGGGCGGCCGCCTCGTCGGCAGTGATGTCGATCCAGCTGACCTCGGTACGTGGCGTCATGACGCCTTTCACGGAACGGTCGCCCAGCCGCAGCACGCCGACCATGAGGCGCTGCTCGTCGGCCTCCAGCACCCCCGTGCTCTCGGCCTCAGCGATCAGGCTCTTGATCTCTTCCTCGGTCACCCTGGTTCCGCTCCCAGCGGTGCTCCCGAACATTTTCAGGACCGCACGAGTGGAGGCGTCGAGAAGAAAGACCAGCGGGGCGGCCGCGCGCGACATCAGCGTCATGGCCGGTGCCACTGCGCACGCGATGGCCTCGGCATTGCGCAGCGCCAGCCGCTTGGGGACGAGCTCGCCGATGATCAGCGACAGATAGGTGATGCCGGCGACGACGAGACCGAAGCCGAGCGGCTCCGCGACCCTCGCCGAAAGGCCATGCAACTCGAGCCATTCGCCGAAGTTGGCGCCGATCGTAGCCCCGGAATAGGCGCCGGCCAGGATGCCGATCAGCGTAATGCCGATCTGCACCGTGGACAGGAACCGTCCCGGATTGGCGGCAAGCTCGAGCGCGCGTCTGGCCCCTCTGCGTCCGCCGGCGGCCAGCGCCTGCAAGCGCGCGCGGCGGGCAGAAACGACAGCCAGCTCCGAAAGTGCAAAGACGCCGTTGAGAAGAATGAGAAGCGCAATTATGGCGATCTCGAGCACGGTCTCCGCTCTGCCCGCGGGGGCACTGTGATTTGTGAGGTCTGAGATAGCAGGTTCACGCCGCCATGGCCATAACAGCGCATTGGCGGCCGGGAGGCAACCGCTGGTCCCGATAGCTGCCAACTGCGATATGATCAGGGCATGAATTGGTCCGACGAAGGCATCGTGCTGTCGGCTCGGGCGAGCGGTGAGACGGCTGCTGTGGCCGAGCTGTTCACGCGTCGGCACGGGCGGCATCTGGGCTTGGTGTATGGCGGGCGCTCACGCCGGCTGAGGCCTGTGCTGCAGATCGGCAACCAGGTGGATGTGGTGTGGAAGGGCCGGCTCGCGGAGCACCTGGGCGCCATGACGCTGGAGCTGACGCGCGGCTTTGCCGGCGAGGCCATGAACGACGCGGCGGCGCTGTCGGCGCTGACGTCGTTCGCCTCTCTGATCCGGCTGCTGCCGGAGCGCGATCCCCACCCGAGCCTCTACGAGGTGACGCTGTTCGTTCTCGGCTACTTGAATGACCGCGCCGTTTGGCCCGCGCTGATGGTGCGCTGGGAGCTGGCGCTGCTCGACGAGCTGGGGTTCGGATTGGATCTGGCATCTTGCGCGGCAACCGGAACGACCGAGGACCTGATCTACGTTTCGCCGCGATCCGGCCGCGCGGTGTCGCGCGCGGCGGGCGAGCCCTACAAGGAGAAGCTGCTACCGCTGCCGGCGTTTCTGCGTGGCAGGACGCAGGAGCCGGTGACGGCGCACGACGTAGCAGGCGGCTTCGCGCTCACCGGTCATTTCCTCGAGACGCGTGTCCTCGGGCCGCGCGAGCTGGCGATGCCCAACGCGCGGCGCCGAATGGTAGAGCTGGTTGCAAGCGCCTGAGGCGGGAGGCGCCGCATCCCGTTCAGGGCTTGAGCTCGACCTCGACGAAGGAAAACTCGAAATCGTTGGCGTTGATGACGTTGTGATGCACGCCGGCCTTGCGGAAGTAGGAGGCGCCCTGCGTCAGATCGGCGATGCTCTCCTGCCCGTCCGGTGCGATGATCTTGAGGCGGCCGGTCACGCACGGCACGATCACGTAGTCCATCTCATGGATGTGGACGCCAGTCTCTGCGCCAGGCGCGAACCGCCACTCCGTAACGCGCACACGCTCGTTGTCCGCCTGCACGGTCGGGACGGCTTTGGGGAGTGTCGGCACCGCAGTTCCTCCTGGAATTTGCCCGGCAAAGCATCGAGCGTCGTCTGACATACGAGAGCCGGGCTCGTCCCGGCAACAGGAGTTTTCGCACCGGTAGCTCCGGGCAACTTTCGTCTATGCCGATGCCAGCAAAAGCTTGCGCTCAGTTCGAAATCTCTGGCATACCACATGCCAAATCCAGTTGGACGTGGGAGGCAGTGCTGGCGCAGAAGTCTGGAATGAGCGCGACCTCGTGGCGAGGGCCCGGCGGCGATGACCGGCATCTCCGTGTGCCTTTTTCGAGCGCACGAAATCTGGGCGAGCGCGGACACCGTGAGACCGAGCAGCGTTTGCTTCCTGCGTCGGTGCCGCGCAGGCCGCCCGTGTCGCTTTGGCGTTGAAAATGGGTATCGACTGAGCAATCTGTGATTTGGCAGGCCTCGTCGACGCAACGTCGTAAGCGAGGGGAACGTTTGGGCCGAGGGGCGCTGTCTGCTCGAGCCCAGACATCAGCCGACTGGCCGGAGGAAACAAGTGGACTTGCAGGTGCTTGCTGTTGCCGCCGCGATCGGCGACCAGATCCTCGACGTGATTGGCGGAATGTTCGGCAGCTACAGCGGCACCGCGATCGCCATCGCCAAGATCATTGGCATCAACATCATCCTGTCCGGCGACAATGCGGTCGTCATTGCGCTTGCCTGCCGTTCGCTGCCGCCGCGCCAGCGCATGATCGGCATCCTGCTCGGCGCCGGAGCGGCCATCGTGCTGCGCATCATCTTCACTGTCCTCGTCAACCAGCTCCTCGGCGTCCAATACCTGAAGCTGGTGGGCGGGCTGCTGCTGTTCTGGATCGCAGTGAAGCTGGTAACGCAGGAGGAGGCGAGCGAGGAGAGCGTGCGCAGCGGCAGCAGCATCTGGGAGGCCGTGCGCATCGTCGCCCTCGCCGACATTGTCATGAGCCTCGACAACGTGCTGGCGATCGCCGCGGCGGCGGGCGGCGAGATCAATCTCATCATACTCGGGCTCGTCATCAGCATTCCGCTGGTGGTCGGCGGCGCAACGCTCATCACCAACTTGCTGACGCGTTACCCGATCCTGGTGTGGGCCGGCGCTGCCTTGCTCGGCTGGGTCGCGGGCGAGCTGCTCGCCACCGAGCCGGCGCTTGCTCCGGCTATCGAGGGCTTGGGGCAGATGCTCGGCGTCTCGACCAAGTTCGTTGCCCGGATTTTCGAGGCCGTTGGCGCGTTGATTGTCGTCGGCATCGGCAAGCTGCTGGTCAGCAGGTCCGGCAGACAAACGGGCGAGCATGCGGACCGCGTGCACGCGGACGAGGGGTGACGCGGGCCGGCGTCGGTGGTCGCCGTACGCGGATATGGTTAAGACGCCGGGCGGAAGCTGCAACGGTGCGGCAACCCGTGTCAGGTCGCACCGCGGCTGATCGTCATGCACAAATTGCGTGCAGGCGAACCATCTTGGCCGGGCGTCAGCGAGACCCTACATGAGTGCCGTGTCTCGGCACCTCAATCACACCCTCGACGGTACGATCGACAAGATCTTTCGCCTTCCCAGAGGTTTCCTGGCCAACCTCAGGGGAGCCGTCGCTTACCGAAGATTTTGTACTCCGCATTTGTCGCGGTACCGCAGCCCGGACCATGAGCAACTTGCCGTGCGGGCACGCTTCCACCTGCGGCAGGCCTCAGCGGTGAGGGTCTTCACGAGCGAAGGCATTGTCCAGGCCTACGTTCTCACGCCGGAGGGTGCGCCGAACGGGGCCAGCGTGCTCATGGTCCACGGCTGGACCGGCGAGACATCCTTCATGAGCGCGTTCTCCGAGCACTTCCGCCGCCGGGGATTTCGTGTTGTCATGTTCGACTGTCCGGCCCACGGCAAGAGCACGGGCAGGCGCACGAGCCTCATCGCCTGCGCGCATGCGGTGCGTGAGGTCGCGGAGGCGCTGGGCCCGATCCACTTCGCGGTGACGCATTCTCTCGGCGGGCTTGCGGCGCTGCTTGCCGGTGGGGGCGGGCCGCCGATGCCGCGCCCCTTCCCGTTCATGGGGTTCGTGCTCGTCTCGATGCCGAACCGGTTCTCCGAGGTGACGAGCAGGTTCGCGGCGGAGCAAGGGCTTTCTGCAGCGGCGCAGCGTGCCTATGAGCATCGTCTCGAACGCCTGGCGCAGCGCAGTATCGATGAGTTCACGGGCTCCAACCTGTTGACGGCCACGGGCCAGCCGGCGCTGCTTCTGCATGGGCTCGACGACAACGAGGTCCCCTTCGAGAATGCGCGGCAAATTGCAGCCTGCTGCCGATCGGCGAGCCTGCAAGGCTTCGACGGCCTGGGGCATCGCAAGATCCTGTACGCGCCGCCCGTTGTTCGCGCGGCGGCGACATATCTCCTCGATGTGTGGCAGCGCCGGGACGGATGCCCCGCTGCGCCGATCTGATCCTTCAGCCGCCGCGGCGGGCAGGGGCTTGCCGTGGCGCCTCGGCGCTGCAAAGCAGCACCTCGACGGGCGGACACATTCATTCCTTCAGCAGAGGGCTGCTTTGATCCGTATGTGATACTTCGACGACATTTGCCGTGCTAAGCCTTGCCCGGTAGAGGGGTTACGACGGACCGATCGGGTGTGACAGGGCACGACGAGGAACAGCCAGCGCTGCAGCTGACGTTCTCCCGGCGCATCTTTGTGCTGGTCACGGTCGTCGTGGCGTCGAGCGCGTTCAACGCGGCGACCTTCTCGGTCGCGGCGATCCTGCCTCAAGTTCAAGGCGCACTGTCTGCGACCCAGGACGAGGTGTCCTGGGCCGTGACGTTCTACATCCTTGCTACGGCCGTCACCATGCCGACGACCGGCTGGCTGGTCGCGCGCTTCGGCCGCGGCCGCGTGCAGTTCTGGAGCCTCGCCGGCTTCTCGTTCGCGACCATCATGTGCGGCCTCGCCCACTCGCTCGAGGGGCTCGTGGTGTGGCGACTGGTGCAGGGCGCGGCGGGCGCACCCATACAACCGCTCGGCCAGAGCGTTCTGCTGGACGTGTTTCCCCGGTCCCAGCACGGGCTGGTCATCTCGATCTTCGGCACGACGAATACGATCGGCCCTGTGCTCGGGCCGACCATCGCGGGTTACCTGGCGGAGGCATACGGCTGGCGCTGGGGGTTCTTCATGATCGTGCCGGTGGCGCTGGCTGCCTGCACGGCGGCCTACTTCGCGCTGCCCCCGGAAGCCCGGCTGCGGAAGATCTCGCTCGACTGGATCGGCTTCCTGTCGCTGTCGGTCGCCATTGCTGCAACCCAGCTCGTGTTGTCGCGCGGACAGCGGCTCGACTGGTTCGACTCGCGAGAGATCGTCGTCGAGACCTGCATTGCAGTCCTCGCCCTCTACATTTTCGTCGCGCACAGCGTCACCACGCGCAATCCGTTTCTGAGCCCGCGGCTGCTGCTCGACCGCAACTACATCATCGGGATTTCACTGATCGTCATCTTCGGGATGCTGAACTTCACGCCCATGGTGCTGCTGCCGCCGCTGCTGCAGAACGAGCTCGGCTTTCCCGATGGTCTGATCGGCTTCGTCGTGAGCTGGCGCGGCGCGGGGGTGTTGAGCGGCTCGTTCCTCTCGATCTTCGGTCAGCGGTTCGATCCGCGGGTGGGCATGGTCGCGGGCTTCGGCATGCAGATCGTGTCCGGTCTCTGGCTGACGAGCCTCAATCTCGATGCGTCGCTGTCGAGCCTGTGCGCCAACGTCTACCTGCAGGGGCTTGCCGTCGGGTTGATTTGGACACCGATCGTCACAACGGCATTCAGGACGCTGGATCACTCGTTGCGTCCGGAGGGGATCTCCGTGCTGCACCTGATGCGCAGCATCGGCAGCAGCTTCTTCATCTCGATCTCGGTTGCCGAGATCGTGCGCACGACCGGCGCCAACTACAGCCGCATGATGGAGCTGCTCTCGCCCTACAACAAGGCGCTGACGCTACCCTCTGTCATGGGGGCATGGTCGGCCGAGACCGCGGCCGGCATGGCGAAGATTGCAAAGGAGGTCAACCGGCAGGCGGCCATGCTCGGCTATATGAACGCGTTCGTCCTTTACACCGCCATGTCGGTGGTGGCCATCCCGCTGGTGCTGATGCTCGGCGGACGCCGGCGCGACGCATGAGGCGCGAGGACTTGGGGGCGCCGGCAGGCCGCGGGGCTGGTCAACGAAGAAATGCCGTCGAGAGCACAGGAAAGGCCGCCACGACGATCAATCCCACGAGGAGTGCCGCCAGGTAGGCCCAGATCGGCCGCGCACCCTCGTCCGGATTGACCTTGCCGATGGCGCAGGCGGCGAAGTAGCCGACGCCGAAGGGCGGCGCGAACAAGCCAATTCCCATGGCGAGGATGACGACCATCGCGTAGTGCACCTCGTGGATGCCGAACTGGTGCGCGATCGGAAACAGCAGGGGGCCGAACAGGACGATCGCCGGAATTCCTTCCAGGATCGAGCCCAGCACCACGAACGCCAAGATCGAGATGCCGAGGAAGCCGGCGCTGCCGCCGGGCACCGCCGCCATCATCTCGGCGAGCTGTCGCGAGAAGCCCGACTGCGTCAGCGCCCAGGACATGCCGGTCGCGGCGCCGATGATGATGAGAATGGCGCCGGACAGCGCCGCGGTCGCCACCAGCATCTCGAACAGCCGGTTCCAGGGAAATTTCTGTTTCAGAAGCGGAGCGAACACGAGGCCGATCACGAAGGTCCAGCCGATGCCGAGCGCGGAGACCTCGGTCGCGGTCGCCCATCCCTCGACCACCGCCGTGCGGATGGCGATTGGAAGCGTCAAGGCCGGAAGCGCGAGCAGGAAGGTGCGTGCGACCTCTCCCCAAGTCGCGGGCTCGACGCTCGACATGTCGATATCGCGGAAGCGCCACCAGCAGACGACGCACAGCGCGAGCGCCAGGATCAGGGCCGGCAGGAGCCCGCCGATGAAAAGATCGGCAATGGAGACGCCGGCGACGACCGAGCCGAGCGTTATGAGAACGAGCGAGGGGGGAATGGTCTCCGACATCGCCCCCGAGGACGACAGCAGCGCGACGAGCTCGCCGGGCTTGTAACCGCGCTGCTTCATCTCGGGAAAGAGAACGGGCGCGACGGCTGCCATGTCGGCGGCCTTGGAGCCCGAGATGCCGGACACGAGATAGATGGCCGCAAGCAGAACATAGGCGAGGCCTGCGCGCACGTGTCCGACGAGGGCGGCAAGAAAGACGACCATCGATCGCGCCAGTCCCGTCCCCTCGATGAGGTAGCCGAGGAACACGAACAGCGGAACCGACAGCAGCACGATGTGCGACATGCCTTCGTCCATGCGGCTGACGATAATCGTCAGCGGTGCACGCGAGACGGTCGCCAGATAGGCCAGCGTCGCCAATCCAAACGCGAAGCCGATCGGCGCGCCGATGAGCACGCAGACGCCGACCAGGACGATGAAGAAAACGATGAGATTGGCCTTGCCCATGGCCTTGAGGGCCGGAGTGCCCAACCACAGCGCGACCGCAACTGCAGCGACGATCAGCACCGCGATGACAAGGTCGCGCAGGCGCACCGCCTCCAGCAGGCGAATCAGCGAGAGCGCGATCATCAGCGCGGCACCGACAGGGATCGCGGCGATCTTCGTTGATGCCGACCACTCGAGCGAGGGCGTGCTGACGACTGCCTCGCTGATCGTGTGCTCCATGGCATAGGGCAGCAGCCACACGAGGAACGCGATCGGCACGACCATCCCCAGGGCATCGAGGACGCCGCGCAGCGCCGGCGCCGCCCACGTGACGAAGGTCGTCAGGCGCATGTGCTCGCCCCGCTGGAGGGCGATCACCGACCCGAACATGGCTAGCCACAGGAACAGGATCGAGGCGAACTCATCCGACCATGTGAACGGATGGCGCAGTAGCCGGCTGACGACGCCGCCGAACAGCACGAGCGTCTCGATCAGCATGATGAAAGCGGCCAGTACCTCGACCGACCGCGTAATGCCGATCTCGATGCCCCTCAGCCGCGGCCGACCGACTGCGTGGCGGCCAGCCGCTTCTGCTCCGGGCGTCATGCCATCGTCCTAGCCGAGCTTCGTCGTCACTTTTTCGAGGATGGCCCAGGCATCCGCACCGTACTTGCCCTGCCACTCCTTGTAGAAGCCGGCGTCGACGAGGGCCTTGCGGAATGGCTCGGGATCGACCTTGTTGAACTGCATGCCGGACTTCTCGAGCTCGGCCTGCAGCGAATTGTTCTGGGCGAAGATCTCGGCGCGCTGCTCGATGGCGGCCTGGTTGAAGTGCTTGGAGATGACCTGCTTCACGTTGGCCGGCAGCTTGTCCCAGGTCTTGCCGTTGGCCAGCATCCAGAAGCCGTCCCACATGTGGTTGGTCTGGGACAGATACTTCTGCACCTCGTAGAGCTTGGCCGCCTTGATGATCGCGAGCGGGTTCTCCTGCCCCTCGACCACCTTGGTCTGTAGGGCCGAATAGGTCTCCGAGAAGTTGATGCTGGCGGGCGCCGAGCCGAACGCCTTGAACATCGAGGTCCACAGCGGAGATGGCGGGACACGGATCTTCAGGCCCTTGAGGTCGGCGGGCTGCAGGATCGGCTTCGTCGAGGTGGTGATCTGGCGATAGCCGTTGTCGTACATCTTCTCGAAGGCGTAGAGGCCGGCCTTGGCGATCTGGCGCCGCACATAGGCGCCGAGCTCGCCGTCCATGCCCTTCCACACCGTGTCGTAGTCCTTCCAGGCGAAGCCGATGCCGTTGATGGAGGCGGCCGGGACGACCGTGGCGAGGATCAGGCCGGAGAGGGTGAAAAAGTCGATCGAGCCTTCGCGCAACTGCGACAGCATCGCCGTGTCGCCGCCGAGCTGATTGTTGGGAAAGATCTCGATCTCGACCGCGCCGTTGGTCTCGGCCTTGATGCGCTCGATGGCCTTGGTCGTGAAAATGGTGAGAGGGTGCGTGACGGGCGAATTGTTGGCGTACTTGAGCGAGAACTCGGCGCCGAACGCCTTCGAAATATAAACCAGCGGCACGGCGCCGGCCGCAGCCCCCACGAACTGGCGCCTCGTCAATCTCCTCATGGTATTTCCTCCGGATTCAAACGGTAAGCGTCTCTTGCTTTGGCGATGGCAAACCTGGATCGACAGTCGCAAACCCGTTCACGGGCCACAAGCGACGATCGATGCAGATGGCGCATGGCAGGCAGAACTGAAGCGCCCTCTTAGAGGGCGCTGGTCTGTCGAGCAAGGCGCATTTCGCCTCGGGCGCCGGTCAACCACCAGCGCACAGGGTCAATACGGACCTCGGGATAGGGCTGCGATGCTTGCCGCGCCTGCTCTTGTGGCGATCCGCGCTAGGCGTTCGGTCCACGCTCCATCGACACCGGCTGCCAGCGCCGCAGCCCGCTTGCCGGCAGCACGGTCGGGTTCACGCACGACATCGGCCAGCGGCCGGAAAGAACGAGTGCGATCTCCTGGCCGACGCGGCGTTTGCGCGCCGGATCGAAGCGGGCGGAGGCGGATGCATTGTGCGGCGAGAGCACCACGTGCGGCATCTTGATAAGCGGATTGTCGGGCTTCACCGGCTCCACCTGGAACACGTCGAGGCCTGCGCCCGCGATCCAGCCTTCCTGCAAGGCCTTGATGAGGGCTTGCTCATCCACGGTCGGACCGCGGCCGGTGTTGATGAAGATCGCCGTTTTCTTCATCTGCCTGAAATGCTTCTCCTTGAGGAAGCCGACCGCCTCCGGCGTCGCCGGCAGGTGCATGGAGATGAAATCCGACTGGCTCAGGACCTCCGACAGACTGGCAGGCTCGACGCCTTCCGCGGCGATGGCCAACTCGTCGAGAAACGGATCGTAGGCCATCAAGCGAAGCCCGAACGCCTTAGCGCGCTTGGCCGTGGCCCGGGCGACGCGGCCGAAGGCGATGAAGCCGAGCGTCTGCCCCATGAGGCGCGGAACCTTGAGCAGTTGCGGCCGGCCCTCGGTCCAGCGGCCCTCGCGCACCATGCGGTCCTGCTCGATCGCGCGCCTGTGCGTTGCGAGCAGCAGCATCATGGCGTGGTCGGCCACCTCCTCGATGAAGGTGTCGGGACAGTTGGTGACCGGAATGCCTTTCTCGGTGGCGGCCGCCACGTCCACGTAGTCGACGCCGACGGTGCCGAGCGCGATGATGCGGCATGCCTCGAGCGCCTGAATCATCTGTGCGTTGAACTTCATCCCCTTGGCGTAGACCGCGTCCGCGTTCCTGGCTGCGGCGATGAAGCCCTCCTGCGTAGCCGGGCATTCGACCATCTCGGCGTCGAAGCCCTCGAGCGCCTCCATCTCGTAGGCGTAGCCGCCGCCGGCTGTCGTGAAGGAGGCGGCTGCAGGCGTGACGATGCGGAATTTCGGCATGGGCGTCTCCCCGGGGCGTTCGATTTGGACGAGGTTCGGCGTCGTGAAGGCAACCCGTCACCACGGGTTGCAGCGGCTCGTCTGTCTTTTGCACCTGGAACCATACTACGAACAGCAGGTTTGAAACTGCAACACTGGCGCGCCGACGTGGCCCGAGCACCACAACACACAAATCAGGGTGCGTCTCCTGCAGCGAGCACTTGCCTATCCTGCGATACGCGCTGAATTGAAGGTGTGCGCGTCGATGATTCGGAGACTACCGATGCGCGGCCATGCGCAGGGCATCCTCGCTTATGCAACTATCGTCGGAACGTGCACCGCAGGCGTTCTGCATTTCTCGTGGTGGGCGTTTTTGGCAGGGGCGAGTGCTCTCTCCCTGATCTCGATCGCTAATCACCCGGTAGCTCTGCGACAGCTCGGAGGCAGCGAGGCGGTGCCCGGGGTGCTGCTCTTATCGTCTCTAATCAATGCGAGCATGACATCGGCGGCGGCGCTCGTTATCGGCCGCGGCATTGGGTGGCTCTGGGGCGTTTAGCTATTAAGAGAGCCTACTTCTCATCGTTGTCGTCCGACTCCGCTTCGGGATCGCCCTGTAGATCGGCCACCCACTTTTCAACCCGCACGGCGCGCTCAGCGCCATATACTTCTCCGTCTGGCTCGGAGGGTCTCGTGAGCCTTGTGACGGTGGACACGCAGTCGAGCATCTGAGCCAAGCAGCCGTTTGGGCCGCCCAATCTGCCGACAAACCCTCGCTGGCACTGCACCTCGCAAAACAGGGTTAGTACGCGCCCTAATTCGTGCTTGACTTCAACGTCGGCGACGAGAGGCTGAAGCAGGTTACGCGCGACTTTGAGGCGGTCGCGCGCCTCCTTCCAACCCGTCTGATCTTTCCGCTTATCTAGGAGCTCCGCCTGCCGCCGCAGCGCGCGAGCGTGCTCGAGGTCCAATCGTGCTTCGCGGGCCACGTTCTGCAATTCTTCGAGAATCTCCATTTCGCGCCGCTGCTTGTTCAAGCGACGCGCCCAGCCGGCCGCGATGTCGCGAGACAAAACGTTGTCGCGCCGGATCGTTGTCGCCAACTCGAACTCTTCGAAGGCCTTCTCGTCCTCTCCTTCGGATGCGTATTGGTAGCCTCGGATCAGGTGAGAGGTGATTTGTCTCTGCTGCACTTCGTGCGTTGCTGCCGCGAGCGCCGACGCCTCTTTGGCCAACTGCTTCGAGGACGCGGCAAGGATACGCACCTGCTCCTTCTCATTCCAGCGGCTCATCCACTTCCGCAGCAGCGTCACACGGCTCGTCTCGATGTCATTTGGAATGGAGCCCACGCCACGTTGCGCAACTGCGATGAGCTTGGGCTGCACACGAAGATGCTCACGCGAGTTCGATTTCGCCAAGTCTTCCAGCCGCTGCGGGAGGTTCATTTCCGCGAAGTGCCAGCTCACCAACAGCGTAATCGCGGCACCGGCAATGCTGCCGGCGATCCCGCCCAACCAAAGAACGAACTTTATCTGCGCGTCGGTCGGGCCGAGCTGTCGCACGAACTCAAGCGCGTCGTGGATGCGATGTTGCCATTCCCCACTCAGCAAGCCGTGGGCGACCAGCAGAGGCAGTGCGACCACTCCCGCTGTAAGCAGCAGAACGATGCCAACAGCCAGAAATAACCAGTGTGCAATATATCTTCGCCGCTTTCGCATCGCGCGCCCCCCGGCATGCGAGTGCCATTCGAAAAATCTGATAATGCGCCACATACAACCAATTTGTCGAGCCGATCAGTGGGCAGATGTCATCGGCGCGAGCTGCCAATCATTTGGGTGACCAGTTCAGTAGCCGAGCCAGGTTTCGACCGGCCCCTTTGGCAGCGGCACCAGGAACCAGATCTCGAACATGAAGAAAAGTGCGAGCGGAACGCAGAGGCCGACCGCGAGCGCACGCAATAGGCTCTCGCGGCCGACAAGCAGCATGAAGACGAAAATGAACAGCGCCGAGGCGACATAGATGCCGAGATATTGCACCAGCGCAACGTAAGCGATCGAGGGGATCAGCACGGCTATGACGCGGCCGAACGCCTTGCGCGACACGAAGGTGTCGCTGCCGTGGGCCGTTCGACCGAGGACGGCGCTGATCAGGTTGATGGTGCTGGCCAACGCCAGGACCAGTGCGATGTAGAAAGGAAAGTAGCCGGACGCCGGCCCTTCGTTGTCGCGCCACTGGAAGCCGAGGCGGGTGCTGTCGACGATCACGATGGCGCTGAGCCCGAGAAGCACGAGCGCGACGACAATGTCCATCGTTCGGTTGGTCACAAGGCGTGGATCGTCGCTTGGGCCGTCTTGATGCATTGTGCTTTCCCGTGGACCAGCGCGTCGATGAGCTCGTTTTCCGATGCGGTGGCAGGCCGACACACTTGGGGCTCGGCCTGCTGTCCCGGCTAGTTGCGGCTATTTGCCGGCTGCCAGGAAGTGTGCCTCCTTCATGAGGTCGTAGTGCGTCTTCTCGGCAGCCTCGACCCAGTTGGCGTACTCGGCCCCAGACATGAACGTCTGATTGAAGGCGCCATCCTCCATGAACTTCTTCCAGTCAGGAGTCGCCAGCACCTTCTTGAAAAGATCGACATAGAACTGGGTCTGGTCCTGGGTGACGCCGCCTGGCATGAAGATGCCGCGCAGCATCTGATATTCCACAGGCAGGCCAGACTCCTTGCACGTGGGGATGTCGCTCCAGGCCATGTCGGCTGTGATCTTGGTCGTGTATGTGCTGCGCTTGCCGTCGAAGATGCACAAGGGCCTGAGCGCCCCGGCCTTCCACTGCTGGACGGCCTCGATCGGATTGTTGACCGAGGAGTCGATGTGCTTGCCGACAAGCTGCACCGCGACCGTGCCGCCGCCCTGATAGGGGACGTAGGTGAACTTCTTGCCTCCGGTCTGGCGCTCGAGGGCGACGGTGATGATCTGGTCCTCCTGCTTGGAGCCGGTGCCGCCCATCTTGAACTTCTTGTCCTCGCCCGCCTTGACGGCGTCGATGTACTCCTTGGCCGTCTTGTAAGGTGCATCGGCCGGCACCCACAGGACGAACTGGTCGAGTGCCAACATGGCGACCGGCGTCATGTCCTTCCAGGAGAACTGGGTGCCGGTGCCGAGCGGAGTGGTGAACAAGTTCGACAGCGTGATGATCAGCTTGTGCGGATCACGCGCGCTGTTCTTGATCTCGAGGAAGCCTTCAGCCCCGGCGCCGCCGGACTTGTTGATCACCACCACCGGCTGCTTCATCAGCTGGTGCTTGGTGACGATGCCTTGGATGAGGCGGGCCATCTGATCGGCGCCGCCGCCGGTGCCGGCCGGGATCACGAAGGTAACGGCCTTGCTGGGCTCCCAGGCCGCTACAGCGGGGGAGCCGATTGCCGCCGCCGCCAGTGCAACACACGCAGCTCTGCGAATGGTGTACTTGAACCTGATCATTCTCTGTTTCCTCCTCTGCATGTTTTCTTTTTCTGTCTTTTTTTATTGCGACAGCGGCGATGGCCACTTTTGGGCCGCCGCTTCAAGCCTGCTGGGGCCGCGCTCTGCCCCGCGTCAGCATCCAGCTCAGGAGAGGCCAGAACAGTAGCGCCAGCCCGAGCGTCATGATGCTGCCGACGAGCCAGTTGGAGAAGAAGACGCTGAGGCTGCCCTGACTGATGAGCATAGCCTGTCGGAACGAGCCCTCGGCCAAGTCTCCAAGCACGAGCGCCAAAACGAGAGGTGGCAGCGGATAGCCGAGCTTATTGAAAACATAGCCCGCGATGCCGAACACCACCATCATCCAGACGTCGAACATGGCGTTGTTCACGGTATAGGCGCCGACTGCGCAGATCACGAGGATCACCGGCGCGATGATCGAGAAGGGGATGCGGAGGATGGCGGCGAACAGGGGTACGCAGGTGAGCACGATAATGAGGCCCACGACGTTGCCGAGATACATGGAGGCGATGAGGCCCCACACGAAATCCTTCTGCTCCACGAACAGCAGGGGCCCTGGCTGGAGACCCCAGATCAACAAGCCCCCGAGCAGCACTGCCGCTGTCGGCGAGCCCGGGATGCCGAGGGTCAGCATCGGCAGCAGCGCGCTGGTTCCGGCAGCGTGGGCCGCGGTCTCGGGCGCCACGACGCCTTCGATCTCGCCCTTGCCGAAGCGATCGCCGTTCTTGGAGAAGCGCTTGGCGAGGCCGTAGCTCATGAAGGAGGCGGGCGTGGCGCCGCCGGGAGTGATGCCCATCCAGCATCCCACGATGCAGGCGCGCAAGAAGGTGAACCACAGTCGCGGAAGCTGCATCCAGGTCTTCAGCACCACGTTGAGGCTGATCTTGGCGCGCGCGCCCGAGAAGCTGAGCCCGCTCTCCATCGAGGAGAGGATCTCGCCGATGCCGAACAGGCCGATTACGGCGACCAGGAACTTGAAGCCGTTGAGCAGGAACTCCTGATCGAAGGTCATGCGCAACTGGCCGGTGACGTTGTCGAGGCCGACCGAGGCAAGCGCAAAGCCAAGGGTCATGGAGGCGAGCGTCTTGAACGGCGAGCCGCGCCCCATGCCGACGAAGCTGGCGAAGGTCAGGAACTGCACGGCGAAGAACTCGGGTGGACCGAACCGCAGCGCGAACTTGGCCACCAATGGCGCCAGAAACGTAATGACGATAACAGCAACGATGGCGCCGACGAAGGAAGAGGTGAAGGCGGCGGTGAGGGCCGCGTCGGCCTTGCCCTGCTGCGCCATGGGGTGCCCGTCGAAGGTGGTCGCCACCGACCACGGCTCGCCCGGAATGTTGAACAGGATGGAGGTAATGGCGCCGCCGAACAGAGCGCCCCAGTAGATGCACGACAGCATGATGATCGCGGACGACGGCGGCATGCTGAAGGTCAGCGGCAGCAGAATGGCAACGCCGTTGGCGCCACCCAGGCCCGGCAGGACCCCGATGATGACGCCGAGCAGAATGCCGAGCAGCATCAATCCGATGTTGTAGGGGGTGAGAACAACGGAAAAACCTTGCAGCAGCGCGGCAATTTCTTCCACATTTCCTCCCTGGGCACCGGGAGCCTACTCCCCGCGGCACACCCTTGCTTCCCTTTTTGAACCCGATCCTCCGACCCGCGAGTGGTGGGTTAGGAACGGACTTTTTTATGACCTGGTATACGATATACCGATCGATTTACGTTATGCAACGGCCTGTACGTCAACCGCGAGCAGCCCGTTTTCCAAGTGATATTTGCTGTTGGCGGAGCTGCCCTATCGGACAACGGATTGCCAGCTGGGCGCTCGCTGGTGTATGGTATACCAAAAACTTCGATGCCTCAGGCGCTGCGATCCAAGTCCACAGCGCGGCCATTGGATGAGGAGCGGATGCAGCGAGATTGGGCCCGCCTGCGCACGCAGTCAGCCTTTCGCAAGGTGGCCATATGTTGCCGCAAAGGAGCCGCCGACGCGAGCAAATGCGCGGGGCCGCGCGCAAAATGGAGCGAGACTTTTTCGAGCTATCAGGCGGGCTGATCGCATGTCGGACACCGTGCTCAAGATCCAACCGATCTCCGAGACCGTAAGCCTCAAGGCGCGCGCCTACGAGGCGCTGAAGCTCGCGATCACGAACATGAACATCTACGCTCCCGACGCGGAGCTGCGCCTCGACGAGCGCGATCTTTCGCAGCGCTTCGGCGTCAGCCGCACGCCGCTGCGGGAGGCGTTGGCCCAGCTCGACTCGGAAGGCCTTGTCCGCATCGTTGCCCGCCGCGGCATCTTCATCGTGCGCAAGACCAAGGCCGAGATTCTGGAGATGATCACTGTCTGGGCGGCGCTCGAGAGCATGGCGGCGCGACTGGCGACCAAGGAAGCCAGCGACGAGGAGATCCGCGGCCTGCACGCCCTCGTCGATACGTTTTCGGCCGACGAGATCGCGCGCAACATGGGCGAATACTCCGACGCCAACATCGCCTTTCATCAGGCCATCATCAGACTGGGCAAGTGCAGCCTGATCGGCAACATCACCAATGACCTGTTCTTCCACGTCAGGGCCATCCGACAGCGCACAATCGTGGAAGCGGACCGCGCCAAACGCTCCATCGTCGATCACAAGGAGATCGTGGCAGCGCTCGAGGCCCGCGATACGGAGCGCGCGGAGCGCTTGGTGCGCGAGCACACATTGAAACTCAGGGATCACGTCGAGCGCTTCGTCGCACTCGACTAGGGCTAAACCAGCATTCAAGGAGGAACGCCGATGGCGGAGGCCACAAAGGCGACGACGACCGCTCGAGACACACTGAAGCGCACGAGCGTGGACGCCCTCACGCCGAGAGCCGCATAGCCGAGCGGGCAGAGAAGAAACTTTTCAGGGAGGAGCGAAATGTCTGCAACAGCGCAGGGCGTTGCTGCAAATGCAGCCGGTGCAGAGCAGGAGCTGACGGATGGCTTTCATCTCGTCATCGACGCACTCAAGCTCAACGGCATCAATACGATCTACGGTGTGCCCGGCATTCCGATCACGGACCTCGGCCGCATGGCGCAGGCGGCAGGCATACGCGTCATCTCGTTCCGGCACGAGCAGAACGCCGGCAACGCCGCGGCAATCGCCGGCTTCCTGACGAAAAAGCCAGGCGTCTGCCTCACGGTGTCCGCTCCCGGCTTTCTCAACGGTCTGACTGCGCTGGCCAATGCCACCACCAACTGCTTTCCGATGATCTTAATCTCAGGCTCGTCCGAGCGCGAGATCGTCGATCTGCAGCAGGGCGATTACGAGGAGATGGACCAGCTCGCCATCGCCAAGCCGCTCTGCAAGGCCGCCTTCCGCATCCTGCATGCGGCGGACATCGGCATCGGCGTGGCACGCGCGATCCGTGCGGCTGTCTCGGGGCGTCCGGGCGGCGTCTATCTCGATCTGCCGGCCAAGCTTCTCTCTCAGGTCATGAATGCGGACGCCGGGGCCAAGTCGCTCGTCAAGGTCATCGACCCGGCGCCTGCTCAGATCCCCGCTCCGGCCGCCGTCAAGCGCGCACTCGACGTGCTGAAGGCAGCCAGGCGTCCCCTCATCATTCTCGGCAAAGGCGCTGCTTACGCGCAGGCCGATGATGCGATCCGCGCTCTGGTCGAGAAGAGCGGCATTCCCTTCCTGCCGATGAGTATGGCCAAGGGTCTTCTGCCCGACACGCATCCGCAGTGCGCGGGGGCTGCACGCTCCACCGTGCTGAAAGAATCCGACGTCGTGATGCTGATCGGCGCACGCCTCAACTGGCTCTTGTCGCACGGCAAGGGCAAGACCTGGGGCGAGCCTCACTCGAAGAAGTTTATCCAGATCGACATCGAGCCCAAGGAGATGGACAGCAATGTCGAGATCGCCGCTCCGCTCGTCGGCGATATCGGCTCGTGCGTATCGGCGCTTGTCGAGGCCATGGGAAGCCAGTGGCCGACTCCGCCCGCCGAGTGGACAATCGCGGTCAAGGCGAAAAAGGAAGAGAACATCGCCAAGATGGCTCCGAGGCTGATGAAGAACACGGCGCCGATGGACTTCCACGGTGCGCTCGGTGCACTCCGCGCCGTCATCAAGGAGCGGCCGGACGCCATCCTCGTCAACGAAGGGGCCAACACGCTCGATCTCGCGCGTGGTGTCATCGACATGTACAAGCCGCGCAAGCGTCTGGACGTCGGCACCTGGGGCGTGATGGGCATCGGCATGGGCTTTGCCATCGCGGCGGCGGTGGAGACGGGCAAGCCGGTGCTTGCGGTCGAAGGCGACAGCGCATTTGGCTTCTGCGGCATGGAGGTGGAAACGATCTGCCGGTACAAGCTCCCGGTCTGCATCGTCGTCTTCAACAACAACGGCATCTATCGCGGAACCGACGTCAATCCCACCGGCGGGTCGGACCCTGCGACGACCGCTTTCGTGAAAGACGCACGCTACGACAAGATCATCGAAGCATTCGGCGGCGTGGGCGTCCATGTGACGAGCCCTGACGAGCTGAAGCGCGCCGTCGACGCGGCCATGGACTCCGGAAAGCCGACACTCATCAACGCGGCGATCGATCCGACGGCGGGCAGCGAAAGCGGCCGCATCGGGAACCTCAACCCGCAAAGCGTTGTGAAGAAGAAATAAATGGAGCACGCAATGAAGGCACTCGAAGGCGTCCGCATCCTGGACTTCACGCACGTGCAGTCGGGCCCGACGTGCACGCAGCTCCTGGCCTGGTTCGGCGCGGACGTGATCAAGGTGGAGCGCCCCGGCGTCGGCGACATCACGCGCGGACAGCTCCAGGACATTCCGAAGGTGGACAGCCTCTATTTCACGATGCTGAACCACAACAAGCGCTCCATCACCATCGACAGCAAGAACAAGAAGGGCATGGAGATCCTCGAGCGCCTGGTGAAAGCCTGCGATGTGCTGGTGGAGAACTTTGCACCGGGTGCGCTCGACCGCATGGGGCTCACGTGGGAGCATATCCAGGAGCTCAATCCGCGCATGATCTATGCGTCGGTCAAGGGCTTCGGTCCCGGCCCCTACGAGGACTGCAAAGTGTACGAGAACGTCGCCCAGTGCACGGGCGGCGCCGCCTCCACGACGGGCTTCCGCGATGGCCCGCCCCTGGTGACCGGCGCGCAGATCGGTGACTCGGGCACCGGCCTGCATCTGGCGCTCGGCATCGTCACGGCGCTCTACCATCGCACGCACAGCGGCAAGGGCCAGCGTGTCACGTGTGCCATGCAGGACGGAGTCCTGAACCTGGCGCGCGTGAAGTTGCGAGACCAGCAACGCCTGAAGCACGGGCCGCTTACCGAGTACAGCCAATACGGCGAGGGCATCCCGTTCGGTGATGCCGTGCCGCGAGCCGGCAACGACTCCGGCGGCGGGCAGCCCGGGCGCATCCTCAAGTGCAAGGGCTGGGAGACGGACCCGAACGCCTACATCTACTTCATCACGCAGGCGCCCGTATGGGGGGCGATTTGCGAGATCATAGGCGAGCCGGGGTGGAAGACGCATCCCGACTATGCCACGCCGGCAGCGCGTCTGCCGCGGCTCAACGAGATCTTCGGCCGCATCGAGCAGTGGACGATGACGAAGAACAAGTTCGAAGCCATGGAGATCCTCAACAAGTACGACATCCCCTGCGGGCCGATTCTGTCGATGAAGGAGCTGGCGGAGGATCAATCGCTGCGCGCCACCGGCACCGTGGTGGAGGTGGATCATCCCACGCGCGGCAAGTACCTCTCGGTCGGCAATCCCATCAAGCTGTCCGCCTCGCCTTCCGAGGTGAAACGTTCGCCGCTGCTGGGTGAGCACACAGACGAAGTCTTGCGCGATGTGCTGGGCTACAGCGAGGACGAGATCGCTGGTCTGAGAGCCGCGGGCGCGATCGAGGCGCCGAAGAAAGCGGCGGCGGAATGATGCGCCGCTATCCTCTCCCAACGCACGTGGAGTGACGTGAAATGCGCATTGTCGTTCATGGTCAGGAAGCCTTCGGCAAGGCCGTGCTCGAAAAGCTGCTCGAGCGCAAGGAGAATGTGGTTGCCGTGTTCTGTGCGCCCGACAAGGCAGGTCGTGCCGAGGACCCGCTCAAAGTCTTCGCGCGCGAGAAGGGCCTGCCGCTGCATCAGCCCAAGAGCTGGAAGACGCCGGAGGCGCTGGAGTTGATGCGGTCGTTCAACGCCGATCTGTGCATGATGGCCTACGTCACGCTGTTCGTGCCGCAGCCCGTGCTCGATGCGCCGCGCCTCGGCACCTTCCAGTACCACCCGTCGCTGCTGCCGCTGCACCGAGGGCCGTCGTCGATCAACTGGCCCATCGCCATGGGTCGCACGCAGACGGGTCTCACCATCTTCTGGCCGGACGAGGGGCTCGATGAAGGGCCGATCCTGCTGCAGAAGACGGTCGACATCGGTCCGGACGAGACGCTGGGCGATGTGTATTTCAAGAAGCTGTTCCCGCTCGGTGTCGATGCCATGATCGAGGCGCTCGAGCTGGTCAAGGCCGGCAAGGCGCCGAAGATACCGCAGGACCACTCCAAGGCCACCTACGAGAGCTGGTTCAAGAAGGATCTGGCGGAGATCGACTGGGCCAAGCCCGTCGCCGAGGTCTACAACCTGATCCGGGCCGCCAATCCTGCGCCCGGCGCCTGGACCAAGTTCAAGGGCGCGGAGGTGCAGGTCTTCGACAGTGCCAAGGTCGCGGGCAGTGGCAAGCCTGGCGAGATCGTCGCCGTCGACGAGACCGGCATTACGGCTGCGGCCTCCGGCGGTGCCATCCTGATCAAGCGCGTGCGTGCCGGCGGCCAAAAGATTCCGGCTGCGGAGTATGCCAAGTCTGCAGGGCTCAAGGCCGGCGACACCTTCGACAAGCCCGCCCCCAAAGCCGCCACCTGATTCCAGCCCGTCAGCACGCAGTCAGCAAAAATCCCGCAGGAGCGAATGCCATGAGCGTGAAGTCCGACATCGAGATCGCGCGCCAAGCGAAGATGAAGCCGATCGCCGAGGTCGGAAAGAAAATCGGCATCCCGGCAGACGCACTGCTCAACTACGGACCCACGAAGGCCAAAGTTTCCTTCGACTTCATCAACTCCGTGCAGAAGAACAAGGACGGCAAGCTGATCCTTGTCACCGCCATCAGTCCGACGCCCGCGGGAGAGGGCAAGACAACGACCACGGTCGGTCTCGGCGACGGCCTCAATCGCATCGGCAAGAAGGCCATGAGCTGCCTGCGCGAGCCGTCGCTCGGACCCTGCTTCGGAATGAAAGGAGGAGCGGCGGGCGGCGGCTACGCCCAGGTCGTGCCGATGGAGGACATCAACCTCCACTTCACCGGCGACTTCCACGCCATCACCAGCGCGCACAATCTGCTGTCGGCGATGCTGGACAACCACATCTATTGGGGCAACGGGCTCGGCATCGACGCCCGACGCGTCGCGTGGCGGCGCGTCATGGACATGAACGACCGCGCGCTGCGCTCCATCGTCAACTCCCTCGGCGGCACCGCCAACGGCTTCCCGCGTGAGGACGGCTTCGACATCACGGTCGCCTCGGAGATCATGGCGATCTTCTGCCTGGCGAGCGACTTGAAGGATTTGCAGCGGCGTATCGGCGCGATCGTGGTGGGCTATACGCGCGACCGCAAGCCGGTCAAGGCGCAGGACCTGAAGGCGGACGGCGCCATGACCGTGCTGCTCAAGGATGCGCTGATGCCCAATCTGGTGCAGACCCTGGAGAACAATCCCGTTTTCATCCATGGCGGTCCGTTTGCCAACATCGCCCACGGCTGCAACTCGGTGCTGGCGACCAGGACGGCGCTCAAGCTGTGCGATTATGTCGTGACCGAGGCCGGCTTCGGTGCCGATCTCGGCGCGGAGAAATTCTTCGACATCAAGTGCCGCAAGGCGGGTCTGACTCCGGCCGCCGCCGTCATCGTGGCCACGGTGCGCGCGCTCAAGATGCATGGCGGCGTCGCCAAGGACGATCTGAAGGCCGAGAATGTGGTCGCGGTCGCCAAGGGCTGCGACAACCTCAAGCGCCACCTCGAGAACGTCAGGAAGTTCGGCGTTCCGCCCATCGTCGCCATCAACCGATTCATCACGGACACCGACGCCGAGATCAAGGAGGTGATGAAAGCGGCCGAAAGCGCGGGCACAACGGCGGTCTTGTGCACGCATTGGGCAGACGGCAGCAAGGGCACCGAGGAGCTCGCCCGCAAGGTCATCGAGATCTGCGACAGCGGAAAATCGGACTTCAGGCCGCTCTACCCGGAGAGCATGCCTCTGCGCGACAAGGTCAAGACCATCGCCACGGAAATCTATCGCGCCGCCGACATCGCCTGCGATGGCTCAATCGAAGCTCGCTTCAAGGAGTTACAGGACTCGGGCTACGGCCATCTGCCCGTCTGCATGGCTAAGACACAGTATTCATTCTCGACCAATCCGAACCTGCGCGGTGCACCCACTGGTCACGTCGTGCCGATCAGGGAGCTCAGACTTTCAGCAGGCGCCGAGTTTGTCGTCGTGATCACGGGCGAGATCATGACCATGCCTGGGCTGCCGCGTGTGCCGAGCGCCGAGCAGATCCGTCTCAACGAGAGCGGGCAGATCGAGGGCCTCTTCTAGTCTTATTGTTCATCTTATTCATCCCTGCTGGCACTGCGGCCAGCTTAGCCTAGCCCTGCTCACTCGTCAGAGGCGGGGCCCGTGCCGGCCCCGCAATCTCGCGTGGCATCTCAGCGGCATTGAGCCCGCTGCGCGCGAGTCACTAGGAAATCTTGCGGAACCGGAGCCCTGCGCGCGCGTTTGCTTCTTGGGAACATCGTTTCCAATTGGGGCGTGCTGCGCCGCGTCGCGCACGAGAAGGGGATCCAGCCCATGCAGGAAGAGGGTCAAGTCGCTTCCAATGCGAACGCGGAGGCTGATGCGGCGTTGACTGCGGCCACGCTCAACGGATCCTCTGCTCCCTCCGAGCTCAAGGAGCTTCTGCAAGCGCTTCACGATGTTCGTATGGGCTCGTTCTCGGCTCGACTGCCGACCGACTGGCCCGGATTGATGGGCCGGATCGCCGACACGTTCAACGACATTGTGGCGATGAATCAGCGGATGGCCGAGCAGCTCGAGCGCGTCGGCCAGGTGGTAGGCCGCGAGGGTCGCACACGCATGCGCGTGCGGCTGGGCTCCGCGAGTGGTGCCTGGGGCGACATGGAGAGCTCGGTCAATACTCTCATCGATGACTTGCTGTGGCCGACGGTCGAGGTGACGCGCACCATCGAGGCCGTGGCGCAGGGCAACCTGCTCGTCACCATGCGGCTCGATGTCGACGGCCGTCCTCTCGAGGGCGAGTTCCTGCGCTCGGCCACCATCGTCAACACCATGATCAAGCAGCTCAGCGTGTTCACCTCGGAGGTGACGCGCGTGGCGCGCGAGGTCGGCACTGACGGCAAGCTCGGCGGTCAGGCGCAGGTGAGCGAGGTCACCGGCGTCTGGAAGGACCTGACCGAAAGCGTCAACTCGATGGCGAGCAACCTCACCGACCAGGTGCGCAACATCGCCGACGTCACGATCGCGGTGGCCAATGGAGACCTGTCCAAGAAGATCACGGTCGACGTGCGCGGGGAGATCCTGCTGCTGAAGGAGGCCATCAATACGATGGTCGACCAGCTGCGCTCGTTCGCCGCCGAGGTGACGCGCGTCGCGCGCGAGGTGGGAACTGAAGGCCGCCTCGGCGGGCAGGCCGTGGTGCCCGGCGTGGCGGGAACCTGGAAGGATCTGACGGACAACGTCAATCTGCTGGCAGCAAATCTCACGACGCAGGTGCGCAACATCGCCGAGGTGACCACTGCGGTTGCCCGTGGCGACCTGTCGCGCAAGATCACCGTCGACGTGAAGGGCGAGATCCTGGCCCTCAAGGACACCATCAACACGATGGTGGATCAGCTCAATGCGTTCGCGTCCGAGGTGACGCGCGTGGCGCGAGAGGTCGGCACCGAAGGTCGCCTCGGCGGGCAGGCTCAGGTGCCGGGCGCGGCCGGCACGTGGAAGGACCTGACCGACAGCGTCAACTTCATGGCGAGCAACCTGACGGCACAGGTGCGCAACATCGCCGAGGTGGCGACCGCCATTGCCGGCGGCGACCTGTCGAAGAAGATCACCGTCAATGTCAGCGGCGAGATCCTTGCCCTCAAGGACACCATCAACACGATGGTGGATCAGCTCAACGCGTTCGCGTCGGAGGTGACGCGCGTGGCGCGCGAGGTCGGCACCGAAGGCCGGCTCGGCGGACAGGCCGACGTGCGCGGCGTTGCCGGCACGTGGAAGGACCTGACCGACAGCGTCAACTCCATGGCCAGCAACCTGACCACGCAGGTGCGCAACATCGCCGAGGTTGCGACCGCCATTGCCGGCGGTGACTTGTCGAAGAAGATTGCCGTCGACGTGCGCGGGGAGGTGCTCGAGCTCAAGGAGACCATCAACACGATGGTCGATCAGCTCAATGCGTTCGCCGGCGAGGTGACGCGGGTGGCGCGCGAGGTCGGCACCGAGGGCAAGCTCGGTGGTCAGGCCCTTGTGCGCGGCGTTGCCGGCACCTGGAAGGACCTGACCGACAGCGTCAACTCGATGGCGAGCAATCTCACCGGGCAGGTGCGCAACATCGCCGAAGTCGCGACGGCTGTCGCCAGAGGCGATCTGTCCAAGAAGATCACCGTCAACGTCAGCGGGGAAATTCTGCAGCTCAAGGAGACCATCAACACGATGGTCGACCAGCTCAACGCGTTCGCCGCTGAGGTGACGCGTGTGGCGCGCGAGGTCGGCACCGAAGGCCGGCTCGGCGGGCAGGCGCAGGTTCCAGGCGCGGCGGGCACGTGGCGCGACCTGACCGACAACGTCAACTTGATGGCGAGCAATCTGACGGCGCAGGTGCGCAACATCGCCGAGGTGGCGACCGCTATCGCCAGAGGCGATCTGTCGAAGAAGATCACGGTCGACGTGCGCGGCGAGATCCTGCTGCTGAAGGATACGCTCAATACCATGATCGAGCAGCTGCGCTCGTTCGCAGCCGAGGTGACGCGCGTGGCGCGCGAGGTGGGCACCGAAGGCCGCCTCGGTGGGCAGGCCGTGGTGCCCGGCGTGGCGGGGACCTGGAAGGACCTGACCGACAGCGTCAACTCCATGGCGAGCAACCTCACCGATCAGGTGCGCAACATCGCCGAGGTGACGACGGCCGTGGCGCGTGGCGACCTGTCGCGCAAGATCACGGTCGACGTGAAGGGCGAGATCCTTGCCCTCAAGGACACAATCAACACGATGGTGGATCAGCTCAACGCATTCGCGTCCGAGGTGACGCGCGTGGCGCGCGAGGTGGGCACCGAAGGGCTGCTCGGCGGCCAGGCCCTGGTGCCCGGAGTCGGCGGCACGTGGAAGGATTTGACCGATACGGTCAACGTCATGGCTGCCAACCTGACCGAGCAGGTGCGCGGCATCGTCAAGGTTGTGACCGCGGTTGCGAATGGCGACCTGAAGCAGAACCTCACCGTCAAGTCCAAGGGCGAGGTGGCTGCGCTGGCCGAGACCATCAACAACATGACCAATACGCTGGCGACCTTTGCCGAGCAGGTCACGACCGTGGCGCGCGAGGTCGGTGTCGAGGGTCGGCTCGGTGGCCAGGCGAACGTTCCGGGAGCAGCGGGGACGTGGAAGGATCTCACAGGCAACGTCAACTTGCTCGCTGCCAATCTGACCGGCCAGGTGCGCGCCATCGCAGAAGTCGCAACGGCCGTCACCAAAGGCGACCTGACGCGGTCGATCCAGGTCGATGCCCGCGGAGAGGTGGCCGAGCTGAAGGACTACATCAACACGATGATCGACAATCTCCGTCTCACGACGGAGACGAATACCGAGCAGGATTGGCTCAAGACCAACCTGGCGCGCATCGCCAGCATGCTGCAGGGGCAGCGCGACCTGACTACGGTCGGCAGCACGCTGCTATCGGAGCTGGTGCCGCTCGTGAGGGCGCAGATCGGCGTCATCTACCAGGTAGCCTCGGAGGGCAGTCCGCATCTGCGCCGGTTGGCAAGCTATGCGGACGATCATATGGAATCCTGGCCCAACCAATTGGCATTGGGCGAGGGCTTCATCGGCCAATGCGCCCTCAACCGTCGGCGCATCCTGATCAGTGACGTTCCGACGGATATCCAGCGCGTCGGACGCGGGCTCGTCGATGCGCCGCCCAAGAGCGTCGTCGTACTTCCCGTTGTGTTCGAGGATCAGGTCAAGGGTGTAATTGCGCTGGGCTCCTTGTACGAGTTCGAGCCGGCGCACCTGACCTTCCTCGATCAGCTCACCGCAGGCATCGGCATCGTGCTCAACAGCATCGAAGCCAGCATGCAGACGGAAAGCCTGCTGAAGCAGTCGCAACAGCTCGCGGCCGAGCTCCAGGCGCAGCAGCGGGAGCTGCAGCAAACCAACGAGCAGCTCGAGCTCAAGGCCCAGCAGCTCGCCGAGCGCAACGTCGAGGTGGAACGCAAAAACCAGGAGATCGAGCAGGCCCGGCGAGCGCTGGAGGAGAAGGCAACCGAGCTCGCCCTGACATCCAAGTACAAGTCCGAGTTTCTGGCCAACATGTCTCATGAGCTCAGGACGCCGCTCAACAGCATCCTGATCCTGGGTCAGCAGCTTGGCGAGAACGCCGAGGGCAATTTGAGCAGCCGGCAGGTCGAGTTTGCGCGCACGATCCACGCGGCCGGGACCGACCTGCTCAACCTCATCAGCGACATCCTCGATCTGTCGAAGATCGAGTCCGGCACCGTCTCGGTCGACGCGGAGGAGATCTATCTGTCCGATCTGCTGGAGTCGGTTGCGCGGCCGTTCCGGCACGAGGCCGAGAGCAAGCGGCTGTCATTCGATGTGCAACTCGATCCCCACCTGAGCCGGAGCATCACGAGCGACTCCAAGCGCTTGCAGCAAGTCTTGAAGAACCTGCTGTCCAATGCCTTCAAATTCACCGAGCGGGGCGGCGTCCGTCTCTCGGTGTCCGCGGCGGTGGGCGGGTGGAATTCGGAGCACCCCGTTCTTGCCGGCGCTTCGTCGGTGGTGGCGTTCGAGGTGGCCGATACGGGCATCGGCATCGCGCCGGAGAAGCAGAAGATCATTTTCGAGGCGTTCCAGCAGGCGGACGCCAGCACCAGTCGTAAATACGGCGGCACTGGACTTGGCCTGGCGATCAGCCGCGAGCTTGCCAACTTGCTTGGCGGCGAGATCCAGCTCCGCAGCTTCCCCGGTCGGGGCAGCACCTTCACTCTTTATCTGCCGCAGCACTATCTGGCGCCTGCCACCACGTCCACCGGGGCAACGGCTGGGCCGATGGCTCTGCGGTCGCGCGCGATCGTGCTGCACCAGCCGTCCCAAATGGAGTCGATTCCCGACGATCGCAAAGACATCGAGCCCGGCGACACGGTGTTGCTGATCGTGGAGGACGATCCTCACTACGCCCGGCTCATAGCGGAGTTTGCGCGGGACACCGGATTCAAGGTGCTCGTTGCGACCTACGGCGCCGATGCCCTGGCACTTGCGCGTGAGTATCGGCCCACCGCAATCACGCTCGACGTTTTCCTGCCCGATATGCTCGGCTGGAGCGTGCTGGGCCAGCTCAAGCAGGATCCCTCGACACGCCATATTCCGGTTCAACTGGTGACGCTCGACGAGGACCGGCAGCACGGCCTGGCCCGCGGCGCCTTCGCCTTCCTCACCAAGCCTGCGAGCCCGGACCGCATCCAGGCGGCTCTATCGCGCATCCGTGACTATTCGATCTCGGGTCGCAGACGTTTGCTGGTCGTCGAGGACAGTCCCGCTGAACAGCTCAGCATCACCCAACTCCTCGCTCACGACGATATCGATATCGAGACCGTAGGGAGCGGAGGGGCAGCCCTCGAGATTCTACGCGCGCAGGGCGCAGATTGCGTCGTGCTCGACGTCAAGCTGCCGGACATGTCCGGCTTCGAGGTCCTCGAGGCCATCCGCGATGACGCGAAACTGTCCGAGATTCCTGTCGTTGTGTTCACGGGGCGCGAGCTTTCGGCGGAGGAGGATGCGCGGCTGCATAAGATGGCCCGCAGCGTCATCGTCAAAGGCGTTGAATCGCCGGAGCGGCTGCTCGACGAAACAGCATTGTTCCTGCACAGAGTGATCGCCAAGCTGCCCGTGCAAAAGCGGGACATGCTGGAGCGGCTGCACGGCTCGGACGAGGACCTGATCGGGCGCACCGTGCTGCTGGTCGATGATGATGCACGCAACATCTTTGCGTTGAGCAGCGTGCTCGAGCGTCGCGGCATGCGTGTGCTCACAGCCACCACTGGCAAGGAGGCCATCAGCACATTGGAGTCCGCGTCGGACGTGGCCATCGTGCTCATGGACATCATGATGCCGGAAATGGATGGCTATCAGACCATGCAGGCCATTCGCAACAACGCCAACTGGCATCGACTGCCGATCGTGGCGCTGACGGCCAAGGCAATGAAGGGCGATCGTGAGAAGTGCCTCGAGGCCGGGGCCTCAGACTATCTCGCCAAGCCGGTCAATACCGAGCAGCTTCTCTCAGCGCTTCGTCTGTGGCTGCATCGCTGAGAGGGGGTGCCGTCGTGAGCTCGCAGGACAAGGTCAACATTCTGCTGGTCGATGACCAGCCAGCCAAGCTTTTGAGCTATGAGGTGCTGCTTCGTGATCTGGGCGAGAACCTAATCACTGCCAGCTCGGCGCGCGAGGCATTCGAGCACCTGCTGCGGACGGACGTCGCGGTCATTCTGATCGATGTTTGCATGCCGGAGCTGGACGGGTTCCAGCTCGCCTCGATGTTGCGCGAGCATCCTCGTTTCGAGAAGACGTCCATCATCTTTGTTTCCGCGGTGCTTCTGGCCGAGCCCGATCTGGTGCGGGGCTATGCCTCGGGCGCGGTCGATTACGTGTCGGTGCCGATCGTCCCGGAAATCTTGCGCGCCAAGGTTCGCATCTTTGTCGACCTCTATCGGAAAACACGGCAGCTCGAGAAGCTGAACGATGAGCTCGAGCAGCGCGTTCGGGAGCGGACGGCGGCCCTGGAGGCGTCGAACGCGCGCTTGCGGGAAAGCGAGGAGCGCCTGCGCAGCGCCAGCGAAGCGGCGGGATTTGGCACGTATGACTACAACGCCGCGGCGGGACGCGTGTACTGGTCGCCCTATCTGCGCGAGATCGTCGGAGTCGAGGAAGAAAGCCCCCTGACTCTGGAGACGGTGCTCGGGTACATCCATCCCGATCATAGAGCCCTCGTGCGTCGGCACATCGAGGGGCACGCCCCCAATACCGACCGCCGGGAGATCGAATTCAAGGTGATCCGTCCGGACGGGCAGGTGCGGTGGATGCTCGATCGCGGTCAGGCAGTGCCGGACAATGAATCAGCCCAGGGCGGCCTGCGGGTCACGGGCACCGTCCTTGATATCACCGAGCGCAAGTGGGCGGAGGAGCGCCAGCAACTTCTGATGGCCGAGCTCGACCATCGCGTCAAGAACACGCTGGCCAACGTGAGCGCCATAGCGCGTCTATCGCGGCCCCACGCAGGCTCCGTGGACTCCTTCGTCGAGGCCCTCGACGGGCGTATCCAGGCCATGTCGAACGCGCACGGCCTGCTGCGGCATCGTTCGTGGACAGGGGCGGAGCTGTCAGAGCTCGTGCGGGCGCTGCTGACGCCATTTCGGTCAGAGGCCAGCAAGAACATCATCCTCGAGGGCGGCACCGCATACATCACGCCAAGGGCGGCTCAATCGTTTGCTTTGGTTCTCCATGAGCTCGCCACCAACGCGGTAAAGCACGGTGCGCTGTCCGTGCCGACCGGCAAGGTGATCGCTTCATGGAGACAGATCGATCGAGGCGCCGACCAGGAGCGGCAGCTCGAGTTCGTCTGGTGCGAATGCGGTGGTCCCGCGGCGCGCGAGCCGAGCAAGAAGGGCTTCGGTCTGACGGTCCTGCACTCGGTGGCCTCCGAGTTCGGAGGAGATATCGATTGCGCCTTTGAGCCCCAGGGCCTGGTGTGCACGATCAGGGGAGAGTTCATCGGCAGGGCCGAGCGGTCGATTGCCGCGGTCCGACCCCACCACGAGGCCGTGAGCGCCGAGCTGTACCATCAGCCGGCGCCACCGGGCGATCCTCTGTGTCGCCGCATTCTCATTGTGGAGGATGAGCCCTTCGTGGCGCTGCAACTGCAGTCTGATCTCGAGAGCGAGGGCCATCAGGTCGTCGGTCCGGCGTCGAACCTCGCGGAGGGGCTCGAGCTGGCGCAAAGCGAGGGATTCGATGCGGCGCTTGTCGATGTCAGGTTGGGACGCGATACGAGTGCGTCCATTGCAGACGAGCTGTTGGCGCGGCGCATTCCCTTCGCGTTCGCTACCGGTTACGCCGATACCTCCATGCTGCCCGAGCATCTGCGCTCCGTGCCGCGACTGAAGAAGCCCTATGCGCTCGACGATGTGCGGAGTGTCGTTCGGCATCTGTTTGCGCGCCAGGCAGCGCGCTAGCGAGGGGGAACTCATCGCGCGCCGGCGGCTGCCGATACGCCTTGCTGCCCGCGGCTGACAAACCTCTCAGTGCCTCTCGGGCTCCGCTACCTCGCCCTGTGCCTCTCGTGCGTGCTGTGCGTGGTTGGCGATGGCCTCCGGCTCCCAGGGATGCGGTTTGCACTTGCAGCTCGGGTCGTAAGTCGTGCGATAGGCAAATGCCTTGCTGAGCCTCGCGTAGGGCTCGCCCTTGAGGTTGACCATGTCTTCCGGCTGCCCGTTCAAGTCGGGATAGAAATAGAGCAGCGCGGGCCTGCTGCAGCTCTGCTCGCATATCTTGCTGTCGCGATCCAGCGCGTCCTTGGGCGCTGCTGAGCTGATCGGCCAGTAGTATCCGTCGCACAAACGCACGCACACGGTGCGGAATGTTGCGCCGCGCGAGTGGGCCAACGCTCTCCACTCCGCCGGAATCGGGATTGATTGCACAGCAGATGTCTTCAGATGGCGTGCGCCAGCGCGAGCGGTGCTCCCGCCGCTCTCTTTCGCATGCCGCGCAGGCCCGCTCTTGTGCGCGGAGGAGGGGTCGCGTGTGGTGCGCTGCTCGGATTTGTTGCCCGACTGCCTCGTGAAGTAAGAACCGCTGCGCAGCGACTGCAGCCATGGATCGTCGGCATCGGCCACTTTAATCCGGGGCATCTCGGGCTGGTTCGTGGCGTGCCGCGGGGGAACCCGCAGACTCGAGCTGCGGTTTGGCGCACCTTCCAAATCTCGGCGTGGCAATGCGTCGGCCACGTAGTAGGCGGCGCACGTGCCGACCGCGCCGAGGGAGAGAAGTCCCAGGCAGACTGCCGCGAGCGCGTGCCACCTTGCCGCCCGAAATGCATTGCCGCCGTATGCCCGCATGACTGCCCCGTTGGATCAATCGTTGCGGTCGAGACTAGGCCGCGGCAGGGAAGAGCGGGATCGGGGGGAACCCGATTAGAGCTGCGCGAAACTCCGAGGATCGCAGATGTGGGCAAAGGGCGCGTCGGTCGCTGCCCTTCACGCCTCTACAATTCTGTTGCGCACGGCGTAGCGCACGAGAGCTGCGGCCGAAGAGAGGTTCAGCTTGCGCATGGCGGAGGCGCGGTGAGTCTCCACGGTCTTGACGCTGATATTGAGGATACCCGCGATCTGCTTGTTGCTGTGACCTTCAGCTATGAGCTGGATGACGCCCCGCTCGCGTGATGTCAGCACGCTCTCGGTAGGCAACGATTTGGTCAGATAGCACTCGAGCAGGGTCTCGGAGACCTTGGCGGTGAAGAACGGCCTGTGGGCGGCGAGCGACTCGATTGCCGTCAGGAGATAGCGCTTGGCATCCGACTTGAGGAGATAGCCGCGCGCGCCGGCCTTCAGCAGATCGTAGATCATCTGCTCGTTGTCGTGCATGGTGAAGATCAGAACCTCCACCGCAGGGAGGCGCGCGCGGATCTGGCGCGTCGCTTCCACACCATTGATTAGGGGCAAGGAATAATCGAGCACAGCCACGTCCGGCTTCAACTCGATCGCCTTGCGGATGGCGTCCTTGCCGTCAGCGGCTTCACCAACGACGTCCCACCTCGGCTGCGCTTCGAGAATCGATCGAAGCCCCGATCGGACCACCTCGTGATCATCCGCAATCAGGATGCGCGTCATGGGGTGCTTCGGATGCTACGGCTCAGTAATAGGTGCTGCTGCTTAACCAAACAGAACATCCTCCCGAGTCAAATTGGTGAGAACCCTGAAACCGGTCTGGGAAACCGCGCTGCGCGTGAAATTTGTCAGCCGGGCCGCCTGCCGGGTGAATGCTATGCCGTGATGCGCAGGGGCGCGGCATTGAGTGGCACGACGGCGTGCAGCCGCGTTCCGGAAGGCCGCGAACGAATCTCGAGCTCGCCGCCGAACTGGCGCAGGCGGGCCGCGATTCCAGGAAGCCCTACCCCCATGTGCGCAGCTTCCTCCGGCGGTGGGTCTGGTCTGACAATGCCGCGTCCGTCATCGCTGATGATCAGGTGCAGTTGGCCGAACATGCACCTGAAATCGACGCCGACGCGAGTAGCTGCCGCGTGCCGATGCACATTCGCCAGGGCTTCCTGGACAATCCGCAGAAAGGATTTCTGCAAGGCAAATGGCAGTGTGTCGAGCATTGGCCCGGCTCGGAATGTTGTCGCGAGGCCGGTGCGCTTGCTGAAGCCGTCGAGGTATTGCCGCAAAGTGGCGCGCAAACCCGCCTCCTCGAGCCGCGGTGGATGCAGGAGATAGGTGAAGGAGCGCAGCTCCCGCGAAGCCTCGTCCAGGGAGCCTTCGATCTCGCGCAGAAGGCCGTGTGTCGGATCGTTGGCCGCGCTCTGCGTTTTGAGTGTCATCACATTGAGGCCGATGGCAACAAGGTGCTGCATGGTCGAGTCGTGCAGCTCCTCCGAAATCCTCTGACGCTCCTCCTCTTGAAGGACAAGCAACTGCTCCGCAGCCTCGCCGAGCGCCTGTTGCGCCTCCTTCATGGCCGTAACATCCTCGTTCGCGACGACCAGATATGCCTCACCTTCGCAATTGAAGCGCGCAATGCTGAGCTGGAACCAGTGCACGCGTCCGCCGAGCTGCGATGCAAAGATGAGCCGCGCGGTGCGGCGGCGGCCGGAGAGCACCGAGCGCAGGGCCTCACCGATCCGGCCTGCCTCGGGACGGCGTGCCAGTGGCTCGGAGTAGAGCGCGAGATAGTTGAGCGGGTGCACGATCGGCTCATTGATGAGCTCGTGCGTGATGGCAAAGCGCTGCCATGCCAGATTGGAGGCTATGACGGTGCCGTGGCTGTCGAGAATGACGATATGGGAGGTCAGGGCGTCCAGAGAAGCCTGCAGGAGCGCTCGCGTGCGCTCGGCGCTCCGCTCCAGGCGCTTGCGCTCGGTGAGGTCCCGAAAGAAAAGGATGGCGCCGTCGCTTTCCGGGTATACGTGATACTCCATCCAGCGATCGGGCCGCCGGTAGGCAGGCAGCTCGCGGTCGGTGAAGATCGCGCCCTCGATGGCGTTCTGCAGCATGTTCATGGGCGATTTTGGAGATACCGCCTGGAAGGGCCGGCCAATCACGTCGGAGGGCTCCATCTCCAGCCATTTCAGTGCCACGGAGTTGGCATCCCGGATCACATAATCACGGTCCACCTTCAGATAACCTGCATCCATGCTGCCCAGCAGAACGCCGAGAGGCGGGGCCGAGGCGCGCGGATGCGAATCCATGCGGCCCGCAGGAGTGTCCGCAATTTTGAAATGCGGGACCGTTTTCAGAGTGCTGGAATCGATATTCGATTTTTTATTCGACATTAGGCGAGTCATATTAGATGAAGTGGCAACGGCCCGCATATTGCGCCTCCTTGTGAAGCGATGCCGCGCAGACTAGGGGCGTCGATGCTTCACGTTCAAAGATTACGTCAAGAAAGGATTAATGCCAGATCAGTCACTGTCGGGCCTATTACGGAATTATTTGAGATATATTCGTTGAAGGATATACGAGAGCGGCCAGAATAATTTGCGCTAACAGCGTCAATTTTATCTTTTGTCCGCGCTCTGTATCGGCATTCTCCTCCCGAATATCGGGTAGTCTTGCGGATGGCTCGAGGAGGCCAAGATGAGCGATCTTGTGGATCGCAGGGTGCACCTCGTCCCCTGGGTGCAAAAAGGGCTTCCTCCCCCGTCCCCGTTCCCTGCAACTCACCGCGTCCCGGCTTGGTCTCTCGAAATGACACCAAATACGCCGGGACGCGGATTTTCTTGCGCCGGCTGACGACAGCTTCCGCGGCCGCGGCGTGGCGCGTCTTCATGCGGACGCGGTGTGGACGGCGGCTCGTGCCGTAATGCGACAGGATCGGGGTTTTCGCACGTCAATCTTAGTGTCTGCCCGGATACCGTGCCTACTCCCGCCGCAGGAAACTCTTTTCCTGCCGTAACGTCCCAGTTCGATCAAGCGGAGCGGATATTCGGGCGAATGGGCGGGCCGGTTCAAACAGTAATCAGAATGCGCACAAGATTCGTGATGGCGCGGGCCCCAAAATAAGGATCGCAGCAATGTCGGATAACCTGATATCAGCCGTCTCCCGTTACTTGACCCCTGAGCTGATCGGCAAATTGGCGTCAGCATCAGGCGTGGACCGGGGGGCAACCCAGAAGGCGGTGGACGCACTCGTTCCCGGCATTCTCAGCGGCCTTGCCAGTCTCGCCGGCGAGCCTGGCGGTGCGCGTCAGCTCGCCAACGCGGTGGCGGACCAGCCGGTTGGCATCCTCGGAAGCCTGGCCGGGTTGATCGGCGGGTCGACGCAGTTTGCAGACAAAGGAATGGGCGAGCTCGGCTCGCTGTTGGGCAGCAGCGGTCTCGGTGCTCTGACATCGGGCGTGAGCCGTGTTGCCGGAATAGGCGAGGAGCCGGTCAGGATCCTGACGGGCCTGTTGACGCCGGCAGTTCTGGGCATCCTGGGTCGCGAGCAGCGCGCTGCGGGCTCAGATTCAAGCGGCCTTGCGCGCATGCTGCAGGGCCAGAAGGAGGAGATCGCGGCCGCCATGCCTTCCGGGCTCGCGGGATTACTGAAGAGCGGCGATCTGCATCAGGCCGTGGATCCAGCGCGCGCGCGGACATACGAAGCACCGCGCGCGAAATTCGACGGGCCACGTCCCGTGGCCGCCACGGCGAGCAAGGTCATGAGCGACGCCAAGCCCGGGGCCGCTCGGGCGAGCTGGCCCCTTTGGCTTCTGCCGCTGTTCGCGCTGGCCGGACTCGTGTGGTACCTGATGTCCGACGATCGTATGGCGAACCAGTCATCCACGACAGCATCGGCGCCCACCGTCGCGCGACTTGGGTCCGCGCCTTACATTGGGCGAGGCGCGCCGGACTGGGTCTCCATCAGCACCTACTACCAGCAGGACGTCTATAACCGCGCGGGCGAAAAGCTCGGTACGGTGAAGGACATTCTCGTCGGCCGCGACGGACGGATCGGCGCCGCCCTCATCGGCGTCGACCAGTTTCTCGGCATCGGCGAGAAGAGCGTCGCTGTGCCTATCGCCAATCTGCAAGTGGACGGCCGGGACGGCAGCCGGCGGCTCATGATCGACGCTGCCAAGGAGACGCTGCAGGCAGCGCCGGCGTTTGAGCCTGCGGCCGGCATGCGTCTCGACACGCCGAAGGCGCAGTCGTCGCAGCCGGTGCACCCAACGCCCCGGCAGTGACAGTCACATCCTGCCGTACTGACTTCATCAATCCTCGCATGGTCCAGGCCGCCGCCCGAGTGTGGCGGCGGCCGGCAGACTGAATACCAAATCGGGATCACCCAATGCTCGTGACGTTCGCCAAAGCAGGTGCCATCTTCGTGGCAAGCCACTTCGCATTCCTTGCCCTCGCTGCCGCCTTGGCCGCGGCCGGATAGCCGGCGCGCGGCGCGGCACCGCCGGCGGGCGCCGCTGGTACAAGGTTGGGGGCTAGCGTGCGTCCGCGGTGCCGCCCGACATGCAGGCGGCAGGGCACACGGGCGCGCGTCCCAGCAATTCTGCCAAGGCCTCGCCATTGCGACGGGTGCAGATGATGCCGAGGTAGATCCGATCCTTGCTGCCATAGTGTGGCGTGCCGCAGGAGGCCGTAACGACGGATTCGGCCTGCCCCCACAGGGTCTGCACCAGCTTCCTCGTCTCAGGGTGCTGCAAACCCTGCCACGTGGCGGGATGCTGCCGGCGAGCCGTGTCGACGTACAGCATGACGAACGACATGAGCGCCGAAAGGCCGTCGCGGTGGGCAACCTGGCCGCCGCCGTTATGCACGGGCGCAAGCTTCACAGCCGAATTGAGATCGTGGCTGTAGGCGTTGAGCTCGTCCAGCAGATACGTGAAGTCGGACGCGGACGAGGCAGCACCCGGACGCAGATAGGTCGACACGAACATATCGCTCTGCTCGAACCGCTTGGCGATCTCCTTGGGTGCGAAGAATTTGGAGATATCGTGCTGCCGCCGGACCGAACCGCCCCCGATCAGCGGATAAGCATCCTTGTCCGACGTCAAAATGTGCACGGACTCGTGCACTGCCGTGGAAAGTCCGAGCTGCACGTCATCGCAGGTCAGGAAGGTCATGAACAGCTTCTTGTCGGTCATGGCCAGATAGATTGCGTGACCCTGCGGTGACAGCCGCTGGAGATCGCGGATTGCCTGCGGCCGGCAATCCGTGCGCGGTGCTGCAATTGCGGAGACGGCCGAAACAGTGGTGGCAAGCACCGCAAGCGCGGTGGCCCAGCGAACGCGACGCATCTGAATTCCCCTGAGTTATTCTTTCTTGTCGTACCGCTGCCCCAATATCGTTTGCATTCGTCTAAAAGAAGGGGCGAACGGGAGCTAAATCGCCGCACTATTGAAAATGCAGGCGTTATTCTACGCCGTTAACCAATAAGGCCAGGCCTAATCCATATCTGCGCGGCGTTTGGGTTTTCTGACGGGAGGCTATCAGGACATCACCCGATTGTTGGATATGGGTGCTCACCGACAATGGCATCTCCAGCAATTTGGAGATGCAACATGATCAAGGTTCTGAAGGCGCTCGGTGGCGTAGCTGTCTTGACGGGAGCTGCGATGGTTCTAGCTCCCCTTTCGGCGGCAGCGAAGTGCGAGGACTGCAATCAGCCGGTGTCGAGCACGAAGGTCAGCACGCGCTACCAGCACAAGACCGTGCAGAAGGTGAATAACGTTACGCGGTACAGGGACGTCAACAACACCAGGTACGTGACGCACACTAAGCGGATCGTCAATGTCACGCGCATTCAGCCCGTGACGCGCGTCAACGTCGTCACCCGCGTGCACAATCGCACGAAGATCCTGCACGAGAATCAGAACGTGGCGCAGACTCGGATGTTGCCGGCCCGCACCGAGACGACGAGCGGCGGCACGCAGCACATCTCGCATGGCGGCGAAACGTCGAAGGTCAGCACCGTCTACCGCTACAAGACGGTACAGAAGGTCAATAACGTGACGCAGTACAAGGACGTCGACAGAACGCGGTATGTGAAGCACGTCAATCGACTGGTGACAGTGACGAGCGTGCAGCCGATCACCCGGGTCAGTCTGGTGACTCGCGTCCACAATCGCACGGTGGTCCGCAACAGGACCGAGAACGTCGCCCAGACGGCGATGCTGCCGACGAGGACCATCACCACGGCCAAGACCATCCAGATCAATCACAAGCCGATCAACGCATCCTGCGGCTGCTGATGGCCTCGAGCCGGCCGGGTGCTCCGCACCTTGACACCATTGTTGCGGAAGCCGGCCTCGAAAGGGGCCGGCTTGCCACTTTTTTTACGCCATAATCAGCGGGTTCCCTGAAACACGGCCTCGGTCGGCGGGCGCCGCGAACATTTCCCAGTGTGACTGTTCTCTCCGGCGAGTTCGCAGGATCTGGCGGTGTTTGTTTCTCGACTGGTCCCTGATATCCTGCGCGCAGAGATACGCTTCCCTTAGATTCTTGCGCATGTGCGCGCCCGCAGGGCGCAAGCTCTCCCCTATTCAAGGAGGATGAAATGGCCGAAGCTCTCGCCAAGACACCGCTGCAATACCTGGACAAGGCATCGGGGGCCTTGCGAGACATGGGCCTGATGCCCGCGAAGCTCGACCCGGCCCCCATCAACGCGCTGCTCGAGAAGATCTCCGACCTCGACAAGGACAGGATCGCGCTCATTGCGCGCACGCTGGGGCAGGCCGAGGTCTTCAACGAGGTGGTGCGCGAGCAGACGTCGAGGATGGAGATCGGGGAGCGTTACCAGGCGATTACGGAGGGCTTCAACTCGATCCGCGACGACTCCAAGCGCCTGGTGGATCAGGTGTCGGATGGCAAGCTCGATATTCTCGAGCGTGGCACCAATATGTGGATGAAGATCGCGCGCGGCGACATCGCCGATCGGTTCGAGAAGATCCGCCAGACGTATCTCTCTGTCACCCAAGAGACCAAGAACCAGATCGAGCGCGAGAGCAAGATCCTCGATGCCTATCGCGATTACCGCGGCGCTCTCAAGTATGCCGAAGTGATGGCGCTCGAAGTCTTGAAGCAGGCCGAGTCCAAGCTCGAGGGCGCGCGGGCGGCCTTGAAGGCGGCTTCCGACAAGGTCGGGAGCTTCTCCGGCAGCGAGCCCGCCGAGCGGGCCAAGCTCGAGCTCGTGCGGGACGAGGAGCTACGCCGCACGCAGGAGGAGGAGAAGCGCTACCAGATCGCCAAGGATCTATCCGACAACCTGACTATCTCCTACAACACGTCCGAGGTGATCATGGCGCGGCTGATGCAGACGACGTCGGCGAAGGAGCGCGTCTATGCCCAGGCAGTGACCTTTTTCTCGACCAACGACAGCGTTCTGACCGCGCTCAAGGCGTCCTTCACCGGCATGTTCGGCCTGCACGAGTCGACCAAGACGCTCGATGCGATGAAGGAAGGCATGTCCAAGGGATTGGAGTCGCTGTCGGAGATCGGTGACAAGGTCCAGGAGGCGGCGGTGCGCAGCGGCTATGGCCCGACCATTCGCGCTGATGCGGTCAAGAAGCTGGTCGATAGCGTCGTCACCTTCCAGGAGCGCTCCACGGAGATCATCGCCGAGATGCGCAAGCTGTCGACGCAGAACTCGACTGAGATCCGTGAGGCGGTGGAGCAGGGGAAGAAGCGGATGGCGCGGCTGATCGAGGCAGCCGATACGTTGCCGGCAGCCGCCTGACCGACACTGCGACGAGGTAGTTCCGCATGCCAGAGGCCGCGGTTGCCGGCGCCGAGCCGACCAAGCTCGACGACGTCATGATCGCCATGGACGTGGTGGACACGCTGCGCCATCGCGAGGATTTGGTGCGCAGGGAGCTGAACGAGGAAGGCCGAGAGGCCGAGCTGATCGCCCGGCTGCGCGAGATCTACCGCAATCAGGGCATCGACGTGCCTGACAGCGTGCTGGCGGATGGGGTCAAGGCGCTGAAGGACAGCCGCTTCGTCTACACGCCCCGGCCTCCGAGCTGGAGGCGGACGCTGCTGACGCTGTGGGCGCGGCGGGACACGCAGAGCAGGCGGGCCGGCCTGGTGCTGGCTGCGCTGGCGGCGATCGTCGCGGGATACTATCTGCTGGTGACGCGCCCGGCCCAGCTCGCCGAGGAGCGGGCACGCATTGAGCTCGCTGAGACGCTACCGAAGGCCTTGCGGCAGGCTCACGCCGACGTCCTGGCCGTGGCCACAGATGACGCCGCCAAGCAGAAGGCCAACGCGCTGCTCGCCGACGGCGAGCGCGCCCTTCGCATCGGCGACCGGGCCGCCGTGTCGAAGGTCGGTGCCGATTTGGGCGCCCTCAGGGATGCACTCACGCGCGAGTACACGCTGACCATTGTCTCGCGCCCCGGCGAGACCTCGGGCGTGTGGCGGCGGCCGCCCAAGGGTAGCCAGGCGCGCAACTACTATCTGATCGTGGAGCCGATCGCGCCCGATGGCCGCAAGCTCAGCATCCCGGTACGCAACGAGGAGACGGGTGAGACCGAGACGGTCGCGAAATTCGGCGTGCGGGTGCCGCAGCAGGTCTATGACGCCGTCGCGCAGGACAAGCGGGACGACGGTATCGTCCAGCGCAACCGCTTCGCCGTGAAGCGGCGCGGGGCGCTGGAGCCGGAGTATCAGATGCCGTTCGAGAACGGCTTCATTACGAAGTGGTGAGACGGCGCCGATGTGGACCGGACGGGAGACGCTGGCGTCGATCGAGAGAGCGATTGCCGATCTCAACGCTGAAGAGGGGCAGCTCGATGTGTCCCTGCGCTCGGCCGTGTCGGAGGCTGAGCGACTGCGCAAGGAGCGTGGTGAGGCGCTGAGGGAGCTTGCCCGCGTCAAGCTCGACGAGATTGCGGCAGGCCGCCTCGTGAGCGATCTCGACGCGGGAGAGCGCCGGGCCGCCCAAGTCCTCGACGACTACAGGCTGCGCATTGCCGCTGCGGCCGAGCGCCGGGTGCTGCTGCTGAAAGAGCTCGCAAGCGCCGAGGTGGCGCGCCACCATACAGCGCAGGAGGTGGAGAAAGCGCTGGAGGCGGTGGAGGCGCTGCGTGCCGAGGCGGAGGCCAGGGTGCAAAAGACGCCCGACTGGGTCGCAGCCAACAATGCACTGCAGGAGGCCGACGCCATAGCTACTGCGGCTGAGACAAAGGCAGCCGCATCGGTGGCCAAGCTCGGTGCCAAGAAGAAGCCCTACGACGACGACCCGCTGTTCATCTATCTGTGGCGCAGGCGATTTGGCACGCGTGAATACGCCGCTGGCCCGATCGCGCGCGTGCTCGACCGCAAGGTCGCCGACTTCATCGGTTTCCAGGATGCTCGTGCCAACTATGCGGCACTGATCGAGATCCCGCTGCGGCTCAAGGAGCACGCAGCCGCCAAGCGCGGCCTTGCCGGCGCGCGCAAGGCGGCCCTGTCCGAGATCGAGCGGCGCGCCATGGTATCGGCTGGCGTCGATGCCAAGGAGCAGGTGCTTGCACGTGCTCGCCACGAGCTCGCTGCCGCCGATGAGGCCGCGGAGAGCAAGCGCGCCGAGCTGAAGAAGATCGACGATGAGCGCGCAGTCCTGATGTCCAACGGCAGCAATCCGGCTTATGACGAGGCTCTGACCACGATCGCATCCGCTGACAGCAAGGATGATCTTGCGACCCTCTACAGGGAAGCGAGGCGCACGGCGAGCGGCGCCGATGAGGCGATCGTCAAGCGGGTCGAGACGGTCGATGCCGCGATCGCCAAGGTCGATGCGGAGATCGCTGGCCTCAGGCGCTCGGCGCACGAACTGGCGCGGCGCAAGCTCGAGGTCGAGCAGGTGCGCGACCGCTTTCGCGGCGCCGGCTATGATCATCCGCACACGACTTTCGGCAACGATGTGGACATCGCTGATGTGCTGAAGGGGATCGTCATAGGTGCGATTCGCAGCGGCGTGCTGTGGGACCTGCTGCGCCAGGGCTACGGCTCTCGACCGCCTCGCGGACGGCCCGACTTCGGCGCTCCGAACTTCCCGTTTCCCTTCCCGATCCCAGGTGGCGGCAGCATTGGCTCGGCCGGCGGCGGCTGGAGGCGTGAGCCGGAGAGCCGCGGGGGCTGGTCGCCGACGGCCGATCCTTCATCGTCGGGCGAATCCAGGGACGATGACGACCGCTTCACGACGGGCGGAGCGTTTTAAAGCATTTTGCGGCTGTACTTTGGAAGCTCGATGTCCAGGCGCTGCGCCATCGCTTCGATCGTGCATGTGCCGTCGCGCGTATGCTGAAAGAGCGTGATTCGATATTGCTACGAACAAATTTTCGAAAAATCGAATAGACGTTGAATGTCTTAGGAGCGCGTTGCTCGCAGGTTAAGGTTTATCGAGATTGCTGCGCTGCGTTGCGGCCTGCGCTCCTAATGTGGCTTGCTCCGTAGTCGGATGTAAGCGAGACTCTATTCTCAAAGCACGCCTTCGAGGAGGCGTTTGCAGCACCACGGAGACTGTGATGGACCTTACGTCTCTCATCATTCAGCTTATCAGCGGCGCGATCGGCGGAAACGCGGCGGGCGCGGCATCCAAGGATATGAGCCTGGGTCCGGTCGGCAACACTATCGCCGGTGCCCTCGGCGGAGGTGTCGGTGGGCAAATCCTGAACTCGGTTCTGGGGCTCGGCGGAGCAGCCGCGGCGTCCGGGCTCGACATCGGTACCATCGTCCAGGGCTTTCTGACGGGTGGCATAAGCGGTGGCGTGACCGCGCTCGTCATTGGGGCCATCAAGGCCAAGATGGCTACCTGAAGGCGCTCGTGTGCCGCCGTGGGCCGGTAATTGGCTGCGGGCTGAAGCTCGCTGATGAGCTTCATCCAAACGCTCTTTGCGCCGCAGGATGTGGTGTCGGCGGTGCCGGATAATGGCATCGCCGCGTTGCAGTCCTCGAGTGATGCCGCTCCGGCGGGGCCGCAGCGGCATCATGATGCTCAAACCACCTTGCTGCTCTTGAGCACCGCCACGTCGCGCTCGCTCATTCCGAGCCACGACTGCAAAACCTCGTCCGTGTTTGCGCCGAGCAATGGCGACGGCTTCACCTCCGGCGGCTTGCCGTCATTGCGCACCGGCCAAGCCGGCATCTTGAAGGTGCCGCTCTTGGGATGCTAGATGGTCTGCAGGATGC
>JBLNBZ010000048.1:0-119393 GCA_050260355.1 Bacteroidota bacterium | reverse complement strand
GCCCCCCCCCCCCCCCGCGCCGGGATGACGGAGCTGGGGGAGAGGACGCGCTTGATCTGAATGCCTCTCCCGCGCCGACATCCCGCACCCGGGCGGCCCGTGCGGGCCGAGCGCCGATGCGGGATCCAGCGTAAGACTCGTGGCAGACGCGGGAGACCTGGGCCCGGATCCCGGCTCGCGTTCGCGCGGTGCGCTCACTTGGCCAGGGATGACGTAAATGGAGGGGTGGGCATGCAGAGGCGAGGTGGTGAGGTGGTGACGTGGTGAGGTTGTGAGTAGCGAACCGGGAGCGGCCTGATCGACTGACTCTATTCGCTACCCGCCGGCGAGCGCGAAGTTGTCCCCGCGGCTGCCGGCGCGCGTATGCTGCGGCCATCCCGGTTCAATTACGCGTGGGCTGCGGTCCACACGCCTCGGGACGCGCAACGTCCAGCCGGAGAAAGATCGTGGCAGGTGAGTGTGCGCTCTGATCGATCCGAGGCGCTGGCGGTCTTCCTCTCTCCGGGGGCGGAGGGTGGTGCTCCCGTCGTGTGATTGCGAATACACTTGCAGTCGGGGCTGGCATCGACGGTCCTTAAGGGCGCGACAGCGACACGATCAGCGACACGAACGCGTCGGCGGCCTCGGGGAGCGGCAGATCGTTGCAGAACGTGACGACATCAGCTCCGTTCGGGGTGAAGGCTAGCGCGCGCCGCACGCGCTCCTCGATCTGCGCCGGCGACTCGCGCCCTCTTTGCGCCAGGCGTGCCCGCACCACGTCCGCGGGCGCCGTGATATTGACGATCTGGACGCGCGCAAACTGCTTTCGCGCATCCTCGATGACGCTGCGCGAGGCGTTCACGACGACGTGCCTGCCGGCCTGCAGGTCGCTGCGGATGTCCGCCGGAATTGCGTAGCTGAGCCCGTGGGCCTGCCAGTGCAGAACCAGACGGCCAGAGCGGACCGCGTCGTCGAACTGAGCCTCGGTGACGTGGACGTGGCCCTCGCCTCGGTCTCGCGGCGTCGTGATCCAACGGCGCGGGAAGACGAATCCGGCTCGGGCGAGCCGAGCGCGGGCGGTCTCGATCAGCGTGTCCTTGCCGACGCCGCTGGCGCCGACAACGAGAATGAGCGTCCCCGTCGAAATGCAGTGCCCCTCGGATCTGGTTTCGCCATACGAGTTTCCGCTGTCAAACTACACAACCGCCGGAGCGGTGTCCCCATGATTGCGGTGGCAAGATTTCGCCAATACCGCGCGGATGGCCCACACGCATCCTGGCCGCTGTTTCTCGAACGCACAGGGAGACGCGAGCAATGATCGTCAGATCGTGGCGGGGGCGGGCAAGCCGGGAGAAGGTGCATCTCTACGTGGAGCACGCACGGAAACGAGTCTTTCCGCAGCTCGAAGCGATCAAGGGCCACAAGGGCGCGCTCTTGCTGCGCGAGGACCGGAAAGACGATGTCGAGGTCCACGTGCTGACGTTCTGGGAGTCGATGGACGCCATCATTGCCTTCGCGGGGGCGGCGCCGGAGACTGCCGTCGTCGAGCCGGAGGCCGAAGCCGTGCTCATCGATTACGACAGAACAGTGCAGCACTATGAGCTCGTTGCGAACTCAGGCCGGCCGCTCGGCGCATGACGCTGGCGTGGGTGCAGGGCGCGCTTACGCCTTCCCGACGTGCTCCACCAAGCCGATCTTGATGCGGCGGTTGCGCCGACCCTTGTTGTCGATCTTCATGATGCGTACGAGGCCCGATCCCCCGGTCGAGGACAGATGCGTGCCGCCGCACGCCTGCCGGTCCAGGCCCTTGATCTCGACGATGCGAATCTTGCCGTCCGTTGTGGGCGGCGGCGCGACCGACTTGGTTCGGATCAGCCCATGCTCCTCGTAAGCATCGTCGAGCGGAATGTAGCTGTCGCTGACCGCGAGGTCCTGCCGGATCGCGGCGTTGATCGGGTCCTCGATGGCGCGCAGGCGCTGGCTGTCGACGTCGGGCAGGTCGAAGTCCATGCGGGCGGTGCCGTCCTCGTTCATCTGCACGCCGGTGACGAGGGCCCCGTTGAACTCCTGAAACACGACGGCATTGAGCACATGGGTCGCCGTGTGCAACTGGGTCATCATGTTGCGGAAGGCGGCGTCCACGACGGCCTGCACGGTCCCGTCGATCTGGACCTCGGCATCCTCCAGAACGTGCCAGAGCCGGCCGCCGACCTTCTCGAAGCCCGTCACCTTGACCTGGCCGCCTGCCCAGCGAATGAAGCCCTTGTCCGCGAGCTGCCCGCCTCCGCCTGGAAAATAGGGCGATTGTGCCAAAAGCAGCCTTCCGGGCTGGGCCTCCACCACCTGGGTTTCCAATTCGAGGGTGTCGGGGTGCTCGTGATAGAACGCGCGTGACATGGGTGATGCGCCTCCTCTGAACGTTGGAGAGATGGCGCTGTAGCGCTTCAGCGTATTGGCAGAAATTGATGCGCCGGCGCGATCTCCGATCCGCTTCGAGCCCGTGCCGGCCCCCCTCACCCTGTTCGCTGGATGACTTGCTCGCGCTTGCCGATAGTGTGGCGCGGCTGAGCCCGAGCGCTCGCAAGTCATGGCGAACAGCCCTCGCCCCGCCGGGGAGGGAGCCATGACGAGACGCGGCATTCAATCCTTGCAGTAAGGAATCGTAGAGCGGCCCGGGCAGGCCCTTGGGCGCGAAGGGTGAGGGTGTTGGGCACCGAAGCCATGCCGCCCTCACCGGTTCGCCGTCCCCAGCGAATTGCGGAATGCGCTAGGCCGGCTGCGCCCGCGCCTCGAGGTTGGCCCGGGCGTACTGAAGCGGCGTGATCGCGTAGCACCGCTTGAAGTGCTTGTTCATGGCGCTTTGATCGTAGAACCCGCAGGCGGCCGCTACCTCGGCCGGCGCGCAATTGCGCTTCAGCAGCCTGCAGGCCGCATTCAGGCGGATCTGGGTGAGGTAGGCATGCGGCGTCAGGCTCATCGTGCGCTTGAACAGCCCGATGAGCTGAAAGCTCGTCAGGTGCAGCGCAGCCGCGAGGTCGTCCAGCAGCAGGGGCTCGGCAAAGCGGGCGTGCATGATGTCCGTCGCTCGCCGAAGCAGCTCGCGATCGGCCGGTGCGGGAGCAATCCGACCGCCACCGCTGCCGTGCCGGCCGAACAATGTGCCGAACGTCGAGACCATGAGCTCGCGCGGATCGTGCGTGGAGGCTCCCTCGCAGGCCGCGTGCAGCCGGAGGAAGGCGTCGATCAGGTCCCGATCGGTGAACATGTTGCGGGTGAAGTGCGGCACCTGCTCGATGCCGAGCTCCCGCGCGAGCCACTCGATGGCTGGCCGGGCCAGATAGAAGGCGCGATATCGCCAAAGGCTGCTGCGCCCCATCCAGCCGGCATGCGGCTCGCCCGGATTGAAGACGAACAGCGCGTCCTGGTGCGCCTGCTCGATGAGCCCTCGGCTCTTGACCACCGAGCCGCCCGCCTCGGTGGCGGCGACGACGAAGGCCTCGTGCACATGCGGCGGAAACTCGTGCGTCGTGAACTCGGCACGCATCAGGCTCAGCCCCGGGAAGCGAGGATTGACCCAGAAGCGCGTCGTGTTCCTCGGATCGCGTCTCGGCACGCTCGTGAACCTCTGAACTCGGCCGGCTCGGCGGTCGGCAAGTGCGACCAATACCACACCGGCACGCGGGGTTCATCAGGCGGCAGGACGCTGCTGCTGGCGGCGGACCGTGCCCGGTCACGGCGAGACCGGAGGCACCGCCGTCAGGTCACGTAGCGGAACGAGTGCTTGTGCCGCTCGATGCGGCCGACGGTGGGCGTGGGGAAGTGCGCCGGCAAGATCAGATGCCCGGTGCCTGCGTGTTTCTCGATCAGCGCGGTGCGCGTCGTGCGGGCCAGATTGCGATCGGCATCGGCCATGGTGGACATCTCGGGGAACACAAGCTGGATCTGGTGATGCAGCACGTCGCCAGGCACCACGCCGCGCGCGCCTTTCGACTCCAGATTGATGACGACGTTGCCGGGCGAGTGTCCGGGGCAGGGCTCGAGCCAGATCCCCTTCTCGAGCTCGAAGTCGTCCTCGACCAGGACGGCCTGCTCGGCGCGCTTGAGAGGCAGGACGCTGTCCTCGAACGACGTGCGATGCACGCTCTTCTCGCCGCGGCTGTAGACGCCGTCCCAGTGGTCGTACTCGCGCTTGGCCATGATGTACTTGGCGTTCGGGAACGTCGGCACCCATTGCCCGTCCTTGCGCAGCGTGTTCCAGCCGACATGGTCCCAGTGCAGATGCGTGCACATGACGAAGTCGACCTGCTCGGGCTTGACGCCCGCGGCAGCGAGCCGGTCCATGAAGTTGGTGTTGAGCCGATGGAACATCGGCCGCGCCGGGCGCTCCTTGTCGTTGCCGCAGCAGGTGTCGATGAGGATGGTGTGCCGGCCGGTGCGCAGGATGAACGTGTGGAAGCTCATGGCCAGCATGTCGTTGTCGACGAGCGCGCCGCGCGGCAGCTCCGCGCGGCACGTCTCGAGCATCTCGGCGGTCAGGTCGGGAAAGAACTCACGCGCGGAGAACGGCGCGCATTCGAGCTCGATGACGCGCTGGATCGAATAGTCGCCGATCTGTGTGAATGACATGAGCGTCTTTCCCCTTGAGCCGTCTAGTTGCGTACCATGTGCTCGGTCAGCTTGAGCTCGCGCACCGAGCCGAGCTCGCTGAGCGACCAGAGCTGATCGAACAGCGTGCCGGCCTGTTTCTGGTCGAACCTGCGGACAGCGCAGTCCATGAACTTGTCCTTCAGCTCCTCGCGCGTCAGAGGCCGCTGCCAGCTTCCCTTGGCGAAGGTTACCGGCTCGTGCTCGATGACCTGGCCCGACTTGAGCACGACGCTGACCCGATCATCCGGCGCGAACGGCTGATCCCAGCCCGGCACGCGCTCGTCGGTGGTGGTGGTCTTGACCTTTGTCATCGCGCTCACCACCTCGGGCCGGCGCACGAACTCGTCCGTCAGCTCCGAGAGGCCGACGCGGCGTGCAACGAGCGCCGAGGCCATGGCGAACTCCATGCTGAACTTGGCCTCGAGCCCGGTCTTGGGCGACGTGTTGCGCAGCATCAGCCGCTGCGCGTCGCCGGTGCGAACCCGGATCTCCTCGACCGCGTCGGCCTTGAGGTCGTGCTTGCGCGCGAGCTCGATCATGGCGTCGATCGAGCGGTGCGTGGCGTAGCAGATGGGATAGCGCTTCACGCAGATGCCGGAGTCGGGCAGGCGCCACTTGGAGCCGAGGCCCAGGGCCTTCTCCTCGAGGTTGGGCGAGCCCGATGCGGAATGGGCGCGCATGAAGCCCACCGGATGCTCGAGCGCGTCGGCCGATCCGGTGAAGCCCTTCGCCGCCAGCCGCGCGGCGAGCACGCCGTTCTGAGCCGTGCGCCCGGCGTGGAACGACTTGGTCATGCTGCCGAAGTTGGAGACCAGACCCGAGGCCATGGATGCGCCGATGGCGATCGCGTTCTGCGTCTTGTCGGCGTCGAGCCCGTGCAGGCGCGCGCAGGCGGCCGCCGTGGCGATGGAGCCGAGCACGGCAGTCGGATGGAACCCGCGCTCGTGCAGCGAGCCGGGCTCGAGCTCCTGCAGCAGGGCCCAGATCTCGTAGCCGGCCACGTAGGCGCTCAGGATATCGGCGCCGCTGGAGTCGAGCGTCCAGCCTTCGGCCAGCAGCGCAGGAACGAGCACGGTGCTCGGATGCCCTGCCAGAGCGACGTCGTCGTAATCGAGCACGTGGGCGGCGACGCCGTTGACGAGCGCTGCGTCCGGCGCCGACAAGTTGCGTCCGCTCGGGATCTCCGGGGCCGCATCGTTGCTGGTCGATGTGGGAACGGTGCCGGCGACGATCCGCGGCGCCTCCTCGTTGGCGCCCGCAATCATGACGCCGACGCAATCGGCGATGCCGATCCGCGCGCCGTCGGTGCATTGGCGCGGTACAGCGGCTGCGGAGATGGCGGATGCGAACTCGGCCGTCTGCCTCGTCAATCCGGTCATGTGCATTCTCCTGTCGGTTGTCAGTATGAGCGCGGGAGCCCGAGCACATGCTGGCTCAGGTAGGCTAGGACCATGTTGGTGGAGATGGGGGCGGTGCGATAGATGCGCGCCTCGCGCCACTTGCGCTCGACGTCGTACTCGGCGGCGAAGCCGAAGCCGCCATGCACCTCCATGGTGACCTCGGCCGAGTGCCACGTCGCCTCGGAGGCGAGCAGCTTGGCCATGTTGGCGTCCGCCCCGCACGGCTCGCCAGCGTCGAACAGTGCGGCGGCGCGGCGCGCCATCATGTCGGCGGCCTCGAGCTCGGCATAGACCCGCGCCAGCGGGAACTGCACGCCCTGGTTCTGGCCGATAGAGCGGCCGAAGACTTTGCGCTCGTTGGCGTAGTCGACGCCCTTCTTCAGCAGCCAGCGGCCGTCGCCGATGCACTCCGACGCAACCAGGATGCGCTCGGCGTTCATGCCGTCGAGGATGTACTTGAAGCCCTTGCCTTCCTCGCCGATCAGGTTCTCGGCCGGCACCTCGAGGTTGTCGAAGAATACCTCGGTGGTGTTGTGGTTGATGAGCGCGCGAATCGGTCGGATGTCGACGCCCTTGCCGAGCGAGGTGCGCAGGTCGACGAGGAAAACGGAAAGTCCGTCGGACCGCTTCTTGACCTGGTCGGCCGGTGTCGTGCGCGCCAGCAGCAGCATCAGATCGGAGTGGAGCGCCCGGCTCGTCCAGACCTTCTGGCCGTTGACGACGTAGCGGTCGTTGCCCTTCTTGTCGGCGCGCGTCTTGAGCTGGGTGGTGTCTGAGCCCGTCGTCGGCTCGGTCACGCCGAAGGCCTGCAGGCGAAGCTCGCCCGATGCGATCTTGGGCAGATAGCGCTGCTTCTGCTCGGCACTGCCGTGCCGCAGCAGCGTGCCCATGATGTACATCTGCGCGTGCGCAGGGCTCGCCACGCAGCCCGATGCGTTGATCTCCTCGAGGATCACCGCGGCCGCGCGCAACGGCAAGCCCGACCCGCCGTACTCCTCCGGGATGAGCGCGCCGAGGAAGCCCGCCTCCGTCAGCGCTTTGACGAACTCGGTGGGATAGCCGCGCGCCTCGTCGAGCTTGCGCCAGTATTCGACCGGAAACTTCGCGCAGACGCGGCGCACCGAGTCGCGCAGCTCAGGATAATCTGGACCCAGTGCCACCGAGACATCACGGCCAGCAGGGGTCTCCATCGTCGTCATTCGATTTCACTCTCCATGTCGCGGGCCAAAGGGCCTCACCTCGATTTCGGTGCGGTTGTGGGGGCCATGCCGAGCGTAGCGTTATGCTCGCCGAGCCTCGGCGCGCCTCCGCTCGATCTCGGCCTCTCGCCGTTCAATGCGATGGGGATGCCGACGAGCCTCGGCTGGCCCTCGGCCACCGGGGCCAGCATGCCCACGGCTTCCGTCTGCGGATGGCGCGCGACCTGGTCCACCGAAAGCAGCGGCGCGTTTGGCACGCCCGCCTTGTCGAGCATGTCGCCGAGCTCCGCGGCACCGAGCCGCGCGACGGCTTCGGCAATGCGCGGAATGAGCGTCTCGCGGTTGATCACGCGCGCCTGGTTGGTGGCGTACTCGGGCGCCTCTGCGAGCGCATCGAGGCCGATCGCCCTGCACAGGCGGCGGAACAGGTTGTCGTTGCCGGCGGCGATCATCAGCCAGCCGTCGGACGTCTGGAACGCCTGATAGGGCACGATCTCGGCGGTGCCAGAGCCGTACGGCTTGCGCACGTCGCCGGCGCCTTCGTAGCCGGCGAGCGGCACCGTCATCCATGCGAGCCCTGTCTCGAACAGGGAGGTCGAGACGCGGGCACCTTGGCCGGTCGCGCGCTGCGCGACGAGACTCGACAGGAACCCGATCACGGTCCACATGCCGGCGCCCATGTCGACCAGGGAGACGCCGACGCGCACGGGCGGGCGGTTGCCCTCGCCGGTGACGCTCATGATGCCGGTCGAAGCCTGCGCGAGCGGGTCGTAGCCGGGCTTGGATGCCAGCGGGCCGGTCGAGCCGAACGCGCCGATATCGCACCAGATCAGCGACGGCTTCTCGGCCCTGAGCGCCTCGGCCGTCAACCCGAACTTGTCGAGAATGCCGGGGCGCAGATTCTGGATTACGCCATCGGCCTCTTCCAGAATGAGCTTTTTCAGCGCACGCGCATCCGCCTCGTTGGAGAAATCGACGGTGATGCCGATCTTGCCGCGGTTGAGGCACAGGTAGGCCGTGGCGATGTCGGTCCAGAACGGCGGGCCCCAGCCGCGGGCGTAGTCGCCGCCCTTGGGGTTCTCCACCTTGATGACCCTGGCGCCGAGGTCCGCCAGAATGAGGCCGGCATAGGGTGCCGCAACGCTGTGGCCGAGCTCGATGACCGTAATGCCGTCGAGCGGCGCCTTGGCGCGTCCTGCCCCGCTTTTCTGCTCCTGCTTCACGCACTCGTCCGTTGTTGAAGGATTGCCCTCGAAGATTTATGCGCCGTCCTTCACGACTTGTCCTGCGCGTTGTCGGCTACCAGAACTGCGCCATTGACGAAGCTCGCGGCGTCGGACAGTGCAAACACGATCACGTTGGCCAGCTCCTCAGGCGTGCCCCAGCGGGTGTTCCGCATGGCCTGGTTGGACGACCATTTCTGGCGCTCGGCCTCCGCCTCCTCGGGCGAAAGCTGGCGCTTGGACAGCTCCCGCTCCCATTTGGCGAACCGCTCGGGCGTATTGACGAAGCCCGGCACGATGCAATTGACGCGGATGTTGTGTGGCGCGAACTCGTTGGCGAGGATCTTGGACAGGCGGATCTCCGCCGACTTGGCAGGTCCCGTGCACGACGACAGGAAGGGCGGGCTCGTCACCGAGATGCCCGTCTCGCCGGAGACATTGACGATGCGCCCGCCGCCGCGCTTCTGCATCATCGGGATGACCTTCTGGCAGATGCGGAACTGCGCGAAGAAGTTGATGGCCGTGCCGTACACGAGCTCCTCGTCGGTCACCTCGAGAAACGGCTTGTAGGTGCCGGTGCCCGCATTGTTGACGAGCAGGTCGATATGCCCGAGGGCCTTCTCGATCGCAGTCGGCAGCTTCTGAATCTGATCGACGTTCGTGACGTCCAGCTCATGCGTGTGAACGCGCTTGCCCGTGGTGCGAAGGATGTCGTCGGCCGCCTCCGCCAGCGCCGACGGGCGGCGTGCGGCAATCATCACGCTGACGCCTTCACGCGCAAGAAGACGTGCCGTCTCCAGTCCGATGCCCTTGCTGCCGCCGGTCACCAGCGCCGTCTTGCCGCTCAGTCCAAGTTCCATCTCATCTCCTCACAAGCACGCGATATGACCGGCTCAGTGGCAGCCGGTCACAGGTATTCCTCCGCGAGCGCCATGTCGCGGATCTCTTCAACGGTGCCGCTGCGCCGCACCTCGCCGCCGCGCATCACGTAGCCGCGCGTGGCGATCTTCAATGCCGGCCGGGCCATCTGCTCCGTCATCAGGATGGTCGTGCCGCGCCGCTGCAGCTCGCGGATGGCGTTGCTGATGCGCGTGATCCACACCGGGGCAAGGCCGAGGAACGGCTCGTCGAGCAGCAGAAGCTTGGGGAACGAGCTCATGGCGCGGGCGAACGCAACGATCTGCTGCTGGCCGCCGCTGAGCTGGCCTGCGGGCTGGTTGATGCGCTCGCTCAGCAGCGGGAAGATGCCGGTCAGCAGCTCGAGCGCTTCGCTCTGGCGCTGCCGGCCTGCGCCGAACGCACCCGCGAGCACGTTGTCGCCAACGGACATGGACGCGAACACACGCCGGCCCTCCGGACAATAGCCGATGCCCTGGCGCGCGCGCCGATCGCTCGACATCGGCCCGAGATCCTGGCCATCGAAGACGATCTTGCCGCCGGCCGTCGGGACCAGCCCGATCACGGCGTTGATGAGGCTCGACTTGCCGGCACCATTGGCGCCCACGAGCAGGACGGTCTCGCCCTTGCCGACCTCGATCGACACGCGCCGCAGGGCCGTGATGCCGCCGTAGCGCACTTCAAGATTGGTCACACTCAGCATCAGTCGTCGTCCTCGGTGCGGCCGACGTAGGCGTCGATCACGTCGTTGCGCGTCAGCACCTCGGCCGGAGGCCCCTCGGCCAGCACGTGGCCGGCGTCCAGCACAATGATGCGCGGGCAGAGGCGCCGAATGAGGTCCATGTCGTGCTCGACGATCAGAATGCTGCAGCCGAGCTCGTGGCGCGCGTGCTGCACGAAATCGTCGACGCGGCTACGCTCGCGTCCTTCCAGGCCCGCGGCCGGCTCGTCCAGCATGAGCACCTTGGGCCGCGTGGCATACGCGAGCAGCAGGCCAAGCATCTTCTGCAGGCCGTAGGGCAGCTTGTCGCTCTGCTCGTCGAGCCGCGCTGCCAGCTCGAAGCGCTCGAGCAGCGGCGCGAGCGTCCGCCAAAGCTCAGGGCCGCCGTGGCTGAAGCGGATGGCGCGGGAAAGGTTCTCGCCCACGGTCGCCGTGCGGAACGTGTTGGTTTGCTGGAAGCTGCGCGCGACGCCAAGGCGGCTGATGGAATGGAACGGCTTGCCGGTGATGTCGCGCGAGCCGAGCAGCACGCGACCCGCCGTCGGCGCCAGCCGTCCGCAGATGACGTTGATCAGCGTCGTCTTGCCGGCGCCGTTGGGGCCGATCACGCCGAGGATCTCGCCGGGCGCCAGCGTGAAGTCGATCGACTCGAAGACCTTGAGTCCGCCGAACTGCTTCGACAGCTTGTCCACGCGCAGGAGGCCGTGATTTGTCTCGAGCGCGGTGGGCTGGGTGGTGGGCTGCCGCATGATCTCGCTAGTGGCCATGGGGCTGCTCCGCCTTTATGCCGGCCTGCGCCACGGGATCTTGCCTCTTGAACATGCCGGAGGCGAGGCGGCGGATCATCAGCTCCAAGGTGCCGACGATGCCGCCCTTTGCCACGACCACCACGAGCATGATGAGCAGTCCGAACAGGCCTTGCGAGTACTCGCCCCGCAGGCTGAAGACGTTCGATGCCCAGACCAGAAGCGTCGATCCGACGATCGGACCGAGCATCGCGCTATTGCCGCCGATGATGGTGTAGGCAATGTAGTTGACCGACGAGATCGGGCTGAACGACGTGGGATGCGCCGTCAGCAGCATGTTGACGAGCAGAAAGCCTGCCATGCCCGAGAGGCCTGCCGCCACCACGAACCCGATGGCTTTGTAGCGCCACACCACGAGGCCCAGGCTCTGCGCCAGCACGTCGTTCTCCTCGATGGCGGCGAACTGCTGCCGGTAGAAGCGCGTGAGTGCTGCCGTGATGAGCGCGGCCAGCAGTGTCACGCCGCAAGCGAGAAACAGGACGGCGCGGTTGTCGGCGAGCTGCATGCCGAACAGCGTCGTGGCCGGCATGCCGACCAGGCCGTCGGAGCCACCGGTGACCGTTCGCATCTCGAACAGCAGCAGGTCGACGATCTGCGTCAGCGCAAAGGTCACGAGCACGAAATAGACGCCGCGCAAGCGCAAGACCAAGGCGCCGATGGGCATCGCGATCAGGGCCGGAACGACGAAGCTCAATGCGGTGAGCAGGAACGAGTCGGTCCAGCCCAAGCGCAGGCTGGCGATGGCGAATGCGTAGCCGCCGACCGCCATGAAGGCCGGCACGGCGAACGTCATCAGGTCCATGCGCAGCATGATGTAGACGCCGAACGCGGCCGTGATCGCGATCAGGATCTGGTTCGCGACCGAGGTCAGGAACGGGTCGGTCGAGAGCAGCGGAACGAAGAAGAACAGCGCCACGGCCAGGATCGCCACAAGCTCGCCCAGGCCGAAGAATCTGTTGGGTTCGGAGTGGCCCATGATTGGTCAGGCCCTCCGCACGTCGCGGCCGAACAGTCCCTGCGGGCGCACGACGAGGACGATGAGCACCAGCACGAACAGCGCGAGCGCCCCCTTGGAGCCGCCGAGGTAGACGGCCGAGTAGGCCTCCACAAGTCCGACGATGAATGCCGCTGCCGTGGCGCCGCCGATACTGCCGAGGCCGCCGAGAATGACGACCAGGAACGACGTCGCCAGCACCGGATCGCCGAGATGCGGGGCGAGCGACAGGATCGGGGTCACGAGCGCCCCGGTCAGGCCTGCGAGACCTGCGGCCAGCGCGAATGCCAGCGGAAACAGCAGGCGAGAGCGCAGCCCGACCGCGGCCGCGACGTTGCGATCGTCGGCAAGCGCGCGCAAGGCACGGCCGAAGTCGGTGCGATACATGAGGAGATAGACGATGCTGATGGTGGCGAGGCAGATCAGCAGCACCACGAGGTTCTCGAGCGGGATGTAGAACCCGCCCCAACGCAGCGTTCCCTGCACGGGAAACTGGAACTGCGGCGACTCGGGCCCGAACACGACGAGCACGCCCGTCGCCATCACCAGGTAGAGGCCGAGTGTGAGCATCAGCGTGGCGAGATGATCCTCGATCATGCGCTCGAGCAGCAGCATCTCGAACAGATAGCCGAGTGCCGCGGTTCCGAGCGCAGCCAGCACCACCGCCAGCGCGTACGGTACGCCCAGATGGTGCACGGCGGCGTAGGCCAGATAGCCGCCGAGCACGTAGAAGGCGCCATGGGCAAAGTTGATGACGCCCAAGACACCGAAGATCAGCGTGAAGCCGAGGGCGAGCAGTGCGTACTGCGCGCCCAGGCTGATGCCGATCAGGCCTGTCGCAACGATGCTCTCCACAGGCGGACCGTCACTTTCCGGTTGCCGCTTCGTGACGGACGATAGGCTGCTCCTTGCCGTCCAGAATGAGACCGATGCCGAACGGGAACGAGAGCTCCTGATTGATGCCGAAGAACTCCTGGCCGATCCACAGTCCCTTGCCCATCTGCTCGTCCTCGACGGGCAGCGAGCGCAGAGCCTCTGCAACCTTCTTGGTATCGTCGATGGTGCCGGCCTTGGAGATCGCCTTGGTTACCATGCGGCCGGCGCTGACCCACTGGTAGAAGAGGTTGTTCTCGGGCGCGTCGGTGCCGAGCAGCTTCTTGTAGCTGGTTGCCATCGAGCGCACCTTGTCGTCGATGTAAACGGGCTCGTACCAGTAGAAGTTCTTGAGCACGTCGTATCCGCCTGCGACTCGGGCGATCTCCGATGTGCCCGGTCCGCCGAGATGCCCGATGGGGCCTTCGAAACCGGCCTGGCGAAGCTGCTTCACGATGACGCCCGCATCGCCCGGAGGAGAGGAGGCCGTGTCGACGGCGTCCGGCTTCTCGTTCAGGACGCGCGTGATGATCGGCGCGAAGTTGGTCGTGCCGCGCTGGTAATACTCCTCGATCGCCTCCATGCCGTGCTTCCTGTAGGCAACAGCGTCGACGCTGGCGATGTCCGTACCGCCCTGATCGTTCGGCGCGATGAGAACGACCTTCTTCATGTTGAACTTGTTCTTGACGTAGGCAACGATCGGCTCGGCCCAGCCGCTCGGCCCAGGACCGTTGTGGAACACCAGCGGCCACTGCGGGCCAATGGCGTTCTTGGCATAGCCATTGCCCATCACGAGCAGGTTGTTGCGGGCGGCAATCGGCTTCAGTCCGGTCATCTCAGGTGAGCCGATCGGACCAATGATGAACTTCACGCCCTGGCTGACCATCTGGTTGGCGGCTGCAGCCGCACCTTCCGCCGTGTACTTGGCGTCGATGGCGGTGACGGAGACCTTGCACTTCTCGCTGCCGACCTGCAGGCCGCCTTCCGCATTGGCCTCGGCGGCGATGAGCTCGACGGCGCCGCGCAGCGCCAGGCCCCACTGAGCAGCGGGTCCGGACAGCACGCCGATCATTCCGAGCTTGAGCTCACAGGCCGCCGATGCGGCTGCAGACGTCATGGCCGTCAACGCGACGGCTACGGCAATCGACTTGGGTAGTGAGGACCCGATGGGCTTGGTCACAGTTTCCTCCTCAAAGGCACCTTGGCGATGTTCTTGGCGGCGACGCTACCAAGCAGTGGGCCCGGCCGTCAATGAAACGTTTCCACGATCGGTGCGGCGTTTAGTCAGGCTACGTCGAAGACGGGGCGATGCACGACTTGCGCAGCACGACCTCGGTCCGGATCAGAACGTGTCTGGCTTCTTGAGCCCCGTTCGGATTGGTCAAGCGCTCCAGCAGCAGCGTCGCTGCCTCGCGTCCGAGAGCCGCCAGGTCCCACCGGATCACTGTGAACGAGGGTGGAGCCAGCTCGGCGAGATCCGTATCGCCGGTGCTGATCACCGACAGATCCTCGGGGATGCGCTTGTTGCGGTTGCGGCTGGCCCGCAGCACCTCGGCCAACATGAAGCTGCCAGCGACGATCATCGCCGTGGGCGGATCGCGCATGCCGAGAAGGTCGAGGGCTTCGCGATAGCCGTAGCCGGGGGAAAAGCTCTCCACGCGCTGCAGCATGGGGTCGATCGGAAAGCCTGCCGCCTCGAACGCCCGCAGGAATCCGCGATGACGCTCGCGGCCGGCCCGGTTGCGCCGGTTGCCGGTGATGAGGCCGATCCTGCGGTGGCCGAGGGAGAACAGATAATTGACGGCAGACTGCATGCCATTGCTTTGATCCGACGCGACGGAATCGACGTTTTCCGGCAGATCGCGCTCCATCAGCACGGTCGGCACGCCGACCTTGCGGATGCGCGCTTGGGTCTGCGGGTCCATGTCCTCGGAAGGGGCCAGCAGCAGTCCGTCGGTGCGCCGCTGCAGGAACAGATCGATCAACTCGCAATCCCGCGCCGGCCTTTCATCGCTGCTCGCGACCATCAGCGCGTAGCCGCGCTCGGACAGGACCTCCTCGGCTCCCTTGACGATGCCGGCGAACAGCGGATTGCGGATGTCGGGGACGATGCAGCCGATGGTTCTGGTGGTTGCCGTGCGCATGCTGCGGGCGACGGCGTTCGGCTGCCATCCCAGCGCCTCGATGGCGTTGAGCACGCGCTGGCGCGCATCGCGTGCAACCGTCGGATTGCCGTTGACGACGCGCGAGACCGTCCCCAGCGAAACACGCGCCAGCCGGGCGACGTCTCGCATCGTCACGCGATCCCGCCGCAGCACCTGCTTCTTGGGGTCGGCATCCATGCCTCGGCTGCTACCTCCCATTTAATGGCGCTTGTCGCGCATCTTTGTAACGTTTCATGGGAATGGCAAGCGTCTTCGTCAATCCGTCCGCGGGCCGGTTCATGGCGGGAAGCCGGAGCCGGAAAGGAAACGGGGCGGCTCGAGCCGCCCCGTTGCCGCGATGACGGTCACTTGGAGTGGAGCATCAGGCCGGCTCCATGGCGGGCCGTCGCAGGCCGACGTACTGCAGCTCACCGAACAGCGCCACAACCAGCGCTTGGAGGACAACGAAGGCATAGCCGAGCATCGTCGGGGCCACCGCCCCGCCGACCAGCACCAGCAGGCTCGCTGCGGCCCAAATGGCGTTGAGGATGATCACCGCCCGCACTGCCGCCCCTGACAAGCGTTCGCGCGTGCCGAGCCAGGCTACAAAGGCCACGTACGGGATCAGGATCAGGCCTGCCCCGCGCATCAGTGCAACCGGCAACCCGAGCAGGCCGTCGAGGACGCCGGCACCGATGATCAGGAGCAGTGCGGTAGCGCCGCTGGCGGCCGCATCGGCAAGCAGGGCATGGCGCAGGAAGGTCGAGGGACGAAACGAGGGCATCGAAAGCTCCTGTCTGTTTGTGGTGCGCCCCCACATGATCTCGCGCGTTGCAATCGGCGTCGATTACGTGCGCGGTAATGTCGAGCCCGCGGCTGCGTCGAGGCTCCCGGGATGTGCGACGCCCTCCAGCAGCAGCATTCTGAAATCCGCTGCGCCCCTCCGCTTCTGACGCGCGGCTTGATAGGCGGCCGAGTGGTAGAAGGCCCTTGCTTGCGCGGCCGTCGGGAACTCGACGACGACCATGCGCTGCGGCCGGTGCTCGCCTTCGAGCAGCTCCGGCTCGCTGCCGGCGACGATGTAGCGGCCTCCTGCGGCGCGGACGGATGGGGCGGAAAGCGCCGTGTACTCCTTGAAGCGCTGCGGATCGTGGATCGTCATCTCCACCACGATGTAGCCGGGGCCGGGTCCGTGGCTCGTGTCTGTCATGGCATGTCTCCTTGCGGGGGCTCGCCGATGCGGCGGTGCTTGCCTCGTGGCCGCTATCTCGTGCGTCCGCGTCGCCAAGTCGATTACCTCGGGCGTAATGGAGTGTGCGTGCCGCTCGGGCTATCGTGTCGGACATGATCGCGACCCAACCCGTCGGCGAGCTGCTGCGCGATTGGCGTCAGCGCCGCCGCAAGAGCCAGCTCGACCTCGCGCTCGAGGCAGAGATCTCCACGCGCCACCTGAGCTTCATCGAGACCGGACGCTCGCAGCCGAGCCGCGACATGCTTCTGCGTCTGGCCGACCAGCTCGAGATTCCACTGCGCGAGCGCAACGTGCTGCTGGTGGCGGGCGGGTATGCGCCTGTCTTCCCTGAGCGCAAGCTCAACGACCCGATGCTCGAATCCGCCCGCAGGGCCGTCGACACGATCCTTGCCGGACATGAGCCGTATCCGGCTCTCGCCATCGACCGGCATTGGAACCTCATCGCGTCCAATGCCGCGGTGTCGCGACTGATTGCCGGTGCTGCACCGGAGCTGCTGACGCCGCCGGTCAACGTGTTGCGCTTGAGCCTGCATCCGAAGGGGCTGGCGCCGCGCATCCTCAACCACGAGCAATGGCGCGCGCATCTGCTCGCCCGTTTGCATAACCAGATCGAGATCACGGCAGATCCGGTGCTCGCTGAGCTCATGCGCGAGCTGTCCGGCTATCCCAAATCCACATCGGCGAAGCCGACGAGGCCGGCGCCGTCCCCGGATTACGCCGGAGTCCTGGTACCGCTGCAGCTCGCGACAGATGGCGGAAGCCTCGCCCTTTTCAGCACGACCACGGTGTTCGGAACACCGATCGACATCACCTTGTCGGAGCTGGCGCTGGAGTCGTTCTTTCCCGCCGACGCCGCCACAGCGGAGGCTCTGCGCGCCCTTGCCGGCAAGGGCTAGTCGAGCCACACGCCGACTTGCGTAGAGCCTACTCGGCTGACGCAAGCGGCCGCGACACCTCCTCCAGCGGCTTGCGCTCCGCCGCCACGCTCCAGCGGGCTGCAACGCCGGCCGCGAGCAGCATCAACACGGCGCCGAGCAGGTAGCCGGCGAAGACGCTTTTGCGTGAGCCTGTCTCGATCAGCGCTCCGAACAGCAACGGACCGAGCACGCCGCCGACCCCCGTCCCCACGGCGTAGAAAAAGGCGATGGCAAGGGCGCGGATCTCGAGGGGAAACGTCTCGCTCACGGTGAGATACGCCGCGCTCGCCGCAGCCGAGGCAAAGAAGAAGATGACCATCCAGGAGACGGTCATCGTCCGGGCGGACAGCGCATCGATGGCGAACGCATAACCGGTCGCGGCCAGCAGCAATCCCGATACGGCGTACGTGAAGGCCAGCATCGGCCGGCGTCCGATGGTGTCGAACAGCCGGCCGAGGATGATGGGGCCGAGCACATTGCCCGCGGCAAACGGCAGGATATACCAGCCAACGTGCTCAGCCTGGATGCCGTAGAACTCGGTGAGCACGAGCGCATACGTAAAGAAGATCGCATTGTAGAAGAAGGCTTGCGACCCCATCAGCGACAGGCCGACGAGGGTGCGGTTGCGATGTAATCGGAACAGCGTTTGTGCGACCTCGACCAGCGGGGTATGCGACCGCGCGCGCAGGCGAATGGTCGCCAGCGGCTCGCTCGGTAGCGTGTGGCCGCGGGCGAGGAAGCCCGCCTCGATATCGGCGACGATTTTGCGCGCTTCATCGGCCCGGCCGTGCGTCATCAGCCAGCGCGGGCTCTCCGGGATCCAGAGCCGCATGTAGAGGATGACGAGGCTCATGGCCGCGCCGATGAAAAAGGCGAGGCGCCATCCGGTGTCGGGTCCGAACCACGCCGGATCGAGCAGAATGATGGAGCCGGCTGCGCCGACCGCCGCGCCGATCCAGAAGCTGCCGTTGATGACCAGATCGGTCCAGCCGCGGACGCGGGCAGGTACCAGCTCTTGAATGGTGGAGTTGATCGCCGTGTACTCGCCGCCGATGCCCGCCCCGGTCAGGAAGCGGAACAGGACGAAGCTCCACAGATTCCACGACAGCGCCGTCGCGGCTGTTGCCGTGAGGTAGACGGCGAGCGTGATGAAGAAGAGCTTCTTGCGGCCCAGCCGGTCGGTGAGCCATCCGAAGAAGATGGCCCCACCAACCGCGCCGGCGAGGTAGGCGCTGCCGGCCAGGCCGACGTCCGTGTTGCTGAATTGCAGGGTGGGGCTTTGCTTCAGCGCCCCGGCCACGGCGCCGGCCAGCGTCACCTCGAGTCCGTCGAGGATCCACGTGATGCCGAGGGCGGCCACGACCAGGGTATGGAAGCGCCCCCACGGCAGGCGATCCAGACGAGCCGGAATGTCGGTCTCGATGACTGGCCCGCCGGTGCCCCTGCCGCGTTCGATGCGTTCTTGCTCCATGCTCCCCAAACGCTCAGAGGAACGGCCGCGCTCCGCCTGGTGCTTCCGGGGCCAGAGCAATGGATGCGAGCTTAGCCTCATCGAGCATCCGGAATGTGGAATTCGTCCACTTGAAGCATTCCGTGCGGCGGAGCCGCTGCAACATCTTGTTGGTGTGCACGAGAGAGAAACCGATCGTATCCGCCAGATGATGCTGCGTGATCGGCAATGTGAGCGTGTCGCCCTTCACGAGGCCCGAGCGACGCGCCCGCCTGAACAGGTCATGCAGCACGAAGGCGACACGCTCGACCGAGCGCCGCTGGCCGGCCGTGGCAAGGTAGTCGCCCAAAATCATCTCCTCGCGCGCCGCGAGCCAGGTCACGTCGAGCGCGAGGCCCGCGAAATCTTTGAAGAGGAACCACAATTTCTCGCGGGGGAAGACGCAAAGCGTGAGCGTCGTCAGTGCTTCGATCGAGTGCTGCATCGACTCGAACATCGACGCCTGCAGGCCGATCAGGTCACCCGGAAGGGCAAAGTTCGTCAGCTGCCGCCGGCCATCGTGGAGGGTCTTATACTTGAGCGCCCAACCCGACAGCACCGTGTAGAAGTGCGGGCTCTCGCTTCCTTCCGAAAGCACGGTTGTGCCAGGATCCACAGTCAGCTCGTCGGACTTCAGCTCCATCATGAATTGGAGCTCCTCGGGCGAGAAATTGCGAAAGCCGTCCAACCGTCGCAGCGGGCACTTCTGACACGACGTTATCCCGGGGGGCGATGCCTTGGGCTTCGGCAAGAATGCTCCCTGTTACCAACCTGGCAGTTAAGCCATACGCCAATCCTTATGTCATTGTTAAAAGACACGAACGTCGAATTGCTTCATGCTGACCGAGAAATTTGGGTGAGGAGCGCCTGGGTGGCGGGGAATTGCAGCAACTGGCGGGACTTGCGCGTCCTTGTCCTGGAGGACGAGCCTCTATTGCTGCTCGATATGCAGGAGATGCTGAAGGGCCTCGCGGTCCAGGCGATTATCCCGTGCTCATCGGTCGAGGCTGCGCGAGAGGCCGTTGCCGCGTTCGAATTTGATGTCGCCATACTGGACATCATGGTCGGCGAGGCAACGTCGACACCGCTGGCCATTGCCTTGCAGCAGAAGGGCGTCCCGGTCGGCTTCGTGAGCGGCACCGAGGTCGATTCCCTGCCGGAGGAGCTCCGCTCGCGCCCGTTGCTGCGCAAGCCCTACACGCCCGACGCGTTCGGCTCTTTCTTCGCAGAGCTTGCGAGCAAGTTCACCACTGGAAGTTGATCCCTGAGCGCGAGAATGCGCCTCGGACCGAGTTCAGGTCTGCCGGCCGGGGGGCGGAGTCAGCTGTAGATCATCTTGCGGGTCATGCCGCCATCGACAATGAGCTCCGCGCCGGTGACGAAGCCGGCCGCATCCGACAGCAGATAGCCCACTGCCGCGGCGATGTCGTCCGGACGCCCGACCCTGCCGGCCGGGTGCTGGGCGTGATCGGACGGTCGCAGCGCACCGGCCTTGCCGGTATCGATCCAGCCGGGCGAGATGCAGTTGACCCGTACATCCGGCGCCAGTGTCAGGGCGAGCGCATGCGTCAGCGCCACAACTCCGCCTTTGCTCGCCGAATAGGCGAGCGTATTGGGCTCCGACATGTGCGCCCGTGTCGAGGCGATGGTGACGATTGCGCCCTTCACCGCCCGGAGATCCAACTCCGCGGCTTTCGCCAGCAGGAACGTCGCGGTGAGGTTGACCGCGAGCACCCTGTTCCACGCGTCAAGCGATGTGCCGGACAATGGCCCATTGGCGTTGATCCCGGCGTTCGAGACGATGGCGTCGATGCGGCCGAGCTTGCCGCGCGCCTCGTCGACAAGCGCGCGGATATCGGCCTCCTTTCCCACGTCGCAGACCACGGCGTGGCCTCCGATCGCCCGCGCGGTCGCGGCGGCGGCGCCCGCATCGATGTCGGCCGCCACGACACGCCAGCCTGATTGAGCCAGGTGGCGGGCAACCCCGGCCCCGATGCCGTTGCCGGCGCCGGTCACGATGACGACCCGACTGGAGCTGGAGCTCTGCATGGATCTGATCCCGGCGATTGTTGTCTCGTCACGCCTCAGCGTGAGTTAGATGTGTGCATCTCGTGGGTGCTGTCCAGGGTGCGGCGAGCGGCCGGCGCCGGGTTAAGCACGTTCCGAGCGAGCCAGCCTTCATCCTGTATTCATCGCCGGTCCCGTCATGTTACAGTTTTATGACAGGGGATCATGAAGGCGTGCAATGACAGAGCAGACGGCCGGCGTTCGCGGGCCCGAAGATAGCCGTGTGCTGTTGATTGCACCGGCGCTTCCGGCCGAGTTCCGGCTCGGTCCGGTGGCCGTATCCAGAATTGGCAGCGCGATTTCGGCTGTCATTCTCGCCTATTACTGGATGACGGAGGGACCACCGGCGAACGTGCTGTTCACGGCCGCCACCACATTCCTCATCGGCGCCCTGATTGCTCTGGCCACCCGGCGCGTGCTGTTCGCAACTGCGGTAACGGCGTCGATCGTGGCGGTGGTCGTGGCCGTGGCGCAAGCCAAGCTCAACACGGTCGGCATGGTGTTCCATGCCTACGACTTCGTCTTCTACCTCACCTCGTGGTCGACGGTGAGCTACCTTTGGGACAACGCCTGCTTCTATGTCATCGCGTTGTTCGCCGGACTCCTGCTGAGCATCGCGGTCGGCTGGGCTGCCTACCGGTTCGATGGAACCAGGGTGAGCCGGCGCCATGCGGCCGGCGCAACCGTGGCGTGCGCGCTTCTGTCGATGCTCGGCGCGGCAAGCAAAGGGGAACGTCCGCACACCTTGTTCTACTGGGACGCATTGTACGTCTCGTCCTTCTTCTCGTCCTGGCATGAGACCCTCGAGACCCTCTGGCGCGGCCAGCTCATCGAGGCAGCCAACATCGCCCGCGGGCGCCGGTTTGCGGTTCCTCCTGTCTGTCAGCCCGGCCGCAAACCGCCCCACATCGTGCTGGTGCATGAAGAGTCCCTCGTTCCACCGTCCCTTTTCCCGACGCTTTCTTACGACCGCAGCGTCGACAACCTGTTCAAGTCGGCCGATGGCAAGATCCACCGCCTGCGGGTCGAGACGTATGGCGGGGCTTCCTGGCTGACGGAGTTCTCCATCCTTGCCGGCGTGTCGACGCAGTCGTTCGGCGGTATGCGCCAGTTCGTGCAATCGCTGCTGGCCGGAAAGGTTCGCGACACGTTGCCCGAGCTGCTTCTGCGGTGCGGATATCGCAACGTGGTCTTCTACCCGATGCTCAAGAACTTCGTCTCGAACGGCCGCTTTTACGAGTCCATCGGCTTGCGCGAAATCTATGATCTTCGCGCGCAAGGTGCGCGCAGCGTAGCCGAGCGCGACAGCTTCTATTTCACCAATGCCTTGAACGAGATGGAACGGCACATCCGCACGCAGGATAAGCCGCTGTTCACCTACATTCAGACCATGTCGGCGCACTGGCCCTATAACGAGACGTTTCATCCCGAGATCAATGTCTCCGGCGGTGGGCCCGGCACGCATCCGGAGATGCACGAATATTTGCGACGGGTGGCAATCGCAAAGATGGACTTCGAATACTTGAGATCGGAGCTCCAGCGCCGCTTCCCGAACGAGCCGATCCTGATCGTGCACTACGGTGATCATCATCCGATGGCGACCAGAATGCTGCTCGGCTTCAGCGAGAACAACGAGGCCGAGGACATCAAGCTCGGGATGGATTCGATCGGCTACATCACCTACTACGCCGTGGACGCGCTGAACTACAAGCTGCCGCCACTGCCTGACATCGAGACGCTGGACGTCGCCTACCTGGGCGCGCTGATCCTCAAACAGGCCGGCCTGCCGCTATCCGATTCCTGGCGCGAGCGCCTGCGCCTCATGGCGCTGTGCGGAGGGCGGTACTACGGCTGCTCGCGCCGCGACGAGATCCTGGCCTTTCACCGGCGACTGATCGACTCCGGGCTCATGGAGGCGCGCTGATCGGAGCGGGGGCCTTTGGTCGATTGGCGGGTCGTGTCACGTTGCTGACCGATCCGTCGCGTATGCGCATAAGCGCCTTACAGCAGGCGCATCTTTCGGCTAGCAGGCCTGACCATGGCATCCACTGAGCAGACACCCGACGAATCGGCAGGCCTCAGGCTCGATCCAGCCGTCGCCAGGGCCTTTGCGCGCTTTACTGGCGGCTTCTGGCGCGGCGCGACGGCCCGCACCGCCTGGGCGCTCACGCTGGGCCTCGCACTATTTTTATTGCTCAGCCTGCTGGCGACCGTGGCGCTCAACCACTGGAACCGCTGGTTCTTCGACGCGCTGGAGCGCAAGGATGCCGAAGCCGCGGCCCTGGCCGTGCTGATCTTCGCCGCCATAGTCATATCCATGGCCGCCATCGGGGTCGGCATCGTGCTGACGCGCGAGCGCCTGCAGGTGCGTTGGCGGGCGTGGATCGTCAGCCGGCTGCTCGATACCTGGCTCGTGCGGGATCGCTATTACCATCTCGGCGTCACGCGCACGGAGCCCGCCAACCCGGAGTACCGCATCGCCGACGACTCGCGTTGGGCGACCGAGCCGCTCGTCGATCTCGCCATTGGACTGTTTTCTGCTGTTACAGGGGCCGCCGCCTTCATCAGCATTCTCTGGTCCGTGGGCGGCTCGATCAGTTTCAGCATCGGCGGTGTGCCGCTCACCGTGCCGGCCTACATGGTCGTCGCGGCGCTCGCCTACGGCGGGTTGATGTCCGGCCTCATGCTGTATATCGGCCGGCCTCTGGTTTCCTGCTTCGCCCGCAAGAACGAGGCCGAGGGCATCTTCCGCTTCGCCTTGATGCGCCTCAGGGAGAACGCGGAAAGCGTCGCGCTCATGCGCGGCAGCGCCGGCGAGAAAGAGAGCTTCAACCGGGCCTACGACAACGTCGTGGCGCGCTGGCTTGCCATCGTGCAGCAGCATGGCCGGCTGACATGGATCACCAACTCGAGCGGACCGATGATCCCCATCGTGCCGCTCTTGTTTGCGGCGCCCAAGTATTTCTCGGGCGAGCTCACGCTCGGCGAGGTCACGCAGCTCGCCGGCGCTTTCGTGCAGGTCCAGATGGCCATCTCCTGGCTTGTCGACAACTACAACCGGATTGCGGAGTGCTACGCCTCGGCGCGGCGCGTCATGGTCCTGGTCGATGCCTGCGAGGCGGTCGACGGACAGCTCGCCGCGCTCGACGGCGCGCGTATCGACACCACCGCCAGCGCCGATGCCAGCTTGCATCTGGCGGGAATCAGCGTGCTCGATCCTTCCGGCCGGTCCTTGGTCAACAGCGCCAGTCTCAGCCTCGCCCCAGGGGAGCGCGTCGGCATCGCCGGCAACTCCAGCACTGGCAAGACAGCGCTTGTGCGGGTGATCGCAGGCGTGTGGCCCTGGGGGCGGGGCAGGCTCGAGCTGCCGCGCAACCTCAGGGTCATGATCACACCACAGAAGCCCTACATGCCGCTCGGCACGCTGAGGACCGGGCTGCTCTACCCGTTCACGGAACAGCACATCGGCGACGACCGGCTCATCGACGTTCTCGACCGGGTCGGATTGGGCCACATCTCGCATCGTCTCGGTCATGAGGACCGCTGGGACCATGTTCTCGGCACGGGCGAGCGGCAGCGCATCGCGGTTGCACGCCTCCTGCTGCACGGACCCGATGTCATCGTCATCGATGATGGCCTGTCGGCGCTGGAGCCCGAGGCGCAGCAGGCGCTGTTGGACCAGGTCGTTGCCGAGCTGCCGCATGCCGCTATCCTCAATCTCGGCCAGCGGGAGCGGACGGACGGCTTCCACGTGCGCCGGCTGACGCTGGAGACGAGGTCCGGCGGATCGATTTTGCGCGCCAGCGTCACGGCAGGCGTGGCATGAAGACTGGGAGGACGGGCGTGGCGCTCAACATCTGGGACGTGAACTGGTTTCTCGACGAGAAGTAGTGCCCGTGCGATGTGCACTTTCTGGAGTATCTGGAGAGCGAAGGCATCACCGGCGCCTCGATCTTCCACTTCGGCACCGGCGGCCACCATGTTGTCGGCATTCGCACCGCGGAGAATGGCAGCAACAATGCCGTGCTCGGCATCACCGCGTCACCGCAGGAGTACAGCGACTATATCAAGCTCGTGATCGAGCGGCCCCTCGTCGGCCGCAGCTACAAGGCGTTCTTCGGCGACATCTACCAGCTCGATGCGCGGCTGCTTCCCGATCTCGACGTCGTCACGCTGTTTCATACGGGCGAATTCCGCACCGAGAAGAACGATGAATATGGTGCTCTCACGGATTTGCAGGTCGCCGAGCTGCTGGTGGACAAGCTGCGGCCTAGCGGACGGGTGATCTTCTATTCGGGCTCGTTTGCCTTCGACAAGGCCGAAGCGATAGCTGCAGATCTCGTGGCGAGGAGGCTGATCGAGCCTTTGCCACCGTTCAAGACGCTCCGTCCCTTCCGCAAGACCGGCGCGCGATAAGGCGCTCAGGCCGGCGGCACGACGGTTCAGGGGCATGCCTCGCGTCGCGGCGCGCGCCAACCGGCGCTGGGCGCCCGGACGCCACGTCGTGCCTGTCCCAGCTAGGTTAACGAGGAAGTGACCGCACCAAAGCGGGGTTGGCTGATGTTGACTGATTTCGCCCTTCTAGCTCGTTGGGGAAGCGCTTATTATGCCGGCATTCCGTCGCAGATCGTTGGTATGAGGGCGCCGCAGCAATGCATGTACTTTTTCGAGGAAATGCGGCTCAGCGATTGCGGATCATCTCCGGGCTGATCCTGTTTGCTTTTGCCGCCACTCATTTCCTCAATCACGCACTCGGTCTCATCGATCTGGAGACCATGCACGAAGTGCAGCAGTGGCGCTGGGTGGTGACGCGCTCGGTGCCCGGCACATTCATCCTGCTCGCGGCGTTGGTGACGCACGTCACGCTGGCCCTCTACAAGCTCGCGACGCGGACGACCCTGCGCCTGCCGCCCTGGGAGTTGGCTCAGATCATCCTCGGACTGCTGATCCCCTTCCTGCTGTTCCCGCACATCGTCAATACGCGTATCGCCCGCGTGTTCTTCGGCGTTCAGGACAATTACCTGTACGAGCTTGCGCGGCTGTGGCCAGCCAGCGCCATCATTCAGAGCACCTTGCTCCTGCTTGTCTGGTTGCACGGCTGTCTCGGCATCCACTTTTGGCTCAGGCTGTATCCGCCATACCGGCTGGCGCAACCGGTGCTGCTGTTCGTTGTTATCGCCGTGCCACTGGTCGCGCTGGGTGGCTTCATGGTCTCCGGCCGCGCCGTCGCGCTGCTGATCGAGAACCCGGAGATGTTCGCGCGCGTCAAGCAGGTGACGAACTGGCCCGATGCGCAAAACGCCGACGTGTTGGGCTACTACCGCTATCTCGTCAGGCTGGGCTTTGCCTGCGCCTTGCTGATCGTCGCGACGGCGATCGCCTGGCGCTACTACGTGCTGAGCACCCTGCCGAAGCTGGTGGTCAAGTACACCGGCGGACCGATCGTGCGCGTGCCGCGCGGCCCGACGCTGCTCGAGATCAGCCGCATGCACCGCATTCCGCACGCCGCGGTCTGCGGCGGGCGCGCCCGCTGCTCGACTTGTCGCGTTCGCATCGACGATGGAGCGGCCAATCTGGCGCCGCCCACCTATCCCGAGGCCATAACGCTGGCGAGCATCGCTGCGCCCAAGAACGTGCGCCTCGCCTGCCAGGTAAGGCCTGAGCACTCGCTGACCGTCACGCGGCTGCTGCGGCCCGGCAGCACCGGTCCCCAGGCGGTGGACCTGCCGGAGGCGGATGCCGGTGGCGTTGAGCGCAAGCTTGCCGTCATGTTCCTCGATCTGCGGGAGTTCACCAACCTCACGCAGGGGCGGCTGCCGTTCGACGTGGTCTTTATCCTCAACGAGTTCTTCGCCGCCACCGGGTCGGCCATTCACAATCACGGCGGCTGGATCGACAAGTTCCTGGGCGACGGCCTGCTGGCGATCTTCGGGCAATATCAGGGCGTTGAAGCCGGCTGCCGCGAAGCGCTGCGGGCAGCGAGGGCGATCGATCTCGCCCTGGACCATGTCAACGCCAAGTTGGGCGAGGACATCGGCCGGCCGCTCCGGGTCGGCATGGGGCTGCACGCGGGCTCGCTGCTGCTCGGCAGGATCGGCTATGGCGAGGCGGTCGACCTGACGGTGGTTGGCGACGTGGTCAACGTGGCGAGCCGGCTCGAGTCGCTTTCCAAAGAGAAGAATGTGCAGATCGTCCTGTCGGCGGAAGTGGCCAAGCATGCCGGCTTCCTCGATCAATTCCCGACTCCGGAGAGCATCACCGTGCGCGGTGTCGCCGAGCCTATGCAGGTGATCGGCGTGACGCGCGGTCGCGATCTTCCCGCGAGCATTCTCGTGGCATCGAGCGAGGACGACCGGAATGGGGTGCGCGGCAGCCTGGGCATGGGTGCGCACGGCTAGCTCATTTCGCGATTCGCACGGGACGCGGGCTCCCTTTCCACGCCGGGGAGTCCCCCTCGCGATGGAGAAAGAGATGGACATCGGGTCGCTTCGATTCGGTTCGGTTGGAAATCGCGCTGCACTCGATTGTGGCGCGAGCGACTCCCTCGCCCCTCAGGGGTGAGGGCTGTTCGCCATGACTTGCGAGCGCTCGGGCACAGCCGTGCCACGCGATCGGCAAGCGCGAGCAAGTCATCAGGCGAGCAGGGTGAGGGGGCAACCTGGCAATCTTTCGCGTGAATCCCTCACTCGGAACGCTGGCGCGTTCCGACCTCTCCGTGGGAGAGAGGTGAAGTCGCCTCATGCAAACGCAAGCTGCTTGCGCACCCTCACCCTTCACGCCCAAGGACTTGCTCGGGCCGTTCCTCGATTCGTCACTGCAAGTGTTACATGCCGCATTTCCCCATGGCCCTCGCAAGTCCAGGGCGCGAAGCCCTCTCCCTCGCGAGGGAGAGGGAGCCGGGGAATCGAGGCGGCTCGATCGCAAATCGCAGTAACCTGGAGAGGGAGGCGGCGCTCGAGCCCGATTCAGCGCGTCTCTTGCTTGAAGTTTACGACCTGCACGCGGCGGTTTTCGGCTGCAAGCGGATCCTGCGGCACCTTCAAGTGCTTCTCGCCGAAGCCGCGGGCCACGAGGCTCGAGGGCTTGATCTTGAAATTGACAATCAGGAACTGGCGCACGGCCTCTGCCCTGCGCTGCGACAACCGCCGATTGTAGGCCGAGCCGCCCTTTGCGTCCGTGTGCCCTGCAATCAAAAAGCGGCCGTCGGCCAGCCGCGCGTCGCTCAGCGCAAGTCCCAGGGGCGTCAGAGCCTCGACCGCCTGTGGGGTCAGCTCCGCTGAATTGTATTCGAACAGCACCTCCAGATCGACGCTCGGCAGCTGCTGGCGCGCTGCCTGCTCGACGATCCTCTCGGGCGCCAGCCCCGGCTTGGCCTCCGTCGCCGGTGTGGGCGGTTGCTGGTCGGGGGTGCCGGTCTGCTCCTCGGAGCTCGTCTTGGTAGTCGTCGTCGGCGTTTGCGTGCTCGCGCGTTGACTGCCGCCGCCGGGCTCGGAGTCCTCTCGCGGCTTGGCATCGCCCAACTCTTTGGCCGCCGGTGTGACGGCGGCCTCTCGTGGCTTCTCTTCAGTCGGTTCTTTGGAGGGGGCCGCTGCGGCGGGACGAGGTGTCGATATGGCCGGTTTCGCGCTCTCCTCGGCCTTGACCCCCTGCCGGGTGGGATCGCCCGCGGCGTCTGGAGGCTTTGCTTTCTGTGCCGGGCGCGGCTGCAGCTTCTCGATCAGGTCCTCGACCGCCTTCTTCTCCGATTGGGACTGCGCCCGGCCCATCAGTTCCTTCGCGGAGGGCTGCTCCTGCGTCCACGCCGGCGACAAGGAAGAAAACAGGCTGAGAAGAAGGGCACAGCCGAACCAACCCAGAAAGCCACAGGAGGCCCTTATTCGGAGGCGGCGCGTCATCAGCTTACCTCGTCTTTCGATCGGCAGCTTGATCCGATGAGCCCATTGTAGCCGGACGGGCGCTCCAACAAAGTTACCTAGGTAACAGAGGGGAGCTGCAGTGCCCAGTCTACAGCCTCGGCGGGTGCGAATGCGAGCCGGCCTTCCTGGCCGACAAGCTGCGCCTGCAAAGAACGCCTCGAGACCAAGGGCCACAGTCCGCCGACGCGCGCCCGCGTCAGACTTTCAGCCCCAGGATCGGGGCGTATTGCTGCCCGCCGAAGGCATCGTTGTCGTAAGCCGAGCCTGAGCTGTGCTTGCGGGGAAAGCTGATCTTGATCGCCAGCGCCGCGTCGTGGTTGACGACGATGATGTCCTCCTCCTTCAGCTTGAACATGCGGGCAATGTCCTTCTTCGTGAGGACGTTGGCATCTCGCACGCGATGGTAGGTCTCAGGCTTGTCGAACATGATGTCGAGCGTCAGCCAGAATGGGCCGGCGTTCTTCGAGCGTACCAGAACTGCCAGGTCGCCGATGGTCTGCTGCATGGCTCTACACCTTCACCATCTCGATCGGGAACAGCGAGGTCGGCGTCTCAGGCACCAGCACGTGATTGAGGTGGAACTCGTGCACCGGGCCGCGATTGACCTCGCCCGGCGAGAACGGCAGTGCCACGCCCGTGATCAGCCCATGCCACTTCGGGATCGGATTGTGGATGGCCAAATGGCTGACGCTGGTGGCGATGGTGTTGGACAGCTCCTGCGACTCGGAGATCACATCCCAGAGGATTGCCACCTCATGGCTCTTGATGGCACGGTCCGGCTCCAACTCGCCCATCACGCCGTCGCGACCATAGACACGCGTGATGATTTCATATTTGGCGTTGCCGATCGTATTGCCGAGGCGGAATTTGATGTTCTTGTCGAGCTGCTCGAGCCAGGAATCGAGCTGGCTGAGGATGTAGGGATCGCGCACCGCTCCGAGCAGGATCGTGGAGTATCCTCGCAATCGCGCGCCTTCCAGCTTCACCGTATACTCCTCGGCCGGCACGAACTTGGAGCCGCTGACGCGGACCGCCCGGTCGGAGATCGCCGTGTATTTCGCGTCGCGCGTGTAGAGCGTCCCTGACGGCTCCTTGAGCTCGAACGGATCGGCATTCTCATAGAGCGTATGCGAGGCGATGCTTTGCGGCGTGCACCAATAATCCTCGCGCAGCGGAAAGACGTCGAACGCATCCTCATGCAGCGTCGCCATCATGCTGTCGGGCGCCGTCCGCACGGCAACCGCGGCCGCGCCACACTCGAGGATCTTGGCCATGTGCCAGACGACCTCGGGCTTGTATCCCTTCATCAACGGCAAGGCGGAAAAGATCGAGGTGTCGCTCGACCTGCCGGTGACGACGACCTGCGCTCCTTCGTTGAAGGCCTTCTGGATCGGCTCGACGCCCATCATGCCGACGATGTGCAACGACGCATCGATGTCCTCCTCGGTGAGGGGCTGGGCCGGCGCGAGCGGCCGGCTTTTGCCGGCTTTGAGATGCTGGCGCACGGTCTCTTTGCTCAGCTCCGCGTGCACCTTGGCCATTTTGAAGTGCAGATTGTTCTCTTTCGCGATCTCGAGCACGATGCCCGAAAGCCACTCGAGCCCCTGATCGGAGCCCGAGAACCCGGCCGACCCGATGACGAGCGGAAGGCGATGCTCGATGGCGCGGGTCAGCATGTTGTAGGTGTCGCGCTTCACCGCCGCCTTGGAGAAGAAGCAGACGCCGGTGGCCAGGTGACTAGGACCCGCATCCGTCGATCCGGCGTCGCAGCCGATCATCTGGGCGCCGAGCGAGATTGCCTTGTCTATCGACTCCGGCCGATAGCCCGAGCCGAGCATGCCGGTTGCGGAGACGAGGGAGAAGGAGGCCATGCGCGTTTCCTTTGTTGTGTTGCGCCGAGGCCGTCGACGCGTACAAAGACAGCACGTCCACGCAATGCTCGTGCGCATCTTTGGACCTGGTCTGTCTTGCCCTGGCAGATTGTCTACAGAACCCCCGAGCCATTGCAATAGGCTGTTACCGGGCGCCCTTTGTCATCGTCGGCGAGGCCGGGCCGCGCTCAAGCGTGTTTCCGGGTCGTGTCCGAGCGCCGTCACCTGCGCTTTCTCGCATCGAGCAGTGGGACAAGGTTCGATGGCCGGTAGACGATCGCGTGCGATCGTCCGTCTCGAAGCTCGATGACGCGTTGCCCGAACCTCTGCACAACGCTGTCATGAATGCTCTCGTTGACGGACGCGTGGCCGGGACGAAGCTTGCTCGAGCGCCAGGTGCCGATCAGCATCCTGCGCAGCGTGGGTATGCCTTCGACGGCCTGTTTCACCAGCCGAACAAACGGGAGCAAGCGGCTCCATCGGAAGATCGAGCCCGTGGCCGACAGGTGCTGCGGGCCGAGCGGATCCGGGCTGGTCGATCGCTCCAGGCCAGCCATGTCGAAGGCGAGGCCGGTCGTCGCGCTCGTGCGCTCCGCCATCCAGCGCAGCGCGATGTCGGAGAGTGCCGTCTCTGTGAAGCCCCCTCCGACATCGCCATGGCTGCCGGCGAACCACACCTGCTCGACGTGCTGATGCGCGGGAAGCGGTCGTCGCCTTGGCAGGGACCACATCGTCGGACGAAACGGCCCGCGCATCTCGTCGATCGCGAGCGCATGCAGTGCGACGTCGATCGTGTCCGACAGATGCGTGTCATGGAATTTGAACATGCGGCCGATCAGCCCGTCCGAGTCGAACGGATTGCCGATGTTGCCGACCGTGTCCCAAACACCGACGCACTTGATGCGGGCCGGGTAGTGTGCCGCAGCGCGAACCTTCGCCAGCGAGCGCTTCCGAAGCCCTGCAGTATGCCGGCGATAGAGCGACCAGGCCCTCTGATAGGGAAAGTCGCTGGCAGACCTGGCGATCCCGAACCGCGTGATGAAGCCTGCGAGGCTGCGGGCCTCGAATGCGCCTCGCGAGAATCCGAACAGGTAGATTTCGTCGCCCGGCTCGTAGTCCATGGCCAGCAGCTCGTAGGCCTTCCGAATCCTGTCATCGATGCCGTACCCGACGGCGCCCTTCAGGAACTGGGCGCTCTCTCCTGCGGTCGAGGCGATCCCTTCGAGATAGTGTGAGACTTGCCGGACCCCTTCATGGTCGGCGGTTGCGATGGCCTGATGGAGCTTGGCGACATTCGTAAGCGTGGAGCCCGCTCTGTTGTCATTCCAAGTGCCATCGAGACATAAAATGACCCGCTTCACGGCCGTCCCCGCCAGATGCCCGCCGAAAAAAGGACTTTGGCACGGCGCACCGAGAGGCCCTGTGTCCCGCAGGCAACGTCAGCACCGTGAAAACGTCGGTCAGAGCAAATGGGTGGGGACAGGAGGCGAAACGGGCGACGGTTTCACAACTCCTGGGCAACAGCCTGCGCCGGGTCGCGACTCGGCGCCGGTGCTCGTCCTAGCTGTTGGCAGGTTCAAAGATGCACCTGACAAACGGAGTGTCGGTGTCGTCCCTGCCGATGCAGATATGCCAGCGCGTGTCCTTCGATAGTCGATGCTCGTCTCGCGGACCGGTCAGAATCGTCACGCCGTCCACGGTTGTCCTCCATTGACCTTGTCGGCTTTGTCTGATGCTGGCCACGGGCCGGCAGTCGCCACTGTGGCAGCACTCGATGGGGTACCAGGAGACTGTGGTGCCATCCTCATTTGTATGGACGTGCGTCCATGCCGAGTCCGCGGTGGCGATCATGGCGATCGCGGCGCCGAGCAACGCCTGCGTCGCCATGCGGCACGCCTTTGCCACGGCGACGCACCTCGTCGCCGGCACACTCGTATCCATCCGGGTTCCCCCTGCAGCTATTGTCTATGGCGTCGTGAAGACGCCGCCGCGTTTCGCAGGGGGGCCGTGAATCTCTCGTGAAACGGCGTCAGGCGCGCCGGCGCGTGTCGCTCGGCGCAAGCCGATGTTTGGAGCGCGCCGGCCGCTTCGCCGGTGAAGCCTTGCTTGCACTCGAGGCGAGCTCCTTCGCGCGCCTCGCGATCTTGAGGCCGGCTGAGAACGCTTCGATTGGTTTCTCGTCGCTCCCGCCGTCGATCAAGTTTGAAACCAGAACCCTATATAATGACCTGACTTGCTCTTGGAATGCATCCTCAATGGCAGTCTCTTCACCTTTCTCGGGCATGTCATGACTTTCCACTGGCGGTTGTGACAATTCCTTCAAAAAAAACTATCGGGCCCAACAGGCGGCAAGGCCCAAGCCGGCCTCCCATGATATGCCGCGGAGCGGCGGACCGACAGTGTCAAGTGCAATCCTTCTTCAGAGAAGTGGAGCCATTGTCATCTGCATTCGCAAGACCCGACAAGGACGAGGGGCGAGGTATGCTGCATGAAGCGGGGAGCTGAAGAAGTTGCCGGCCGAGCTGAGGCCGAGGGTTTCCCGCCATCGTTCGCGGCATGACGACGGCGAAGCGGCCGGCCCGCTCCTTCAACGGGTGCGAAGCATCCCGTCGACGAAGCGTCGCTATGACTTCCAGAGCGCTCCGATCACGAACGCCAGGACAGCCGTTATGGCAAGAGTGGCACCCGGATTTTCCTTCAGCGACTTCTGCAGAGCACCGCTGAAGTTGTCCACGACGTGCATGGCTCGCTCTCTTGCGTCGGTGGCTCTTTGCATCACGCCGTCGGTGTCGATGCTGTCCAGCCAGCGATCGATCTCTTGCCGTGCACGGTCCTTGGTATAGCCGTAGCGCGCCTGCAGCTTGCCGAGCAGCTCGTCGCGCCTGCCGCTTATCTGAGTGAGATCATCGTCGGAGAGTTCTCCCCACTTGGATTTGACCCGGCCCCGAAACTCCCTCCACGAGCCTTCAACTCTGTCCCAGTCCATGACGTTACCTCCGATTATGAGAGACAGTTGAACTCGGCGATCAGGCTTCGGTTCCGCGCTTGCCGCTCCCATCGCGCGGCCGGGCGGACGAAAAAAAAGCGGGCGCAAATGGCCCGCGGGAGAGATAGTCGCAAATGCGTCAGTTGCTTCTGTCTCGGCCATCGTCACGGGCGGGGTGACGGCGGCTGTGGTGGTGCTGGTAATGACGATGATGCCGGTCGCCGAACCGCAGTGTGACGCCGGGGCCGCCGTCGCGATAGTAATGCCTGCCGCACTGGATCCGTCTGCCGGACGGCGAATGACGGTGCAGGTAGTCGGGATCGCCGGCGCAACCGCGGTGGTGACCGTGGGTTTTCTGCACGGCGCCGGTCTCGGTGGCAGGTGCTGTTGGAGAGAACGGCGCTGCGCCCGCTGCTCCGATGAGTCCGAGTGAGAGCAGCGCACCCACGAATGTCGAAGATAACAAACGGTTCATGTTGCTCCTTGATGCGTTGACGGCGTGATCCGACAGAACGTCAGGAGCCTGCACAAGTTCCAGTCGATTGTATGATCGATGGAGCGCGAGTTTTCTCGGGCACAGTCTGAGCCGATGCGCTTTGTGCCGGCGACCCCAAAGCTTCGAGAGGTGCGATTCGCGCCCGCTTGGCGGAGAGGGGGGGATTCGAACCCCCGAGACCAGTCACCCAGTCTGCCGCATTTCGAGTGCGGTGCATTCAACCACTCTGCCACCTCTCCGCGCTGCGAGGGCGTAAGAATGCAAGGCGTGGCTTGTAGCTTGCGGACCCCTGCCGTGCAAGCCCGTCGCGAGCGGTCCTGCGCCCATGCGGGCCGGCTCACACGCCGAGGTAGCGCTCGCGCAGGGTTGGATCGGCGTCGAGCTCGGGGAATGTACCAGCGAGCCTGATCTGACCCCGCTCGATGACGTAGGCGCGGTCTGCGATGGCGCGGGCAAAGCTCACGTTCTGCTCGGAGACGAGCATGCCAACGCCTCGGCGCTTGAGCTCCCTGACAACCCCTGCGATGCGGTCGACAACGACAGGCGCCAGTCCCTCGGACGGCTCATCCAGCAGCATGAAGCGCGGATTGCCCATCAGCGTCCGCGCGATGGTCAGCATCTGCTGCTCGCCGCCCGACATCTGCCCTCCGGCCCGGCCCCTAGTCTCGGCCAGGTTCGGAAACAGGCGGAACAGCAGCTCCGGAGTCCAGGCGTGCTCGTCCCGCGCCGGCAGCCGGCCGACCGCAAGGTTCTCCTCAACCGTAAGGCCCGCGAAGATGCGCCGATCCTCGGGCACATAGCCGAGCCCCAGACGGGCAATACGGTGCGTCGGCATCGTGTCAATGCGCACGCCGTCATAGATGATGGCTCCGCGCTTCCGCCTTACGAGGCCCATGATGGCCTTCAGCGTCGTCGATTTGCCCGCACCGTTGCGGCCGAGCAGGACAACGGTCTCACCGGCCTCAACGGCCAGCGACACGTCGAACAGGATCTGCGCCTGGCCGTACCAGGCATGCAGCGATTGGACTTCAAGCAGCGCCATCGCCCGATCCTCAGCCGGTCCCCGGGGCCGGTGCCGCACCGAGGTAGACCTCGCGCACCCTGGCATCCTGACGCACGTCCTTCGGCGCGCCCTCGGCGACGACCTCGCCCCGGTTCATAACGATGATGCGCTGCGCATGTCCGAAGACGACATCCATGTCGTGCTCGGTAAACAGCACCGCGGTATCGCGATCGCGTGCGACCCTGGTCACGAGCGACATGAGCTGGCTTCGCTCAGCGGGCGCCATGCCGGCTGTCGGCTCGTCCATCAGCAGCAGGCGCGGCCTGTTCGCCAGCGCCAGTGCCAGCTCCACGCGTTTCAGGTCGCCGTAAGAGAGAACGCCGCAGATCTGCTCGGCCGCGCCTGCGATGCCGACCTCCGACAGAAGCTCGTCGACCTCGCGATCGTATTGCTTGCTTCCCTTGAAAATGGGGCTCAGCGAGCGTTGACGCGACAGCAGCGCGACGCGGACGTTCTCCGCAACGGTCATGGAGGCGAACGTCGCCGTGATCTGGAAGGTGCGCCCCACCCCGAGGCGCCACAGCGCGCGAGGAGCAAGCCCCGTGACGTTGCGGCCATCGAGCAGCACGCGCCCGCGATCGGGCACGAGCTGTCCATTCGCCATGTTGAAGATGGTCGTCTTGCCGGCGCCGTTCGGCCCGATCAGCGCCACAACCTCACCAGCCTCGACGGAGAAGCTGACGCCGCCGACTGCCTTGAAGCCATCGAACGATTTGACGAGCCCTTCCAGCGCGAGAACGGTCACGGGGCGTCCTCGACCGGCCGTTGCTGCCGCTTGAGACTGCCGACGATGCCCTGGGGAAACAGCATCGTCAGGGCGATCACGGACAGGCCCAGCACGGCCTGCCAGTAGGTCGTCGCCCTCGTTATCCAATCCTGCAGAAGCGTAAAGGCGACGGCTCCGACAAGCGGGCCGGTCAGCGTTGCCAGGCCGCCAAGCAGCACCATGACCAGAGCGTCGATCGAGCGGGGGATCGAGAGCGTATCGGGCGACAAGGAGCCCTTCGAGAACGCAAAGACGGCGCCCGCCATGCCGGCGAGCATTCCTGCCATGGCGAAGGCCCGCCACTGCAATGCCCGGACGTTGATGCCAATGGCCTCGGCGCGCAGCGGCGAGTCGCGCGCGGCACGCAGCTGGTAGCCGAACGGCGTGTGCACGACGCGGCACGCGAACACGATCGCCGCCCCGAGGACGGCAAGCGTGAACAGATAGTAGAGCGACTTGTCCGCCAGCAGCGGCGGCGGCCACACGCCGACGAGGCCGTTGCTGCCGCCGGTCACGGCGTCCCATTGGAAAGCTCCCGCCCAGGTGATCTGGGCGAAGGCAAGCGTCAGCATGGCGAGCGACACACCCGAGGCGCGTACGGCGAACCAGCCGAAAACGAGCGCGAGCAGTCCCGCAAAGATCGTTCCTGCGACGAGCGCCGGCAGAAACGACAGCCCGGACTTTGCAGCAATTGCAGCCGCGTACGCGCCCGCTCCGAAGTAGGCGGCGTGTCCGAACGAGATCATGCCGCCGCTGCCCATCAACAGGCCGAGACTGGTCGCAAACAACGCGAAGACGACGATGTCCGTGAGCAGCACGATCGTGTAGCGGTCGGCCATAAGGGGCATCGCCGCGAGCAGGATTGCTGCCGCGGCGAGCGCCAGCGAAAATCGCTTGCCCGGCGGCGGCAGAGGCAGCAGCGAGGCTGCCGATGCGCGCGGGGCGGCCACAGGACGGCCGAACAAGCCCCATGGCCTCACGATCAACACAACGGCCATGACCACGAACTCAACGACCAGCGTGAGCTTGGGAAAGGAGATGCTCCACCCGAGCAGCGTGACGTCGCCGATGCCGATGCACCAGGCTTTGGCGACGCCGATGACGGCGGCCGCGACGTAAGCCCCCGGGATGCTGCCGAGCCCGCCTACAACCGTCACCACGAAGACATCGGCGATGATCGACAGGTCCATGGCCAGATTGGCCGGCTCGCGCGGCAGCGAAAGGGCGCCGCCGAGGCCGGCCAGGAAGGAGCCCAGTGCAAACACGCTGGTGAACAGCAGCGCCTGATTGACCCCGAGTGCCGCTGCCATTTCCCGATCCTCGGTGGCGGCTCGCACTTTGGTGCCGAAGTCGGTGCGCGTCAGCAGCAGCCAGATCAGGCCCAGGAACAAAGGGCCGAGCGCCAGCAGCAGCAGGTCGTAGGTCGGGAACGGCTGGCCCAGCAGCGAGACCGCCCCACGAAATCCCGGAGCTCGCGGCCCGAGCAGATCCTCCGGTCCCCACAGGTACAGAGCCGCGTCCTTCACCACCAGAACGATTCCGAACGTGGCAATGAGCTGGAGAACCTCCGGCGCCTCATAGATGCGGCGCAGGACGACCATCTCGATGATGGCGCCAATCGCAGCGACCGACAGGGCCGCAATGAGCGCTCCTCCCCAGAAGCCCGCTGCTCCGCCGCCGAGCGCGCCATTGAGCGTCACGGCCAGATATGCCCCGAGCATGGTGAGCGAGCCATGCGCAAAATTCACCACCCTGGTGGTGCCGAAGACGAGCGTCAGGCCGAGCGCAACGAGGAACAACAGCGAGGCGCTGGCAAGGCCGTTCAGCGTCTGGATCAGGAAGGAGGCAAGCATGCAATGTGTGCTGGAGCGGGCTGCTACACTCGAGCAGGCTATGGCGTGTCGCGCTCCCGGTCGAGGCCCACCGTCAGTACGGGGCAGGCCCCGAGGCTTGGCTTCAACCGCGGACGAGCCACACGATAAGCACGCCGGCGGCCACCGCGGCCGCGCCGACGGCCCTGAGCGACTGCTCCGGTGCAACCGACGCGGCCTCGAGCAACCTCACTCCCGCCCGCGGAAACGCGGCCCAGAGCAGCCCTTCGATGACGAGCACCAGACCGAGCGCAACAAGAAAGTCGGTCATTGCTTTGGCTGGGCGGCTTTCGAACCGGGGCTATTGAAGTATTTGAAGAACTCACTGTCTGGCGAGAGCAGCATGCGCGTATCACCGGACTTGAAGCCCTGCTCGTAAGCCTGCATCGACCGATAGAATGCGAAGAAATCGGGGTCCTTTCCGAACGCGTCGGCAAAAATGCGATTCCTCTCGGCATCTCCCTCGCCGCGCAGCAGCTCGCCCTTTTTCGTGGCCTCTGCCTTGATCACGGTTGCCTCGCGATCGGCCGTGGCTTTGATGCGATTGGCCTCGGCCGCGCCTTGTGCTCGGAACTCGGCGGCCTCCCGCTGGCGCTCGGCACGCATGCGGTCGAACACGCTCTTGGAGTTCTGCTCAGGGAGATCCGCGCGCTTGATGCGCACGTCCACCACCTCGAGGCCGAAGTCCTTGCCTTCCTCGTTCACCTGCCTGGCGATTCGCTTCATCAGGTCTTCGCGCTTGTCGCGCACGACATCCTGGAAGGTCACGCCGCCGAGCACGCGGCGCATGGCGGATTCGACGATGGGGCTCAGTCGCGAGCGAACCATGCGCTCGTCACGGACCGTCTGATAGAACTTGAGCGGGTCCACCACCTTGTAGCGGGCGAAGGCGTCGACCACGATGCGCTTCTGATCCGACGCCGTGACCTCCAGCGGCTGGGTGTCGAGATCGAGTATCCGCTTGTCGAAGTAGTCGACGGTCTCGACGATCGGGATCTTCCAGTGCAGACCCGGTTCCTGAATCACGCGCTTCGGCTTGCCGAACTCGAGCACCAGCGCCTGCTCGTTCTGGTGAACGATGAAGAAGGCGAAGTAGACGGCCAATGCAGCGCCGCCCAACAGCACCAGGACAAAAGCGAGAAAGGCGCGCATGACTACTGATTTCCTTGCGGCTTGCGCTGCAGCTGGTCGAGCGGCAGGTACGGCACGACGTTCTGGCCCTTGCTGTCCAGGATGATCTTGTCGGTGCCGCTGAGCACACGCTCCATGGTCTCGAGGAACATGCGTTTGCGCGTCACCTCGGGCGCCTTGCGGTACTCGTCATAGATCTTGAGGAAGCGGGCTGCCTGGCCGGTCGCCTCCGCCACCGACTGCTGCTTGTAGCCTTCCGCAGCCTGCAGGATGCGCTCCGCCTCGCCTCGCGCCTCGGGCACGATGCGATTGGCGTAGGTCGTAGCCTCGTTCTGGAGCCTCTCCTTGTCGGCGCGCGCGGCCTGAACGTCGCGGAACGCGTCAATGACCTGCGATGGCGGGTCCACCTTCTGCAATTGCACCTGGTCGATGCGGATGCCCGCTGCGTAGGCGTCGAGCGTGTCCTGCATCAGCTTCTGCACGGCCATTTCGGTCTTCTGCCTTGCTTCTGTGAGGATCGGCTGAATGTTGGATTGGCCGACAATCTCGCGCATCGCGCTCTCGGCCACTTCCTTGACCGTCACTTCCGGGTTCTGGATGTTGAACAGATACTGTGCGGCGTCTCTGATGCGCCAATAGACGACGAAGTCGACGTCGACGATGTTCTCGTCGCCGGTCAGCATCAGGCTCTCTTCCGGCACATCGCGGGAGCCGCCGGCAAATCCGCGGCCCGTGCCGGTGCCGGTACGCATTCCGATCTCGATGATGTTCTGCCGGGTCACCTTGGGCAGGCGCACCTCCTCGATCGGGTACGGCAGCCGGAAATGCAGCCCGGGAGGCTCCTGACGGATGAACTGCCCGAAGCGCATCACGACGCCGAGCTCGTCTGGATTGACGCGAAACGTGAACGCGTAGAAGCACACGATGGCGACAAGCGCGGCTGCCAGCAGCACGATCAGTGGCCCGGGAATGCCGGCGCCCGGCATGACTTGCTTCAGGCGATCCTGGCTGCGCTTCAGCAGCTCCTCCAGATCGGGTTGATGTCCGCCGCCCGAAGGCCCGGAGCCCCAAGGCCCGCCTCCTCCGCCGCCCTTCCACCCGCCGCCCTGATTACTCCAAGGCATGATCTGTGCCTTCCTTCATTGTGCCGGGTCCGGGGTATGCTGGGTCCTCCGGACGGACATCCGACCGGAACCCCACCCTATCGTCCCTGCGTGGAATTTCTTGCCTGGAACAGCTTATAGGCCAAGCCGGCCAACCCGCGCAAACGATGCTGCGCACATTGGTAATGTCCGAAGGCGGTTCAAGAGCTTGTGCGTGCCATCGGGCCTTTCTGGAATTCCTGCTGCCGATTGGCTTTAGCGGGTAGAGGTTGGGCCGCATCCTTGTTGGATTCGGTCGAGCACCACCAGCTCGGCCTCATAAGGATCGCTCGGACCACGGGCAATTGGCTCCCTGGCGCTTTCCCGCCACATCTTTGGATCGGGCTCTGGAAAGTAGGTGTCGCCTTGCGGGGAGGCTTTCACCCGCGTCAGATAGATGTGATCTGCAACTCCAAGCGTCGCGCGATAGATCTCGGCCCCGCCGATGATGCAGACTTCGTCCACGCCACGCTGGCGTGCAAGGATTCTCGCCCGCGCGAGTGCCGCGTCCACGCTCGAAAAAACGAGCACGCCTGGGGCCGAAAAGGAAGGGTCGCGGCTCACCAAGATATTGTCGCGCTTATCGAGCGGCTTGCCAATCGACTCATACGTCTTGCGGCCCATGATGACAGGCTTGCCGAGGGTCAGTCGCCGGAACAGCTTGAGGTCGCCCGAGAGCCGCCACGGCAGCTTGCCTCCGCGGCCGATGACGCCGTTCTGTGCGGCAGCAACGACAAGGGCTACGCGTACCGTCGCATCGGTCAAACCGCCACCTCGGCCTTGATGTGCGGGTGCGGGTCGTAGCCGGTCAGCTCGAAGTCCTCGTACCTGAAATCGAAGATCGACCGCACCGCCGGGTTGATCGCCATGCGCGGCAGCGCTCGCGGCGTGCGCGATAGCTGCAGGTCGGCTTGCTCGAGATGGTTCAGGTAGAGATGCGCGTCGCCGAACGTGTGCACGAAATCGCCGGGAGCGAGGCCCGTCACCTGCGCCATCATCATGGTCAGCAAGGCATAGCTGGCGATATTGAACGGCACGCCGAGAAACACGTCCGCTGAGCGCTGATAGAGCTGGCAGGAGAGCCGCCCGTCCGCCACATAGAACTGGAACAGGCAGTGGCAGGGCGCCAGCGCCATGTCGGGAAGGTCCGCCGGGTTCCACGCCGTCACGATAATGCGGCGGCTGTCCGGGTTGGTTTTCAGCGTCTCGACCGCTTCCTTGATCTGGTCGACGGTGCGTCCGTCCGGCGTCGCCCAGGACCGCCATTGCTTGCCGTAGACGGGACCGAGGTCCCCATTCTCATCGGCCCACTCGTCCCAGATCGAGATGCCGTGCCGCTTCAGGTAGGCGGTGTTCGTGTCACCAGCCAGGAACCAGATCAGCTCGTGGATGATCGACTTCAGATGCAGCTTCTTGGTCGTGACGAGCGGGAATCCGTCTCTCAGATCGAAGCGCATCTGATGGCCGAAGACGGACAGCGTCCCGGTCCCTGTGCGATCCGTCTTCCTGACGCCCTGGGTTCTGACCCGGCGCATGAGGTCGAGGTACTGGTGCATGGCGCAAGTCTAACCCGATTCTGCGCAGGCGCTTACGTCGGTATGTTTACAAATCGCAACAGGAGCATGAGAAACGAATTGTAGGCCGCGTGGCAGATGAGCGCGGGCCACAGGCTGCCCGTTCGCCAGAGCAGCCAGCAGAAGTAGAAGCCGACGAGGCAGACCTCGAGCAGCCCAACGAACGAATAGCCCCAGTGCAGGGCAGCCCACGCCAGGGTCGTCAGCACCGAGGCGGCTGGAAACCCGAACCTGGTCTGGGCGAGCGCGGAGAGGAGGAAACCTCGAAACAGCAGCTCTTCCATCAGCGGCGCGCCCAGGCCGATCGCCACGGCAGCCACCGCCCACGAGTCGGAGTGCATGAACGCCGTATAAAGCTGCATATCCGCCAGGATGTCGGACTGACCCAACACGTAGACGAGAATGTTGAACGCTCCGAGCAGGACCGCCATCAACAGGATTGCGTAGCCGACGCTGCGGGCGCCGCCGTCGATATGGTCGAGCTGCAGCACGCGGCGGAAGTCACCGCCGAACAGGCTGGCTGCGACAAGGACAAGCGCCACGACGGTGACCTGTATCAGGAGCAGCCAAACCATCAGCGCCTCGATGGCGCCTGGCTCGATGCTCGTCGGGCTGCCCGACGTCGGCGGGAGCTGGCTTGGCGAGACATCTTCGATCCACGGGAACAGCGCCGCAGCCACAAACTGGGCCGCAAGGAACATCAGGACCGCAGCCGCGATGGCCCAGCCCGGGCGCCAAGGTGTGCTTGCGGAGTAACGTGGTTGACCGAGGATGAAGGCCGACAGCGTCATGGGAACCCGATTTGGGCGTGCACGCTACCGTCGAGCAGGCTGGCAGCTAACGCCATCTGTAGAGCTAGAGAGCACGTGGCGTCGATGGAGTCTCATCGGCAATCTTTTTTTTGTGCTCATCCCGTCATATATTGGGTGTGCCGGATTCGTTCGGCTATGGCGATAAATGGACGTCGGAATAAGCCCATCGGACCCGGGGGCAGTACCCGGCGCCTCCACCAAATGCCGCCGAGGACCGCTCGGGTGCGGTCCAAGGCGAGCAGGTAAGATCGGTGCTCCCGCAGTGCGGGCGGCATTTGATGGGGGCGAAATAGGATCGACGAGGGTGTAAAGGGCGCGCTTTCGCCCGGCATGATACCGCCGTTATCGGGTCAATCAGAATAGTTGCCAACGACAACTATGCTGAGGCAGCTCTCGCTGCGTAATGCAGCTGGACTAGCCTGAACTTGAAGTCCTGGCGTCTAGCAACGTCAGGCGCGGTACGGAGGGCACCGGGCAACAGAAGCCCTCCACTTCACTCTTCTCCGGTAACGGGGATAGAATGAAGGGTAGCACAGGGGGCGTTCACCACTCGACAATGACTGCTGGTCAGCACATCGACTACGAAGCCCTTGCACAGGACGCCATGCGGGGCGTTGTGCGCGGCGTGCTTTCGCGCGTGGCCAAGTCGGGATTGCCGGGCGACCATCACTTCTACATCGCGTTCAACACGCAGGCTCCGGGAACCATCGTCTCCAAGCGGCTCAGGGAAAAGTACCCCGAGGAGATGACCATCGTTCTGCAGCACCGCTTCTGGGGTCTGGTGGTCTCCGAGGACCGGTTCGAAGTGAACCTGACGTTCGACAGCATTCCCGAGCGGCTGGTCATTCCCTATCGCGCGGTCAAGGTGTTCTTCGATCCAAGCGTCCCTTATGGGCTGCAGTTCGAGGAGTCGGAGCTGACGTCGGAGTCGGCGCGGCGTGCGCTCGCAACCGAGCCGCAGGCGGACGCGCTGTCGGACCTTCCGACCGGAATCGTGCGGACGGACGCACGGCAGCCTGCAAGGCCGGCTCCGGAGCGCCCCGACCGCCGCCGCGAGCGTCCGCCTCGCCGATCGAAAGCGGACAAGGCCGCCGAAGCGAAGTCGGATACGAGGCAGGACAACGATGCCGCTCCGGCTGCCGCCGGCCCAAAGGTCCCCGCGCCGTCCAAGCCCAGCCCGGCCCTGACCCAGGTGAAGCCGGCGGAGCCCATGTCCAAGTCGGAGCCGGTCGAGAGCGCAAAGGTCGTTAGCCTGGATCAGTTTCGCAAGAAGTAACGCGGCTCGCCGATCCCGGGCATGCTCCGCTTGCTGTTCTCTGGGGGCGCCAAGATGACCTCGACAGGCTTGTTCAGCGGCGAAACCGCGCTCGTCACGGGTGCCGGCTCCAACATAGGCCGCGCCATTGCCGAGGCGCTGGCCCGCGAGGGCGCGACCGTGGTGCTCGCCGACGTCGACGCAGCCCGCAACGCCGAAACCTGCCAAGCCATCATTGGCGCCGGCGGCGCTGCCGACGCTATCACCATCGATCTCGCCACCAAGCACGGCTGGCGCGACCTTCTCGCCAAGCTCGATGGGCGCCGTCTCGACATGTTCGTGCACTCGGCCTCGCCGCCGCGCAAGGAGACCGACAGCGCCCTCGCCGTCACCGAGGACGTCTGGGACGGCATGGTCACCGTCAACGTGCGCTCAGGCTTCTTTCTCGCGCGCGAGATTGGGCTCTCCATGCAGCGCTCGGGTATCAGGGGCCGCATGCTGTTCATTACCTCGCTGCACGCCTACACACCGCGCAACATTCCGCACTACTCGGCCTCGAAGGCCGGCCAGACCATGGTCGTGCGCGAGCTTGCGCGCGCGTTCGGGCCAGCCGGCATCCGCGTCAATGCGCTGGCTCCGGGCGCCGTGCCCGGCGGCGGCTTCAACGCGGGCGAGCACGACTTCTCAGGCAAGGTGCCGCTCGGCCGCCTCGGCACCGCCGAGGACATGGCGGGGCCCGCCGTGGCTCTCTTGTCGGACCGCTTCTCGCGCTACGTCACCGGCACGACGCTGGCGGTCGACGGGGGCATCGCGCTCTACAACTGGATCAAGCTGCCGACCGGCTGATGGGTCATTGCGACGGCACTATCGTCGGCCGTGGCCGCGCGAACACCAGCTTCTGGTAGGCAAGGCCGATCCCGATCAGCACGACCCCGAGGCTGATGAACGACAGCGCCCGCCACAGCCCGGTAAGTCCCGCCAGATCGAGCAGGAATACCTTGGCCACGGACAGAATGACGAGCGCCGCCGACGCCATGCGCGCTTCGCGCGAGCCGCGCCAGATTCCATAGGCCAGGAAGACCAGCCCCAGGGCGAGCCAGGCGGCTGAGTACGTCCACACCTCAGGGCTCGACGTATGGCGCAGGAGCCCGATATCCTCGCCATGAAAGGCGTGCCGCACCTCGAGCGTGACGTACGTAAAGAGCAGCAGGCCCGCCAGGACCGCCATGCCGGTCACGTACCAGTGCGGGCGCACTCCGCGTGCATGACGCGCCGTCAGCGTGGCCATGAGGCCCGGCAACAGGTAGGCCAGCATCAGCGAGCTGAAGACCGTCACGCCTCGGACCGGGTCCGCATTGAGAAGAGGATTCTCCAGCAAACCCAAGCCGAACAGGACGAGGAACGCGCTGATGGCACCGAACAACAGCGAGGCCATGTGGAAAACCGGATTGGCGCGCGCCATGTCCATGCGCATCAGCACATACGAGAAGCCGAGACTGGTCAGCGCGAACAGCCCGGCCTCGATGTGGCCGGAGGTCGGTGCCAGCGGATCGCCATCGTTGAGTGCGTGGCGGATCTGGAAGTAGAACAGCAAGGCTGCAAACAGGATGGCCAGCGCCTGTGACAGCCGCACGGCCAGGTCCTCCGCCCGCGTCTGCAGCAGGACAGCCGAGGCGGCAAACCCGACGGCCGGCACACCGTAGCCGAGCAGGAGCCAATTGAAGATCGGGGTTCGCCCCACCTCGGCGCCCATGATCACCGGGTCCCAAACCACGCGGCCGAGCACGACGAGACCGAGCGCCGTCACCGCATAGCGCAGAAGCGGAATGTCCCTGATGGTGGCAACATAGGCCGTGCCCAGAGCCGCCAAGGCGAACGCCACGGTCAGGTAGCCGCGATCGAGGATCGCCACGAGCGCGAAGCTCAGCGCTGCAATCGCAGCCGCGGCGAACGCGCCGGTCGCCAGCGATGCCGACGCCGACGGGATCTCTCGCTCGCGCGCCAGCAACCGCTCCGCGGCGAGTACGAAGATCGTTCCTAGAGCGGCGCCACCGAGTGCGAACGGGATCGATGTATCGAACTGCGTCACGCGCAGGTAGGCGATCACGAGTGCAAGCAACGGCGTTGCGGTCGCTGCGAGCGCGTACAATCCGCCCACCACGGCGGTGAGCGTTCGTCCAAGCCACAGCCTGTAGCCGGCTAGGACTGCGATTCCGAGCGACATCACCGCGGAGAAGAGCAGGAAGCTCGTCACGTTCTCGGGCAGCCTGAGGACGCCGGCCAAGGCAGGCGCGAGCTGCGTCACCGGTGGCGGCTCCGCAAGCCCGGGCCAGGCGCTCACTGCGGCCAGTGCAACGAGCCCTGCGAACGGTGCGGCTGCGGCGGCAGGCGGAGTGACATAGGCCGTCGCAGACAGGATTGCGGCTGTCGCAACCGCGAACGGCACTAGCGCTCCTGCGCCGTAGCGGCTCTGCAGCAGCATTGCCATGGCAAGCAGAGTGAGCGCGCCGAGCGCCGGCGATGCGACCGGGTCTGGCGCGGCAACGTCATCGCGCATGCCGATGTTCGGCTCGATGGCCAGGAACAGCGAGGCCAATACGAGCTGCACGAGCACATGCGTATAGCCTGCAAGCGTCCAGTCGCCGTCGCCCGGCAACATGTGATCGAGGAACGGAAGCCCCCAAAGGAAGGCGCCGGCAACCGCCAGCGCGGCGAGCCAGAGCCAGCGTCGCAGGCGCGCGAGCCCGTAGGCCGAGGCGGCGACAACGGCCAGGTAGATGACGACAGGCCATGGATTGGGCTGGGCGGATGACACGAGCACCGGCGCCGCGTAGGAGGCGACCAGCCCGAGGCCCGCCAGAGCGGGACCATGCAGCGCCGCGGCCAGCATGGTCGCGATCCCGACCAGCCCGAGCAGGATGAAGGCGGCAGCCGGGCCGATGAAGTCATAGAGCGCGTGCGCCGCGTAGATGGTGCCGAACGCCGTCATCGTTCCGGCCGCGGTCAGCACGCTTGGGATGTGCGCCGCGGGAATTGCTTCGATCGGAAGCTTCTGCTCGCTGCGGCGAAACCATTCCCCCGCGCCGATCAGCGCCGCCGCGAACAACGCGCCCATGATGATGCGTGCACCGGGCCCGAACAGGCCCTGCTCGATCGAGAACCGCACGAGCAAGACGCCGCCAAGTGCCAACGCGATGCCGCCGACCCAGACCGCCCAACGCGTGCCGATCCGCTCCTCGAGCGAGCGCGTGAAGACGCGTCCTTCATCGAGATCGGGTGCCGCCGACGGCGTGATACCCGGGACCGCACCGGCTGTCGCGCCATCTGCTGATGATGCCTCCGCTTCCCGGGGTGGTTCGCCGGCCGCAGCATCCGGGATCTCCCTCGCCGCTTCGCCGGCCTGCTCTTCCGCGGGGCCGGTGGCGGGCGGCGCCTGTTCCGTTGCAGATGCCCCGCCGCGAAGCGCGGCAATCTCGCGCTCGCTCGCCTCTAGTCGGGCGCTGATAGCATCGAGCTGCTGGCGTGCCGAGCGCGCCGCGAAAATTGCGATGATGGCGAGGAGAACGGCCAGAAATTCCATGCGCTCGTGTCCGAGTCCGAGGCGGCGCGACAGGCCCCGATCTTTTGAGGCGGGTACGCATCGATTCGCAAAGTCTCGCCCCGCATGGTTAAATTATAGCCCGTAAATTTCATGGCGGCGCGTGGGGCAGGCCCTCGAGGGGCCCAGGCGGGCCTCAGTTGCGGGCCCAACGTTTGGCGGACACGTGGGGCGGAGGCTCGAGCTGATGAAAGACTGGGTTGTGAGCCTCGCGACGGCCAAGGCAGCCCCGATCCCCGAAGGGGCCCGGTCGCCTCTTCTCATGCGCCATGGCATGATGACCCTGCGCTATTACCAGCCGCGCGGGGTCGACCCCCAGACACCCCACGATCAGGACGAGATCTACATCGTGGCTGCCGGGCGCGGCACGGTTGTCTCGGGGCCGAGCGAGGAGCGGCTCGAGCGAAGAGCATTCGGCCCAGGCGATGCCATTTTCGTCCCCGCCGGCCATATCCATCGATTTGTGGACTTCACGGACGACTTCGGTGTGTGGGTCGTGTTCTGGGGGCCAAAGGGCGGCGAGGCGGCTGCATCCTGATATCGCCGAGATGAAATTCGAGTATCCTCGCGCATCATTCTCGTAACCGGAGGAACTGTCCCATGATCTATGAGCTGCGCGTCTACTACTGCGTGCCCGGCCGCCTGCCTAACCTGCTCAAGCGCTTCGACACGATCACGCTGAAGCTCTGGGAGAAGCACGGCATCAAGCAGGCGGGGTTCTGGACGGTTCTGGTCGGCGACTCCAACCAGGCTCTCTACTATCTGCTGCAGTGGGAGAGCATGGCGGATCGCGAGAAGAAGTGGAACGCGTTCCAGAGCGACCCGCAGTGGATCAGCGCACGCGCAGAGACCGAGAAGGACGGCCCGATCGTCGCCAAAGTCGTCAACTCGCTGCTGCAGCCGACCGCATTCTCGTCGGTGAAGTAGCGGCCCCGACCGCGCTTCAGGCATGAAGATCGTCTTCCACGGTGCGAACGCGCGGGCGTTCGAGCCTGGCTTTTCGGCCTTGCTCGACCATCCGCACGACATCGTCACGGTGCCTGATGCGCTGGTGGCTTCCTCTGACGTCGAGGCTTTTGTCACGGCCGATGTGATCATCGGCATTCGGCTCGATGCCTCGATGCCGAGACCGGAGCGGGTGTGCCTGTATCACGCGCCCGCCGCCGGCACGGACGGCATCGATCGCACGCGCCTTCCGGCGGGTGTGCCGCTCTGCAACTGCTTTGGTCACGAGCAGGCGATTGCAGAGTACGTGATGGCGGCTCTGCTTGCTCGGTTCGTGCCGTGGGTCGAAGCCGACCGGGATCTGCGCCAGCGCCGCTGGACCTATTGGGCCAGCGGCCCTGACTCTTTGCACGCGGAGATGGGCGACAGCACGATCGGCTTGCTCGGCTTCGGCCACATCGGCAAGGCGATTGCTGTGCGCGCCAAGTCGTTCGGCATGCGCGTCACGGTTGCCAACCGGAGCGCGGTGCCGGCTTCAGCGCTCGTCGATGAGCGCTTCGGCCTCGATGCGCTTTCCGCTTTCATGGGCTCGGCTGATGCAATCGTGGTGTCACTGCCGCTGACCCCTGAAACGCGCGGCCTCGTCGGTGCGCCGCAGATCGCGGCCATGCGGCCCGATGCCGTCCTGATCAACGTCGGGCGCGGCCCGGTGGTCGACGAAACTGCGCTCTATCACGCCTTGAAGGAACGGCGCATCGCCGGCGCCGTCATCGACACGTGGTACGTCTATCCCAGCTCGGACAATCCCAATCCATGGCCAGGCAAGCTGCCGTTCCATGTGCTCTCCAACGTCGTTATGACGCCGCACATGTCGGGCTGGACGACCGGCACCATCCGCCGGCGGCAGCAGGCCATGGCTGGAAACGTCGGCCGGCTGCATCGCGGCGAACCGCTCATCAACGTCGTTCAGCCGTCTCTTGCCTCAGTCCCGCGCTCCTAGCGTCGTGGGGCTGTCGGCCTCTTCCATCTTCGTCGACTCGCGATCGAAGCGCAGCGTCAGCACGCCGTCGTCCAGCTCGGCACACTCGACATGGGCGACGAGCGGATCGGCGACCTCGATGTTGGCGGCCTCGATGCACCCGGAGACGGTGCTGAACGGCTTGACGTGCACGCCGCTGCCTCCGTCTGGCATCGCCAGCATGGTGATCATGACGATGATCTTTGGATACATCGCGGGTCCCCTCGATAGGATTATCGCTGAGCGGCCTGGCTCACGCAGACGACGAGTGCCCGATTGGTGCAGCCCCGCAAGCACCCCGGCACCACCTGACGCCACTCGAGACGGTTGGCTTAAGCCTACGCGCGAATCACTTTCCCCCTGCCTGAGCAGACTGCCTGCCAATCAGCGTCCAAAAAATGGCGGGAGGCTTCGGCGCAGGGCGTCCGAGGCATGATCTGGTGCCTCCAGGCCGACTGTGTTACGGGATCGGCAGTTCAAAGCCGCGCATAACAAAGGTGACGATCCCATGCCTGCTAAGGGGTTTCGCGTCGAGACCGACAGCTTCGGCCCTATCGAGGTGCCCGCCGACAAGTACTGGGGCGCGCAGGCGCAGCGGTCCCTCGGCAACTTCAAGATCGGCTGGGAGAGGCAACCCAAGTCGATCATCCGCGCCCTCGGCGTCGTCAAGCGCGCCTCGGCCGAGGTGAACATGGCGCTCGGCAAGCTGGATCCGAAGCTCGGCGAAGCAATCGTCAAGGCTGCGCAGGAGGTCATCGACGGCAAGCTCGACGACCATTTCCCGCTGGTGGTCTGGCAAACCGGCTCCGGCACGCAGTCGAACATGAATGCGAACGAGGTGATCTCGAACCGCGCCATCGAGATGCTGGGCGGCGAGATGGGCTCCAAGAAGCCCGTGCACCCCAACGATCACGTCAACATGAGCCAGTCGTCGAACGACACGTATCCGACGGCCATGCACATCGCCGCCGCCGAGGAGATCCACCACCGGCTGCTCCCGGCGCTGCACCATCTGCACAAGGCGCTCGATGCCAAGGCCAAAGCCTGGGCCCACATCATCAAGATTGGTCGCACCCATACGCAGGACGCTACGCCGCTCACACTCGGTCAGGAGTTCTCGGGCTACGCCAAGCAGGTCGAGAACGGCATCAAGCGCATCAGCTCGACGTTGCCCGACTTGATGCAGCTCGCCCAGGGAGGCACCGCGGTTGGCACCGGCCTCAACGCCCCGAAGGGCTTTGCGGAGAAGGTGGCCGCACGCATCGCCGAGATTACCGGCCTTGCCTTTACCAGCGCTCCCAACAAGTTCGAGGCGCTCGCCGCGCATGACGCCATGGTCATGAGCCACGGCGCGATCAACACGGTCGCCGCCTCCCTGTTCAAGATCGCCAACGACATTCGCCTCCTGGGAAGCGGTCCGCGCTCCGGATTGGGCGAGCTGTCCCTGCCGGAGAACGAGCCCGGCTCCTCGATCATGCCGGGCAAGGTGAATCCCACGCAGTGCGAGGCGCTCACGATGGTGTGCGTCCACATCTTCGGCAACAACACCGCGCTTTCCATTGCGGACAGCCAGGGCCACTTCGAGCTCAACGTCTTCAATCCGGTCATGGCCTACAATTTCCTGCAGTCCGTGCAGCTGATGTCCGATGCCGCCAGGTCGTTCACCGACAACTGCGTCGTGGGCATCGAGGCGCGCGAGGACAACATCAAGGCTGCGCTTGACCGCTCGCTGATGCTCGTGACTGCGCTCGCACCCAAGATCGGCTACGACAATGCGGCGACCATTGCCAAGACCGCGCACAAGAACGGGACCACCCTGCGCGAGGAGGCGGTGCGCGGAGGCTATGTCACCGAGGCCGAATTCGACGCCATCGTGCGGCCCGAGAAGATGATTGCACCGGAGTAGGGGCGCGGCAGCATGGCCGACATCATCAACCTTCGTCAGGTCCGCAAGCAGAAGGCGCGCGCAGCGAAGGATGCGCTGGCCCAGGAGAACCGGGCCAGGTTCGGCCGTAGCAAGGCCGAGCGCAGGAAGGAGGCGGCCGAAAAGGATCTCGCGCGCCGCAAGCTCGACGGCGCCGCGCGCGAGCCGGGCGACAAGGCGTGAGGCCGGTCAAGCGCTCCTTCAATATTGCCGGCCATCGCACGTCGATCTCGCTCGAAGCGCCATTCTGGGAAGCGCTGAAGGAGGTCGCCGCCCGGGAGCGCGTGTCGATGGCGCAGCTGATCGCGCGAATCGACGAAGGCCGCGGTGGATCAGGATTGTCGAGCGCGGTTCGAGTCTGGCTGCTCGACTACTACAGAGCGGCGTCACGGCGCGGATAGCCGCGACAACCTCCTCAGTGACTGCGATCCGCCGTGTCGCGCATGAAGTCTTGGACGCCGAGCCGCGGTCTCGTGGGAGCGGCGGACGAGGACGAGCCGCTCGGGCCGGATTGGCGCGGAATGTAGCCCGACTGCGAGCCTCCGAGCGGCCCAGGAGCAGGCAGCCCGCCCGCCGGCGCCTCGACGGCACTCCTGCGCGATGCCCGCAGTTGCTCGTCCTCTATCCGCTGGCGCTCGAGCTCCTGGTTGCGCAGTCGCTCCGCTTCGCGACGGGCCCGCTCCTCATCCTGCCGGCGCAGCCGCTCCAGCTCCTCCACGTAGCGTTCCATCTTGCGCACGTTGAGCTCGCGCTCGAGGGCATCCGACTGAAGCTTGGGCTCCACAGCGGCCAGCTGCGCCAACCGACCGGCGTAGACCAGCGTTACGCCGGGCAGCGAGCCTTTGCCCGAGCCGGCCCGCGCCGGCACAAGCTTGGGCTCGACGCGCCACTCGCTGTCGAAGGACAGGGTTTCGAGATCGACCGTCGTATTGGCGGTGACACGTCCGTCCGGCGTTTCGAGCGTCATCGCCTCGGTACGCGCGATTCCGTCGGCGACCTCGAAGGCGAGCTCCCGCGGACCGAGCTTCAAGGCTCCGCCACGCAGCCCTTCCTCCAGGTGCCGTCTGAGCTCGGTGCCAAGGTTGTCTCCAGGGGCGGCCAAAGCAGCCAGAGCGGCGGCGTCGATGGCCGCCGGTGTCATGCGGTTCAATTGCGCCGAGCCGAAAGCAATCGCCCCCTTTCCGCGCATGGCGGCGATCAAGCCTCGCGGGCTGAGCCCTACGCTGGAGAATCCGAGCCGCACCGCAAACTCGCCTACTGCTGCCGGCTTCCCCGCGGCCCCGGCGGCCTCGAGCGATGCATTGGCGAGCTGAGCCTCGCCCCGAAGGCTTGCTCCGGCGGGAGTCTTCTCGAGCGCGATTTGGGCTGTTATCCGGCCGCCGAGAGCGTGAGCGTCGGTGAGCTTGATATCGAGACGGCCGTTCTCGACCTGCGCATCCAGCGTCGCGCCGCTGAGCTCGATGCTCGGCGCCAGCGTCACGGATGGGCTCTCGATCCGAACCTTGCCGTCGATGTTGGCGATTGCGGACAGATCGATTGCGCTTTCAGGCCACAGCGATGCCGCGTTGGCCGGCTCATTCGTTGCCGAGCGGCTCTCCTCCATCAGCGCCAGCAGGCGAGGAAGGCTGACCTCGCTGGTGCGCACGCTACCCTCGACACGGGGGCGCGTGCCGGAGAGGTCCACGTCGATCTTGCCGGCGATGTCCGTGGAGCCGATTGCCACCTTGCTCGCCTCGAGCCGAAGACGATGGCGCTCGAGCTTGCTTGTAAACGAGATCTGGCTCGGCAATCCGCTGAGGCCCGGACGCCGGCCGAGCCCCACTAGCGTCGCCGCATAGCCAAGGTCGTCGGCGGTAATGCGGGTCTCGCCATCCATGCCGAATGTCGCGGTCTCGTCGAGCGCGAGGCGGCCACGGAACTCCCCGGCGAGGCCGGGCGCATCAAGCGCCGCCAGCGAGACTGCCCCGCGCGCGGGGACGCCCGCAGCCTTGATCATGGCTCGTCCGGGGGTGCGCACCCCTTTCTCGGCGCCCACCGCGAGCGACTCCGGGAGAAGCTGGGCCAGCAAGGAGGAGATTTCGGGATTCTCGACCGTGGCCGTCACATCGATGCGCTGCTCGCGCCAAGGCAAGCGTGCATCCTCGAGCAACACCCGAGCATTCATGCGGCTTCGCGCGAGCATGCCGTCGACCGAGATGTCGATTGCGGGTGCCGCGCGCCCGCCTATCGTCGCCGTCGCCCCCAGTCGCAGCGGTGCGAGGGCCTCGGCCCGCCGCAGCGAAGGCAGCAACTCCTGCGGCAGGCCCATCACGTCGACGAAGCGCCGCAGGCTGCCCGCCTGCGAGGCGGAGATATCGCCGCCGAAGCTTCCCTTTGGCGCATTGCCGGCGAGACCGGTCACCGCGCCCCGCACCTGCATCGCCAGGCCGTCCTCGGAGGCGAGCTTCAGCAGCGGGATACGGATGCTGTCCTGATCGGTGGCGATATCGGCCACGACGTCACGCAACACCAGCGTATCGAGCACCAGCCGTCCGGCGCGCAGCCGAAGCGAGGATTTCAGGGGCGGTGCTGACGCGGCCGCCGGCTTGCCCGGCGCGGTGCCGCGGCCGCCTGCCTCCGTCCGAGGGAGGAGCGACGCCAGCAGGGCGGATGGCTTGAGCCCGCCATGCACCAGTGGACTGGCATCGAGTGCAGAGGCGTCGAGTGCCACGGCGAGCGAGCGGGTCTCGCCATTCCAGCTCGCTTGGCCCGAGAGCGCGTTGCCGCCGAGTTGCAGCATGATGTTACGCCCGGCGATGCGGCCGGTGCCGATGGTGACGCCGGCACGGACAGCGAAGCTTCCGTCCTGCTGCATCTCGGGGAGGCCTTGCCCCTTCCCGACCCAGCCGAGAAATCGATTGAGGCTCGCGCCCCGCAGCGTCATCTCCCCATCGAAGGAGGCATCCGACTGCTGCTGCATCATGGTGCCGCTGGCTTCCAACCGCGTTCCGCCGGGCAGACTGGCGCGCAGCTCTCGCAGCTTGAGGCCGTCGGCGCTCTTGTCGAGCGTCAGATGAATGCCGCTCACGACCTCCCCGCCAAGCGTGGCCTGATCGAGCACGAAGGTCGCCTGCGTCTGGCTGTTGCTCGGCATCAACCGGTCAACCGCGGCCGCCAGCGTTGCAACCAATCCGAGCGGCGAGTGTTCCGCACTGCCACCGGCAATCTGGTCGAGGTCGAGCCAGCGCGCCTCGAGGCGGATGCGTGCTGCCTCGCCTTCGCGCCAGAAGAATTGCGCGTCGCCGGTTGCGAGTTGGGGTCGGCCTCCGCTGTCGAACGAGAGCGAAAGGTCGGAGAGCTGAACCCCCTCGGTATCGGCCTCCAGGGTTGCCTTGAGATCGAACGCGCTCTGTCCGGCCGCGGTCTGGGCGTGCGTCGCGCCGGAGCCGTTCGAGTGCACTTTGGCCCCGCCATCGCCCGGCAGTGGTACGCTTGCCGCAAGCTCGCCTGCAATCCGGGTGCGTCCGGCCAGATCGGCCAATTGGCCGTCCAACGTGTAGACCGGCCCTGGGCCATCCAGCGGGCGCATGGTCGCCTTGAACCGCACGCCGCCGTCGGACTCGGACTTTGCCGTCGACAGTCTGACCTCGCGTGGCCCGCCAGGCGACTTCACCATCGCCTGAAGCTTGTAGGGACCCTCCAGCGTCGTGGCGGAGAAATCCGCGCTTGCCGCTTCGACCCGTGACAGGACGTCGCCGTTGTCGGCCTTGAAGACGACGGTCCCGTCTGTGATGCGCACATCACGCAGCGTGACGCTGCGCGGCACGAAAACGGAGCTCGACTTGCCGGTTGCAAGGCTGCTCCAGTTGCCGCCGCCTTTGCCGTCGGCGATGAGCGTCAGCACCGGACGCGTCAGCTCGACCTGCGTGGCTTCCAGCGTGCCTCGGAACAATGGTGCGACCGCGAGGCGGATGGTGAACTCGTCAGCCTTGAGCAGCGGCTCCTCCGCGCCGCCCTTTGTGCCCGCGACGCGGACCCGGTCGAAGCGGATATAGGGCGTCGGCAGCAGCCGCAGGTTCACCTCGCCGCCGACATGGACGTCGCGAGCGAGCAGGCGCGATGCCTCCTCCTCGAATGCGCTGCGGAAATGGTTCCAGTTGACGAACTGGGGCAGGAAAAACAGGGCCGCAAGCACGCAGGCCAGCGTCGCGCCGACGGATATGAGGAATCTGCTCATCGCCTACCTGTGCCGCACGGCGAGCTGGCAAAAGCCGAAACGCTCGCGCACCGCGGGCTGCCCAGCCGGCCCGCAGCCTGAGTGACCTCCGCGCAAGCGCTTCTCCCTTTGCGGTGCTTATAGCGCAGTCCGAGTCGAGTTTGGACCGCATTTTGGCAGGCAGGTGGCCATCACAGGCGGTTTCGCCGGACGGCGGTGGGCTACACGACCGGGCTGAGCCCCCCATCGACGTTGATTGCGGTGCCGGTCACATAGGAGCCCGCATCGGAGGCCAGGAACAGCGCCATATTGGCAAATTCCTCCGCGGTTCCGACGCGGCCGAGCGGGATTCCCTTCCCCATCTCCGCGTAGTAGTCGGCCAGGCTCCGATTCTTGTTCTCGTTGGCGTGTCGCCGCACCCACTGGTCACTTTCGATGCGCCCGACCAGCAGCGCATTGACGAGCACGTTATGGGGAGCGCCTTCGCCTGCCAGCACCTTCGTCAGCGCCATGCCCGCCGCGCGCGTGACGGCCGTCGGCGCGCGCCCTGCCTCGGGCGCCTTCGCGCCGATGTTGAGGACGTTGATGATGCGCCCTGAGCGGCGCGCCTTCATGTCGGGGAACGCCAGCCGCGTGAGCCTGATGGCCGCGAATAGCTTCAGGTCGAGATCGGCCTGCCAGATCTCATCGGTGATCGTCTCGAATTTGCCTGTCTGGGAAGAGCCCGCATTGTTGACGAGGACGTCCACGAAGCCCAGCGCAGATACCGCCGCCTCGAAGATGCGCGTGCACTCGCTGGCCTTGCTGACATCGCCCGCGATACCCACGACCTTGGTCCGCGCGGCAGCCTCGATCTCGCGGCAGGTCGCCTGCAGCGTTTCCTGGCGCCGCGCCACGATGGCGACATTGGCGCCGGCCCTGGCAAAGGCCGTCGCGATGGCCTTGCCGATGCCCAGGCTGCCACCGGTTACGAGCGCATTGCGCCCCTTCATGACAAGTTCCATTGGGCACGTCCTCCGTTCCGAGCTTCGGCCACAAGGCTACGCCGTTCCGGCGTGGGGGCAAGCCGGATTGCACAAGCGCCACGGCGACGCCATTTGCCAGTTTGTGGACCTGCCGGCGAGCGCGGATTGCCGCCCTTGCGTCCATGCTATAGTTGCACCTGATGTCAGCGAATCGAAAGCAAGTTGCCGCCGGGCAGCGTCCGGACGAGGCCGACGACCCGCCGTTCGATCTGCCCGTGGCGCCGAGCCAGGCGGGACCGAAGATCTCCGAGCGGGCGGTGAGCGCGGCCTCGCCTGCTTACCTGGACGACCTCAATCCTGAGCAACGTCTGGCCGTCGAGACGCTCGACGGACCGGTGCTCGTTCTGGCAGGCGCCGGCACTGGCAAGACCCGTGTGCTGACCACACGTATCGCCCACGTGCTTGCCACTCGCAGGGCCTTCCCCTCGCAGGTGCTCGCCGTGACCTTCACCAACAAGGCCGCGCGCGAGATGAAGGAGCGTATCGGCAGCCTGATCGGCGGTGCGGTCGAGGGCATGCCTTGGCTCGGCACGTTCCACTCGATCGGCGTGAAGATCCTGCGCCGCCACGCGGAGCTGGTCGGCCTGAAGTCTGGCTTCACCATTCTCGATACCGACGACCAGATCCGGCTCATCAAGCAGGTGATCGAGGCAGAGGGCCTCGACAAGGATCGCTGGCCCGCGCGCCAGCTCGCCGGTCTTATCGACGGTTGGAAGAACCGCGGCCTGACCCCCGACAAGGTTCCCGAGGGCGAGAGCTTTGCCTTCGGCAATGGCAAGGGAGCAAAGCTCTATGCCGGCTATCAGCTCCGTCTGAAGGAGCTCAACGCGGCCGACTTCGGCGATCTGCTGCTGGAAGGCTTGCGCCTGTTCGCGACCAATCCCGATGTGCTCAGAGAGTACCAAAGCCGGTTCCGCTACATTCTGGTCGACGAGTACCAGGACACCAATGTTGCGCAGTATCTCTGGCTTCGGCTGCTGTCGCAGGGCTCGCCGAACATCTGTTGCGTCGGCGACGACGACCAGTCGATCTACGGCTGGCGCGGTGCGGAGGTCGACAACATCCTCCGTTTCGAGATCGATTTTCCGGGTGCCAAGGTCATCCGGCTGGAGCGCAACTATCGCTCGACCGGTCACATTCTCGCCGCTGCCTCGGGTCTGATCGCCCACAATCAAGGCCGTCTCGGCAAGACGCTGTTCACGGACGGCGGCCTCGGCGAGAAGGTTACGGTCACCGGAGTTTGGGACGACGAGGAAGAGGCCCGGACGATCGGCTCCGAGATCGAGGCCATGCACAAGTCCGGCACGTCGCTCGGCGGCGTGGCGATCCTGGTGCGTGCCTCTTTTCAGATGCGCGCATTTGAAGACCGGTTCGTCACGCTGGGGCTGCCCTATCGCGTCATCGGCGGTCCACGGTTCTACGAGCGCCAGGAAATCAAGGACGCCATCGCCTATCTCGAGGTGACGCTCAACCCGGCCAACGATTTGAAGTTCGAGCGCATCATCAATGTGCCCAAACGCGGCCTCGGGGACACCACGATCAAGGAGATTCACCGGCTTGCCCGGGCGCGTGGCGTGCCCCTTTTTCAGGCCGCGCGCGAGATCATCGAGACGGAGGAGCTGAAGCCGCGCGCCCGCGGTGCGCTCGGTGGGGTCGTGGCGGCCTTCGACCGGTGGCGCGTGCGCATGGATGAGATCAAACATACCGAGCTCGCGGAGCAGATCCTGGACGAGTCCGGCTACACGGCGATGTGGCAGGCCGACCGGAGCCCGCAGGCGCAATCCCGGCTCGAGAACCTGAAAGAGCTGGTGCGCTTCATGCACGAGTTCGACACGCTGCAGGGCTTCCTGGAGCACGTTTCACTCGTGATGGACGCGGACGAGGCTGACGGTGGCGACCGCGTATCGCTCATGACGCTGCACGCGGCCAAAGGCCTCGAGTTCGACACGGTCTTTCTGCCGGGCTGGGAGGAAGGGCTGTTCCCGCATCAGCGCTCGCTCGACGAGAGCGGCCTGGCGGGCCTGGAGGAAGAGCGCCGGCTCGCCTATGTCGGCCTGACGCGTGCAAGGCGCAGCGCTCGGGTCTCGTTTGCGCAAAACCGCCGCAACCGAGGCCTTTACCAGTCGGCGACCCCCTCTCGTTTCGTCGACGAGCTGCCCGAGGATCACGTCGACGTCAGGGAGGTGAGTAGCCCGTTCAGCGGGCCGTACGCCAATTTTGCGCAAGGCGGGTTCGGTCGGCGCAATCCCTACGGCGCCAGCCGCTTCGACGAGACAGAGCCGGCATTCGGCAGCTCGTATCAGACCCCCGGCTGGCAGCGGGCGCAGCAGCAGTGGAAGCACCAAGGCACCACAGCCCGGCGCGCTCCATTGACCGTGGACGGCGAGCTCGTCGCCTCATCGACGGGGCATGACTCCGCGTTCAGCGCCGGAGACCGAATTCTGCATCAGAAGTTCGGCTACGGAACGGTTACGGCGGTCGACGGCAACAAGCTCACGATCGAGTTCGAGACCGCAGGCCGCAAGCGCGTGGTGGACAGCTTCGTCCAGAAGGGCTGAACGCCGATCCGAGGCCCGCAGTGCGACCGGCCGGCCCCGGTTGCGCCGCCCAAATCCCGATCCACTCCCGTGCCAATCTCGACAGCAGTCGGGGTAAGCGATTAGAAAGCGCGAGACTTGGGAGTGGGAGGGGAGCTATGGCCTCCGTGGACATGGCAGGTGATCGTCCGGCCATTGCGCCGGCTCGGACCGCGATGGGGCCGGCCAGCCGCGCCGCCGACCAGAATCTCGCGGACATCGAGCATCGTCCCGATACACGCGAAAAGTTCATCCCCGTCACCCGGCAAGCCTTGATGGAGCGCCTGACGCGGCAGCACGCCTGGCCCGTTGGGCAGGCCGACGCCGCGAGGCGCTTCTTCCGCTATCTCGACTACTGGCGGCAGCAGACCTATGTGGCCCGGTTGCTCGATCTCGAGCAGACCTACGAGCCGTTCAGCCCCGACAGCGACTTGCTCGTTACGCGGAAGTTCACTAGTGCCGAGCGCGCCGCCATGCAGAAGCGCTTGATCGAGCAGATCACGCAACTGCTCGAGCAGGCCAACTTCACGCGCATCGACGCCAGCAGGATCGAGCTGATCCTCACCAAGGACAGCCACTACGGCCTCGATTTGCACGTCGACCTTTCGGCTTTCGATGAGCTTCTCATCTTCTACCGAGGGGCCACCACCCGCCGGGAGAGCAAACGCAAGCTCTACGTCTGGAAGGAGGAGTTCGATGTCCCGATCTTCCAGCGGCTGTGCATCGTCTTCAAGCTCAAGCCCGAAGAGGATCGCATTCGCGAGCTGATGCAATCGCAGGGGTGCAGCCGGAAAGAGGCTCAAAGGAGCGTCAGGCGCCTCACGCGCATGCTGCCGGCTCAAGTCAATTCTGACTACGTCTACCTCAAGCTGTTCAAGAACATGCCGCGCTCCGACATCGAGATGGTGTTTCCCAACACCAGGGTACGCTTCCGCATGTTCGATAAGATCAGGCTGGGTGTCACGGCCGGCGGCGGCTTCGGTATGGGCGTAGTCGGCACCGCCGGCAAGATCGCGGTCGCGGCCAACCCCATAGCGCTCGCCGGCGCCCTGGTGGCTCTCGGAGGCGTGGCCTTTCGCCAGGCGATGAGCTTTCTCAACCAGCGCAACCGCTACATGGTGACGATGGCGCAGAACCTCTATTTCCACGCGATGGGCGACAATCGGGGCGTCATGACGCTGCTTGCCGACCGGGCCGCGGAGGAGGATATCAAAGAGGAGATGCTGCTCTACAGCGTGCTGGCGAAGGAGACCGTGACGAGGCGGGAGCTGAAAGATGTCGACGCCGCCATCGAGCAGTACTTGCTCAATTCCTTCGGGGTCACCGCCAACTTCGATATCGACGACGCCCTGAGCCGTTTGATTGCAGAGGGCATCGTAACCGAGCGGAGCGATGGCACGTTCGACACGCTGGCGCCCGAGGCTGCGGCCAAGCTCATCGACAAGAAATGGGACGCCTATCTGGACGAGCTCCCGGATCAGACGCGGAACGAGGGGCTGGAGTTCGACCGGGAGGAGGCGGCTCCCTGAGCAGGCCCTGCCAAGAAGGGGCGATCAGCTCATGTCCGTGACAAAGCTCTCATTGCCCACGGCGGATGCCGAGGCTGCTCAGGCTCTGGCCGCACTGCTGACCGATGCAGTGCCTGCGGGTGCGGCCGTCTCGTTGTTCCGGGATGCCGCAGCGGATGGCTGGCGCGTCGAAGCGTATTGCGAAACCGGCGATTTGCCAGCAGTGGTCGGGGCGATCAGCCAGGCAGCTCCGCAAGAGGCCGCACGTCTGTCGGTCGAGGCCTTACCCAATGCGAATTGGGTCGCCATCAGCCAGGCAGCGCTGGCGCCTGTCACCGCGGGCACTTTTCTCGTGCATGGCAGCCACGACCGTGCGGTGGCTGGAGGGCGTCGTCGCGCCATCGAGATCGATGCGGGCGAGGCGTTCGGCACGGCACACCACGCCAGCACGCGCGGCTGTCTCGTTGCCCTCGATCGGCTTGTGCGCAGGCACTCGTTTGGCCGCGCGCTGGACCTCGGCTGCGGCTCGGGCATTCTCGCCATCGCAGCTGCACGGCTGCTGCCGACTGCGACGATCCTTGCCAGCGATCTCGATAGCCGGGCCGTCGAGGTTGCGCGCGCCAACGCCCGCCTCAATCGGGTTGCGGCACGCATCCGCTTCTTCACTGCGGCGGGTCTCGCCCATAGCGCATTGCGCGCCGGTCGCCGACTGGACCTTGTCCTTGCCAACATCCTCGCGGAGCCGCTGATCGAGCTTGCTCCGGCAATGCGCGCCGTCGTGGCGCACGGGGGCCACGTCGTTCTGGCCGGTCTGCTCGACGAGCAGTCGCGAGCCGTCGGCAACGCCTATGTGGCGGCGGGCTTTTCGCAGGTCTCAGCGGTATCTCTCGACGGCTGGTCGACCTTGACGCTGCGCCGTCGCTAGCAACGATCGCTGGCGGAGGCTCGAGGCTGGCCGCTTCAGTTCATCTCGGTCCAGTACACCTGTTCGGTGAAGTGACACTTCGCCAGCCGCCATTCGGCGGGCTTGCCGTCGAGCGTGTAGACGACCCGATCGAGCTCGAGGATCGGCGTCTTTTCGACGACGCGCAGCTCCTTTGCGGTGCCCGCATCTGCCGATCCGATCTTCACCTGCTCCTCCCCTCGGCCGAGCAAGAGGCCGAACTGCTGAGCAAGCAAGGTGATCCTGTGCCGAACGTCGGCCTGCTCGGCGAGACCAGGAAAAAGGGTCTCCGGAAGCGATACGTCCTCGACCATGAATGGCTGCTTATCGTGGTACCGCACTCGGTGAATTCGATAGATGAAGGTCTGGGGCCGCAGTCGCAGTCGCCTCTGCTCGAGCTCGTTGGCCTGGGCTCGGAGCACGCTTGTCCCGCTCACATGACCGGAGATCCTGACGCCGGTGCTCGTCCGGATGTTCGTGTAGCGGATCGCCAGCTCCTCCGAGGTCTGGTCCGCAACGAACGTGCCGCGGCCCTGCCGGCGGTAGATGATGTGATCGTTTTCCATCTGCTCGAGCGCCCGCCGCACGGTGCCCGGGCTCACGTTCAGGTCCCTCGACAGATCCACCTCGTTCGGAAGCGCTGAGCCGGGCTTCCACTCCCCGGCCGCAATCCTGCCGACCAGAAGGTCGCGCACTTGGAGATACAATGGGCGGGTAGAAAACGGGGCCGGCTTGAGCATGAGTTCTTCCTGGTCTGCTGTTGCGTTAGATCCATCCGCCGATGACACGCAGCACCACGACGCAGCTTTCCCGTCGGATATCGGTCCGCTTGCAACCGATATGCTTCGAGCCGTCTTCCGTAGAGAACAAACAATATCGCATTTTTATCTGATTCACTGAACACAAAAAAGACGATTTCCTGCAGGCCTCGATTTCCCCATCTTAAAGTAGGCGGCGGCTAGGATCGCCGAGTGAATTTCGCTAGGCTTTGACATAGAAAGGTTTTCGTCCATGGACGATGCCAGGCGGCGCCCGGAGACGGATCGCGCCACGAATCATCAATTTTGTTTGATATGGTGGCGGATGCTGCAAGGGGCCCGCGGCCTGGCCGGCCGGCAGGACGGCGCGAGCGCCATCGAGTTTGCGATCGTGGCTCCCGTTTTCCTTCTCGTCGTGCTCGGCATCCTCGTCTACGGCATCTACCTGGGCTCGGCCCACAGCGTGGAGCAGCTTGCCGCCGACGCGGCTCGAGCCTCGATCGCCGGTCTCACGGATGCCGAGCGCATTCAGATCGCCACCCAGCACGTCATCAGGAACGCTCCCGACTATCCGCTGCTGAGCGCCGACAAGGTCTCCGTAGACGCCGGGGCCAGCCCCACCGACCCGACGCAGTTTCGCGTCTCAGTGCGCTTCGACGCGAGCGAGCTGCCCATTTGGGCCGTGGCGGATTTCGTACCTATGCCCGACCGCATCATCGAGCGCTCCTCGGTGATCAAACGAGGGGGCTATTGAGCCCGGACGGGACTGGCGTCGAGGAAGGGGCCTATAAGCAATGCGTCCGACGTTCTATAGTGCCAAGGCTTGGCAATTCTCCACCGACACCCGCGGTGCGATCGCCCTCCTTGCTGCGGCTGTGATGCCGATCGCCATCGGCGCACTCGCGCTTGCAGTCGATATGGGCTCGCTCTACGTCGAGCGCCGTCAGGCCCAAGGTGCGGCCGATCTTGCCGCCATCGCGGCCGCCTCCGATCTCGAGAACGCGGAAGCCGCCGTTGCCGCAACCCTGAAAGCAAATGGTCTCGCCTCGGTAAGCTCGCTGTCGGTTACCAAGGGGAGCTACGTGCCCGACCCGGAGGTCCCGATCGGGTTGCGTTTCCGTCCAGGCGCCAGTCCGACGAATGCCGTCGAGGTCGTTTTCTCCAAGCCCGGCACCACGTTCTTCGCCAAAGTATTCTCGAGCGAGCCGATCGCAATAGAGGTTCGCGCTGTTGCCGCAAACGCTTCGCTCGCCACCTTCTCGATCGGCAGCCGATTGCTTGCCGTGCGCGCGGGCCTGCTGAACAAGCTTCTCGGCGCCATGTTCGGCGGCAGCCTCAATCTCACGGTCATGGACTACGAGGCATTGATCGACGCCGATGTGAAGCTTCTCGGCCTGCTCAATGCGCTGGCGACCGAGTTGAACCTCACTGGTGTCACCTACAATGAGATACTGAACACGAAGGTGACGGCCGGTAACGTCCTGTCGGCGGCAGCCGCAGCAACAGCGCAAGAGGGCAACGCATCGGTCGCGGCCGTATTGCACACGCTGGCCGCGCAAGCCTCGCCAGCGACCCTGCGGGCGCCACTGTCGACGCTCTTGGACCTCGGCGTCATTGGCTCCGCCTCGATTGGTCAATCGAGCCCGGGGCTCGACGCGGGCGTCAATGCGCTGGATCTCGTGACCGGGATTGCGTCGCTGGCCAACGAGACCAATCAAGCGACGCTCGACTTGTCGGCTGGGGTGCCGGGTCTGCTCAGCCTCAAGGCCGAGCTGGCAATCGGCGAGCGGCCCCAGCACTCTCCCTGGGTCGCCATGGGTCAGCCCGGCGCCGCGGTCTACACGGCGCAAACGCGCCTGCGCGTCGTGGCCGAGGTCGGCGGGTCCGGTCTCCTTGCCGGCGCCCGCATTCGGCTGCCGATCGGCATCGATATCGCCTATGCCAAGGCGACGCTATCAGAGGTCTCGTGCAGCAACGCTGACCAAAGCACAGCGCACGCGACGATCGCGGCCCGACCCGGCGTCGCAAGAGCTTGGGTCGGGGAGCTCTCGGCTTCCAGCCTTGCTGATCCTTCCAGCGAGCCGGTCGTTTCCACAGCAAGGATCGTCGACCTCCCACTCATCAAGGTAACGGGTCGCGCCGACATCGCCTCGGGCAACATCGGCGACACCAATCTCGAGTTCACGCAGAGCGACGTCGACGACAAGGCGGTGAAGACCGTGGGAACACGCAATTTCGTGGAGACGCTGGTCACGAGCTTGCTCGGCAAACTGCAGCTCACGGTGCAGGTCGGAGGCTTGGGGATTGGGCTGCCCGGCCCCATTGCCCAACTCGTCATGGGTGCGCTCGGAGCCGTCGCGCCCACGCTCGATCAAGCAATCTACGAGCTCTTGAACACACTCGGTGTGCATTTGGGTGAAGCGGACGTGCGCGTCCACGGCATCCGCTGCGGCACCTCAGTACTCGCCGGGTAGGTGGCGTCTGACGCCCGGCGACCCCGGCCGACCGCTCCAGCACCAAACGGCCTTTTTCTCCCCTGGGGCCAGGCTGGATCGGTCGGCCTTCCCGATGAATGCCGTTTGAACTGTGCTGAGCTACGGGCGACGTCCGCTTGACGTGAACAGCCTTGGTCTGCTTGATCGCGTGCGGTTGCCATCAGAGCCCGTTAGGACGCACGCATGACCTACGCCTTTGCGCCATCTCGTCAGCCCGCCCTGCCGATCAAGGGCTCGGATCTGCTCTTTCCCGTGCACCGCATTTACTGTGTCGGGCGCAACTACGCGGAGCACGCCCGCGAGATGGGCTCCGACCCCGATCGCGAGCCGCCGTTCTTCTTCCAGAAGAACCCCGACAATCTGCTGACCTCGAGCGAGCTGCCTTATCCGCCGCGGACCAGCGACCTTCATTTCGAGATCGAGCTCGTGGTGGCGCTCCACTCGGGCGACGTCGACATCAAAGCCTCCGAAGCACTGAGCCACGTCTACGGCTACGCCGTGGGGCTCGACATGACGCGGCGCGATCTGCAGAACGCCGCCAAGAAGACCGGCAGGCCATGGGAAGTCGGCAAGGCGTTCGAGCACTCGGCCCCGTGCACGCCGATCGTGCCGTCGAAATCCATCGGACACCCCGAGCGGGGCGCGATCTGGATCGATGTCAATGGCGAGCGGCGTCAGACAGGTGACCTGTCGCAGATGATCTGGAACATCCCGAATCAGATCGCTTTCCTTTCTGGCCTCTTCAAGCTCGCTCCTGGCGACCTGATCTTCACGGGCACGCCCGCCGGCGTCGGCTCGACAAAGCGCGGCGACCGCCTGCACGGTCACATCGACGGCGTGGGCGATCTCGAGATCGTTGTCGTCTAGCGCAGATGTCCATTGCGAGGACCCGACGTTCGCATCCTTTGGGATTGCGATCGCGCTCGCATGCCTCGAAATCGGACTCGCAGATGCTTCAACAATGAGCGCGAGCACCACGCAACATCCATTGAAGTCGACGTTCGGCGTTGACCGAAAGAGCGCCACACGATGCTCCGAGGGCGCCTGATCCCATCCGCAATGGCGAAAACTGAGGCTCTGTGGCAACACTTTCAGTATAACTCGACAGTTTTCGAAGGCAGAATTTGATTTAATAGTCAACATTCGACGTGCGTATGCGCATTATTTTTTGTCCGAACTGATTCGGACTTTTGAGAGAGGGAAGAGGCAATGGCTAAGGCTAAGAAGACGAAGAAGGTTGCGAAGAAGCCGGCGAAGAAGGCGGCCAAGAAGAAGCGCTAGCGGGCCAGGGAGGCTAGGCGCCTCCGGTTGGGCACCGGAGCGCCCCTCACCTCCCATACCTGTTAGCTACGCCACGCGGCGTATCGAGACCGGAGGAGCAGCATTCTGCCCTCCGGTCTGTTGTTTTTGGAGCTCCGCTCGAAGACCTCTCCAGCCACGTCCTCGCCGGTTATGAAACCGCACCCGGGCAGCCTACTCGGTGCGGCTTACGTCTCCGCGGTGCGAGACCACAGCGTGTCCATGACACGTGGTCATTGCGCGCAGGCACCTTGGTGGCCGGCGCGCCAGAGCCTCGCCAGTGGAATCAGCGTCGGATCCGCTCATGCCGATCACGTCGATGACCTCACCAAGTCGTCCGGAATCGTTGCCAGCGAATGCTTCGCGATGCGCACGCCGCGAGCCGGCGGACTTCATTCGCGCGCACTCAGCTTTCTGCAATTCGCGTCAAGCACATGCAGCAACGTGGTCACATTTGCTCGCAAACCCACTGCTCGCGACGCTCTGTGTGCCGATGCCATTAACGACGCATTAACCGAACCCTCATCAGCATGATTCCGCAAGTATTTCTGATTCGTTTGGGCAAACGGTCAGACTTGCAATTGGGAAAGAGAGAGAGGAGAGAGAGAAAATGGCTAAGATGATGAAGGCGAAGAAGGCGCACAAGCCTGTGCGCAAGGCGAAGAAGGCGAAGGTCTCCGTGAAGCGTTCCGGCAGTGCACGTCGGAAGGCCACGAAAAGCCGCGCCTCCAAGCGCCGGGCCCGCCGCTAGGCGGGGCTTGCGTTGCGGCTTGTGCCGGACGCAATGTCTCTTCGGATGCGATCGGCCGGTGTTGCCCGTTCATACGGGCTACCGGCCGAATTCTTTTTTCCCGGCCCGGTCCGGCTCAGACGCGCCGCTCGACCATCAGCTTCTTCAGCTCGGCGATGGCCTTGGCCGGATTGAGGCCCTTCGGGCAGGCCTTGGCACAGTTGAGAATCGTGTGGCAGCGATAGAGCCGGAAGGGATCCTCCAGATTGTCGAGACGATCTCCGGTCGCTTCATCCCTCGAGTCGATCACCCAGCGATAGGCCTGCAGCAGGATGGCCGGGCCGAGGAAACGGTCCTGGTTCCACCAGTAGCTTGGGCAGGAGCCCGAGCAGCAGGCGCACAAGATGCACTCGTAAAGCCCATCGAGCTTCTCACGATCCTCGCGCGCCTGTTTCCACTCCTTCGGCGGCGCTGGCGTGGTGGTCTGGAGCCATGGCTCGATCGACCGAAGCTGGGCGTAGAAATTCGTCAGGTCCGGCACCAAGTCCTTGACGACCTCGAAGTGCGGTAGCGGGTAGACTTTCACCGCGCCTGAGACATCTCCGATCGACTTGAGGCACGCTAGGCTGTTCGTGCCATCGATATTCATCGAGCATGACCCGCAGATGCCTTCGCGGCAGGAACGGCGGAAGGTCAGGGTCGGATCAATCTCGTTCTTGATCTTGATGAGGGCGTCGAGCACCATCGGCCCGCAGCTCTTGAGCTCGATCCAATACGTGTCGATGCGGGGATTTTGCCCGTCCTCGGGGTTCCAGCGGTAGATCTGAAACTCCTTCCAGCCCGTCTTACTTGCTGGCTTGTTCCAGGTCTTTCCGGTCTTGACCTTCGAGTTGCGCGGAAGCGTGAGCTGAACCATCGAGAGATGCTTTCGGTGCTTTTGGCGTGTGCATGCGGCGCCGGACTCTGGTGGTCCTGGCGGCCAGTGTCAACGATTCGGGCACAAAAGACGGCGCGTCAGTTGGTACGGGACAGTGCAACGCCGGCAAACGTCTGGGGCATGCCGGCGACCCCGGAGGCGGCGTCCACCACGTTCGGGCCGAATTTCTGCATCTCCAGAATGGCAAGGCTGCGCTCGGAGAGGCCGCTCGCTAGGAAGCGGAACGGCCCGTCGATGCCTGCAAAGCCTGAGGCCCGCGTCAGGTTCGACTGAGCGTAGCGACCGTCCTTCGGCTCCGCGGCGAATGCCGCTGCAACGCTGACTGCGTCGTAGGCCAGGCTCGCCAGGCGCGGCGGCATGCTCTTGTACGTCTTGGCGAATCGCTCGGAGAACTCACGCCAGCCGTGCGGGTCGGGTGCGGCGAACCAGCCGCCCTGTAGGATGCGCTCACGCCCGGCATTGGGGTAATCCCAGCCGCCGGTGCCGATGATCTTCACCCTCTGTCCGTCGAACTCGGCCTGCGGCAGCATCGGGCCGATCAGGGGCAGCGTATCCGCTCCGCCAGGCAAAAAAAGCGCGTCGACCGGATTGCCCGCTTCACCGGCGACGCGGATCGCATCGCGCAGCCGCCGGACCGGCTCGACCATGCCGTTCACCTCGACCGGGTAGTGCTCCATCGCAACCACGGCTCCGCCGCTACGCTCGACGGCGGCTCGAAACAGAGGCTCGGCGACTTTGCCCGAGGCGTCCTCAGGCAGCAGAGCCGCAAAGCGGGTGCGGCCGTTCGAGGCCGCGTACGACACAATTCGCGGCACCTCTTGGGCGGCGAGAAAGCTCAAGAGATAGACGCCTTGGCCGGCAACCCGGGTATCGTTCGAGAAGGCGATCATCGGAAGCCGGGCCTGTCGCGCAAGCGGCGCCGCGGCAGCAACCGATTTTGCGAAGAGAGGTCCGACGATCAGCTCGGCGCCACTCTTGACCGCGTCCTCGGTGGCGGCGCGTGCGCCATCCTCGGTTCCCTTGTCATCCTTGACGATGAGCTGCAGGCCCGGAGTGTTGCGCTCGAAGAGGGCGAGCTCAGCGGCCTGCTGCAGGCCCTTGGCGACCGCAACCGTCTGCGGCCCTCCCGAGAGCGGCAGCATCAGCGCCACCTTGATCGCCTTCGCCCCATCGGCTGCCGACTCATTTCCAGCCTGGGATGCGAGCGAGCCGACGGCATCTGTCTTCGAAGAGCTGTTGGCGCACGCGCCGGCCAACAGGGCGCATGCTGCCCCCGTGCCGTGCCGTGCCAGCACGCCCAACATCTGTCGGCGTGATATCGACGGCCTCATGCGGCGTCTGCGTCTGCCAGCCGCGTCACCGTCACTTGCGCCTTCGTGCTTGCGCTCTTTGCATGCGGCATGGTTAGCCCCGACCCCATTCCCAGAACAGAGCAATTGCGCCACACTGCGCCGAATTTGCGACCTTTCCCCAATGGCAATCGGCACGACAGGCATGGCGTCTGCAGAGCTGGTGGAGCGGGCCAGGGCCGAGCTGGATCGTCAGTTCTCCCAGCCTCTCGAGCCCGGCCTCTATCTGGTGGCGACCCCGATCGGTAACCTCGCCGACGTGACGTTGCGCGCATTGGCCACACTCTCGCGCGCGGACGTCATTCTTTGCGAGGATACGCGACACAGCCGCGTCCTCCTGCAGCACTTCGGCATCAATCGCCCGCTGCGGGCCTATCACGAGCACAATGCTGCCGCCGAGCGACCACGCATCCTCGCGGCTCTCGCAGAAGGCCAGACCGTGGCCCTCATTTCCGATGCGGGAACGCCGCTGGTCTCGGACCCGGGTTACAAGCTGGTGCGTGAGGCGAGCGAGCGCGGCTACAGGGTCACCGCCCTGCCCGGTGCCTCCTCGGTGCTGGCAGGGCTCAGCCTGGGCGGGCTGCCGACCGACTGCTTCCTGTTCGCGGGTTTCCTGCCCCCGCGCGAGAGCGCTCGCCGCTCGCGGCTCACAGAGCTCGCCGCTGTTCCCGCGACGCTGGTGTTCTTCGAGGCGCCCTCGCGCGTCGCCGCCGCGCTCGCCGACATTGCCGAGGTCTGCCGCGGGAGGGAGGTCGCCGTCGCCCGCGAGCTGACGAAGCGATACGAGGAGGTGAAGCGGGGCCAGGCCGAGGAGCTTGTGGCGTGGCTTGCCGCAGCGGGCGAGCCGAAAGGGGAGTTTGTGGTCATGGTCGGGCCGCCGGGGAAACGCGAGGTGTCCGACACCGACATTGCCTCGCGCCTGGAGCAGGCCCTTCCCGATATGAGCTTGCGCGACGCCGCACGGGAGGTGGCAGCCGATCTCGGCGTCGCGAGGTCCCGCGTGTACGACATCGGCCTGCGCCTCAAGTCGGGTTCGCGATGAGGCACTTTCGACGGGCCACACCTGCTCTCCGATCCGAGAGGCTGGCGCGTCTCAGGCGAGGCCAATTTGCCGAGCTGGTGGCGGCCTTGCTCCTGATGTCGAAGGGCTACCGCATCCTTGCGCGCAGGCATCGCACACCACATGGCGAGATCGACCTGATCGCAGCCCGCGGGAGGCGCATTGCCTTTGTCGAGGTCAAGCGCCGAGGAACGCTTTCCGATGCCGAGGCTGCCCTGACGCCGTACCAGGCGAGACGCGTGGCCATGGCCGCCGACTTCTGGATCGCCCGGCGCCCGCGCTTTCGTGATCACGAAATTGGCCTGGACGCCATTCTGGTGGTGCCGGGCCGACTGCCGCGCCACCTCCCCAATGCCCTTGATACCCCCTGACCCGGCTGAAACACATTGACGAAACCGTTTCAGCGCCGTTTGCATAGCGCCAGAATCTGCTGCCGGAGGCCACCCACGGATGCCGCTGAGAGTCGCCTGCCAAATGGATCCGATCGACCGCATCGATATTCGCGGCGATTCGACGTTCGCACTTCTGCTCGAGGCGCAGCGGCGCGGGCACGAGATCTTCTACTACCTGCCGCAACATCTGGCTCTCCTCGGCCCGAATCTGATCGCCCGCGGCAGCTCGCTCAAGGTCGAAGACAAGGTGGGCAGCCACTATCACGTCGCCAATGCGCGCACTGAGAACCTGGCCGACTGGGACGTCGTTCTGCTGCGCCAGGACCCGCCGTTCGATATGGCCTACATCACCTCCACCCACCTGCTGGAGCGCATCCATCCAAAAACCCTGGTGGTCAATGATCCGGGCCATGTACGCAACGCGCCCGAAAAGGTGTTCGTGCTCGACTTCCAGGACCTGATGCCGCCGACCCTTGTCACGCGCAACCTCGAGGATGTGAAAGCCTTTCGCGCCGAGCACAAGGACATCATCATCAAGCCGCTCTACGGCAACGGCGGCGTCAGCGTGTTTCGCGTCGGGCCCGACGACACCAACCTCAACTCGCTGGTCGAGCTGTTCCAGATCGTGTTTCGCGAGCCGTTCATGGTGCAGCAGTACCGGCCGGAGGTCCGTGCCGGGGACAAGCGCATCATCCTGGTCGACGGAGAGGTTGCGGGCGCCGTCAATCGGGTTCCGGCGGCCGACGAGACGCGGTCCAATATGCACGTGGGCGGGAAGGCTCAACCGACCGAGCTTACCCCTCGCGACCTGGAGATCTGCAGCAGGCTGGGGCCGGAGCTCAAGCGCCGCGGGCTTTTGTTCACCGGGATCGACGTCATCGGACGCTACCTGACGGAGATCAACGTCACGTCGCCGACCGGCATTCGCCAGGTCAAGGATTTCGGCGGGCCCGACATCGCCAAACTCATCTGGGACGCAATCGAGTCGAAGGTCGCGTCCCGCGGGGGCTGATCACTTCCACTGCAAAAACAAACGAAAAGGTAGAAAAAGATGACAAAGGACTCCTTCGAGGTCCTGCACGAGTTCTATGAGCCCGCCAAGCGCAACGTTTCGAAGGAGACGTGGGACTATCTGATGGGCGGCGCGGAGACCGAGACGACGCTCGCCCGCAACCGTATGGGACTCGACTCGCTCGCCTTCCGGCCGCGTGTGCTGCGCAACGTCGAGAAGGTCAGCACGCGTGCCACAGTGCTCGGCATCGATGTGCGGCTGCCTGTCATTCTCGCCCCGATCGGCTCGTTGCAGGACATCGTCGCGACTGGCGGACTGGCACCGACGCGCGCCGCCGCGGAATTTGGCGCGCTTCACATGCTGAGCTCGGTGTGCAAGCCGGGACTCGAGGAGGTGGCCGCCGCCAAGAGCTATCCGAAGCTGTTTCAGCTCTACGTGCGCGGCGACGCAGCCTGGGTCGACAGCTTTATCGCCCGCGCCGTCGAGCACAAGTATGCGGCCCTCTGCTTGACGGTCGACCTCGACTATTACGGACGGCGCGAGCGCGACATCGCCAAGCGCTACAAGCCCACGGCGCGCCGCGAGCAATCGACCGCGGCCGATCCGCACCAGGCGCGCTTCTCCTGGGCCGACATCACCCGCATCCGAAACAAGTTCAAGGTCCCTCTTATCCTGAAGGGCATCGCTACCGCCGAGGATGCAAGGATTGCCGTCGAGCACGGCGTCGATGCCGTCTACATCTCCAATCACGGCGGCCGCCAGCTCGACCACGGCAAGGGATCGATCGAGGTCCTGCCCGAGGTGGTCGATGCCGTGCGCGGTCGCGCCGAGATCATCGTCGACGGCGGCTTCTTCCGCGGCACGGACATCGTCAAGGCCATGGCGCTCGGCGCCAACGCGGTTGGCCTCGGCAAGCTGCAAGGACTTGCCCTCGCTGCCGGTGGCGAGGCTGCGGTCGTGCGCATGCTGGAGCTTCTCGAGGACGAGGTACGGCGCTGTCTGGGCCTGCTCGGCGTCACGACCTATGCCGAGCTCGACCGCACCTACGTCGCGGCTGCATCGCCGTTGCCGCGCACCGGCATGCACAGCGCCTTCCCGCTGCTGCAAGAGGGGTACTGAGACGAAGTTGGCGGCGCCGGCTAGTGCGCCGCCCATGCTATACATTTCGCCAGTCCGGATCTGATGGGCGGCACGCCAATCCCGCGACCGGAGGTGGCGATGTACGTGCGAGTTTCTCCGCGATGGCGGCGCGTCGCCGCGCTCAGTGCATTCGGTTTGCTTGCCCTCCCGTCTATGGCTGGCGCGCAACCTCCGCCTTCGCAAACCTCGATTGAGAAACTCCTGAAAGACGACTGGGAAATCGCCGGCTACGTCTCGGCCTGGGAAAACCGTTCGCTCATTCTCTTCAAGCACAAGGATCACAAGTATCTGGTCCAGTGCTCAGTGCTGATCGACGTGCTACGCACGCCACGCTTGATCACCTATTGCTACGAGATCCATTAGGTTGCGCATTTCCACGTTCATGTTCTTATATTGTTTTGACGCTCACTGCGTACTGTCGGTAGTCTCCCCGCTGTTGGGACAGGGGGGCCCATGTACGGCCAGATATCCACCCTCGCGTTCGTCGGCATCGAGGTGCGACCGGTCGAAGTGCAAGTGCGCATCAGCTCGGGCAGGCACATGTTTGCCATCGTGGGCCTGCCGGACAAGGCAGTCGCGGAGAGCCGCGAGCGTGTCCGCAACGCGCTGCACGCCGTGGGCCTCGGGCTGCCCTACCGGCATATCACCGTCAATCTGGCGCCCGCGGATCTACCGAAAGAGGGCAGCCATTTCGACCTGCCGATTGCGCTTGCGCTGATGGTTGCGACCGGCGCGGTGGCGCCCGACGCTATCGAAGGCTATGCCGCGATCGGTGAGCTCGCGCTCGACGGGTCCATTCGCGCCGTGCCCGGGGCGCTGCCGGCCGCGGTGGGTGCCAACGCGCTCGGCAAGGGGCTGATCTGCCCCGAAAGCTGCGGCGGCGAGGCCGCCTGGGCGGCAGAGGACATGGTGGTGCTGGCGGCGCCGCATCTGCTGTCGCTCGTCAATCATTTCACCGGCCGTCAGACTCTGGCGCGGCCTCAGCCCAACTTGAGCCGGTCAGCGTTGCCGCTGCCCGACCTGAAGGACGTGAAGGGCCAGGAAACCGCGAAGCGAGCGCTCGAGATCGCGGCGGCCGGCGGCCACAACCTGCTGATGGTCGGCCCGCCGGGCTCCGGCAAGTCGATGCTCGCCGCGCGCCTGCCCTCGATTTTACCGCCGCTCGAGCCGCAGGAGATGCTCGAGGTCAGCATGGTCATGAGCCTGGCCGGCGAGCTCGCCGACGGGCGCATCGCCGCCAATCGGCCCTTTCGCGCGCCGCATCACTCCGCCAGCATGGCGGCGCTCGTGGGTGGCGGCTCGCGGCCCAGGCCCGGCGAGGTCTCGCTGGCTCACCTGGGCGTCCTCTTCCTGGACGAGCTTCCCGAATTCCAGCCCAATGTGCTCGACGCCCTGCGGCAGCCGCTCGAATCCGGGGAGACGGTCATCGCGCGTGCCAACCATCGCATCGCATATCCCTCGCGCTTCCAGCTCGTCGCAGCCATGAACCCGTGCAAATGCGGCGGCGGCAATCCCGGCCAGAGCTGCAAGCGCGGCCCGCGTTGTGCGGACGAATACCAGGCGCGGCTCTCAGGGCCATTCCTGGATCGCATCGACCTGCAGATCGAGGTCGGGCCGGTCTCGGCTGCCGATCTCGTGCTTCCGGCTCCGTCCGAGGGCAGCGCCGAGGTGCGCGCCCGCGTCACTGCCGCTCGTCGGCTGCAGCGCGACCGGTTTGCGGCGCTGGGATCGGTTGCGCACCGTGTGCGCACCAACGCAGACTGTTCCGGCCAGCTGCTCGAGCAGATCGCTATGCCCGACGAGGCGGGGCTCGAGCTTCTGCGCCAGGCGTCGGCGGCCCTCGGCCTCTCGGCGCGGGGTTTCCACCGCACGCTCAAGGTCGCGCGCACGATCGCAGACCTGGACAACGCGGAAAGGGTCGCGCGCGTGCACGTGGCCGAGGCGCTGAGCTATCGCGGCGAGGCCATGCGCCCGCAGAGGGCGGCGTGAGGCTCAGCCTCCCGCAATCTGCGGCAGGATATGCACCTCGCTCTCCTCGCCGATCGGCTCGAGGAGCGCATCCTGATAGATCTGGCCATCGATGGCCACGGCCAGCCCCTCCTCGAGGTGCGGCTCCAACTCGGGAAACTGCTCGGCGAGGCGCGCAAAAAGCTGATGCACGGAGCCAGCCTTCACGTCGAGCTCCGTGATGCCGCCGGTGTACTGGCGCAGATTGCCGATCAGAACGACGTGCGCCACGTCACGCTCCAGTTGATCTCAGAATGCCGGCGGCCCGCATGACAGCGCCACGCGGGCCGCAATGGCTTTGCCTCAGGCGCTCCTGGCGCCGCCGTTGGCCTTGGCCTCCTTGATGCCTTTCAGCACCTTGGGTGGCGACATGGGCAGCTCGAAGAAGCGCACGCCGGAGGCGCGTTTCACCGCCGCCGCGATGGCCGCCATCGGCGGCACGATCGGAGTCTCGCCGATGCCGCGCACGCCGTACGGATGCCGCGGGTTCGGAACCTCGACGATGATCGTGTCGATCATCGGCAAGTCGGAGGCCACCGGGATGCGGTAATCGAGGAAGCCCGGGTTCTGCAGCTTGCCGTCGTCTCCGTAGATGTACTCCTCGTTCAGCGCCCAACCGATGCCCTGGGCCGCGCCACCCTGGTACTGGCCTTCGACGTAGGACGGATGGATGGCTTTGCCGGCATCCTGGATAACGGTGTAGCGCGTGATCGTGGTCTTGCCGGTCTCGGGGTCGACCTCGGCGTCGGCGATGTGCACGCCGAAGCTCGGTGCCGCACCGTGCGCCGTGATCGCGGCATAGCCGACGATCGGACCGCCGGTCTTGCCGGCGATCTTGGCGATGTCGCTGAGGTCCATGGGCTTGTGCTTGCCGGCGTTGTCGCCCGCGGGCTTCACCTGCCCGTCCTCCCACGTCACGGCGTCGACCGGGATCTCCCACAGCTTGGCCGCACGCGCGCACGCCTCCTTGATCATGGCTCGCGCTGCTTCCACCGTCGCCATGCCGCCTGAGAAGGTGGAGCGGCTGCCGCCGGTCAGGAAGTTGTATCCAAGGGAGCTGGTGTCAGCGATGATCGGTCTGATCTTGGAGACGTCGACGCCAAGCTCCTCAGCCGCCATCATTGAGAGCGAAGCACGCAGGCCTCCGATGTCCGGGGTGCCGGCCATCAGCGTCAGCGTTCCGTCCTCGTTGAGCTGGAGCGACACGGTGGTCTCGCCGCCGATATTGAACCAGAAGCCGGCCGCGATGCCGCGCCCCTGGTTCTTGCCGAGAGGCGCCTTCCAGTGCGGGCTATTCTTGGCGGCTTCCAGCCCTTCGACGAGGCCGATCGGGCCGAATTTCGGGCCATAGGCGGCCTTGGTGCCTTCCTTGGCCGCGTTCTTGAGGCGCAGCTCGATGGGATCGATGCCGAGCTTCTCGGACAGCTCGTCGACAACGCTCTCGACAGCGTATTCCGAGATCGGTCCGCCTGGGGCGCGATATGCCGCAACCTTCGGACGATTGGTGACCACGTCGTAGCCGACGACCTTCACGTTCGCCAGGTCATACGGCGCGAAGGCGCACATGCAGCCGGGCTGTACCGGCGAGCCCTGGAAAGCGCCCGCCTGATACTTGAGCACGGCCTCTGCCGCGACGATGCGGCCATCCTTCTTGGCGCCCATCTTCACCCATACGTTGGCGCCGGATGTGGGCCCGGAGGCGCGGAACACCTCCTCGCGGCTCATCACCATCTTCACGGGCTTGCGCGCCTTCCTGGAGAGCGCCAGTGCCACCGGCTCCAGGTACACGACCGTCTTTCCGCCGAAGCCGCCGCCGATCTCTGACGCGGTCACACGGATCTTGGAGATGTCCCAGCCGAGCAGTTTGGCGCAGTGCGCCCGCACGATCCATTGGCCCTGCGTCGTGACCCAGATATCGGCCTGGCCATCCTCCGAGACGCTCGCCACGCAGGCATGCGGCTCGATGTAGCCCTGGTGCACGGGCTTGGTATTGAACTCGCGCTCGATGATGACATCGGCTTCCTTGAAGCCCTTGTCCACGTCTCCCAGCACGAACTCCACGCGCTTGGCCACATTCGACGGCTTCGTCGGCGCGGGGGTGACGCCGGCCGTGATCAGATCCTCATGCAGCACCGGCGCGTCGGGCTTCATGGCCTCCACGACGTCCATGACATGCGGCAGGACCTCGTAGTCGACCTTGATCAGCTTCAAGGCTTCGCGCGCGATCCTCTCGCTTGTCGCAGCGATGGCGGCCACGGGGTGCCCCTCGAACAGGGCCTTCTCGCGTGCCATCACGTTGCGAACGACGTCGCGGTAGTTGATCAGCATTTCGCCCGCCGGAACGAACTCCGAAGGCTGATCCTTGAAGTCGTCACGCGTAACGATCGCCTTGACGCCCGGCAGTGCCGCGGCCTTGGAGACGTCAATGCTCTTGATGCGCGCATGGGCGTGCGGCGAGCGCAGCACCTTGCCGACCAGCTGTCCGGCCATCTTGAGGTCGGCGCCGAACTTGGCGCGGCCGGTGACCTTGTCGACACCATCGGGGCGGATGGGTCGTGTACCAACGACCCTGAATTCTCGCTCGGGATCCTTCTTTACGCGCTCCTGCATGATCAGGCTCCTCTCATCTCAGCGGCTGCATCCATCACCGCCCTGACGATCTTGTCGTAGCCCGTGCATCGGCACAGGTTGCCGGCGAGCCAGTAGCGCACCTCAGTCTCGCTCGGATTGGGGTTCTTGGCGAGCAGGGCTTTGGAGGCCACCAGGAAGCCCGGGGTGCAAATGCCGCACTGCAAGGCCGCATGCTCGAGGAACTTCTGCTGCAGCGGGTGCAGCTTCTCGCCGTCGGCCATTCCCTCGATGGTCTCGATGGATTTGCCGTTGGCCTCCACGCCCAGCACCAGGCACGAGCACACCAGGCGGTTGTCGAGGAGCACGCTGCAAGCTCCACAGTCGCCTGACGAGCACCCTTCCTTGGCTCCCGTCAGATCGAGCTCGTCGCGCAGGCAATCGAGCAGTGTCTGCTCGGTTTCACACAGGAATTCGACCGCATCGCCATTCACGGTCGCAGAGACGTGATGTTTCGCCATTTACGATTTCCTTGCACGTTCGAGCGCGATTTGCGCCGTCCGGCGGGCAAGAACGCCCGCCACGTCAACCCGAAACTCAATGGTCCCGCGCTTGTCGTCGATCGGCTTGCACGCCGCGCGTGCCGCCGCTTCCAGCTTGGCGAGCGCGCCCTGATCCAGCTTCGTGCCGATCAGCGCCTTGGCGGCGTCATCGACAAGCAGCGGGCGCGCGGCGACCGCACCAAGTGCAACGCGGGCGGCCGTGCAGGTCCCGCTGCCGTCCAGCGTCAGGTTGACGCCGCACCCCACCACCGCGATGTCCATCTCGGTGCGCGGAATGAACCGCAGATAGGCGTCAGCGGACTTCGGCGGCCGCTTGGGCAGCAAGAAGGAGGCGATGATCTCGCCCTTGGTCAGAGCCAGCTTGCGAGGGCCGAGCACGACATCCTCGACCTTCAGCTCGCGCCGGCCGTTAGGGCCGACGACCGTCGCAACCGCGCCCGCCGCGATCAGGGCCGGCACGCTGTCGGCAGCCGGCGATCCATTGCAGAGGTTGCCGCCCATGGTCGCGCGGCCTTGAACCTGAGTAGAGCCGATCAGGTTGGCGGCCTCGATGACGCCGGGCCAGACTTTGGACAGCTTGGGATGCTCCTTGAGCTCTGCGCCGGTCACTGCTGCACCGATGCGAAAGCCACCGGCTTCCTCCGTGACCCGCCGCAGCTCAGAAATCCGCTTGATGTCGACCAGCAGGCTGGGCGCTACAATCTCGGACCGCATCTGAACGAGCAGATCGGTGCCTCCAGCCAGCACTTTGGCGTTGTCTTCCGCCGCCAGAAGCTTGGCGGCAGCCTCGATGGTATCAGGCGCCTCATATCGCATCGCGTGATTGCCCCTTGCGTAGCTTTGCTGAGTTGAATTCGGCAGGCGGGCCGAAAGAATTACATACCGCGCACACAGAGCCAACCCCCGGGGCCTCATTCAGCCGCTCGGAGTTTGAACCGCCTTCATTGTTCGGATAGACAATCGGCAAGGGCTGAGAAAGCCTGCGCCCACTAAAACTGCTCAGGGAGGAAGATAAAGATGCTCTTGTCCCGCCGCAAGTTTATGAGAGTCGCAGGCGCAACCTTGGCGTCTCCGGCGATCGTCCGCCCCGCCTATGCTCAGGCCCCTGTAACGCTGAGGCTGCATCATTTCCTGCCCGCGGTATCCAACGTCCACACGAAGCTGCTGGTGCCCTGGGTCAAGAAGATTGAGACCGAGTCTGGCGGCAGGCTGAAGATCGAAATCTATCCATCGATGCAGCTCGGGGGTACCCCGCCCCAGCTCTACGATCAGGCCCGGGACGGCGTGGTTGACATAGTGTGGACGCTGCCGGGCAACACTCCCGGCCGATTTCCCGCAACCGAGGTCTTCGAGCTGCCGTTCGTCGCCTCCCGGCGTGGCATCGTGAATGCCTTGGCGGCGCAGGAGTATGCCGAAACTCACCTTGGGGATGAGACCAAGGACGTCCAGCTCATCAGCTTTTGGGCGCATGACCACGGCCTGATCCATGCCACGCGGCAGGTCAAGACCATGGAGGACCTCAAGGGCCTGAAGCTCCGCTTTCCAACCAGGCTCGCCGGCGAGGCGCTCAAGGCTCTCGGCGCGACCGCCATCGGCATGCCGATCCCGCAGGTACCCGAAAGCCTCGCCCAGAAAGTCATCGACGGATGTGTCATACCTTGGGAGGTGGTGCCGGCGGTCAAGGTGCACGAGCTCGTCAAATTCCACACCGAGGTCCCAGGCTCTCCCACGCTCTATACGGCGTCGTTCTTCCTCGCCATGAACAAGGCCCGGCACGAGAGCCTGCCGGCGGAGCTCAAGAAGGTGCTGGACGCCAATTCCGCCGCGACATTTGCCGCCATGGCAGGCAAGATGTGGGACGACGCCGGTGCGACCGTCTATGAGATGGTCAAGGCTCGCGGCAACACGATCACGACCATCACCGAGGACGAGAAGGCAAGGTGGATCAAGGCCACCGAGCCCGTCGTCGTTGCCTGGACCAAGCAGGTGAAGGACGGACCCAAGCTGCTCGAGACGGCGAGATCGCTGCTGGCCAAGCACGAGAAGGCGTGAGCCACGTGGTCGAGCCTGATGCGTCCGATCGCGCAGCGCCGGCACCAGGCGATCCAATCCATCGATTGGCGAGAGCTATCGCGCTTGCAGGCGGGCTTCTCTCCCTCGGTGTCGCGGTGCTCGTTACCGCCAGCATTCTAAGCCGCCGCTTTCTGGGTCAGCCGGTCCCGGGCGACTTCGAATTCGTGCAGATGGTGACGGCGGTGGCCGTGTTCGCGTTCCTGCCTCTGTGTCAGGCTCACCGCGGCAACATTGTCGTCGATACCTTCACCAACCGCCTTTCGCTACGGGGGCGCAATCGCCTCGACGCCCTTTGGGACCTCGTCTATGCAGCATTCGCCGGGCTGATTTCCGTTGGCCTCTTCAAGGGTGCATCCGAGGCAGCCGCCTACGGTACTACGACCATGGTCCTGGGCCTTCCGATCTGGCTCGCGATTGCAGTGAGCGCGCTTCTTTGTGCCGTCCTCTCGGGCGTTTCGATCGCCACGGCGCTCCGCCTCCTGCGGAGCCGGCCATGAGCGGGCTCACGGTGGCGGCACTCGGGTTCGCGGTGATGCTGCTTCTGATTGCGATCAGAATGCCGGTCGGTCTGTCGATGCTCGTCACCGGCAGCGCCGGCTACATCTACCTGTCGAGTTGGCCGGCGTTCTTCGCCTATATGAAGGCGAATCCATATCATCAGTTCGCCAGCTACACGCTTTCCGTCATCCCACTCTTCATCCTGATGGGAGCTTTCGCCGAGCGCTCCGGGCTGTCGACGGCGCTCTTTCGTGCGGCGAGCGCCGTGGTCGGCCCTCTGCGCGGAGGGCTTGCCATGGCGCTGATCGGCGCCTGCACGGCCTTTGGCGCTATATGCGGCTCATCGATCGCCACGACGGCGACCTTCGCACGCTCGGCGCTGCCCGAGTTCCGGCGCTTCGGCTACGAGCAGGGCTTCGCGACCGGGACCATTGCGGTCGGCGGGACGCTCGGCATCCTCATTCCGCCCTCTATCATTCTGGTGGTCTACGCGATCACCACCGAGCAGAATATCGCCAAACTGTTCATGGCGGCGCTGATCCCGGGGCTCCTCGCCGCCGTCTTCTATTGCATCGTCATCGCGCTTGTTGCTCGTGCCAATCCAGAAATCGCGCCCCCGGCGCAAGCCTTGACACCGATCGAGCGCAGGAAGGCGTTCGCAGCGGTTTGGCCAGCCATCGTTGTCGCGATCGTCGTGGTCGGTGGGATCTACGGCGGCGTGTTCACGCCGACGGAGGCGGCCGCGGTCGGTGCGGTCGCGATGTGTGCGATCGCGCTGGTGCAGAGGCGGCTGGGGTGGGCCGAGATTCGCGACAGTCTTCTTCAGACCGCCGAGACGTCGGCGATGATCTTCATCATTCTGCTCGGCGCCGAGGTGTTCGACGCGTTCCTGGCGCTGTCGCGCCTGCCGACGGAGGCTGCCGCCCTGGTCGGCAACATCGGCTTGCCGCCCCATGCTGTCGTGTTGGTCCTGATGGCGTTTTACATCCTGCTCGGCGCGGTGATGGACGAGCTGGCGATGATCCTGCTCACCCTCCCTGTCTTTTTCCCCATCGTGCAGGGGCTGGACTTCGGGCTTCCGCAGGAAGAGGTAGCGATCTGGTTCGGCATCCTGGTGCTCATTGTCGTGGGCATAGGGCTGACGGCCCCGCCCATCGGCCTCAATGTGTTCGTCGTTTCCGCCATCGCCAAGAATGTGCCGATCGCGAAGACCTATCGCGGCGTGCTGCCGTTCATTGTGGCGGACATCGTCCGGTTGGGGCTTGTCGTCGCATTCCCGGCCCTTGCGCTCTGGCTCGTGAGGCTCTTGAGTTGAGTCGAATGCGAGCGGGCAAGCGGCCATGAGCATAGTCAAAACCAGTTCGGGCAACTTCTTCGAGGACTTCCGGGTCGGGCAGAGGATCGCGCACGCCACGCCGCGCACGATTACGCAAGGGGATCAGGCCCTCTATCAGGCGCTCTACGGGTCCCGCTTTGCGGTCCAATCCTCGGATGTCTTCGCCCAGTCGATCGGATATGAGCGCAGCCCCATCGACGATCTGCTCGTCTTCCATATCGTCTTCGGCAAGACCGTGCCGGATATTTCCCTGAATGCCGTCGCCAACCTGGGCTACGCTGACTGCCGGTTTCTTGCGCCCGTCTTTCCGGGCGACACGCTGAGCGCGACATCCGAGGTCATCGGGCTCCGGGAGAACGCCAACCGCGAGACCGGCGTCGTCTACGTCCGCTCGACCGGCAGCAACCAGCGGGGCCAGCCGGTGCTGGAGTTCGTGCGCTGGGTCATGGTGCGCAAGCGCGATAAGAGCGCGCCGGCGCCCGCTCCTGTCGTCCCGAAGCTGCCAGAGCGCGTCGAGCCTTCGGTTCTCGGTCGTGGTCTGCCGCCTTTGCGCGTCGGGTCCTACGATCGCGCGGCAGCCGGATCGCCCTACCTCTGGGCGGACTACAAGGCGGGCGACTCCATCGATCACGTCGACGGAATTACGGTCGAGGAGGCGGAGCATCAGTTGGCGACCCGCCTCTACCAGAACACGGCGCGGGTTCACTTCAACCAGCACGCCGAGGGACAAGGCCGCTTCGGCCGGCGCCTCATCTATGGCGGTGTCATCATTTCGCTGGCCCGCGCTCTTTCGTTCAATGGTCTCGGCAACGCATTGCACGTGGCCGCAATCAATGGCGGCCGTCATGTCGCGCCCGCATTCGGGGGCGACACGATCTACGCCTGGTCTCAGATCCTCGAAACGGCCGCGATCGACGGGCGCGCCGACGTCGGCGCCCTGCGCGTGCGGATGCTGGCGACAAAGAACCTGCCGTGCGCGAGCTACCCCGCCAAGACCGCCTCGGGCGATTATGTCGACGGTGTCGTCCTCGACCTCGACCTTTGGCTGGCAGTTCCCCGCTGAGGCCGGGGCTGCCAGCCGGGGCGCAGAAGCCGCTCGATCTGTTGGATGATGGCGGTAACAATTGCCGTTGCGGCTTCACAGCGTTAAAACGCGCTGCCGGATAGCCGTACTGAACTTCGGAGATTGCTTCATGGCGCAGGCCAAACCGCAGGCCAGATTGGGGATGCAAAGGCCGATTTCTCCGCACCTCCAGATCTACCGACCGCTGATCAACATGGTCGCGTCGATTTTGCACCGAATCACCGGCGCGGCGCTCTATTTCGGAACCCTCCTGCTGGCCTGGTGGCTGGTCGCGGCTGCGGCAGGCCCCGAGCAGTTCGCGCTCATCAACAGCTTCTTTGCGAGCCCGCTCGGCCTGCTGATTCTCGTTGGCTATACATGGGCCTTCATGCTGCACCTGCTGGGCGGCATTCGCCATTTCATTTGGGACACGGTCCGCGGTTTCGAGCTTTCAACCGTGAATGCGCTGTGCTGGTCGTCGCTGCTTGGATCATTCGTGCTGACAGCCTTCGTCTGGCTCGTCGTGCTTCGCCTCAAGGGGTTGCTGTGACATGAGCGAAACCAACCCACACGGCTCCCCACTGACGGCCCGTATCCGGACGCCGCTTGCAAGAGCCCGCGGGCTCGGGTCCGTGAAGGCGGGGACCGAGCATTTTTGGCACATCAGGGTTTCGGCGATTGCAGCCCTGCTGCTCACGCCGCTCGTGCTAGCCCTGATCCTCAGCCTCGTCGGCGCGGAATATGCCGATGTGCGGCGCACGCTCGCCAATCCTCTTGTCTCGGGGCTGATCCTGCTCATGCTGCTTGCCGGCCTGTATCATATGCGGCTCGGCATGCAGGTAATCGTCGAGGACTATGTGCATTCGGAAGGGCGCAAGCTCACATTATTGATATTGAACACGTTCTTCACGATCGTGGTCGGCGCGGCGTGCGCTTTTGCCGTGCTGAAGCTGAGCTTCGGAGCTTGAGGCGATGGCCGACGAAAGGGTTCATGACACAGGCAATGGCGTGGCAATGCCCGCGCTGAACGGCAAAGCCTATCCGCTCACCGATCACTCCTACGATGTCGTGGTGGTCGGCGCCGGCGGCGCCGGGCTCAGGGCCACGCTCGGCTGTGCGCAGGCCGGCCTCAAGACTGCCTGCATCAGCAAGGTGTTTCCCACTCGCTCCCATACCGTGGCCGCCCAAGGCGGCGTCGCTGCTGCGCTCGGCAACATGGGCCGCGATGACTGGCGCTGGCACATGTACGACACGGTCAAAGGTGCCGACTGGCTCGGCGACCAGGATGCCATCGAATATCTGTGCCGCAATGCGCCGGAAGCCGTCTACGAGCTCGAGCACTATGGGGTGCCGTTCTCGCGCACAGAGGACGGCCGCATCTATCAGCGTCCGTTCGGCGGGATGACGACCGAGTTCGGCGAGGGGCCGCCGGCGCAGCGCACCTGCGCCGCCGCCGACCGCACCGGCCATGCCATGCTGCATACGCTGTATGGCCAGTCGCTTCGCCACTCGGCCGAGTTCTTCATCGAGTACTTTGCCATCGACCTCATGATGGATAGCGAGGGCGGGTGCCGCGGTGTGGTGGCCCTCTGCCTCGAGGACGGCACGGTGCATCGGTTCCGCGCCAAGAAGACCATCCTTGCTACGGGTGGATACGGCCGCACCTACTTCTCCTGCACCTCGGCGCACACGTGCACGGGGGACGGCAACGGCATGGTGCTGCGCGCCGGTCTCCCGCTGCAGGACATGGAGTTCGTGCAATTCCACCCGACCGGCGTCTACGGCGCGGGCGTCCTGATCACCGAGGGTGCGCGCGGTGAGGGCGGCTACCTCACGAATGCAAACGGTGAGCGCTTCATGGAGCGCTATGCCCCGCATGTGAAGGACCTCGCCTCCCGCGACGTCGTTTCACGCTCGATGACGATCGAGATCAGGGAAGGCCGCGGTGTCGGTCCGGAGAAGGATCACATCTACCTGCACCTCGACCACCTCGATCCGAAGGTGCTGGCGGAGCGGCTGCCCGGAATCACCGAGAGCGCGAAGATCTTCGCCGGCGTCGATCTCAGGCGTGAGCCGATCCCGGTTCTGCCCACGGTGCACTACAACATGGGCGGCATCCCCACCAACTTCCACGGCGAGGTACTGACGCTGAAGAACGGCAATCCGGACCACGTGGTGCCCGGCCTGATGGCCATCGGCGAAGCCGCCTGCGTATCGGTGCACGGCGCCAATCGCCTGGGATCGAACTCGCTTATCGACCTTGTCGTCTTTGGCCGTGCTGCTGGCCTGCGCGCCGCGGACACGACGGAGGCCCGTGCCGCCCATCAGGACCTTCCGCCGGATGCCGCCGAGCTGGCGCTGTCCCGTCTCGATCGGTTCCGCCACGCGTCCGGGTCGTCGCCGACGGCGGCTTTGCGCCTCAAGATGCAGCGGCTCATGCAGACCAACTGCGCCGTCTTCCGCGATGGACCGGTCCTGAAGGAGGGCGTGCAAAAAATCACGGAGATCTGGAAGGAGATCGAGGATATCGGTGTGACGGATCGCTCCCTGATCTGGAACTCCGACCTGGTCGAGACCCTCGAGTACGATAACCTGATCGCACAGGCGGTCGTCACGATGTACGGTGCGGAGAACCGCAAAGAGAGCCGCGGTGCGCATGCACGCGAGGACTTTCCCGAGCGCGATGACAAGGGCTGGATGAAGCACACCCTGGCCTGGGCCGACGACAGGACCAAGTCGGTGAGGCTCGACTACCGGCCGGTGCATACCTACACGTTGACGAACGAGATCAAGTACATCGAGCCGAAAGCGCGCGTGTATTAGCCGGTAGCGCCGCGAGCTTGCCATCGTTCGCGCTACATTTGGCGCCCTGAGTCGGCCTGTTCAGGCTCGAGACAGTTTGCACGCACAGCGGCTGGGGCATCGGTGGTCAAGCAACCGCAGGAGAAGTCCGAGGCGGGCGACGCGGACACGCGCATCGCTCCCGATCCGCTGGCGGCGGTGTTGCCAGCCTTGTCCGCGCTTGCCGCCATCGCCTCGATTGCCTCGGTCAACTGGGTCGGACAGGAGCGCACTGGTGAGCGAGGCCGGGCGCGTCGCAAGGCGGGCGTGGCCTTACGCGACCTCGAGTCCTGCTGTCTCGGCTTGCTCGAGATCTTCAAGCGCCTGCATCGCAATCCCAAGCTTTTCGCGGGCGAAGGCGGTGCGGCGGCCTCGCCGCTGAAGTTCGGAGTGAATGGTCCGCGCATCGGCCCGCCGCTCGTTCGCATCTACCATCAGCTGATGAACGACGTGGCGTCCATGCTCGTGCTGGCGTCACAGAACACGTTCGATGTGATGTGCGCCATCGAGGATGGCGAGATCATCGTTCCGGAGCAGGTCTTCTTTGCCTTCGGCGAGCAGCAGGATCGCTTGAACAAGCTGGTGCAGAACCGAGCGACTCTGAAGGTCTCGATCGAGACTTGCCTCGACGTTGCCGACAAGCTCAGCGCGCTCGTGCGCGAGCTGAAGAAGCACAAGGTGGAATAGGGTCCAACCTCACTCCGCCGCCACCAGACTCGCCGACAGCTGCCGCACCAGCTCGTTCAGAACGAAGCGGCCTCGCCGTGTCGCCCGAAGGCGATTCTCCGCCGGCGGCTCCAGCATGCCCAGCTCAACCAGCTCAGCGATGGTCTTAGCGCTCGTCTTGGCGCCGCCAATGTGCGCCAGCCGCGCCAAGTCCACGCCTTCCGCCAGCCTCAATCCCATCAGCAGCAGCTCGTCTGCCTGCTCTGTCCGGGTCAGAGCCACGTCCTCGGTCAGGCCATGCCCCTGATGCTCCACCTCTGCTAGCCAGCGCTCCGGCTGCCGCTCGGTCGTCAGCGCCCGCCGCACGCCGTCGACGATCAACCTGCCGTGCGCGCCAGGTCCGACACCGGCATACTCGCCGTAGCGCCAGTAGACGAGGTTGTGGCGGCTCTCCTCGCCAGGCGCGGCATGATTGGAGATCTCGTAGGCCGGCAGGCCTGCTGCCTCGGTCAGCTCTTGCGTGATCTCATAGAGCCCATCAGCCAGCTCGGCTTCCGGCACCTTGAGCCGGCCGGCTGCGTGCAATGCCGCGAAGGGTGTGCCTTGCTCGATCGTGAGCTGGTAGAGCGACAGGTGGCGGCGGGCAAGGCTCAGCGCCTGGGTCAGCTCTTTGCGCCAGTTCTGCGGCGTCTGGCCTGGCCGCGCATAGATCAGGTCGAACGACATGCGGGTGAACGTGCTTTGCGCGACGTCGATGGCCGTCATCACCTCTGCAACGGTGTGCAGCCGACCCAGGGCCTTGAGGTCGGCATCGTTCAACGCCTGCACGCCGAGCGAGACGCGGTTTACCCCCGACGCGCGATAGCCGCGGAAGCGGTTGGCCTCGACGCTCGAGGGATTGGCTTCCAGCGTGATCTCCGCCCGCTCGTCCACCTCCCAATGTCCGGAAATGGCATCGAGGATCGCGCCGACTGTCGCCGGCGACATGAGTGACGGCGTGCCGCCGCCGAAAAAGACGCTCGAAACCCGCCGGCCGGGCGCCAGGGCCGCCATGTGCGACAGCTCGCGGCGAAAGCCTGAGAGGAATCTCGGCTCGTCGATCCCGGCGGATCGGACGTGGCTGTTGAAGTCGCAATACGGGCACTTCGAGGCGCAGAACGGCCAGTGCACATAAACCCCGAAGCCTGCACCGTCAGTCGGCGGCATCGAACTGGGCCTCGACCAGAAGCTTGAACGCTCGCGCGCGATGGCTGATGGCGTGCTTTGCCGCCGGCTCCATCTCGCCGAACGTCTGGGTCTCGCCATCCGGCACGAATATGGGGTCGTAACCGAAGCCCCGCGTACCCCTCGGCGGCCACACGAGGTGTCCGAACACCTTGCCCTCGAAAACCTGGGCTTCGCCGTCTGGCCATCCAAGGCAGAGCGCGGCGGTGAAGTTGGCGCGCCGCTGATCGGGTGAGAGCGCGCCCTTGGCGGCAAGACTGCGTTCGACCTGCGCCATGGCGGCGGCGAAATCCTTAGCGGGCCCCGCCCAGCGGGCGGAATAGACCCCGGGCTCACCTCCGAGCGCCGCCACCTCGAGCCCGGAATCGTCAGCCAAGGCTGGTCTGCCGCTCGTGCGGGCGCAGTGAAGGGCCTTCAGGCGCGCATTGCCGGCAAAGGTCGTTTCGGTTTCCTCCGGCTCGGGGACCCCCAGCTCACCAGCCGATAAGACGGCGATACCAAAGGGTCGCATCAGCTCCGCTAGCTCACGCAGCTTGCCCGGGTTGTGACTGGCCAGGACCAGCTCGGTGCCACGCTCCAGGCGTCTCAATCAAGCCCCCATATCCTCGGCTCGGCAAACTCAAGGCAATTGCCCGCCGGATCGCGGAAGTAGACGGATCGCCCCCCGGACGGCCACACGAAGTCCGCCTCGATGGCAACGCCCTTCTGCTCGAGCCGCTCGCGCCAGGCATCGATTTGTTGTGCCGAGGCACGAAAGCACACGTGCCCCTCCCCCACCATCCCGTGCGGGGGCACCGGAAGCGCACCCGGCTTCGGCGGATGACGTGTCGCTTCAGGATCGAAGATCAGCAGCACCTGGTCGCCGCAGCGGTAGAAAAGTTGCCGCCCCGCCTGCTTCGAAAACGGCTCCATTCCCAGAATGTCCCGGTAGAACTGCTCCGTTGCCGAAAGATCGGCAGCATAGAGCACGGTTTCAAGAACGCCGTCGGGCCTCATGGCAACCTCGTCCTTTGCGATCGAGGCGGTGCGGACCGTATGCGATCACGTCACGGTCAGCTTCTGCAGCTCGATGAGCTCACCGATGCCCTTGCGTGCGAGGGCCATGAGTCGATCGAAGCTCTCCTGGTTGAAGGGCAGCTTCTCGGCGGTGCCCTGCACCTCGACGATACCCCCGGATCCCGTCATCACGAAGTTGGCGTCGGCGTCGGCTCCCGAATCCTCGACGTAGTCGAGGTCCAGCACAGGCTCTCCCGACCAAATACCACAGGAAACGGCGGCAACCTGGTCGCGCAGCACGCCGTCCCGGACCATATCGCGGGCCTTCATCCATGCGATGCAATCGTGCAGGGCGACCCAGGCACCGGTGATGGAGGCCGTGCGCGTGCCGCCGTCCGCCTGGATCACGTCGCAGTCGATGGAGATCTGGCGCTCACCGAGCTGCTTGAGGTCGATGACGGCGCGCAGGGCACGGCCGATCAGGCGCTGGATCTCCTGCGTGCGTCCCGAGGGGTGGCCCACGGTCACCTCGCGGCGGGTGCGCTCGGACGTTGCGCGTGGCAGCATGGCGTATTCCGCCGTCACCCAGCCGCGGCCTTGCCCCTTGAGCCAGGGCGGCACCCTCTCCTCGAGGCTCGCCGTGCACAGCACATGCGTGTTCCCGAATTTGATCAGGCAGGAGCCCTCGGCGTGGATGGAAACCGCACGCTCGATGCTGACGCGCCGCAGCTCGTCGGGTTGACGTTTGGAGGGCCGCATGCTCGCTAGCTCCTTAACGCATCGGACCGCACATTGAAGGGGCGGGGGTTGGTCTGAGGCTCGCCAAGCTAAGGGAGGGGTCGAGCCAGATCAACGGTCTCCAGGCACCTCGCCTCCCCCGATTTGACGTGAGCCGGCAGTCATTGTCTAACATCTTGCTAAGCGAGGCGGATTACTTATTTGACTCGCCCGACCGAAGATCAAATCGTTCTTTGCCGCAATGCCGGAAACACCCAAAGAACTGGCCCAGCTCAATGAGCGCTCCCGCACGATTTTCCGCCAGATCGTGGAGAGCTATCTCTCCACGGGAGAGCCGGTTGGGTCGCGCAACCTGTCGCGCTACCTGCCGATGACGTTGTCACCGGCTTCGGTGCGCAACGTGATGGCGGACCTGGAGCAACTGGGCCTCATCTACGCCCCGCATACGTCTGCCGGTCGCCTGCCCACGCAAACCGGCCTGCGCCTGTTCGTCGACGGCCTGCTCGAGGTCGGCGACCTGACCGAGGAAGAGCGCCGGCAGATCGAAGCTCACGTGTCCGTCCGGCGCGGGAAATCGGTGGATCAGGTGCTGTCGGAAGCCGGCGAGATGATCTCCGGCCTGTCGCATTGCGCGGGCCTCGTCCTCAGCGAGAAGCAGGACGCGCGCCTCAAGCACATCGAGTTCGTGCCTCTGGAGCCCGGAAAGGCGCTCGTTATCCTGGTCAGCGAGGACCAGACCGTCGAGAACCGCGTCATCAGTGTGCCGCGGGGGCTGCCGCCGTCCGCACTGGTCGAGGCCTCCAACTATCTCAATCGACACATCCGCGGCCTGACCATCGGCGACGCCAAGGTGCGCATCGAGAAGGAGCTTGCCACGGCCAAGGCGGAGCTTGATGCACTGACCAAGAAGGTGATCGAGGCGGGTCTGGCGACGTGGTCCGGGGCGCAGGACGAGCGCAAGAGTCTGCTCGTGCGTGGGCAGGCCAACCTGCTCAAGGACCTGACCGCGATCGAGGATCTGGAGCGCATTCGCCGGCTCTTCGACGACCTCGAGGCCAAGCGCGACCTGATCCAGTTGCTGGGGCTCGCCGAGAGCGGGGAGGGTGTGCATATTTTCATTGGCGCGGAGAACAAGCTTTTCTCTCTTTCAGGCTCGTCCCTGATCGTCGCGCCGTTCCGCGACACGAATCGCAAGGTTGTGGGTGTGCTGGGTGTGATCGGGCCGACACGGCTGAACTATGCCCGCATTATTCCCATGGTGGACTATACGGCCAAGCTCGTAGGGCGTGTGCTGGCTTGATTTCTCCGCGTATTGGCATGATATCCGTGGCCTGCTGAACCACACCCGCAGCCCCAGGCTGTCGGGGTACAGTTGATTCGCCATCCCCAAGCAGTGAGCCAATGATCGACGACACCAAGCGGACAGAAGCGACAGCGGCAGAAGGCAACGCAACGACGAATGAGCAGGGAGGCTCCGCCCGAGCCGCGGCCGAGCCTGCGTCAGCGGGGCACGATGCCCAGATCGCAGCGCTGACGAACGAGAACGCCGATCTCAAGGATCGGCTGCTGCGTGCGCTCGCGGAGATCGACAACATCAGGAAGCGGAGCGAGCGCGAGAAGGCGGACACTCTGAAGTACGCCGTTTCCAAGTTTGCGCACGACATTCTGACCGTCGGCGACAATTTCCAGCGGGCTATCGACGCGGTGCCGGCGCAGGCTGCCGAGCAGGACCCGACCCTCAAGAGCTTTCTCGAGGGCGTCACCATGACCGAGCGCGAGCTGATCAACGTGCTGGAGCGCCACGGCATCAAGCGCATGCAGGCGCAAGGCGAGCTGTTCAACCCGCATCAGCACCAGGCAGTCATGGAGGCGCAGAACCCGGACGTGCCGGCGGGGACCGTGGTCCAGGTGCTGCAAGCCGGGTACATGATCGAGGATCGCGTGCTGCGGCCAGCAATGGTCGTCGTCGCCAAGGGCGGGCCCAAGCTGTCGGCCACGGACGCCTCGCAAGCTGACGCCGGTACATCCAAGGCCGCAAACGACGATGCCCCCTCCGACGGGCAACCGGGAGCCGGACCGCAGGGTGATCAACGGCCGGGCTAGCCGCGGCCAGCGCCACTGGGCTTCAGGGCTTGCGGACGCGGCGCAGGGTGAGGTTGATGCGACCGCCCTCCGCCAATAGGTGGGACGTGCCTGCAAGCACCCGGTCGACGCCGTGATAGGCAAGCCTGGAGCTGCCGCCCAGAATCACCACATCCCCTGACCGCAGCGCTATCCGCGTCTTCGGGTCCGTGCGCCGCAGGCCGCCGATGTGAAAGACGGCATCGTCGCCGAGCGATACGGAAACGACCGGGGCCGCAAAGTCCTCCTCGTCCTCGTCACGATGGCTGCCGAGCTTCGCATCGGCCGAGTAGAAATTGACCAGGCAGGCTTCCGGCGGCGCAGGGAAGTCGGCGACGTCCGCCCACAGATCGAAAAGCCGCTGGGGGATCGGCGGCCAGGCCCGGCCGGTCAGGGGGTGGACCGTTTGGTAACGATATCCGCGCTCCTTGTCGGTCACCCATCCGAGGGCGCCGCAGTTGGTCATGCGAACGGACAGCGGTTTTCCGGAGCGCGGCATGGCCGGAACATACAACGGGGCCTCCGCGACGACAGCGCGGATGTCGCCGAGAAGCGCGGCTTGGCGGCTACGATCGAGATAGCTGCGGAGGTGCCGAAATCCCTCTGGGAAGCCTTTATTTTCCATGCTGAAAACGACCGCGACGCAGATAACATGGCCGAGGTAATTTTATCACAACCGGCGCCGCCCGGGGCGTTGCGGTGCCAAATCACCGAGCCTATATAGCGTCAAGTTGTCGGTTTTAGCTCCAGGGGACCGTTTCCGCGGCTCCAACAAGGGGCCTTTGGAGCATCGGGCGCCTCATCGGGCCCGCACGGTTCGCCGCAAAAGAGAGGACTTGCTCGACATGGCAAAAGTTATCGGCATCGATCTGGGGACCACCAATTCATGCGTCGCCGTCATGGAGGGCAACGCACCCAAGGTCATCGCCAATGCCGAGGGCATGAACACCACGCCCTCAATTGTCGCCTTTACGGACGACGGTGAACGCCTGATTGGCCTGCCGGCGAAGCGCCAGGGCGTTACCAACCCCACCAACACCTTCTTCGCGATCAAGCGCCTGATCGGGCGCCGCTACACCGACCCGATGGTGGAAAAGGACAAGAAGCTCGTCCCCTACAAGATTATCGAAGGGCAGAACGGAGACGCCTGGGTCGAGGCACAAGGCAAGCAGTATTCGCCCTCGCAGATCTCTGCCTTCATCCTGCAGAAGATGAAGGAGACGGCCGAGGCCTATCTCGGACACCCGGTCACCCAGGCGGTGATCACTGTACCCGCCTACTTCAACGACGCGCAGAGACAGGCAACCAAGGACGCGGGCAAGATCGCGGGTCTCGAGGTGCTGCGCATCATCAACGAGCCGACGGCGGCCGCACTCGCCTATGGCCTTGACAAGAAGAAGCAGTCCAAGACGATCGCCGTCTATGACCTTGGCGGCGGCACATTCGATATCTCGATCCTCGAGATCGGCGACGGCGTCTTCGAGGTCAAATCGACCAACGGCGATACGTTCCTCGGCGGCGAGGACTTCGACATGCGCCTGGTCGAGTATCTGGCAGCGGAGTTCAAGAAAGAGAACTCGATCGATCTGAAGAATGACAAGCTGGCACTGCAGCGTCTGAAGGAAGCGGCCGAGAAGGCCAAGATCGAGCTGTCCAGCGCTCAGCAGACCGAGATCAATCTGCCGTTCATTTCGATGAGTCCGCAGACGCAGTCGCCGCTGCATCTGGCGATGAAGCTCACGCGCGCCAAGCTCGAGAGCCTCGTCGAGGATCTCATCATGAAGACCATTCCGCCTTGCGAGCACGCATTGAAGGATGCCGGGCTCAAGGCAGCGGAGATCGATGAGGTCGTGCTGGTCGGCGGCATGACGCGCATGCCGCGCGTGCAGGCCGAGGTCAAGAAGCTGTTCGGCAAGGAGCCGCATCGGGGCGTCAACCCGGATGAGGTGGTGGCCGTCGGCGCGGCGATCCAGGGCGGCGTGCTCAAGGGCGACGTCAAGGACGTTCTGCTGCTCGATGTGACGCCGTTGTCGCTCGGCATCGAGACGCTGGGCGGCGTGTTCACGCGCCTGATCGACCGCAACACGACCATTCCGACCAAGAAGAGCCAGGTGTTCTCGACGGCCGAGGACGGTCAGCGCGCGGTGACGATCAATGTCTATCAGGGCGAGCGCGAGATGGCGGCCGACAACAAGTTGCTCGGTCGGTTCGACCTGGACGGCATTCCGCCGGCGCCGCGCGGCATCCCGCAGATCGAGGTCACGTTCGACATCGACGCCAACGGCATCGTGCATGTTTCCGCCAAGGACAAGAAGACCGGCAAGGAACAGTCGATCCGCATCCAGGCCTCTGGCGGCCTGAGCGACGACGAGATCAAGCGCATGACCGAGGAGGCCGAGCGCTTCAAGGACGAGGACAAGAAGAAGCGAGAGCTCGTCGAGGCGCGCAACAACGCCGACCAGCTTGCCGCCCAGATCGAGAAGGACCTCAAGGAGCACGGCGAGAAGGTCGCTCCCGCCGACAAGACCACGATCGAGACAGCGCTCGCAGCCGTCAAGGATGCGGTCAACGGCGACGATGCGGAGAAGATCAAGTCCACCACTCAGGCCTTGATGCAGGCATCGATGAAGCTTGGTGAGGCCGTTTACGCCGCCAACAAGAAGGCTGCCGAGGGCGAGGAAGGCGGGTCCACGGGCAGCTCGCAGAGTGGCAAGGACGGCGACAATGTCGTCGATGCGCAGTTCGAGGAGGTCAAGGACGACAAGAAGAAGTCCGCCTGACCTTCAGGGGATTGAAAATGACGACCCTCGCTCTGGCTTGCAAAGACGAGTACGCCCATATCCAGGCAGCCATCGTCTGAGCAGGCAGCGCGGGGGTTTCTTTTTGTCCAGCGGATGCGTCTGATTGCGCCTGCGCTGGACCCGGGGACGTGACTGGAAGCCGATCAATGGCGAAACGCGACTACTACGAAGTGCTGGGGCTTACGCGGGGAGCCAGCGAGCAAGACATCAAGTCCGCCTTTCGCAAGCTGGCCAAGGAGCATCATCCCGACAGGAACCCCGGCGACAAGGCAGCCGAGCAGAAATTCAAGGAGATGAACGAGGCCTACGAGGTCCTGAAGGACCCGCAGAAGCGTAGCGCCTACGATCAGTTCGGGCATGCCGCTTTCGAGGGCGGCGCAGGCGGCCGCGGCGGACCTGGTGGTTTCGGACCCGACTTTGCGTCGTCCATGTCCGACATCTTCGACGACCTGTTCGGCGAATTCATGGGCGGGCGTCGTGGCAGCGCGCGCGGCCAGCGTTCCGGGCGCGAGCGTGGCGCCGACATCCGGTACAACATGGAAATCACGCTGTCAGAGGCGTTCACCGGCAAGCAGGCGCAGATCCGCGTCCCAACCAGCGTTGCCTGCGAGACATGTTCTGGTACGGGTGCCCGAGCTGGCACCAGGCCGACGACGTGCCCAACCTGCGGCGGTGCCGGCAAGGTGCGCGCCAGTCAGGGCTTCTTTACGATCGAGCGGACATGCCCGTCCTGTCAGGGGCGCGGGGAGTTCATTGAGGATCCGTGCCCCACGTGCTCTGGCGCCGGGCGTGTCACGAAGGAGCGCACGCTCGCCGTCAACATTCCGGCCGGGGTCGAGGACGGCACGCGTATTCGCCTAGCCGGCGAGGGCGAGGCTGGCATGCGCGGCGGTCCCACCGGCGACCTCTACATTTTCCTGTCCATCAAGCCGCACGAGTTCTTCCAGCGCGACGGCGCGGATATCTTCTGCCGCGTTCCGATCTCCATGACCACTGCCGCGCTCGGCGGGCAGATCGACGTGCCGACGGTGGATGGCAACCGCGTCAGGATGCCGGTCCCCGCTGGCACGGAGACGGGCAAGCAGTTCCGGCTGAAGGGCAAAGGCATGCCCGTCCTGCGCTCCAAGGTGCAGGGTGACATGTACATCCAGGTCGAGGTCGAGACGCCGAAGAACCTGACGCGCCGCCAGCGCGAGCTGCTGGAACAGTTCGAGCAGGAGTCCAACAAGGAGACCAACCCGGCTTCGAGCGGCTTCTTCAGCAAGGTGAAGGAGTTCTTCGAGGGCAAGCCCGGATGATGACCGAGCTTGCCGCCCGCGATCGCCTGTTTGTGGCCCTCGACGTTCCCACGGTCGGTGAGGCGCGCCGGCTGGTTGAGCAGCTTGGCGACACGATCAACTGCTACAAAGTCGGGCTCGAGCTGCTGTTCGGCGGCGGGCTGGAGTTTGCGCAAGGCCTGAAGGCTGCGGGCCGGACGGTCTTCCTCGATTTCAAGCTGCTCGACATTGGCAATACGGTCGAGAAGGCGGCCGCCAACGTGGCCCGGCTCGGCTTCGACTTTCTCACTGTGCACGGTGTCGATGCCAAGACCCTGGATGCCGCCGTAGCCGGCCGGGGCTCGAGCAAGCTCAAGTTGCTGGCCGTTACCGTCCTGACCAACCTTGACCGGACGGACCTCGAAAGCCAGGGCATCAGGCACATGAGCCCGTCGGACCTGGTGCTGCACCGGGCCCGACTGGCAAAGTCCGCAGGCTTCGACGGAGTGATCGCGTCCGGCCAGGAGGCCGCGCTCGTGCGCCAGGCAGTCGGCTCGGATTTCCTGATCGTGACGCCGGGGATCAGGCCTGCGGGCGGGGCTGCCGGGGATCAGGCCCGCGTCATGACTCCTTCGGCGGCCATCGCGGCGGGAGCGACGCACCTCGTCGTCGGCCGTCCCATCACGCAAGCGGCAGACCCGAAGCGGGCTGCCGAGCAGATCCTCGCGGAGATCGTCGGCGCCTGATGCGCCGGCGCGTGGACCCGCTCAAAAGCGCGAGACCTCAACCTCTTTCGACGTGATGAACTCGAGCAGCGCCGGCTGGCCCTTCTCGGTCGCAGCAATGCCGCGCTTGATCGCCGGGACGATGTCGGACACCTTCTCGATCCGCTCGCCGTATCCGCCGAGAGCGCGAGCGAAGGCCGCATAGTCACCCGAAATGTCGGTCGCCCGGTAGCGCTCGGTCGAGACAGGCATGACCTTCAACTCGATCGCCATGCTGAAGTTGTTCAGCAGGATGGACAGGATCGGGATCTTCTCGCGCACCGCTGTCTCGAAGTCCATGCCGGTGAACCCGATGGCGGCATCGCCCCACACGTTCATGCACAGCTTGTCGGGTTTGGCGAGCTTCGCGCCCATGGCGAGACCCAGTCCGTAGCCGAGCTGCGTGGTCTTGCCCCAGCCGAGATAGGAGAGCGGCGTGATTGGGCGCCAGAACGGTGAGAGCTGATCGCGTGGACTGCCGGCATCATGCGTGATGATGGTGTTGGCTACGTCCACCGTCTTCTGTAGGTCCCACAGCACCCGGTAGGGATTGAGCGGCGCGCTGTCCGACGTCAGCTTGGGCATCCATTTCGCGAGCCACGGCTCGTATGCTTCCTTGATCTCAGCGGCGACGCGCTTGGGATCGCGCGGGCTCTTGCCGGCGATGCGTTGCACCTCCTCGATCAGGGCGCCGAGCACCAGTTTGGCGTCGCCGAGCACGGCGAGAGCCGACGGGACATCCTTATTGATGTCCATAGGATCGAGCGTGGCGTGAATGATCGGCTTTCCTGCCGGCATCTTCACGGCGAAATTGCTCTCAGTGAAACTGCAGCCGACGCCGAGGATCAAATCGGCCTCGCGCAGAAAATGGTGGACGCTCCCAGGCATGGCGAGCCCGCCTGAACCGAGCGACAGAGCATGTGTCTCGGGAAAGGCGCTCTTGCCCTCGAGGCTGGTCGTCACGGGAATGGCCAGCAGCTCGGCAAGCTCCTTGAGCTCAGCCCACGCCTCGGCCCAATGGACGCCCTGGCCGGCGTAAAGGACCGGCCGCTTGGCTTTGACCAGCATTTGCGCGGCTTCACGCACAGCCTCAGGATCTGATCCGGACCGCGCTGGGCGAGCCGGTACATAGTCGAATGCGTCGATCTCCTCGGCGAAGAGGTCGGTGGGCACCTCGACAAGGACAGGACCGCCGCGGCCCGACTTCAGCCGGGAGAATGCGCGCCGCAGGACGACCGGAATCTCCTTGGCCGATGTGATCGGTTCCGCGGACTTGGTAATCGATGCCATGCTGACGCTGGCATTGTAGTTGCGTTGCACCCAGGCGAGCCTGCGCGCGTAGCCCATCGGCATGACGAGGATGGGCACGCTCTCGCTGTAGGCCTGCGCCACGCCGCCATACGCATTCTCGGTGCCGGGGCCGTGCTGCATGCAAAAGACACCCAGCTTCTTGCCGCTCGTGACGCGCGAGATGGCATCCGCCATATGCAGGCCGGTCCGCTCCTGACGCACGATGATCGGCCTGATCCCGGCTGCTGCGCCGCGCTCGAGGATGTGGTTCACCGGATAGCCGATGATCCACTCGATGCCTTCGCGTTTCAGGATGTCCGAGATAACGTCAGCGGTCTTCACGGGGCGCCTCCTGTTGGTCATTTTGCGCTTATGGAAGCACGCCGAAGCACAAACGCCAAGGACGGCCCGGGGCAGAGCTATTTCGCGGCCCAGTCCGCCTTGACCTCCATGCACTTGTTCTCGATGAAGTCGTTGATGTCCTCGACCAGCGTGCTTTGCAGCACATTGAAGGTGTTGTCGGTCGCCGTGGCCGTCCACATTGCGCCCTTCACCAGGGTCGGAGCCTCGATCTTGCCCCAGTTGAGCGCGGCCTTGGTCGCCTTGCCGTTCTCAAAGGTCACCTTGGGCGAGAAATCGAACTTGATCTGGGCGCTCGCCTCCTTCTCCCGCTCCACCTCGCAGGTGACTTCGTGGCGATCGAGCGTCGTCTCGTACCTGGGCTGCGTCATCGCGGCGGCCAGTGCTTCGCGCTTGAGCTTGATGTCGCTGACACAGCGAACCCTGCCCCAGGGCCAAGAGGTCTTGGCCTTGGCCAGCATGGCGTTCAACTGCTCCTTGCGCCATGATTTCAAGACGCTGCAGGTGATATCGCCGCCGGTGGCTGTCCGATTGTGGAATGCGGCGCAGATCGCGATCTTGCAGGCCTTGCGGCCTTCGCGCTCCGCAAGCTCTTCCGGCGTCAGATCATCCGTCTTGGGCTGAGCGCTGGGAGTCGGGGATTTGGCGTCCTGCGCCAGGGCCGGAGGGAACCAAGACAGAACCGCTACGGCGGCAGCAAGCAACGGACGGCGCGAGCGCATGCGTTCCTCAAATCGACCATTGAGCCAAGGCATAGCGGGCGGGGCTATAATTACCAATTGTGGCATTCCACCGAGGAACGACGCGTCGGCTTGAACTCCTCGCCTCGGACACCATATGTTCGCATGTGAATTCCCGGTGCCTGCTGGCGGGGCCGGGGCGCAGACGGATGCCACAAGGGTCCGGGCTAGCGCAGAATCGGCCGAGGTCGCTTGTCAAAGGGCTTTGCAGCCATGTCACGCTTGTCGCTACTCTCCAGTCCCCTGTTGCTCGGATTTGACGAGATCGAGCGTCTTATCGATCGCGTCGGCAAAGGTGGGGCAGAAGGGTATCCGCCCTACAATATCGAGCGCATTGCCCGCGAGGACGGCACTGGGGAAGCCTTGCGCATCACCCTGGCGGTGGCGGGATTTACGCGCGACCAGCTCGAAATCTCGGTCGAGGACAAGCAGTTGACGATCCGAGGCAAGCAGGAAGACGAGAAGACGCGCCACTACCTGCACCGCGGCATCGCCGCACGGCAGTTCCAGCGGACCTTCGTGCTGGCCGATGGCATCGAGGTGAAGTCAGCAGACCTCGAAAATGGCCTGCTCTCGATTGATCTCATCCGGCGCGAGCCGGAGAGAATCGTCAGGCGCGTCGAGATAGGTGGTCGGAAAAGCAGGCTCTGAGCCGTTTGAGTAACAGGTCCGAGCCGCGAATCACGTGAGAATGGAGCCTAAGGCTACGTGGCGGGAACCAATTCGGGGCCCGGTTCGTAGATGCACTATGACGCCTTAGGCTGCCGAAGAGGAGTAGCGTCATGGAAAACAAGGTAAAGCGCGGGAAGCGCAAGAGCACCGCTGACGCGGTTGCTCCTATCATGAGCGAGATTGAGCTTGCTCGGCTCGGTGGAGGCCAGATCGCCTACATCAAGGAGCTGACGGCAGCCGAGGCCCGCCGGATGTTTCCGGCCCTGGAAGGCCTCCCCAAGGGGATCGATCTCTTCGCACTGCACGCTGCGGATGGTACCCCCATCGCTCTGACTGACAGCCGACAGGCAGCAGTCAGCCATGCCATGGGCGATGAGCTCGAGATCGCCAGCGTCCACTGACAACGGCAGCGGAGCCCCTGACTACTTTGCCTTCTCCGCTTTGCTCTTGCGCTTGATGTCCTGGCGGTGCGCGCGCTCGTAGGTCTGGATATCCTTGAACTTTCCTTCCTTGTCGCGGACGGCATAAAGCTTCTTGCCTGCCGTGCTGCGATGCGTAGTGCGCTTGGCCATCCTGCTTCTCCCTCGGCACGGGCGTGTTGAAAGACTCGTGCTAGGCGATGCGGCGTGCACGCGTCGCCTAGTGGCCATTCGGTACACCGATTCGAAGTCTAGTCCAGGCGCTTCGCGAGCCCGGTCGAGGTCTTCCACGAAATTGAGGGCGCCTGATTTTCCGCGGGCGCCCTCTTCTACTGACAATTAGAACCTGCAGCCGCAATCCGGTCAGCGTCGGCCGCGGAACTGCGGCCGCCTCTGTGCAGCACCCCCGGGCGGAGGAGAGCGCGTGTCCTTATGGCGGAAGTTGATCCGACCTTTGCTGAGATCGTAGGGAGTCATCTCCACGGTCACGCGATCGCCTGCCAGGATGCGAATACGATTCTTTTTCATGCGGCCCGACGTGTAGGCGATCACCTCGTGCCCATTCTCGAGCTGCACGCGACAGCGTGCATCCGGCAGAACCTCGGCGACCACGCCTTCGAACTCCAGCATTTCTTCTTTCGCCATGCCGTCTCCCAGCTCTCCTTTGGCTACCCCAGAAACAAAGAATGGGGCGGACGCGCGGCCCGCCCCATTCGTAAGCTTGGGTGCGGGCCTTTCTTACATGGCCTTCAGATTGACGGCCGAAGATTTGCCGTTACGACCGCGCTCCATGTCGTACGAAATCTTCTGCCCCTCGCGAAGCCCCTGCATGCCTGCCCGTTCGACCGCCGAGATGTGGACGAACACGTCGTTCCCGCCCTCGTCGGGCTGAATGAACCCATAACCCTTCTGGGTGTTGAACCACTTCACGGTACCAGTCGCCATCTGGTCTAGCTCCATAGCTGGCTTTGGCCGCGGGCGGAATTACCGGCGGCCATCAAATCACGCTGATGGAGTGGTAACAGGTTCAGCGCAATCGCGCTGTCGTGTAGTGCGCACCATAGCGAGTTCGACGTCGCCTATATGACCCCGTTTTGGCCCGAAAGCAAGCAGGCGCAGGTCATTTGGTGATGCTCTCGAGCAGTCCAAATGTCGACAGTTTGCAGCGAAAAGCTACGTGTTTACAGCGACCTTCTGCTTCCTGCCCCTGACCGCCAGGATGATCTCGGCCATGATCGAGACCGCGACTTCGGCAGGCGATTGAGCGCCGATGTCGAGCCCGATCGGAGCCTTGATCCGCGCAATTTCGCTGTCCGTGATGCCGGCCGCTTTGAGGCGCTCGATGCGCTTGGCGTGATTGCGTGAGCTGCCGAGCGCGCCGACATAGAGGCAGTCGGATCGCACTGCCAGCTTCAGTGCTTCATCGTCGATGTGCCCGACGTGCGTAACCGCCACCACGGCAGAATAGGGATCGAGGCCAAGCGCGGGCAACGCATCCTGCGGCCAGTCGGCGATGAGCCGCACGTTCGGGAAGCGGTCAGTCGATGCGAACGCAGTCCTGGGGTCGATGACGATGACATCGTAGCCCGAGAGACGCGCGATCTCGGTCAGCACCTGGGCGATATGCGTCGCGCCGATGACGATGATGCGGGCCGGCGGCACCAGCGCATGCAGGAAGACATTGCCCTCAGGCAACGTCTCCAGCTTGCTCTTGGCCGTGCGGAAACGCTCCGCAATGTCAGCCGGCAAATTGGGGTCGGTGCGCTCGAACAGCTCTTTCCGCCCGTCGGCGAGATGCGTTCTGACGACGAGGCCGCTGCGGGTTTCGCCCGCCGTGACGGCGCGGTCGAGCAGCTCGCCGCCTCCAGACTTGAGGTCCAACCGCTCCACGAACACCTGCACCTGCCCTCCGCACGGCAAGCCCGCGCGCCATGCAGTCTCGTCGGCAACGCCGAACTCGAGCGTCTTCGGCTTGCCGCTCTCGATGATCTCCTCGGCCTCCATGATGACCTCACCCTCGATGCAGCCGCCGGAGACCGAGCCTCGGAAGCTCCCATCGGCTCCCACCGCCATCTGCCCGCCGACCGGCACCGGAGCCGAGCCCCATGTGTCGATCACGGTGGCGAGTGCAACGCGCCCATCGCGCGCAAGCCAAGCCCGCGCCGTCTTCAGAACTTCCGTCGGATTGCTGAGGCGCTTCGAGTTTTGCGATTGAGCTTCGGTCATTGATCGACCCGCATGCGATCGAGAGTTGGGAGGATCAAACCCCACCCATCGCGCCAAAGCAAGGGCAAGCGCCCAGGCCGCGTCACTTGCCCGCTGGCGTATCGGCGAGCGCGTCGGTTTGTGTCTCGGTGACGGCGAGGATCGCTATGCCAGTGACAATTGCCAGGACGCCTACGCCCTGAACTAGGCTCAGTCGCTCGCCGAAGAAGAGTATCGATAGCAGGAGGACCGTAACGATATGCCCGTGCGCTGCCGCATACGCCGGTCCGACGGGCGCATACCTCAGCAGCGAGATGTACGTCAGGAAGGCGCCCAGGTAGCAAAGCAGGACCAGCAGGATGAGCGGCTCTTGGGCGACCTTCGAGAGCCAAGCGCCGTCGTCCATGCGGGTGATGCCCTCCGCGGCAAGTTTCATGAAGACCTGGCTTGCCGTGTCGAAAGTCAGGAGCAGCAGGAAGCCAAGCAGAATTGCGCGTCTCATGCCGTTCCCCAGCCCACCAGCGCCACCCCGATTGCAATGAGACAGATCGCGATGACGCGCGGCCGCGTCAGGCGCTCACCGAACCAGATTCGTCCGCCGAGCATGACGCCGACGATGGTAATGCTTCCGGCCATGACGCCCTGGCCCAGGGGCACGCGCTGCAAAAAAGCGAGCCAGCACAAGAACACCGCAGCAAAGGCGGCGATGGCAAGCCAGAACGCCGGTTCGAGCATGAAGGTGCCAATGTACTTTAGATCTGTCGTGGCGGAGGCGCGCCCGGAGGCAGCCTTCAATCCGAGATGGCTGACCGTGTCGAAGACGAGGACTCCGAGCAGCAACAGGCTCGCAATGAGATCCACGTGGGTTGTCCCCTCAGCCGCGTTGATACGCGCCGTGCACCTGCGGCGTCATCCCTAAAGCCGCATGTGCGCTTCGAAACGAGCGCGGGCCCAGGTCCATGCCGCTGCAGCCGAGCTTCTTCAACTCCGGATCGTTGCGTTCGAAGTCGAACAAGGAGGCTAGCGGGTTGAGAAGCGCATTGGCGATCGCCCCGCGGAACCGGAAATGCAACCAGCGCCGGTCCAGATAGCCGCCGAAGAGCAATTTGGTTGCGTACGTCGTGGCGCCCATCTCGACGCGAGGAATTCGGTGCTCGATGGCGTAGTCGATCAGCTTCAGCCAATTCACAAAATACAAATTCAGCTCGCGTGCCTCGGGATATTGCATTCCGATCTGCTTTGCCAGAACGCGATTTTCGCCGACCAGGAAAAGCTGGAAGCTCAAAAGCTGATCGCCGCGCCAGCACAGCATGAATTGCGCTCTTTCGCCCAGCTCGTGTACCACTTTGGCGAAGTATTCGGGATGCAGGCGCTCGAAATCACCGTAATCGACGCTGCTTTGCTGCAGCGTGTTCTCGAACAGCTCGTTGATGCGCGCCTCGAGCCCCGTGATCGAGCGCCGATACTCGATCCTGACCTTGTTGGCAGACTTCATCTTGCGCCGGAAGTAACATCCCGTCTTCTCCGGCAGGCTGTCGAGGTATTGGTCGAGGCTGCGGAACGGTAGATCGAGCATGACGAGCGGCACGCTGGTAACGCGCTTGTAGCCGTGCCGCGCCAAGGGCTCTTCCAGCAGCTCGGCCAGCCGATCCAACGCCTTGATGGCGAGGAGGGCGCTGCCGGCATGGCGGGCCTCATCCGCCAGGTGATGCAACATGCCGTCGAACGCCTGTGCGCATTCGCTCGCTGACAGCTCCGGTGCAAAGCCGACCGCGCAATTGTCCGACATTGGTGAGCCGATGCCGATCACGGGAAGGCTGATCAGACGCGGGAAATGCGCGTGGATCCAGTCACCGATCTGGCGCATGCGGCCTTGGAGCGGGGTGTCATACCGGTAGGCAACGCGGAACAGAGGCGCCGCCGCGACCATCGTGGTGCCGTCGAATCCGGCGATTGCGCCGAGCTCGAAGCCGGGAGGCGGCACATGCTCTACGACGCGGTAGAAGTCTGCGTTCTCGGGCTCGCCGGGAAGCATGCGCTCCCATGCGTCTCGTGGGATCGCAGCGAACGAGTGGTACGTGTGGTATGAGTATTTTCGCGCAAGCCCGGTGGCCGCCCCTGCACTGCGGCTGGCATTTCCCCCAATAATTTCCGGAATGGCCCTCTCCACCCGCATGATTGCAACTGCCCCGCCTGGCTGTTGTCATCGGAATCAATTGAATACCATTTCTCGGCCGGTCGTTTCATTTCGACAAGCCTTCATGGTGAATAAGCGTTAGCAAAAAGAGAAAATAGAAAAGCCAAAACGAAAAATGGCATATACACCAAAACAGGTGAGTCGGGCGATTTAAAGGTCAGCAGGCGCCTGGCTGCTGGCCCATTGAAAACTCGGCTGGTGTCGCTTTACCGCCCCACAATCGGATCGAAGCCCCACGAGAACAGCGGCCGGCCGACGTCCTTGGCGATGTGAACGACCTCCTCCAGCCACGAGCGGTCGTGCTCGCCGCCCCCGTTGCCATGGCATTCTTCCTCGTTCCGAGCGCGTCGCCTTGCTGTCGTGGTGCGCAATGTCCTGAAGTACAGGCGAAGCACGCTTCTGCAAGGAACGCAAGCGCTTTAGGATGTCTTTGATTTGATTAGCCGAGTTGGGGGGGAGAACCGACATGCTGCAGCTTTCCGTTCCCTGGTGGGAGCTCATCTTCCGCGCGGTCGCCATCTACGTATTTCTTCTGGTGCTGCTCCGCGTGACGGGCAAAAGGCAGGTCGGTCAGCTCGCCCCGTTCGATCTGGTTCTTCTGCTCGTGCTGAGCAACACAGTCCAAAACGCCATCAACGCCGGCGATAATTCCGTCATTGGCGGCGTGATCTCCGCCATCACCCTTGTCGCTATCAACTGGCTTGTCGGCTACGCGACGTTCAAGAGCAAGAAGATCGAGCGGTTCATCGAAGGCGTTCCGCACGTGCTGATCCACAATGGCCACGTCTATCGCGACGTGATGCAGCGCGAGAAGATCACGCACTCGGAGCTCGATGCCGCCTTGCGCAGGGCCGGCTGCGCCTCGATCAACGACGTCTTGTTCGCGGTGCTGGAGAACAACGGGCAGATCAGCGTTCGCATCAAGAGCGAGGCGGCAAGGCCCGCCTGAGCTCAAGCCTGCGGCCGGCCAGCCATCAGCCGCAGCGGCGTGAAGACGAGCACGGTCTCGCCTCTCTGATTGATGACGCTGTTGCGCGTACGCACGAGCCCGCGCCCGCCCTTTGATGCGGCGCGCTGCTCGATCACCTCGATCTCGACGTGGATCGTATCGCCGGCAAACGTCGGACCCTTGACGTCGAGCTCCATGCCGAGAAACGCGAGGCCCGTGCCTTGGATGGTGCCAAGCATGCTCAGTCCCTCGGCCAGCGCGTAGACCAGCGCGCCGGGCGCCAGTCTACCTTTGATGGCCGAGTGCTCGCGCACGTACTCCATGTCGGTGAACAGCACTTCGAGGAAGCCGGTGCACGAGATGAAGTTGACGATGTCGGTCTCTGTGATGGTGCGGCCGTAGGTCTTGTACTTGTCGCCGACCTTCATGTCCTGCCAGTACATGCCCTGCCCGAGCAGCTTCATCGCCTATCTCTCTCGTTTACTCCTTGAAGCACGACACATAGCCTGATCGTGCAACTCTTGCGCCGATCCCTCTCTCGTGCGAGCGAGGGACGGCGGCACTTCGGCCGGCCCAATCTTCTCTAGATGGCGCCGCGCTCGCGCAGCTTGGCGATCGCGGCGCGGTCGTAGCCGAGGTCGGCGAGGATGTCTTCCGTGTGCTCGCCGAACTCGGGCGTCTGGCGCAGCTCGTCGGGTTGGGGCGCGCCGCTCATGTTGATGGGCTGGCCAACGACGCGAATGTCGCCGAGCTTCTTGTGACGCACGCGACGCGCGATCCCGAGGTGCTGCACCTGCGGCTCGGCGAACGTCTTGTCGATGGTGTTGATGGGTCCGCACGGCACGCCGGCCCTGTTGAGAGCTGCAATCCAATGCGCGCTGGTGTTGGTGCGTGTGATGGCGCTCAGCTTCTCGTGTAACGACTTGCGGTTTTTCGACCGAAGCTGAGCCGTCTCGTAGCTCGGATCGGCCAGCAGGTCCGTCGCCTGCAAGGCTTCGCAGCAGCGCTTCCAGAGTCCGCCACCCGAAGCGGCGATGTTGATGTGGCCGTCGCTGGTCGGGAACACGCCCGTCGGGATGGACGTGGGATGATCATTGCCGGCCTGCTGCGGAACCTCGCCGGCGATCAGCCAGCGCGCCGCCTGGAAGTCGAGCATGAAGATCTGCGCTTCCAGGAGCGAGGTGTGGACCCACTGGCCCACGCCGGTTCTCTCGCGTTCCAGTAGCGCCATCAGAATCCCTTGCGCCAGCAGCAGCCCGGAGGTGAGGTCGGCGATCGGAATGCCGACGCGCACGGGGCCTTGCCCGGGCAAGCCCGTGATCGACATGAGCCCGCCCATGCCTTGCGCGATCTGATCGACGCCGGGTCGCGTTGCATCCGGTCCGGTCTGCCCGAAGCCGGCGAGACTGCCGTAGACGACGCGCGGGTTGACCTTCTTGACGGCCTCGTAGTCGATGCCGAGCCGGTGCTTCACATCCGAGCGGTAGTTCTCGACGACGATGTCGGCTTGCTCGGCAAGCTTGAAGAAGATCGCGCGGCCCTCCTCGCTCTTGAGGTTCAGGCTCAAGCTGCGCTTGTTGCGGTGCAGGTTCTGGAAGTCGAAGCCGTGACGGTTGCCGCCCAGCACATCGCCCTTCGACGACGCCGGCGGCTCGATCTTGATGACCTGCGCGCCCCAGTCCGCGAGCTGGCGCACGGCCGTCGGACCGGCGCGGTGCGCGGTCAGATCGATGACGCGATAGCGGGACAGCGGCAGCGATGTCATGAGCGGGCTCCGGTGGGCTGAAAAGGGCGAGGTCAGCCTAAGGCCTACTGCGCGGAGCGTCTATGACCGCACGCATCCTGATACGCTGTCTCGCTATGGCGCCAGGTGCCGAATCCCAGTAGATTCCGGTCATGGCTACTAAAAACGATATTGGACAACGCACGGCGCCCCGCGTAGGCGACAGAGTTCGTTTCCGGACTATCGCCGGGACGTTCGAGGGGGTCGCTGGAACGGGCCGCAGGCTCGTTCAGATCAGGCTGGTGCGCCGTGCCAAACGTTCGTCTAGCGCCCTGCGGACGTACCTGACCCATGGCGTCCTAGTTCCTCAGAAAATTGGAGGCTTTCAAATTCTCGACGATTGATCCATTCACCCCAGTCGCCGCAGATATTGCCCGGCGATGTCGCACGACACGAGCTCGGAGTAAGCATCGAGCAGTCGCTTGGTAATCGGGCCGGGAATCTTTCCGCCACCGATTGGCGCGCCGTTGACGCTCGACACGCCGCACAAGCACAGGCTCGTTGAGGTGAGGAACATCTCGTCGGCGGTGTAGGCGTCGTAAAGATCGAGGTCGCGCTCCTCCACATCGATCTTCAGCTCGCGTGCCAGCTCGATGACGGTGGCGCGGCTTACGCCCGCCAGCACGTAGCGCTCGCGCGGCGTCATCAGCCTGCCGTTCTTGACGACGAACACATTGGAGCCAAGGCCCTCGCACAGGTTGCCGTTCTCGTCGAGCAGCACCGCCCAGGCCTCCGGATCCTGCGCGTGCACCTCCATATCGGCCATGACCATGTTGAGGTAGTTGTGCGTCTTGGTGCGCGGTGAAAGCGCGTAGGGTGGCGTGCGGCGCACCGATGGCACGATGACCTTGATGCCATCGCGGTAGTGCTTGGCGCGCTGCTTGAACGGCAGCGGACGGCAATCGACGATCACGTTCGGGCCCGTGTTCTCCCAGCCTTCGTCGCCGACGGCGGCAACGCCGCGCGAGACGCGCTGGCCGAGCCAAAAGTCGTCGCCCTCCTGCAGCAGATGCTGGTTGCGGCGCAGCACCTCGTGCGTCACTTCCGTCATGTCGGCGGCGCTCATGCCGATGTCGATGCGCAGATACGCAAGCGAACGATAGAACCGCTCGATGTGCTCCTTCACCTTGAACGGCTTGCCATTGAAGGTGCGGGTCATGTCGAAGCAGCCGTCGCCATAGAGGAAGCTGCGGTCGCGGTACGGTACGCGCACCTCGATCTCGGGCAGATAGCGGCCGTTGAAGTAGGCAATGCGTTGGTTGGCGCGTTCCGTCATCGTTTAAGCTCCGCTCACTCTGCAGCTTGTGTCTTGGCTGGACCGGTCGGGGCACCGACTATGCCGCGCTCGACGAGCGAGGTGATTTCCTCGGGGCCGAGGCCGATGTCGGCGAGAATCTCGGGGCCTTGCTGGCCGATGCCCGGGATCTCCCGCCACACGCCGAAGCGGCGCCCGCCCAGCTCGAACGGCAGCGCCGGGATCTCGGTCTTGCGGCCGTCGGGCAGGGTGATGGGGAGCAGCGCGCCCGACTCCCTGAGGTGGGGGTCGTCGTAGAGCTGCTCGGGCCGCGTGATCGGTGCGTACGGCAGGCCCGCAGCCGCTACCTTGGCCTCCAGATCCGCCTTGCTCCACGTCTTGAAGATCTCGCGCAGCCTGGGGATCAGCTCAGGGCGCGCGGCGCAGCGCTGGTTGTTCGTGGCGAGGTTCTGATCGCGCAGCATGTCGTCGAAGCCGAAGGCCTCACAGAAGATCTTCCACTGCGTGTCGGTGACGACGCCGATGAAAAGCTGGCCATCCTTGCAGTCGAACACGTCGTAGATGCCCCACGCGGAGATGCGCTCCGGCATCGGCCGGGCGGCCTGCCCTGTGATGGCGTACTGCAGCATGTGCTGGGCGACCACCCAGGCGCAATTCTCGAAGAGCGCACTGGTCACCGGTTGTCCGCGCCCGGTCTTCTCGCGCTCGCGCAGGGCGGCCATGATGCCGATGACGGCGAACATGCCGCCCATCATGTCGATGACGGAGGCACCCGCCCGCAGCGGCCGCCCGGGAGGTCCTGTCATGTAGGCGAGACCGCCCATCATCTGCGCAATCTCGTCGAGCGCGGCGCGATGGGAGTAGGGACCCGACAGGAAGCCCTTGAGCGAGCAGTAGATGAGCCGCGGGTTGAGGGCGCTCGCATCCTCCGCGCCGAGGCCGAGCTTGGTCATGGCACCCGGGCGGAAGTTCTCCGTCAGCACGTCGGCAGAGGCAATGAGCTTGCGGGCGATGCCAAGACCCTCGGGCGATTTCAGGTCGAGCGCGATCGAGCGCTTGTTGCGGTTGAAAGCCGGGAAGAAACCCGCTCCCGAGCCGACGAGCCGGCGCGTGTTGTCGCCATTGGGCACCGGCTCTATCTTGATCACGTCGGCGCCGAGATCACCTAGGATCAATCCGCAGCTCGGACCCATGATCATGTGGCAGAACTCGACAACGCGAATGCCATTGAGTGGCAGCTTTTCTTGGCTCATTCGATCCTCTCCGATGGCGCGGCCGGCGCTGCCGCAGCGCCTTGACAGGCTTCCCGGGTCAAACCCATGCTGCCGTTAAAGCACGCTTGGCGACGGGAGCAAAGGGCACCGGTTCGCCGAAGCGAGGAAGCACACCAAGGAGAGCGGAATGAGCCTTTATCCGCCGCCCGCCACGGTCAAGGCGGAGGTGTTCGCGCGCATGCCGGACAACCTCAGGAGGCCGGTGCGCACGGCCTGGGCGGACTACAACAAGGGCGGGCAGATCGCCGACTGCTTTCTCGAGGGGCCCAGCTTCGACCGGGACGGTAATCTCTGGGTTACCGATATCCCGCACGGCCGCATCTTCAAGGTTTCGCCGGCAGGCGCGTGGACCCAGGTCGCCGAATACGACGGCTGGCCGAACGGCCTCAAGCTGCACAAGGACGGCCGCGCGTTCATCACCGATTACAAGCGCGGCATCATGGTGCTCGATCCCGTATCGGGACGGATTGCGCCGCTGATCGAGACGGTGCGCTCGGAGAGCTTCAAGGGCGTCAACGATCTTCACTTCGCCTCGAACGGCGACCTCTACTTTACGGACCAGGGCCAGACTGGTCTGCACGATCCCACGGGCCGGGTCTATCGCTATACGCCGGATGGCAAGCTGACGTGCCTCGTCAATACGGTTCCGAGCCCCAACGGGCTGGTGCTCGATCTGCACGAGAAGGTGCTGTTTGTCGCCGTGACGCGCGCCAACGCAGTATGGCGACTGCCGATCATGCCCGACGGAGCAGTGTCCAAGGTCGGCGTGGCGGTGCAGCTCTCGGGCGGCCTGTCCGGGCCGGACGGTCTTGCGCTCGACGAGGAGGGTGGTCTCATCGTGGCGCATGCCGGCATGGGCTGCTGGCGCTTCGACCGGCTGCTGCGACCGACACACTTCATCGAGCCTGGCGTCGGCCGGTTCGTCACCAACGTCGCCTATCGCGGCAAGCGCCTCTACATGACCGAGTCGGAAAGCGGATCCATCTTGATGGTCGAGATGCCCGTGGCAGGCAAAGCGATGTACGCTCACGCCTGATCGCGCGCCAATCCAACAACACCGGAGGAAACCAATGCGTCTCGCAAACAAGATCGGCATCGTCACCGCGGCCGGATCCGGCATGGGTCGCGCCGGGGCGCGGCTATTCGCCAAGGAGGGCGCGGCAGTGGCCGTGGTCGACCTCGACCAGGAGCGCGTCGCAGCGGTGGTGGCCGAAATCGAGAAGGCTGGGGGCCGGGCCAAGGGCATCGTCGCGGATCTGACAAAAGACGAGGACTCGCGCCGCATCGTGCGCGAGACGGCGAAGCACTTCGGCGGGCTCGACTTTGTCTGGAATCATGTCGGGCATCCGGGTCCGGCCGCAGTGGAAGGCATCGACATGGCCGATTTCGACCTGGCGGTGAACCTCAATCTGCGCACGGTGCTGGTGACGACCGAGGCAGCGCTGCCGGAGTTGCGCGCCCGCGGCGGCGGGGCGCTGCTCTACACGGCGTCGACTTCGGGTCTGCACGGATCGCAGTTCAGCCCGGTTTATTCGGCGGTCAAGCACGGCGTCGTCGGGTTCGTACGCGCGCTCGCCAAGCGCCACGCCAAGGAGAAGATCAGGGCCAATGCCATCTGCCCGGGACCCATCGACACGCCCATGCTGCGCGTATTCGTGGCGCGGCCAGATCAGCAGTCGACGCAAGGCATGGACAAGGAGGAGCTCGTGCGCACGCGCGGCGGCCAGACGCCGATGGGACGTCCAGGCAAGCCGGAGGAGGTCGCCAATGCGGCGCTGTTCCTGCTTTCGGATGAGGCTTCGTTCGTGACGGGCGCCGCGCTGGCGGTCGATGGTGGGGCCACGGCCTGACGCGATCAGCGACGGGCCGCAACCAGCAGGAAGGGCGGGCGCTCGCGCTCGTCCGCCAAAACGGGCTTGGTCGCGATCTGCTCTTGCGTTGGACCCCACTCCTCAATGCGGACGAGCGTGAAGCCGAGGCCCAGCATCGTATTGAGGTACGTGGCGATGGTGCGATGCTGCTTGATGACGCCCTTAGTCAACCAGTCCGTGGAGCGGGCACCCTCGTCCAGGTAGCGATTGACCGGCCAGGTCTTGTGTCCGGAGGCTCCAACAGTCCATCCGGGCTCTACGGGCGCCGTGTAGATCGGGTGCTCGACGGAAAAGACCAGACGTCCTTTCGGCCGCAGCGATCGGTGCACCTGCGACAATAGCCGGTTCAAATCCTCGATGTAGTGCAGAGCCAGCGAGCTGTAGACCAAGTCGTACGATGCGGTCTCGAGCTCGATCTGCTCCATATCGGCCCGCGCATAGGCGATGGCTGCATCGTGCGTCTCGGACTTCGCCCGCTCCAGCATCTTCTCGGAGACATCGAGGCCCAGCACACGGGCGGCGCCGTTCTCGCGCGCCCAGCGGCAGAACCAGCCAAATCCGCATCCCAGATCCAGCACCCGCGCACCGCGCAGGTCAGGTAGCATGGCGCGCAGCGCCGGCCATTCCGGGGCTCCGTCGAGCCCCTCGATCGAGCGCGGCAGACTGCTGTAGCCGGCGAAGAACTCCTCGTTATCGTAGATGTTCTGCGTCATGCCGCATCCATCTACGTCACCTTGCCGAAGGCGTCACCCTTGAGCGCGCGCAGGATGCGCTCAGGCGTCATCGGCATATGGGACATGCGAACGCCGATGGCGCGCGCGATGGCATTGGCGACAGCCGCGGCAGGCGGCACGATCGGCACCTCGCCGACGCCGCGCACGCCGTACGGCACGTTCGGAACCGGCGTCTCGATGATGACGCAGTCGATGGGCGGCAGGTCAAGCGCCGTCGGCATGCGGTAGTCGAGCAGGCTTGCGTTGCGCAGCCGGCCTGCAGCGTCGTAGTCGAAACCCTCCGTAAGCGCCCAGCCGAGGCCTTGCGCCACGCTGCCCTCAATCTGGCCCTCGACCGCCGTCGGATTGAGCGCGCGCCCCACATCCTGGAAGGCCGTGTAGCGCAGGACGGTGACCTGTCCCGTGTCCGTATCGACCTCGACGTCGCACACGTGCGCGCCGATCTCCACGCCGAGCGGAAGCCGCGTGGAGACGCCGCGCGCGATGATGGCGCCCTCGGTCAACGTGGCCTTCATCAAGTCGCCAATGCTGATCGAAGCGCCGCCTGGCTTGGACGTGCTGAACACGCCCCCGGCGTAGGCGACATCTTCGGGTTGGCACTGCAGCTTCTCCGCTGCGCGCTGCTTGAGCTGGCCGATGGCATTGCGGCATGCCTCGGTGACGGCGGCAGCCATGGTGCGGCCGACGCGGCTGCCGGCGGCGGCATCGGAGTAGCCCGCCGACTTCGTGTCCCCCATGACGACATGAACGTCGTCGATGGAGAGCCCGAACTCTTCGGCAGCGACCTGGGCCATGGTCGTGCGCGTACCGGAAAGATCGACCGCACCCATGGTGACCATCGGCCGGCCGTCTGCGGCGATAGTGACGTGGCACGCCGACGTCATCGACGTGCCGCGCCAGTAGCCGACCGCCAGCCCGCGTCCGCGTGGGAACGCCCCCTGGGGCAGCGGCTCTGTCCAACAGGGGTGCGCGGCAACGCGGTCGAGGATGGTGGTGAGCCCGATCACCGGGAACGGCGTGCCGATGGGCATCCGGCTGCCCGTCACCGCGGCGTTGCGCCGGCGCAGCTCCAGCGGGTCCATATCGAGCTTCTGCGCCAGGCGGTCGATCGCCTGTTCCATGGCGAAGGCGGCCTGAATGCCGCCGGGGCCGCGGTAGGCTTCCGTGCGCGGCTTGTTGGTGACGACGTCGAAGCCTTCCAGCCGCAAATTGGCGCACTGGTAGGGCGCGGCGGACGCCTGCATCAGGAGCGTAGTTGGGGTGCCGGGAATGCCGCCGCTGTCGAGGTAGTACGTGCCCTCGATGGCGGTGAGGCGGCCCTCGTGGTCGGCACCGATACGCACGCCGATGCGCGCTGCCGCGGCGGGGCCCGTCCCGACCATCACCTCCTGGCGCGACAGGACGATCTTCACCGGACGCCCCGATTTCTGCGCGAGCCGGGCGGCGATCGGCTCGGGATGCGTCAGGATCTTGCCGCCGAAGCCGCCTCCGATCTCCAGCGGCACGACCTTCAGTCGCGACTGAGGAAGCCCGAGCAGGCCTGCCACCAGCATCTCCGCTTGGAACGCGCCCTGGGTCGAGGTCCACACCGTGACGAAGCCGGTCGGATCGGCCTCCGCGACCACCGCCTGCGGCTCGAGATAACCCTGGTGCGCCGTATCGACCACCACGTGCTGCTCGGCGACCGCGGCCGAGCCTGCCAGCGCCGCCGTGGTATCGCCGCGCGCAATCAGCGTGCGGGCACCTATGTTGGACGCGCCCCGCGGCGTCTGGTCCAGCCCCTTGGTGATCAGATGAGCGTGGAGGACAGGTGCGTCCGGCGCCAGGGCAGCATCGATGCTCATGATCGGCGGCAAAGGCTCGTACACCACATCGATCAGATCGATCGCCTGATCGGCGATGTGCGCATCGACCGCCGCTACCGCGGCGACAGGGTGTCCGATCCAGAGCACCTTCTCGCGCGCGATGTTGATGAGCGAGGCGCACCAGAGATCCTGTCCCGTCTCGCCGAAGGGGATGGAGGCGCCCATCGGTATCACCGGAAAGTCGGCTGCCGTGACGACCGCCAATACGCCCTTGAGCGCTTGGGCGCGCGTGGTGTCGATGCTAACGATGCGAGCGTGCGGCTCGGTGCTGCGCTTGATCCGTCCATACGCCATGTTCGGACGCGTGAAGTCGGCCGGATATATGGCGCGGCCCGTCACGCGCTCGCCAGCATCGATGCGCGGCAGGCGCCGGCCGACGACCTTTAGCTCGCGTTTCTGGTCGAGCGCGTTCACGTCGGCTCCTTCCCTCCTGCCGCCACGGCCATGATCGCCTCCACGATTTTGTCGTATCCGGTGCAGCGGCAGAGATTGCCGGCGATTGCACTGCGCACGTCATGCTCTGTCGGCTTGGGGGTGCGGTCTAGAAGGGCCTTGGCCGACAGCACGAGGCCGGGGGTGCAAAACCCGCACTGTGTGCCGCCATGTGCGATGAACGCCTGTTGCACGGGGTGCAGCGTGCCCGCCTTCGCCACGCCTTCGATGGTCGTGATACGCGATCCGCCCGCCTCGAGGGCGAGCACGAGGCAGGCATTGACGGGCGCGCCGTCGAGCAAGACGGTGCACGAGCCGCAGTTGCCGTTGCTGCAGCCTTCCTTCGTCCCCGTCAGCCCGACGCGGTCGCGCAGAAGCTCGAGCAGCGTGTCGCGCCCGTCGGCGAGCACCTCGTGCTCCTCGTCGTTGATCTCGCAGCGAACGACAGCCTTCATGGGGCGATCTCGACCTTGAGGGCGCGGGCGCAGTCGGTGAGCGCGCGGCGCGTCAGCACGGCCACGAGCTCGCGTCGATAGTCGCCCGATCCGCGTGTGTCGGAAATAGGACGGGCCTCGCGCGCCGCGATCCGTCCTGCCTCCTCGAAAAGGGCTCGGGTGGGCTTCTCGCCGGCGAGCGCCTTTTCGGCGGCGACAGCGCGCATCGGTGTTGGCGCCACGGAAGCCAGCGCAATGCGTGCGTCGGCAATGGTCCCGTTGCCGTCGAGCCTGATCGACGCACCGGCGCCGGCAACCGCAATGTCCATCTCGCGGCGCGGGGTGAAGCGGAGATAGCGGGCGGCGCTGGAGGGAGCCGGTGCCGGCAGCATGATCGCGGTCAGAACCTCGTCGGGACCGAGCCTGATGCGGCCGGGGCCTTCGAACAGACCCTCGACCGGCTCCGTCCTGCGCCCCCTCGGTCCGGCTATCTCGGCTTGCGCGCCAAGACAGATCGCCGCCGGCACGGCGTCAGCCGAAGGCGCGGCATTGCAGATGTTCCCGCCGAGGCCCGCCCGGTTTTGCACCTGCAGGCTGCCGACGAGGCGGCCCGATTCGACAATGGCTGGATGGGTGCGCGCCAGGCCGGCGTGTGCGGCCATGCCGCCGAAGCTTGCCGCCGCGCCAATGCGGAAGCTGCCGTCGGGCTTCTCGGAGATTGCGATCAGCTCCGGGATGCGCTTCAGGTCGACCACGCGCCCGGTCGAGCGGCGGCCTTCGCGCAGCTGGACGATCAGGTCGGTGCCGCCTGCCAGCGGGCGAGCTTCGCCGCGTGCCAGCAGTTCGAGGGCCTCGCTCAAGGTGGACGGACTGGCGTAGGCGAGCTCGTTCAAGACGTTCTCCGGATCGCGCACGGCGCGACTGTATCGCTTGATTGCCGGCCTAGCGAACCGATATGCAAAAGGCAAGCAACGGCGGGCTCGGACCACTGCATGACACCTGCGATTATTACTCACGCCGGGCCGCTCCTGTCTGGCTATGACGTGGCGCTCTGCGACGTCTGGGGCGTGGTGCACGACGGCGAGCGCGCCTACGAGGCCGCGGGTGACGCATTGGCTCGGTTTCGCGGTGGCGGGGGAACGGTGGTCCTCGTTTCCAACGCGCCGTTTCCCGCAGAGCGTGTGGCACGCGTGATCGCTGAGAAGGGTGTGCGCCGCGACGCCTGGGACGCGATCGTGTCCTCAGGCGACATTGCCGCGCGCCATGTCGCCGATAAGGGCTACGCGCGGGTTTATTGCCTCGGCCCCGAGGCGCGTGATCGAGCTTTGTTCGAGAGCCTGCCGGCTGAGCGGACCGGACTTGACGAAGCCGACGCCATCGTGTGCAGCGGGCTCATCGACGACCGCAACGAAACCGCCGAGAGTTACCGCGAGCTGCTCGGGCAGGCCCTGGCGCGGCGTCTTCCGCTGGTGTGCGCCAACCCGGACCTGATGGTCGATGTGGGGGCGGCGCGGCTGCCGTGCGCGGGCGCGATTGCGGCACTTTACGAGAAGATGGGCGGAGAGGTGTTCTGGGCCGGCAAGCCGCATCCCGCGGCGTACGAGACGGCACTGGCAAGGGCCGCGGAGTTGCGCGGGGCCCCGGTCGCTAGATCGCAGGTTCTGGCGATAGGGGATGCTGCCCGGACCGATCTGGCTGCGGCACGAGGCGCCGGGGTCGATGCCCTGTTCATTGCGGGCGGCCTGCATCGCACTGAAGCCATGACGGGCGAGGCGATTGACCCTGCTAAGCTCGAGCGGCTGTTTCCGCCAGGCGCGCCACCAGCCATCGCAGCGATGCTACACCTTGAATGGTGATGAGAGGCGCACCAGCAAGGGAGATGCAACGATGAAATTCACGCTCGTTCCCGCACTGGTCTTGCTGATCGCCATGCTGCCGCTGGCCTTCGCATCAGGTCAAACCGGCAAGACGATCGTGTCGCTCGGCACGGCCACGCCTGGCGGCGGCTTCCCCGTCTATGGCGATGCGGTCACCACCACCATCAACGAAACCGACCCGACGCTCGAGGTGAGGCCACAGAACACCAAGGGCAGCGCCGAGAACATTCCACTGCTGGAGTCGGGCAAACTCGATATCGGACTCGTGCAGGGCGAGGCGGCCCTCGAGGCGTTGAACGGCGTAGGCAGGCCGCCTGCGGATCTGCGCATTCTTGCGGCGATGTATGCGACGCCCGGCATGTTCGTCGTGCGGGCCGACAGCCCCTATCGCACCATCGAGGACCTGAGGGGCAAGCCGGTGGCGTTCGGAGCGCAGGGTTCGGGCCTGGTGATCCTTGCGCGCTACGTGCTCGACGGTCTGGGGCTCGATCGCGACCGCGACTTCCAGGCAATCTTTCTCGAGCGCTCCGGGGACGGCCCCGCAATGGTGGCGAGCGGCAAGGCGGCTGCCTTGTGGGGCGGCGGCACCGGCTGGCCCGGCTTTACTGCGGTCGCCAAGGCTCCGCCTGGCGCGCGCTTCATCGTGCCCGACGCGGACGGCATCAGGCGTATCCAGGCCAAGCACGGGTTTTTGAAGACGCTGACGGTGCCGCCCGGCTCGTTTCCTGGTCAGAACGAGCTGATCGTCTCGGTTGGGTCGTGGAGCTTCATCCTTGCGCGTCCGTCGCTGCCCGACGACACGGCCTATCGGCTAGCGCGTGCCCTGCACAAAGGTGAGGCGGCGCTGGGCGCACGCCTGCCGCAGGCGCGCGAGACGACCGCGGCCAATACCGCTGCCGCCGCGCCTCGCCGCGAGCTGATCCATCCGGGCGTTGCGCGCTACCTGACCGAAATCGGGCTTCTCAAGTAGCGACGTTCGCGGCGTAAGCACGTGCCGAACGGGCGCCGCAGCGTAGGGCGCGCCGGCACCTCACATATGGATGGGTCGCTTGTCGACCGACAGCGCGGCTTCCTTGACGGCCTCGGTCAGGGTCGGGTGCGCGTGACAGGTTCGCGCGAGGTCCTCGGCCGATCCGCCGAACTCCATGATCACCGCAGCCTCCGCGATCATTTCGCTCGCCTGCGCGGCGATCATGTGCACGCCGAGAATGCGGTCCGTCTTGGCGTCGGCCAGGATCTTCACGAAGCCTTCGGTGGTGCGGTTGACCTTGCCGCGGGCGTTGGCGGTGAACGGGAACTTGCCGGCCTTGTAGGCGATGCCTGCAGCCTTCAAATCCTCTTCCGACTTGCCGACCGAAGCGACCTCGGGGAACGTATAGACCACGTTCGGGATCACCTCGTGGTTCACATGCCCGGCCTGGCCCGCGAGAATCTCGGCAACCGCGATGCCTTCATCCTCGGCCTTGTGCGCCAGCATCGGACCGTCGATCACATCGCCGATGGCGTAAATGCCTGGCACGCTGGTCTGGAAGCGCTCGTCGACGACGATGCGGCGCTTGTTGTCCAGCGTCACCCCGACACGCTCGAGCCCCAGTCCGTCGGTGTAAGGCACGCGGCCGATGGCTACGAGCACAACGTCGGCCTCGACGGTCGACGCCGTACCGCCTGCCGCCGGCTCCACGTTGACGCTGAGCGACGCGCCGTTCCTGGCGATGCCGGTTACTTTGCTCGACAGCTTGAAGGACATGCCCTGCTTGGTCAGGATGCGCTGCAGCGTGCGCGCCGTATCGAGATCCAAGCCGGGCAGAATGCGGTCGAGGAACTCGATCACCTGGACCTGCGCGCCAAGCCGCCGCCAGACCGAGCCGAGCTCCAGTCCGATCACGCCTGCGCCGATCACCACGAGGTTCTTGGGGACGCGCGGTAGCTTCAGGGCGCCTGTCGACGAGACGATGGTCTGCTCATCGATGTTGATGCCCGGCAGCTTGGCGACGTCGGAGCCGGTCGCAATGACGATGCTTTTGGCCTCGAGCTGCTGCCTTTCGCCGTCGCTCAATGCCACGCCGACCTTGCCGGGTCCGATGATCGTTCCGGTGCCGTGGAAGGTCTCGATCTTGTTCTTCTTGAGCAGGAAGGCGACGCCATCAACGTTGCCTTTGACGCCCTGGTCCTTGAAGGCGAGCATCTTGGCGAGGTCGAGCTTGGGTGGGGGAAGCTCGATGCCCATGCCCGCGAAGCTGTGACCTGCCTCCTCGTAGAGCTCGGACGCGTGCAACAGCGCCTTCGAGGGGATGCAGCCGATGTTGAGGCAGGTGCCTCCGTGCGTCGCGCGCTTCTCGACGACGGCCACCTTCATGCCGAGCTGCGCGGCGCGAATGGCGCACACGTAGCCGCCGGGGCCTGTGCCGATAACGATAAGATCGTAGGGTCCTGCCATGGCTGTCCGAGCCTAGACCTCGAGCATGAAGCGATGCGGGTCTTCCAGGTATTCCTTGACGCGCACGAGGAAAGTGACGGCCTCGCGCCCGTCGACGAGGCGGTGGTCATAGCTGAGCGCCAGGTACATCATCGGGCGCGCGACGATCTGGCCGTTGCGAACCACGGGCCGCTCCTCGATGCGGTGCATGCCGAGAATGCCGGACTGGGGCGCGTTGAGGATCGGCGTCGAAAGCATCGAGCCGTACACGCCGCCGTTGGAGATGGTGAAGGTGCCGCCCTGCATCTCCTCGATGCTGAGCTTGCCTTCGCGCGCCCGCTTGCCGAAGTCGGCGATCGTGGCCTCGATCTCCGCCAGAGACTTGCGATCGGCCTCGCGCACGACCGGCACGACAAGGCCCTTCGGCGCCGAAACTGCGACCGAGACGTCGAGATAGTCGTGGTAGACGATCTCGTCGCCTTCGAGGCTGGCGTTGACCGACGGCACGTCCTTGGCCGCGAGCGCGCATGCCTTCACAAAGAAGGCCATGAAGCCGAGGCGGATGCCGTGCTTCTTCTCGAACAGGTCCTTGTAGCGGGTTCGCGCGTCGATGACCGCGCTCATGTCGACGTCGTTGAACGTCGTCAGCATAGCGGCAGTGTTCTGCGCGTCCTTGAGCCGCTTGGCGATCGTCTGGCGCAGGCGCGACA
>JBLNBZ010000047.1:0-40310 GCA_050260355.1 Bacteroidota bacterium | reverse complement strand
GCTTCCCTCGATTGGATTGCGTCTAGCTGAGCCAGGTCGTCTTCAGCCAGTTGGCCGCCGCGGTCGATTCATTGTGCGACGTGCCGGGCTTCGGCCAATTGGGCGGCGCGGTAATATCGCGGATCGGGATTGTGAGGATCGACTTGGGATCCCAGACAGGGAAATCGTAGCTGGGATCGTTCTTGGTCATCCCGATCACGGTATCCTTGTAGCCCTGGTGGTTGTCGGGCCGGATGTAGGTGTATCCCGAGGGAGCATCGATCCCCATACCCTCGAGCATGGCGATGATCGCGTCATCGTCCGGCCAACCGCCGGCGAGCATATTGGCCTTCTCGATGGCTGCCTTGAGCAGGTAGAGCGACGTATAGGCGCCGTCCGCCTCGAAGCTCGGATACTCGTTCCAGCGCTTGTAGTACCGCTCGACGAACGAGTCATTGATCGGCCAACGCCCCTTGGCCGGGAACGTGAAGAAGTAGTTGGCGTGGCAGCCGGCAAGCACGCCTTCGGGGTGGTCCTTGCCGATGGCATGGGGTTGCCCGCCAAAGGCCAGCGTAGTCGCCACCTTCATCTTCTCGAACAAGCCATAGCGCAGGGCCTGCTTGTAGAAGGCCACATAGTCGCCGCCCCACACGCCGCAGATCAGGATGTCCGGCTTGTCGGATATCAGCTTGGTGATGTGCGGAGTGAAGTCGGTTGTGCCGAGCTTCGGCCATGCCTCGGAAACGACGGTCGATCCGGGCACCAGCTTCTGATAGGCGAGAACGAAGTGCTCGTGCACGTTGCGGCCATAGCTGTAATCCGGCTGGATCGAGGCGATGCGCTTCGCCTCGGGCCACGCCTTCGCCGCAGCCACCGCAGACGTGACGCCGTCCGCCGATTGAATGTTCGTCACTCGGAAAACGTACTTCGGCTTGGGCACCGCCTTGTCGAACAGGAAGTCCGTGCAGCCGTCGTTGAACATCGTCAGCACGCCGAGCTCCTCGGCGACTGGCCCGAGCGCCGGCGTGTTGCCGCTGGAAATGACGCCGGTGAAGAGATCGATCTTCTCCGACAGCTTCATGCGGCGAAGCTCTTTGACGTTCGCGTCAGTGCCGGCCGCTTCGTCAGCGAAAATGGTCTCGATCTTGCGCTTGCCCAGGAAACCCCCTTCCGCGTTGATCTCCTCCGCGGCCAGGAGATGGCCTTTGCGCCCGGGCTCGCCGAGCAGGTTTGCCGGACCGGTCAGGAAGGTGATGTGGCCGGTCTTGAAGGGAGTGTCCGGGACGTTGCCTTTCACCTTGGGCGCCGAGTGGGCAGGCCGCGGCCCGGCGAAGTAGGTGGCAGATCCCGCAGCCACGGCTGCGGTGCCCCCCAGCGCGATGGTGTTCAGGAATGCTCTGCGGTCTACTGGACGTTGCACGGCGAGACCTCCCTTTGCTGTTTTGAGCTATCGATTATCCGTTGCCGGCCTCTTCTTTTTTTCTTCAGTCAGTAATTATTAGAAAAACTATAGCACTCCGTTGCGGCAGGCACCACGGGGGGATGACGGAGCAAGACCGGCCGCGAATGAGCTCGCGAGAGTCTTTTGCGTTCGCGGTTGCGAGATATCCGGTCCCGAATGAGAAGACCTGCGCGCATCGGCGTCAGCGATGGGCCTTGGTCGTGTGGGGCGACACCCGCGCAACGGAAATCACCCGGCAGAGCCTCACGTTTTATCAAGAGGCGCAGCAAAGGCGGCCGAAGCCTGGTCGCCCAGGTCCTCGGCCGCCTTCCTCCGAGTGCTCGGTCAGACCTATGCGGCCTTGGCCACCTGGCCCGTCACAGCCGTCAAGGCTTGGGCGAGATCGGCGATGATATCGTCGATGTGCTCGATGCCGACCGAGAGGCGCACGTAGCCCGGCGTCACGCCGCTTGCCAGCTGGTCGGCCGGGCTCAGCTGAGAATGCGTGGTGCTCGCCGGATGGATGGCCAGCGAACGCACATCGCCGATGTTGGCCACATGGTAAAAGAGCTTGAGCGCGTCGATGAAGCGTACGCCCGCCTCGCGGCCGTCCCGCAGCTCGAAGCCGACGAGGCTGCCGTCGCCGCCTCTGAGATAGGTGTTGGCGCGGCGCCGCTGCTCTGAGTCCTGGTGCATTCCGGCGTAGATGACGCGCGTGACCGCGGGATGACGCTGAAGATAAAGAGCGACCTCCGCGGCATTGCGGCAGTGCTCGCGCATCCTGAGCGGCAGCGTCTCCAATCCCTGAATGAACTGGAACGCGTTGAAGGGACTCATGCAGGAGCCGATGTCCCGAAGCAGCACGACGCGGGCGCGGATAATGTAGGCAATAGGCCCCAGCGGCTTCACGGCCTCGGTCCACACTGCGCCGTGGTAGCTGGGATCGGGCTGGTTGAGCGTCGGGAAGCGTTCTTTGTGTGCGGCCCAGTCGAAATTGCCGCCGTCGATGATCATGCCGCCGATCGAGGTGCCGTGACCGCCGATGAACTTGGTGGTCGAATGCACGACGATGGCAGCCCCATGGTCGAGCGGCCGGCAGATGATGGGAGCGGCCGTGTTGTCCATGATCAGCGGCACGCCGAGCTCGCGGCCGATTTTAGCCACCTCGGCGATCGGGAACACGGTCAGCTTCGGGTTGGGTAGCGTCTCGGCATAGTAGGCACGCGTGCGCGCGTCCGTCGCCCGACGGAATGCCTCGGGGTCGGCCGGATCGCAGAACCGCACCTCGATACCCATGGACGGCAGCGTGTTGGCGAACAGGTTCCAGGTGCCGCCGTAGAGATCGGTGGAGCTGACCACATTGTCGCCCGGTCGGCACAGATTCTGGATCGCCATGACCGACGCCGCCTGCCCCGAGCTGACCGCCAAAGCCGCCACGCCGCCCTCCAGCGCCGCCATCTTCTGCTCCAGCGCATCGCAGGTGGGGTTCATGATGCGCGAGTAGACGTTGCCGAATTCCTTGAGCGCGAACAGGTTGGCCGCGTGCTCCGTGTTGCGGAATTGATAGGACGTGGTTTGGCAGATCGGCACGGCGACGGCGCCTGTGGCGGCGTCGCTGCGCGGTCCGGCATGCAGCACGAGCGTCTCGGGGTTCTTGGTCGTCAAAGTCATATGAGTCTCCTGTTATCGAAGGGGCCGTGGTTGAAATTGCCCGTCACGCGGCGATCGAGCCGGGGAATGGCGGAAGCACGTGATCGACAAGCGCGCGCAGGGAGCGGATGGCGGCGGCCGCGCTCGCGGATCTCAGGTGCTCGGCGATGGACGTATTGACCTCGTCCGCGTGTGTGAACGGTCCCATGTGTCCAGCTCCCGGGACGACTGAGAGGCGCGCGCGGCGTATGACGCGTGCCAGGCTCTCCGCAATGAGCCGGCTCGGCTCGGGCCCGTTCTGGCCACGCAGAATCAAGGCCGGAACCCCAAGCTGCCGGTAGGCGGCAAGCGGGGTGCGCTCCCCGAGCAACGCGCGAAAATCCAGCGGCGCCTTGGGAAGCCAACGCAGCAACGCCTCGCGGACCTTCGGCTGCAGCGCCGCCGCGGCGCCGGCTCCGTTCCAATAGTCGACGAAGCTGGTGATGGCGGCGTGGTAGTCGCCCGATACCACGCCGCTGCTGACGGCGTGATCGAGGCGCAAGATCTCCTCGCGAGCAGCGAGCCCGCCGGGACCGAGCTGGCTCAGCAGATGGAAGGCAGAGGGCTCGTAAAGCGTCAGGCTCGCAATTGCCGCCGGTCGCTCGACGGCGACGCGCAGTGCGACACCGCCGCCGTAGGAATGGCCGACGAGATGCACAGCCGTGCCGAGCCGGTCGATGAGGTCGACGACACGCCGAGCCTCGTCGGCCAGGGTGAAAGGTCTCTCGCCCGGCCACGCGCCCGTGCTTTCGCAGCCGTAGCAGTCAATCGCGATCAGGTTGAACCTCGGAGCCACGACGTCTGCGAGCTTGCGCCATTGCCGGCCGTCAGCGCCCGAGCAATGCAGCGCGATGACCGGCGGTGTGGACGCCGGCGTACAATTATCCTCCGGGCCGGTGAGCACGCTGTGCCACCGGCCGCCGAACTCTTGCATCATGGCGCTGGCCTTTCAGTACATCGCGAACCGGGCGCGGGTCTGCTCAATGACGCGCTCGTAAGTCGCCGAGTGGATCTCGCTCGGATGCAAGCCGATGTCCGAAAGCGTGCGGTCGCTCAGCGCCGACAGCACTGAGGAGGTCCTGCGCCGCAGCCGGTATTCCAGTCCTGCAATGACGGCGCGCGCAACGAGGCTCGCAGCCCATCCCGCCATCCGCCGGGCGGCCCCCAATGGCAGGGTGCCGGGGCCGGATTGCTCCAAAACAATCAGTGCATTTGTGCTCATGATCATCTCCTGCCTCTTGAGCCAGCCGGGTTCGACGGTGCCTCTACAAAGCAGCCGTTGTTAAGCTTGGGTCGCAATAACGATAATCAGGCGCTGCGGAATTGATTGCGGAGCAAATATCCTTCAATCATTGCCGTGGGCCAGCGGTGCTCCAGCTACCTCAATCGGCGCTGCCATGCTTGAAGGTGGTCTGGTGAAAACATGGAGAATTCTTGATGGCCTGGGGCGCGCCGGACCGGGATGCCGATGGGACGGCTGCCAACCGTCAAGTTGACTGGAGCACGCGCACAAGAATCGGGGCGAAGAATTGAGTGCGCTTGTCAAATCGACCGGCCGGGCGCATCTACGGCCGGTGCGGAGGACTTCCTCCTCGATGTTGTTCCGCACGGAACAACCGGCTTCGAGATTTCATGCTCGAAAGGGACCGCTGCGCAGCGTCTCCCGGCGACCGTAGGCCGATGACGCGAGACAAGATGGTCCTATGTGGCTCAGCGCTGCGCGAAGGGGTCTCCAATGGGAGAAGCGGCCGTGATCTTGCGATTTGGCTCCTGCCGGATGGATACAAGTCGATTCGAGCTCCACCGCGACGGGGAAAGCGTCGCCGTGGAGCCGCAGGTATTCGATCTACTCGTTCAACTTATCGAGAACCGCGATCGGATCCTCACCAAGGACGAGATCGTAGAGAAAGTCTGGAAGGGCCGCATCGTCTCCGACGCAGCGGTTGCAAGCCGCATCAAGGCTGCGCGCCAGGCCGTGGGCGACAACGGCAAGACGCAATCGCTGATCAGGACATTCCACCGCCGAGGCATTCGCTTTGTCGGCGAGGTGGTCGTTGAAAGAGAGTCGGCAAGCAAGGCAGAAACCGCTGAGCCCGTACGATCGGATTGGATGACGAAGACGCCTTACGTTGGGGCCTGCGCCAGGGCGGAGCCCAACCGCGGCACACAGTTGCCCGCGCCTCGTGAAGGGCTGGTCTTGGATGAGCGTGTTGCCGGGGTGGATCTCAGTCTGCCGAAGCAGCCCTCAATCGTCGTGCTTCCTTTCAACATGTTGGGCGGCGAGGGCGACGACCAGATCATATCGGACGGGCTCTCGCTCGATATCATGACCGGGCTCGCCCGTACGCGATCCTTGTTCGTCATCTCTCGCGGCACGGCGTTCATGTTTCGCGGTACCTCGCAGGACGCCGCAAGCATCTCGCGCAAGCTCGGCGTTCGCTACGTATTGCAGGGAAGCATCCAGTTCAGGGGAAAGCGGGTCCGCATCCATGCCGCCCTGATCGATGGCATAGCCGGCTGCGAAGCCTGGGCCGATCAGTTCGACTGCAACGTCGATGAGATCTTTGGAATACAGGACGAGATTGCGCGAGACATCATCAGCGCCGTCGAGACCGAGATTGAGCGCACGGAACGGCGGCGTGCGCTGCTGACACATCCATCGGGCCTGGATGCCTGGAGCGCCTATCATCGCGGCTGCTGGTACATGTACCAGTTCACGCCCGAGGCCTACGACGAGGCCGAGCGCTTGTTCGAGCTGGCAGCGAGGTTGGACCCGAACGCCTCACGGGTGTTCGCGGGATTGTCGTTCGTGCATTGGCAGCGTGCCTTCCTGGAAATCAGCAGGGATCGCGAGGGCGAGATCCAACAAGCCTTTGACTATGCGCGCCATTCTCTGCTTCTCGATCCGCACGAGCCACAAGGCTATTGGGCTCTCGGGCGCGCGTTTCTGCTGACGCACAACGTCGACCAGGCGGTCGAGGAAATCGCGCGCTCCGTAGATCTCAATCCAAACTTTGCCATTGGCCACTACTCGGTGTCGTTCGCGCGCATGCTGAAGAGCGACGCCCCCCAAAGCGAGTTGAATGTGCGCCAGGCGCGACGCCTGAGCCCCTACGATCTCATGAGTTTCGCAATGCTTGCGGTGCAAGCCATCAACGCAACGTTGCTGGGCAGACGCGACGAGGGCGCGGATCTTTCGGACAGGGCGGTCAGGCAGCCGAACTCGCACTACCACATTCTAGCGATCGCCGCGTTCTGCAATGCCGTGGCCGGACGCGACCAGATCTCCCAACAGTACATAGCGCGCCTCAAAGGCGTTCACCCGAGCTATCGCATCGCCGACTATATGCGCGCCTTCCCCTATCGCGATGCCGATCTGGTGAAGCTGATCCGAGATACGTTTCGGCGACTGGGTTTGCCGGACTGAGGGTCGGCGAGCCTCGGCCGCCGGCAACCTCCTGGCAGGGAACGCCAATCCGGTCCCGGCATCGCCCGACAATTCCAGGACATCTCCATAAGCTCTTCAGGCCGTCTTCAAGCTTCGTCGTGCCTGCACCCGTAGACTGATCCTCTGACGGCACAAAAACTGGCGGCATCACCGGGCCCAAACCGGCCTGCTGTATGACCGCCGCACGTCCGGCCACCCGCCGTCGAATGGATCGGTCATGAGCTCTTTCTCGGATGCTGCAGACCTGCAGCACGGCGCCACTGCGGCTTCGCAATCGCGGGCCGATATCGATTTGTGGTGGCGCCGCATACATGTCGTCATAGGCTCCACCACCGCGATGGCGCTCGGATTTGGCTGCCTCGGGCTGACGTCGGTTTTCATTCGCCCGCTGGAGGCGGAGCTCGGGTGGACTCGCGCGGAGGTGAGCCTCGGCTACGCCGCCGCCACCATCGGAATGGCGCTCGGCGGATACATATGGGGCCGCGTATCCGACCGCCTCGACATACATGCCCTGCTGATGGTCGGCAGCGCAGGGATCGTCGTGTCGCTTCTGGCGATGACCCTTGTCCAATCCCTCTGGCAATTCCATCTGGCCAACCTTGTCCTCGGCGGGTTCGGATTTGCGGTTTTGTATGCGCCGGTCGTGACGGCAACAAGCGAATGGTTCGACCGCAGCCGAGGCATGGCTGTAGGCATCGTCACTGCGGGCGGCGCGCTCGGGCAGGGCGTGATACCGTTTCTGGCGAGCTTTCTGATCGACAGGCTCGGATGGCGCCTCTCCTTTCTCAGCCTGGCGATCGGCACGCTGATAGCGCTTGGATCGACCCTTCCGCGTGTCACGCGCCCCGATGGCGCAGGCGCCGAAAGCGCCGCCGCGGCACGGCTCGCCGCGGGCCGCTCGAAAGGTGAGCGACTGCGCGTGGCCGCCTTGTCGCTCGCCGCCTTCCTCTGTTGCGCGTGCATGGGCGTTCCCCTCGTGCACATGGCGAGCTTCGTCGGTGCGGTCTGTGGCTCGCCTGCGATGGGCGCCACCAGCCTTCTGGTCGCCATGCTCTTTGGCACGATTGGGCGTGTCTGCTTCGGCTTCATTGCCGATCGCATCGGCTACCTGCCGAGCTATGCGCTGGCATCCGCGATCCAGACTGTTTGTGTGGTGGGTTACCCGTTGCTCGGCGACGGCGCGTCGCTGATTGCGCTCTCCGCGGTGTTCGGGTTCGGCTTCGCGGGGAACATGACGTGCCTCATTCTCTGCATCAAGGAGGCTGTTCCGGCCCACCGCTTCGGCGGCGCGCTCGGGCTGACCATGATGATTGCCTGGTTCGGCATGGGGGTCGGAGGCTACGCGGGCGGAGTGCTGTTCGACACCTACCTGAGCTACACGCTGGCCTTTGCGCTTGCCGGCCTGATGGGGATCGGGAACCTGCTCACGTTGGCGTCGATGAGGCTGATCCCTCGATGAGCGCACTCATGTTGATCGCAGGCATCATCCCCTGATAGCCCCGCGCTTTCCTCGTTGCATGCGCGGAGCGGCGAGCATTCTCGCACGGGAACGCCAGCAGGTCGCTCACATCCTCATTTCCGGCACCTCCTCCGGTGCGGAAAGCTCCGCGTCGGTGGCTTCGATAACCTGCCTTCTCGATACACCGGGCGCGGTTTCCAAAAGGGTGCCTCGACCATTCGCGAAGCCGATCACCGCCAACTCCGTGACAACCAGGTCTACCGATCTTATCGAGGTCAGCGGAAGCGTGCATGTCTTGACGATCTTCGGCTTGCCCTTTGCAGTGTGTTGCATAGCGACGATCACCCGCTTGGCGCCTGTCACGAGATCCATCGCACCTCCCATTCCCGGAATCATCTTGCCGGGGATCATCCAGTTGGCGAGACGCCCATGTGCATCGACCTGAAGGCCTCCGAGCACCGTCATATCGAGATGCCCTCCGCGGATCAGTCCAAAGGACATCGCGCTATCGAACGTGCACGCCCCAGGCAATGCACTGACAGGCTTTCCACCTGCGTCGGTGAGAGTGGGATGGCCCATGCCCTCTTCCGGTATGGGGCCAGTGCCGATCAAACCGTTCTCGGATTGGAAGAAGACCGTCACGCCATCAGGCAGGTAGTTTGCCACCAGCGTTGGAATGCCAATGCCAAGATTGACAAGCATTCCAGACTGCAGCTCACGCGCAATGCGCTTGGCGATGATGGTCTGAGCGTCCATGGGGCTCACCTATTGGCGACGAGGTAGTCTATCAGCGTGGCGGGTGTGACCACGTGATCGGGCGCGATCACGCCGACCGGCACGATATGGTCCGCTGTTGCGATGACTGTGTCTGCTGCCATTGCAATGATCGGATTGAAATTGCGCGCCGTGAGGGCATACGACAGGTTGCCGGTGTAGTCGGCCAGGAACGAGTGCACCAGCGCGAAGTCGGCTCGCAAAGCGGTTTCCAAGAGGTAGGACTTGCCGTCGATTTCGATCTTCCGTTTTCCGTCCTCGACAACAGTTCCAACGCCGGTCCGCGTGAGAACACCACCGAGCCCGACGCCGCCTGCGCGGATGCGTTCAATGAGCGTGCCTTGTGGCACCAGATCGACAGCCATCTTCCCCGCAAGCATCTGCTCTTGGGTTTGGGGATTGAGACCGATGTGGCTCGCGACCGTCTTTGCTACTAGACCCGCGCTCACGAGCCTCCCGATACCCTTGCCGGGCACCGCGGTGTCGTTCGCAATGACAACCAGATCACGCTTGCCTTGACGCACGAGCTCTTCGACAAGTCGTTCCGGAGTGCCGACGCCCATGAAGCCGCCGATCATGAGACTCGAGCCGTCGGGGATGAGGGCGATGGCGTCTTGGACCGAAATCGTCTTCATGTCTGCGGAACCTGCTATCGCTCGCTCGCCACTACCCGACGAGCCTGAGTTCGCGCCTATTTGCAGATGAGCACGGGCACCGGGCTGTGGGTCAGCACACGCGTTGCTTGACTGCCAAGAAGCACACGTTCAAGGCCGCGCGAGCTGGATGAGGCCATGATGATCAAATCACAGCCTCGGCTCTTGCCTGCCTGCAAGAAGCCTTGGCCAGCTCTAGATCGGCAGTGACTGCTTTCTCTGCCGATTTTGAGCCATCAGTAGCAATGAGAATGTGCCTGTACCGCGTCGACCTGGTGGCCGCTTACTTTCCGTCGTCTTCTGACGCTTTTCACGAATCTCTACGGCGCACCAAAACTTGCCGACAACAATCGGGCTAAACCCTTAGCTCTCAGGGTGTAGAACCCTTTCTGCATGCAAGAGTGCTCTCTCGTGCTCGCGAGTTGCCGCTGATGCTGCTGAGCCCTGGACGCTGGATTCCGCTATTATAATGAGACGGCGTCCACCCCCTAGCCCAGAACCGGGGCCACCGATGGAAGCTGCGAAGTTTTCAACCATCGAACGGTTGCGTGATGGTCGGACGATTGAAATGCGCGCGCTTGGGCCCACGGACCGAGTCAGTCTGATGCTCGTATGCGTGCCGCTGCGAAGTTGATTCAGAGACTGCGGCGGTGTGTTCAACAAGATGACTACCGGCGGCGATCAGGACCCGACCCGAACAGCGCTCAGCACCCCAACGGTGGACTTTGCGATCCGCCTGGGATTTGTCGGCCTCCTCGGATACTGGTCGTTTGGTGTCCTTGCTCCGTTACTGACGATCGGATTGTGGAGCGCCATAATCGCAGTTGCATTGTACCCCATGTTCGACTGGTTGGCCGCACGCCTGAGGCCTCGTCTGGCCGCGACAGTCGTGACCTTGCTGTGCTTGTTCATTGTCGTTGGCCCTATCACGTGGCTCGGCCTAGGCATGATCAGCGGCATCCGCTCCCTCGTAGCGGATTTTCATACCGAGCAACTGGCAATTCCCCTGCCTCCAGATTCTGTAAGGGGCTGGCCTCTTATCGGCGAGCGCTTGCACGAGCTGTGGACCCTCGCCGCTACCAATATGATGAATGCGCTGACCGAGGTGATGCCATCGTTCAAACCACTAGGCATCAAGCTACTGAGCTTCGCGCAGGGTACCCTATTCAGTCTGCTCGAGCTGCTCGTCTCGATCGTGGTTGCTGGATTCCTGTTCACTCGAGCATCACCAATTGTCGATGCTCTCAGCACCTTTCTCAGTCGCGTGCTTAGTCACCGCGGCAAGGAGTTGGTGCAACTCGCGGGCTCAACCATACGCAATGTAGCGCGGGGTGTTGTGGGTATCTCCATATTGCAGGCGCTTCTTGCTGGGGCGGGCTTTTTGGTTGCAGGCATTCCCGCTGCCGGCGTGCTCGCCTTCGTCGCTCTTGTGTTGGGCATAATCCAAATTGGACCGGCGTTGCTGTTCTTGCCAATCGTCGTCTGGAGCTGGATGACGATGGAACCCGTTCATGCCCTGCTCTTCACGGCGTATATGATCCCCGTCGGTCTCGTGGACAACGTGTTGAGGCCACTCGTGATGGCTCGAGGCCTGAGCACGCCGATGCCGGTGATCATCGTCGGTGTCATCGGCGGCACGATTGCCTACGGGCTTGTCGGGCTGTTCTTCGGACCTATTGTTCTCTCCGTCGCTTGGACCGTAATCGTGGCCTGGGCCCATGGAGACGATTTCCTGGATAGAAACAAAGCAGACCTTACCTAGTCGCCATTCCAGCAAGCAAAGCCCACGTGCCTTGCAGTGTGTGAGCGCACCCGAAATGCCATCTGATCAATCGACAATGTGGTAGCCGCCGTCGACGTAAAGCGTCTCTCCGGTGATCAGCTTGGCTCCGTTCATGCCGAGGAAGGCAACGGCAACCCCGACGTCGTCGATGGAGACGAGGCTGCGCGCCGGCGCTTTCGACTGTGCCTTGTGCAGGAGCTCGTCGAAGGCGGTGATCCCGGAGGCGGCGCGGGTCTTCAAAGGTCCCGGAGAGATCGCGTGCACCCTGATCCCCTTGGGGCCCAGCTCGGCCGCCATATAGCGCGTCGCCGCTTCCAGCGCGGCCTTTACGGGTCCCATGATGTTGTAGTGCTGGACCACCATCTGCGAGCCGTAATAGGTCATCGTGAAAAGGGCGCCGCCGTCCTTCATCAGCGGCTCAGCCAGCTTCGCCATGCGGATGAACGACCAGCATGAGATGTCCATGGCTTGAAGGAACCCGTTCCTCGAGCAGTCGACGACGCGGCCCTGCAAATCCTCCTTGGGCGCAAAGGCGATCGAATGCAGGCATAGGTCCAGCCTTCCCCACGTCTTCTCGATTTTGTCGAACACGGCCTCGAGCTGGCCCTCGCGCTGGAGGTCCAACGGCACGAAGATCTGCGATTCGATCTCCTTGGCCAGCGGCTCCACGTAGGGCTTCGACTTGTCGTTGAGGTAGGTGACAGCAACGTCTGCCCCGAACGCGCGAAACGCCTTGGCGCAACCCCAGGCGATCGATTGATCGTTGGCGATGCCTGTTACGAGCGCCTTCTTTCCCTTGAGGAGCGCGAGTGCGGAGAGATCCATCATGCTCGTTTCTCCTGTGACGCGTGCGCACGCAAAGCACGCAATGTGTGGGTGGCAATCATCAGCTCTTCGTCGGTCGGAATGACGAAGCAGGGAACGCGCGACTGCTTGCGCGAGATCAGCAGCTCACCCCTGGCATTGGCGGCCGCGTCGAGCTTGAGGCCGAGCCATGCGAGGCGCCGCACAACGGCTTCGCGAATGGCCAGCGCGTTCTCCCCGATGCCTGCGGTGAACACGAAGCCGTCGATGCCGCCCATTGCGGTCGCCAGCATTCCCGCGAAGAGGGCGATCCGATAGGTGAAGCAATCGAGCGCCAGCTTGGCCCGCGGATTCGGGCTCGCCAGCAGCACGCGCACATCGTTGCTGATGCCGGACAGGCCCTTGAGACCGCACTCGTTGTAGAGGAAGCGCTCGATGTCTTTGGCGCTCATGTGCTTCTCGCTCATGAGGTAAAGCACGACGCCAGCATCCAGTTGCCCCGGCCGCGTGCCCATCGGCAGACCATCGAGCGCGGTGAAGCCCATGGTGCTTTCGATACTCTTGCCCGCAGCGATGGCGCACATGGACGCGCCGCTGCCGAGATGAGCGGCCACGACACGGCCCTTGCGGATTTCCGGTGCGATCTCGCCCAGGCGCTTGGCGATGTACTCGTAGGATAGCCCGTGAAAGCCGTACCGCCGCACCCCTTCCTGATACAGCTGCTCCGGGATAGCGAAGCGATCGGCGACTTGAGGATGGCCTCTGTGAAAAGCCGTATCGAAGCAGGCAACCTGCAGCAGCTGTGGCTGCTTCTCCAAGATCGCGCGGATTGGACCCAGGTTGTTGGGCTGATGGAGTGGCGCGAGCGCCACGAAACGCTCGAGCCTGTCGACGACCGCGGCACTGATGATGGTCGGCTCGCTGTAATCGGGGCCGCCGTGCACGACGCGGTGGCCAACCGCGGTCGGCAGTTTGCCGCCGATCTGCTCTCGCAGAAACGCAATGACCTTGCCGAGCGCCGCGGGCACATCGTTCACGTCCGCCGCGGAATGGCTTTCATCGACGAGCTTGTGTCCCTCGACATCTCTGGCCGCCAGGTGGGGCTGAGCACCGATGCCCTCCATCTGCCCTTTCATGCGACGCTCGAGCCGACCATGAGCTGCGACGGCAAACAGCTGGAACTTGATGCTCGAGCTGCCCGCGTTGATCACAAGGATGGTCTCATGCATTGCTAGGCCCGGATCGGCTCTCTTGCCCTACGGCTATGAGCGAGCAGCATAGCCACGGCGCAGGACGCCATGCGCGTGCGCACGTTGTCGGCTCGCGAGGTGAGGATGATGGGCACGCGCGCCCCGAGCACAATGCCCGCCGCATCGGCGCCCGCCAGAAATGTCAGGTTCTTGGCGAGCATGTTGCCCGCCTCGAGGTCTGGCACGACCAGGATCTGGGCATGACCGGCCACCGCTGACTTGATGCCTTTGATGCGCGCCGCCTCGGGGCTGATCGCATTGTCGAAAGCGAGCGGGCCATCCAGCTCTCCACCGGTGATCTGGCCGCGCTCCGCCATCTTGCAGAGTGCTGCTGCTTCGATAGTCGAAGGAATGCTGGGGTTTATCGTTTCGACCGCCGACAAGATTGCCACCTTCGGTGTGCCCAGCCCCAACCCGGCGTACAGGTCGATGGCGTTCTGGATGATGTCGCGCTTTGCGATGAGATCAGGTGCTATGTTCACCGCAGCATCAGTAATGAACAACGTCTGCGCATGGGTCGGAACATCCATCACAAAGACGTGGCTGATGCGTCGCCCGGTGCGGAGCCCCGTGTCTCGCCTGGTGACCGCTGCCAGCAGCTCGTCGGAATGCAAGCTTCCCTTCATCAGCAGCTCGGCTTCGCCTGCGCGGACGATCGCCACTGCTTTCTCCGCCGCTGCCTGGCTGTCCGGGGCATCGACGATACGTGCGGCGCTGATGTCGAGATTGAGCGACTGGGCAAGGCTGCCGATCTTGTCCTGGGGGCCTACCAGAATTGGGGCAATGAAGCCTGCCTCGGCCGCCTCCAGCGCTCCCCTGAGCGAGCTCTCGTCGCAGGGATACGCAACCGCCGTCGCGAGGCGCTGCATGCCCTTGGTCGCGGCCGTGAGGCGCTCGTATTTCGCGTGCTCGCGATCCTCGGAGATCATGGCCTTTCTCGGCATGGCAGTAGACCTCCTCGCAAACACGCGTTACGTCGCGTCGATATCTCCCTCTCCTCACCACTTCAGGAACAGGGCGGCGTCGCCTGGAATGCCGTCGGGGAAGCTGATGATCTCCGCGTGCATCTTGAAGCCGAGAGGGCGCAGCTCCTTCTCGAAGAAGTCGTAAGCTTTCTTGGCGAAGCCCTCGAGCGACTTCGGCCACTCGGGGTCGAGGTTGTTGATGCTTCGGCCTCCGTCGTTGCAGTATTTGCAGGAGAAGCTCACGACCTGCAGTTGATGCTGGCCCTTCTCGGCGGCGCTGCGGACCGCACTGTTGATGCGATTGACAGCGTCGGGGTGAATCTCGCGCGCCATGAAGGCCTCGCGCAGGTCCGCTTGTTGCTGCTCTCTCTTTTTCTTGAGCCGCCGCTCTTCCTCCATCTTCGCTATTTCGACGCTGGAGGCGATTTCTTTAAGGTCGTTCGGGCGCAACAATCCTGTCATGGCGGTCACTCTATGGTTGCAAGTTGCCTGACCAGCGCACCACTAGTCCTTCGACCTCGCGGCCGTCTGGGACTTTGCCGGTCGAACAGGTTCCACCAGCCGTCTCTCCCGGCCGGCAATACTGGATGTCTCGCTTTTGCTGCTGGCGCTGCCTTCGATGAGCTCTTCGATTTCCGCCAGACGGGCCTTGGACAGGCTGCTGCGCAAGCCGACCGCGTCGATTAGCCGACGCAGATTGCCCGCCATGCGCGAAGCGAGGTCGGGACCTTTGGCGAGCATGGCGGGGATTGCCTCGACGGAGCGGCGCTCGTCGAGCAGCAGCATGAAAAACTGCTCGCGCACCAGCCGCTTGAACTCTGCAAGCGAGAGCCCGTCTCCGGCCTCTTCGCGCGCACGCCGCAGCAGATTGAAGCCGCGCTCGTCGACCTGGCTCTCCGGCAAGCGAATGTAGAGAAGGGCGCGCAGAATCGCCTCCCGCGGCCCCCCTTTGGGGATGTCCGCTCTCAGCTCCTCGATACGACGGGCCACTGCAGCGGCGTGTGAGGAGTCTTTTCCAGGCCCTCGGCGCGCACTCGCGTCGGACGCTTTGAGACCGACCATGGCTTGTACGAATGGCGAGCCGTAGACCGCATGGAACCAGGCCTCGGCCATATGGTCGCGTACATCACGATAGGCGTCCAAGGATTGCTCGATCGCCTCCGCGACCTGTTTCTGCGCCTGCCAGAAGACATTGCTGCTCGCGATCGGCCGGCGATTCTCCTGCACATCCTCCACGCAGCTCAACAGGGGCCGCATGAACGGATTGGCCTGCGAGAACATCTCGTACTGCAGGCGCAGCGGGTGGAACCGGCGCATCCACTTTGCAGAGCCATCGTTCGCCCAGGCGCGCACCCAGGGTTGCACGCACGTGCGGTAAAGACCGAGATTGATCTCGGACACGCGAGCGGCGGTTGCGAACTCTCGCTCATCTTCCTCGTCATTGCCGCCCAGAGCCCGGATGTCATCGAGGGTTCGGGCTTCGAAGCGCACGAGATAGTCGCCGCCAATCAGATCGGCCGACGCATCGCCCTGGTCCTTGGGTATCATCACCGCCTCGTAGAGACCCGGCGGCAGCACGTCGATGAGATCGATGTTGCTTGCGAACTCGCCATGCTCCTTCTTCGCCACGGAGGTCGAGACGAAGATGCCGAGATGGCCGATCGACTCGTGCACCGCGTAGACAATCGTCTGACCGTGCGCCCGAATGTCATCGACGCTCTCGTACAGATCGAGGATCCAATCCAAGGCCTGCGGCGGCGGCGTGATGTTGTCAGCCTTGGAGCAGAAGACGACGATCGGCGAGCGAATGTTGCGCAAGTCGATGCGGGTGCCGTCGCGCGCTACGATCTCCGCTGCCGCCAGCTTGTTGCCGACGAACAGCTCGTCGACGATGAACTGCATCTCGGCGGCGTTGAGCAGGACATGGCCGCCCCACCACTGCTCGAATTCCAGATATCGCGGCGGTTCGGTGTCAATCTTCGAATAAAGGTTGTAATGCTTAGTCCACAAGGTGTTGGCAGGGTTGAGATTCTCGAAGTTGTTGACCAGCCACGCCCCATCGAACCGGCCGTTGCCGAGGTCACCCATCAGCGCCGCCGGCCAGCTTCCGCCGAGGAGCCCGCCCGTGTAGCGCATCGGATTGTGGCCGCGCACTCCCGCCCAGTAGGAGAGCGGCGAGCCCGCGACGATGATCGGGCCGAAGAGCTCCGGCCGCAGGGCCGCCACCAGCATGACCGCCCATCCGGCCTGGCAATTGCCTATGACAGCCGGCTTGCCCTCCGCATCGGGGTGCATCGCGATCACGCGCTCGAGGAATGCCGCCTCAGCGTGCGCAATGTCCTCGATCGTCTGCCCGGGCCAAGGCTCGGGCAGGAAGCCTATGAAATAGCAGGGGTGCCCGGCCTTGAATGCAACTCCGATCTCGCTGTCCGACTTGAAACCGCCGATGCCGGGACCGTGCCCAGCGCGCGGATCGACAACGACAAATGGACGCTTGTGTGAGTCGATCTCGACACCCTCGGGCGAAATGATTTGTACCAGTGCGTAGTTCACTGGCCGCGGCAACTTGCGCCCGTCCATGACGAGTGAACAGCCGAACTTCAGGACGTGCGGCACCGCCTTGGCGGCATGCTCCTGGTAGCGCTCGCCGCGCTTGTGCAGCACGTCGAGGAAAAGCACCCCGCGCTGGCACGCATCGATCCAGTAGTCCCACGCATCCCGCGTGGCGCCGGTTGCCCAGCGCGCAGCCACCGCGCTAGCCCCGGTGAATACCGACGCGTCATCCATTGACTGCTCCGTATATGTGTTGGAGCCTTGGGAAGCGTTCGCTTCGGCGCTTGTCGATGCTGCCCACCAACGTGACGCTGCGCTCTCTCGGGCTCGGTTGTATATCAACGCTTTCCCGGATATTTGCAGGGCGTTAACACTGAGCCTGTCCGGTCAATGGGCTGCTCCGTTGCCGGCGGATCAGGCGGGCAGCTTGGCCCAGCGACCGATCGTGACATCGGTGCTATCCGCCATGGCGCGGTCCTGGCATCGAGCAGGTTGCCCGGCGGCGCGGCTTGTCGCGTGCTTACAGCCAGCCGCGGCGGCCTGGCCCCTCAGGGCATTCGCCGCTGAAAATCCGGACAACTCCCGATGTGCAATGGCAAGCCATTGTGAAACCCTCGCTAGCTTCTCTGCAATCGGAGCTCTCTATGCACAATCCGTTGCTGGCGGGTTTGTTGTCGTTGATTGTTGCAGGCATGGCGGGCGCATCTGCCCAGGACGCTTCATCGACCGAGTTTCGCAAGCTGCATGACGAGTATTTCGCCTCGTGCATGCAAGCCTGGGATGCCGCGACCCATATGACAAGAAAGGACTGGGCTGACACTTGCCGGCGCCTCGCAAAGGAGCGCGTCAAATACAGGCTCGAGCACTCGCCTGGATTCCTGCCCAAAGCGAAGAAGTAATTCTGCTGTCAACCTGCGTCTCCAGCGCAGTCGCTTGCCGGCTTCCTCTATTACTCGGCACGCGACACCACTCTCAATGTCCCTCGAGGAAGACATAGTTCTGCCAACTACGCATCCGTAAAAGTATTCGTCGAATGATGGCGAAGTGGTGCCAATAGGTCGTATATACGGCTACCTGAGCGGCCGCCCCTCCGGGAAACTTGTATGAGGACACATCATCGTTGAGATCGATGATCGCGATCGCGCGCCCATCGTTCGCTGCTGCCCCAATTTCCTGTAGTGCACCGCTGGCCTGCAACTGTCCGCTCGCGATGACGTCGATTACGTACCTTACCTTTCCTTTGAATACGCGGCCAGGCGCTGCGTCGAATGCGACTTCTGCTTCATCGCCCGGCCTGACCCTCAACAGTGCGTTTTGCTGGAAGCCGGCTGCCAGCCGCCGTTCTTCGACGTTCACGAAGACCATTGCGGGCCTGAACGGTGCCGGGACCAGATACATGCCCGGCCGCAATGCCATCTGCGTAACAAAGCCAGGACCCGGCGCCCGCACCGTAGTGAGCTCCAGATCGTATGTCGCATCCCTCAGCTCTGCCCGCAGGCGCGCCACGGAGGTATGTATGCCCCCAATCTGCGACTGATAGGTGATGCGCGCCTGGTCGGCCCGCGCCACCGCGGCTTGCATTGCGCCTTCGGCAGCCAGATAGGCTCCACGGCGGTTCTCGACATCAGCCACCGAGAAGGGGAAGGCGCGGCCGGCGGCCCGCGCGCTCTCGTTGCCCTCGTTGAACCGGTCGAACGCTTTTTTCGCGGTATCTCTTTGCGCTGTGGCTCCTTCCGACGCTGCGAGTGCGGATTCGTAGGCGGCCTTCAGCTGCAAAACGTTCTGCTCGGCCTCGACAAGGGTCGCTCGCCGTTGCTCCACCTCGTATTCGTAGTGCTGGGGATCTATGCGGAACAACGTATCCCCCGCCTTGAGCAGCTCGTTGGCCTTCACTGGCACATCGATCACACGCCCCTTGACGTCAGGAATTATCGGCGTGGTCGTGAAATAAATGCGGGCATTCTTTGTAAAAGGGTGGTTGTAGTTCATTATCAGGAGAATGGCACCGATGAGAAATATTCCGCCCAAGGCCGCCGTCGGCAACGTCCACTTGTTTATCGGGATATTGAAAATCTTGAATATCGCGACGCATATAGCGCTGTAGGTCAATATGAGCAGAAGCTCCATCAGTGGACCCTTGACTCAGAGCGCTTTTCCAATTCCTCGACGCGACGCCGAAGCTGATCAAACCCCTCGCGCTGCGCACCGAGATCGTTCGTCGACTTGCTTTCGAAGCCCCATCCACGATCAGGGCGGTAAATCATTGCCCAGATCCAAAGGAACGGCCAAATAACGTGAAGGGTGAATAGGCTCACCCAGCCCGCAGCGTGAATGGCATCCTGATGCGGGTGATCGCGATGCTTGGCGATCTCGTATGGCACATCGTGGATTGCAATAATCCCATAGAAGAGCGTGATGACTACGAAGATCAGCAATGCCAGTGCGACGTAGTTGAGCACGGTATCGAAGTCGGCTTTGGCGGCAACGAACACCAGCGCGCCAACGAGCACCGCGACCAGCAAGGTCAAGGAGACAAGCCATCTGCTGAGCCAGAACCTGCTTTCGCTAAGTCGTCGAAGGTATCGACGGAGCATGGTCGCGTCTCCCTATCGTTCGACGCTAGGTCGTTTGCTCCTGATGCGGCTGTGCGGGCGCGCTGCCCAACCCTGAGACTACAGCCCTCGAGACTGCAGCTTCCAAACCTACCCCGCAGAGCGGCCTCTCTGCCACGTGGTTTTCTGCTGAGTTGTGCTTGGGGAAAACCCTTAAGTTAGGGCGCCCCCGCCGCAGATGCGGCCCTCGCCCGCATCAAGCCCGCCGCTCACGATGCACACGAGAGCAAGACGCAAGCCCGACGCCAAGCTCTATCGCAAGGGCGAGCAAGCGCGGATATTTCTGCGCCTGAACGGCAAGAGCCTCCGTTGAGCAGGGTGTGTCTGGCGAGTATCCCCGGTTCCCGATTCCGCCCACGAGCCGTCCAAACTAGTGACACCGATAGGGCGGTGTGACCAAACTCGCTTGCAGTTATTCCCTCATTGCCAAGTCGATTTGCCGGGGGGACTGGCGAAATGGCGAAGCTCGAAATTTCGAACGGTGAAGATCTCAACAGACAACTGCGCAGCGGCAAGCTGCCTCAGATGGTCGATTGGTTCGACCCCCTTGTGCTCGGCATGGTCGCGGTTCGCACCCTGATCTCGACCACCATTGGTGAGTATGCCGACCAGCGACCAATGCAAGAGGTCGTTGATGGCGATAAGGGACCACTGCTCGCTAGGCGTCACGACTACAGCAAGCTCGGCGTCGGGGAGCGCACCGTCGTTGCACCTGAGGCGGACCCGGATAATCCCAGGTTCGACGACAGATACCGCGACCCGGAGCGGCGTCCCAGGCAGTTGCAGCTCGATGAGACGGGGGCGATGTGGGTCGACTTTATCGCCGACCTCGGTGATGGGTTCGAGGCTACCTACGCCATGGCTTATGTGCTCGCCGCCAGCAACCTCGAGATAGCCGGCACGACCAGGCGCCAGAAACTGAACCTCCCGGCCGGCCAGATGCTCATCTTCGGGGGCGACCTCGCCTATCCGAACGCGACCCTGGACGAGTACCGGACCCGCTGCGTCAACCCGTATGACTGGGCATTTACGGGAGTGCAGGAGCCAGCGCGGGAATTGTTCTTCGTCGCTGGCAATCACGATTGGTACGACGGCCTTTCGGCCTTCACGCATCAATTCTGCTACGAGAGCGAGACAATAGGCGGGTGGCGCTGCACGCAGCAGCGAAGCTACTTTGCAATCAAGCTGCCGCACGACTGGTGGATCTGGGGTGTCGACGTCGCGCTCGGCGATAGCATCGACGCGGGCCAGCTCAGCTACTTCCATGACATCGTCCAGACCTGCATGGACAAGAAGGACAACCCCAAGATCGTCATCATTCTGCATGCCCCGGACTGGACCAAGCCCGCATACAGAGCGTTGACGAGGATTTGCGAGGAGGCGCGCCAGAAGGGGGACGTCTGCGCCATACTCGCTGGGGACCTGCACCATTACAGCCGATATCAATCCGTCAAATACAAAGGCTCGCCCGAACGAAAGCCGCCGCTGCAACTCATCGTTGCTGGCGGAGGAGGCGCGTTCGCCCACCCGACTCACGACCAGAAGAAGCACCTTGTGGTGAATTCGACGGTGTCCGGCAGGGCATTGCTCGACACGGGATCACTGGCCGTCGAGGTCGAGACGGAGCCGGATTATCACTTTCGTGCCATGAAGTTCTATCCCTCCAGGATGCGCAGCCGCATCCTGGCGTTGAAGAATTTGTGGCTGCCCTTTCACAACAAGCGCTTCGCCGTCCTGGTTGGATTTGTCTATTTTTTCTATGCCTGGATCTTCGGAACGTCCGTTCCCAAAGAGTTTGCCCCCGCGCCTTCGGAAAGCATCTTCGATCTTCATATCGCGAGCGGGGCGGCGTTGGCCGCGACAGCGCGAGCCAATCCCACGTTCTTCTTCCTGCTGCTCGGGCTTTGGGTGGGCCTCATCTTCTATGTGGACACACGGCTGAAACACAAGCTGTGGAAATGGCTGAACGGCCCCATCAAGCTGACTCTGGGCACGATCCATTTCGCCCTTCACATCGCGGCGCTGCTGTTCGTCAGCGCGGTCACGACCGTCCTGACCCTCAAGCTGTTCAATCCCGTCATCGGCGCCAGCATGCTCCATTTGAAGCTGTTTGGCGGCCGCATTCTGCAGGGGAGCAGCGTCTCGGGCGATGACGGGGATGCCAATCTAAGAGCCATGCGTGACTGCGTGCGGAATTTCGACTGGACCGGAGGTGCCGCGAAGACCTGGCTGTGCGTCCCGCAACAGCTCAGCCAAGACGCCTTCTACATCGGAGTGACGGCGCTGACGCAAGCGGCGACCTCCATCCTGGTCGGTGGAGTGATCGGCGCCTTCATATTCGGTTGCTATTGGGTCATCGCGTCGCTGCTCGGTATGCACCAGGATGCGTTCAGTGCGCTTGGCATCAAGGACTACAAGAATTTCCTGAGAATGAAGTTCGAGAAGAACAAGCTGACGATCTATCCGATCGCCCTGGATCGGGTTCCCGGGCCGAGAGAATGGCACGCATGGAACCCCAAAAAGCACCCCGGCGACGCCAAGCTCGACCACAGGCCGCTCCTGGTACCGAATAAGGATATGAAGCCACGGCTGATCGAGGATCCGATCGAGATTGTTGCTGCGGAAGGCCCCGGCTTTGCCGCAATGCATTTCCGGGGAGCTGATAGCGAGGACCCGGCGCTTGCGTGAGCGCACAGTTGCCACGCTGCCTCCGCCCTCGGCCATGGCGAGCAGCGTGCGCGGCGTGCCCGTCGCCCATGTCTCAGGCATGATCTGTCACCCATGTCTCCGGGCCGGACAGTACGCGGTTGGCGACCCCGGCAGGATTTGAACCTGCGACCCCCAGATTAGGAATCTGGTGCTCTATCCAGCTGAGCTACGGGGCCTCGGCGCTCCTAATAGCGTAAGCCGCTGCCTCGCGCACGCGGATAGAGCGGAGGCGTCCCTGCCGACGCTCGAAGCGCGCTAGGCTGCGCCCACACGTCGCGGACGGGGCCGGCCGTCGCACCGCCGCCGTGCCCTGGGCTTTTCGATCGCGCAGCCTTAGTCTTCCTGCGCATGGCACCGGTCTACACCTCGGGCGAGCGCATCGCCGACGCCGTCATCCATGTGCTCGGCGTTACGGCGGGGCTCGTCGCGGTCACGGCCATGCTGGCCGCGGCAGTGGCGTATCTGCCGCCCGGATCTACGGCGACCCTTGCCATCTACGGCGCTGCAATGCTCGCCATGCTGGGTTTCTCCGCGGCCTATCATTTGGCCCAGGCCTCGCGCTGGCAAGGCCTCCTCCGCCGCCTCGACCATGCCGCCATATTCCTCAAGATCGCCGGCACCTACACACCCTTCGCCCTCCTCAAGATCGGAGGCGCCGGCGGCTACGCTTTGCTCCTCTCGGTGTGGTCGGTCGCCCTCCTCGGCGCCGCCGGCAAGCTCCTGCTGGCGTCGACGTGGGACCGCGTCGCCATTCCGCTCTATCTGGCGCTCGGCTGGGCCGGCGTCGTCATGCTGCCGCCGCTTGCCGGCTCGGTGACGCTGATCACGCTCGTCCTCCTGGCGGTCGGGGGCAGCCTCTACTCGATCGGGGTGATCTTTCACGTCTGGCGGAGTCTGCCCTACCAGAACGCCATCTGGCACCTGTTCGTGCTGGCAGGCACTGGCTGCCATTTCGGTGCCGTCACGACGGCCGCCTTCACCTGAGCGGAGCGCAGCGGCCCTGCCTTGCGGGGACCGAACCGGCAATCCAAAGGGACGCACGTCGCCCGTGGAACAAGAACGCTGATCGAGGATTTCCTTCTCGAGCGCGCAGGCAAGGAGGGATATCACCATGCGAGCTTTCCTATTGGCGTGCGGGCTCGCCGCGCTGTTGGCAGCCCACGCGGGGGCTGCGGCCGGTCCGACCGATGGCAGGGCCGGTGCGAGCATCGAGTCCCAAAGCAAACAACTCATCGTTCAGGATCGCCAATCGCCAGCGGAGGAACCTGCTCTTGCCCCCGGCCTGGAAGTGCAGTCCGGGCTGCATACGGTGCTCGGCATCGAGGTGCACACGCCGACCGACCGCAACATCGGCAGGGTGATCGACGTCCTGGCGGACCGAGATGGAAAGATCCAGGCCGCGGTGATCGAGTTCGGCGGCTTCATGGGGCTGGGGACCCGCAAGGTGGCCGTGGAGTGGGCGGCCTTGCGCTTCCAGAGCACCGGCAAGGCGCCGATTGCGACAGCTGAAATCACGCGGGACCAGCTGCGGCTTGCACCCGAAAACAAGCCCGGCGAGCCCGTCGTAGTGCTCAAGGCGCTGCGAACCGAACCGTCCGCCGATACGCCGTAACCGCGGCGCCCCTCGGCTGACCAGCGACAATCCTCGGAGTGGAGACGCAAGACGTGCTTCGTCGCCGCTCGGAAGCGGGGCTTCGGTCCGCCACAGCACCGGTATCGCTGGCCAGCCGCCGTGGCCTCGACTGGTTCACATTCTTCGTCGCGGACCTTCAAACCGGGTTCGGTCCCTTTCTTTCCGTCTATCTGACGACCCAGAAATGGACGCAGACCGACATCGGACTCGTCCTGTCCGTCGGGAGCCTGGCGAGCCTCATCGGCCAGTTGCCCGGCGGATGGGTGGTCGACCGTGTTCGCTCCAAGCGGGGATTGGCGGCAGCGGCCGTCGCCGGCATTGGACTGGCGGCCCTGGTCATCGCCCTGTGGCCGGTGTTCCTGATCATCGTCGCGGCGAAGGTCCTGCATGTGGCGGCAAGCTGCGTGCTGGGTCCGGCCATCGCAGCGATCACGCTGGGCCTCGTCGGCCACGCAGCCGCCGGCGAGCGGCTCGGCCGCAACGCACGTTTCGCCTCCATAGGCAACGGTCTGGCGGCAGGAGCCATGGGTGCCTGCGGCTATTTCATCTCTCCCCAAGCCGTGTTCTTCGTTACGGCACTGCTGGCCCCGCCGACTCTGCTGGCCCTCTACAGCATCCGCGAGAAGGAGATCGACCCGACCGCCGCGGAATGCGGCACGACGGACGACGGCCCGCCGGAGTCCGGACTCCGCCGCCTCCTCAGCCAAAAGGGACTGCTGGTCTTCACCGGCTGCCTGCTTCTGTTCCACCTCGCCAACACCGCGATGCTGCCCCTGGTGGCAAGCACGCTCACCATGCGGTCCAGCCGCTGGGCGACGGCGCTGGTGGCGGCTTGCATCATCATCCCGCAGGTGATCGTAGCGCTGTTTTCCCCCACTGTCGGGCGGCTGGCCCAGAGTTGGGGCCGCTATCCGCTGCTGCTGATCGGGTTCGGCGCGTTGCCGGTCCGCGGATTGCTGATGGCCTGGACAGGCGACCCTCACGTCCTCGTCCTCCTGCAGGTGCTCGATGGCATAACGGGGGCGGTATTCGGCGTCCTGGTGCCACTCACCGTGGCGGACCTCGCGCACGGAACGGGCCGCTTCAACCTGGCGCAGGGCATCGTCGGCAGCGCGACCGGGATTGGTGCGACACTGAGCACCGTTCTTTCCGGCTACCTCGCCGACAGACTTGGCGGCTCCGTGACGTTCCTGGGTCTGTCCCTGATCGCCGCGGGGGCCCTGGCGCTCCTCGCGATCTTCATGCCTGAAACCAAGCCGCATCCGGATGAGCCGCCTTCCGCAAGTGCCCGGCCGCCCTGGTCTTAAATGTCGCGGCCTGCAACCGGCAGGCCGCTCCGGCAGTTTGGCTCTGACGCCGGGCCTGGAGGAACGGCGTGCCGTTCGACGGCACGCTGTTTGGGAGCGTGCCCGATGACTGATGACCTTTCCGCCTACGCGACGCGGCCCATTGCCTTCTTTTCCCGCTATGTCCGGCTGAGGGCGGTGCCACATGCTATCATCGTCACCGCTGTTGCTCTTGCGGTCGGCTGCTCGGTGGCGACGCAGTACGGGGTAAAGCTGCTGGTCGATGTGCTCGCCAACGACCCCATCAACGCAGCCGGGGCCTGGTTCGCCTTTGGCGTCGTCGCCACCCTGATTACCGTCGACAACCTGTCCTGGCGGGTCGCGAGCTGGGTGGGCAACTCCACGTTCGTCGGCCTCACAGGCGACGTGCGGCGCGACCTCTTCCGCCACCTCACCGGGCATGCCCCGAGCTACTTCGCCACCCGCTCTCCAGGGACGCTGACGAGCCGGATCACGGCCACGTCGAACGCGCTGTTCACCGTCGAGAACATGCTGGTCTGGAACGTGCTGCCGCCGTGTCTGGCCACGGTCTGCGCCATCGGTTTCGTTGCGACCGTCAGCCTGCCGATGGCGGCGGCACTGGTCATCGTTGCCGGATTCGTCGTCGTCATCATGTTCCGCCGGGCGGCGGCGGGAAAGCCGCTGCACCACGAGTTCGCCAGCCGCGCCGCCGCCGTCGACGGCGAGATGACCGACGTCGTCGGCAATATGAGCGTCGTGAAAGCCTTCGGCGCTCTGCTGCGGGAGCATCGCCGCTTCGATGCCACCGTCGAGATGGAGCTCGACGCCCGGCGGCGCAGCCTGTTCTACCTGGAGCGCCTGCGCATTGCGCACGCGCTCGTGACCGTGGTCCTGACCCTGGGCCTGCTGGCCTGGGCCGTTTCTTTGTGGCAGCGGGGTGCTGCGACCACAGGAGACGTCATTCTCGTCTGCACCCTGGGCCTGTCTGTCCTGCATGCCACGCGCGATCTGGCCGTGTCGCTGGTGGACGTCACCCAGCACATGGCACGGTTTACCGAGGCTCTCTCGACTCTCCTCGTCCCCCACCAGATGCGCGACCATCCGGCAGCGATGCCGCTTCTGCGACGCGGTGCCAGCGTGACGTTCGAGAACGTCACCTTCGCCTATCCCGATTGTCCGACGATCTTCAAGGACCTGAGCTTCAGCATCCGCATGGGCGAGCGCGTCGGCCTCGTCGGCGCGTCGGGAGGCGGCAAGTCGACCGTGTTTGCCTTGTTGCAGCGCTTTTATGACATCCAGAAGGGGCGCATCCTGATCGCCGGGCAGGATATCACGCAGGTGACGCAGCAGAGCCTGCGCGAGGCCATCGCGGTGGTGCCGCAGGACATCTCCCTTTTTCACCGGACGCTGATGGAGAACATCCGCTACGGGCGCCCCGAGGCGACCGATGATGAAGTCTGGGAGGCCGCGGTGGCCGCGCACTGCGCCGATGTCATTCAGGAGCTGCCCGAGGGCCTGCATACCGTGGTCGGCGACCGCGGCTATAGGCTGTCCGGCGGACAGCGCCAGCGCATTGCCATCGCGCGCGCCTTCCTGAAGGACGCGCCGCTGCTCCTGCTGGACGAAGCGACCTCCGCTCTCGACGGCGATTCCGAGGAGCTGATTCGCGAGGCGCTCTGCCGCCTGATGCGGGGACGGACCGTGATCGCCATCGCGCATCGCCTGTCCACGGTGCGCAGCTTCGACCGCATCCTGGTGCTGCAGAAAGGTTGCATCGTCCAGGACGGCGCGCCGGAGATCCTGCTGCGCAGCGATGGCACCTACCGGCATCTGATAGAGTCCGAGATGAGGCGCCTGTCCTCGCCGCAGCCGCGCGCGGCCTAGCATGGCGGCCGGCAACTGACTTCGGAGGGGAACCCGCGAAGTTTGCACACCTCGGGGGACGCACGCGCGCTTCACATTCCGGACGTGGCGGTGGAAATCGCAAGGCTGCACAGGCTCCTTGCCGCGGGCGGAACGAATTTGTATCGCGGGTGCTGTTCGCGGGCTGCTTCGCAGTTTAATTGTTGAGAGAACAGTGGCCGAGCGGCACACATCGGAGCGAACATGCGGCGTCAGCGCAAGGCGAAAATCATTGCGACATTGGGTCCATCGAGCTCGGATCCGGCAGTCATCCGTCAATTGTTCACGGCCGGCGCCGACGTTTTCCGCCTGAATTTCAGTCATGGCACGCGCGAGGATCACAAGCGCCGCTTCGAGGCCATCCGCGCGCTCGAGGCCGAAATGGGCCGGCCGATCGGGATCCTGCAGGATCTGCAGGGGCCCAAGATTCGCATTGGGACGCTGCAGTCAGGCCCCGTCACGCTCAAGGCTGGCGCAACGATCAGGCTCGTGCTCGGCAACACCCCGGGCGACGCCTCACGCGTGTCGCTGCCGCATCCCGAGGTGTTCCAGAACATCATGCCGGGGCACCGCATCATGGTCGACGACGGCAAGCTGCAGCTCGAGGCCGAGCGCTGCGGCACCGACGAGATCGAGGCCCGTGTGCTGGTGGGCGGCACCTTGAGCGACCGCAAAGGCGTGAACCTGCCGCACACCGAGCTCTCAATCTCGCCTCTGACCGAGAAGGACCGCGCCGACCTGGCTTTCGGCCTGGATCTGGGAGTGGACTGGGTCGCCCTGTCCTTCGTGCAGCGGCCCGCGGATGTCATCGAGGCGCAAGGCCTCATCGACGGCCGCGCCGGCATCATGGCCAAGATCGAGAAGCCGGCTGCGCTCGGGCGCATCGACGATATCATCGCGCTGGTCGATGCGGTGATGGTCGCGCGGGGGGATCTCGGGGTCGAGATCCCGCCGGAGGATGTGCCTGGCAAGCAGAAGGAGCTGGTGCGCGCCTGCCGCATGGCCGGCAAGCCGGTCGTGATCGCGACGCAAATGCTCGAGTCCATGATCAAATCACCCTCGCCGACCCGCGCCGAAGCCTCGGACGTTGCAACCGCCATCTATGACAGCGCGGACGCCGTGATGCTGTCGGCCGAGTCCGCTTCCGGCGACTGGCCCGTCGAGGCCGTCGCCATGATGGATCGTATCATCACCCATACGGAGGGGCATAAGCTCTACCGTTCCATCATCGAGGCGCTGCAGCCGAGCCCCGAGCACACCACGCCGCACGCCATCGCGGCGGCAGCGGCCGACGTGGCGGACGCCATCGGGGCAGCCGCCATCGTGGCGTTCACGGCGAGCGGCACGACCGCGCTCAGGGCGGCGCGCAAGCGGCCCAAGGTCCCCATCATCAGCATCTCGCCGGAGCCCGGCATCGCCCGTCGTCTGGCTTTGCTTTGGGGCACGCACAGCATCAGCTCGACGGAGATCTCGAGCTACGACGAGATGATCGACAGCGCCCGCCGGCATGCCCTGGGCGACGGCTTTGCCGAGCCCGAGAACCGGATCGTGGTGGTGGCCGGCATCCCCTTCGGCCGCAGGGGCTCGACCAACAACATCCGGGTCATGCGGGTTTAGCCTGCCCCGCCGGATTGCGCCGGGCTGTCCCTGCCCATAATCTCACGCGACATCGGTTTCAGCGCCGGCGCCATCCTGTCGTCCGGCGGCGGAGGAGCGCCCATGAAAAATCCCAAGCCCACCAACGGCAAGCGGCAGCGCAAGAAGCCCGAGCAGCTTCGCTCGCGGGCGTGGTTCGACAACCCTTCCAACGCCGACATGACCGCGCTCTATCTCGAGCGCACCATGAACTACGGCCTGACCTTGGAGGAGCTGCAGTCCGGCAAGCCGATCATCGGCATCGCCCAGTCCGGATCGGATCTGTCGCCCTGCAACCGGCACCATCTCGATTTGGCCAAGCGCGTGCGCGAGGGCATTCGCGAGGCCGGCGGCATCGCTTTCGAGTTCCCAACCCACCCGATCCAGGAGACCTGCAAGCGGCCGACGGCATCCCTTGACCGCAACCTCGCCTACCTGTCGCTGGTCGAGGTCCTCTACGGCTATCACCTCGACGGCGTCGTGCTCACCACGGGCTGCGACAAGACCACGCCGTCGCAGATCATGGCCGCCGCCACCGTCGACATCCCGGCCATCGTGCTTTCCGGCGGGCCGATGCTCAACGGCTGGTTCAAGGGCGAGCGCACCGGCTCGGGCACCATCGTGTGGACGGCGCGCGAGATGATGGCGCGCGGCGAGATCGACTACAAAGGCTTCCTCGAGCTGGTCGCCTCCTCGGCGCCCTCTGCCGGCCACTGCAACACCATGGGCACAGCCTCGACCATGAACTCGCTGGCCGAGGCGCTCGGCATGAGCCTGCCCGGCTGCGCCGCGATTCCCGCGCCCTACCGCGAGCGCCAGCAGATGGCGTATCTCACGGGCAAGCGCATCGTCGAGATGGTGTGGGAGGATCTCAAGCCGTCCGACATCCTGACTCGCGCTGCCTTCGAGAATGCGATCGTCGTCAACTCCGCTATCGGCGGCTCGACCAATGCGCCGATCCATCTCAACGCCATCGCGCGCCATGTCGGCGTGGAGCTCGACAACGACGATTGGGAGAAGCTCGGCTACGACATCCCGCTGCTCGTCAACCTGCAGCCCGCGGGCGAGTACCTCGGAGAGGAGTACCACCGCGCCGGCGGCGTGCCAGCCGTGGTCGCCGAGCTGATCGCCAAGGGCAAGATCAACAAGGCGGCGATCACCGTCAACGGCAAGTCGCTCTACGAGAACTGCGAGGGCAAGTTCGCCTGGGATCGTGCCGTCATCAAGGAGTACGACCGGCCCATGCGCAAGCAGGCCGGCTTCCTCAACCTCAAGGGCAACCTGTTCGACAGCGCCATCATGAAGACCTCGGTGATCAGCGAGGAGTTTCGCAAGCGCTATCTCTCCAACCCGAAGGACCCAGACGCCTTCGAGGGCCGCGCCGTCGTCTTCGACGGGCCGGAGGATTATCACCACCGCATCGACGACCCGAAGCTCGAGATCGACGAGCACTGCCTGCTGTTCATGCGCGGCACCGGTCCGATCGGCTATCCAGGAGCAGCCGAGGTCGTCAACATGCGCGCACCGAGCTACCTCCTGAAGAAGGGCATCACCTCCCTGCCCTGTATCGGCGATGGCCGCCAATCGGGAACGTCGGGCAGCCCGTCGATCCTCAACGCCTCGCCGGAAGCGGCCAGCGGCGGCGGCCTCGCGCTGCTCAGGACCGGCGACCGCGTACGCATCGACCTCCGCAAGAGGACCGCCGACATCCTGATCTCGGACGCCGAGCTCGCCAAGCGGCGCGAAGCCCTGCAGAAGTCGGGCGGCTACAAGTATCCCGACTCGCAGACGCCGTGGCAGGAGATCCAACGCGGCATGGTCGACGAGCTGTCGAACGGCATGGTTCTGAAACCCGCAGTGAAGTATCAGCGCGTCGCCCAGACCAAAGGACTGCCGCGGGACAATCACTGATGGCCACGCGACGCGGGCCTCGCCGCGGACCTTCCGCGCGAGGCTTGATGCAGGAAAATCGGCCCGGGCATTCGTCAACCCGCTGACCAATGCGCTTGTGATGGGCTTACGAATGCCCAGGCGACCGCACTCCGGGCCCCCTCTCGACGCTGCGCTGGTCTGGCGCCCGGCCGAGCGAGACGATCGGCTCGCGGCTCCCGGATCTTGCCGGACGCACGCTGCAGCGGGCGTCCGATCCGGGACGCCCTGAGCATGTCATAGCGCTCGCACGCGAGGATAAGTTTCGTCGCTGACGTGAGATGGTGAGATGGTCGTGAGATGGCGAATGGCGAGTAGCGAACCGGGTCAGTTGACCAGGCCGCTATTCACTATCGGCTCTTAACCACTCACCACTCACCACCTCACCCCTTCATCAACCTCCTGATCACCGGCGTATAGCGCTCGCCGTCGCCGCGGGCGATCGCCTCCTCGAACAGCTCCCCCACGAGATCGGCGCCGCGTGCGCGCACGCCCGACTGCTGCGCCAGCTCGCGCGCATACGACAGGTCCTTCATCGCGTAGCGCACCGAGAATGCCTGCTCGGGGTAATCCTGCGGCACCAAATGCTTCATGCCATGGTTACGCAGCACGAAGCTGTCGGCCGAGCCCTTGGCCATGGTCTCGAACAGCAGCTTGCCGTCGACGCCGGACGCTTCCGCAATCGAGATCGCCTCGGCGATCGCCATCGTCGTCTCGAACACGACCATGTTGTTCATCAGCTTCACGACCTGCCCTGCGCCGACGCCGCCGCAGTGCGTGACCTCGGTGCCCATGGTCGACAAAATCGGCCGCAACCGCGCGAATACCTCCGCGTTGCCTCCCACCATGATCGACAGCGTGCCGTCGACCGCCGCGCGTCGCGTGCGTGCCACCGGCGCATCGGCAAAGTCGACGCCTTTGGCCTCGAACCTCGGTGCCAGCTCACGCATGAGCTTGGGCGGCGCCGTCGACATGTCGACCACCGTCTGCCCCTTGCGCACGAGCTCGATCAGCCCGCCGCGGCCCGCTGCGACGGCTTCCACCTCCTTGCCGCCGGGCAGGCACATCAAAATCACGTCCGTGCGCGCCACCAGATCGGCGAGCGAGGTCGCTGGGGCCACGCCATCAGCGGCCAATCGCTGCAACGGCCCGGCCTGCGTGTCGTAGCCGACCACGCGCCAGCTCCCCTTGCGGACGAGGTTCCGGCACATCGCCTCGCCCATGACGCCGAGGCCGATAAAGCCGACTGTCTTGATCTCCATGTGCGTCCTCCTGCGTTTGCCACACCTAGCGCGCGGCGGCGAGGTCGGCCTTGTAGTCGACCAGATCCTCGACCGGGCGTCCGTTGAAGAACGCGTCCAGGTTCTTGAAAACGTGCGCCATCTTGGTCTCGAAGGCATCGCGCGTGCCGGCCGCGATGTGCGGCGTCAGGACGACGTTGGGAAACCGATACAGCGGATGATCCTTGGGCGCCGGCTCCAGCTCGAACACGTCCATCGCCGCCCCCAGGATCGTGCCCAGCTCCAGCGCCTCCGCCAGTGCACGCTCGTCGACGATCCCCCCGCGCGCCGTGTTGACCAGGAACGCGGTCGGCTTCATGCGTGCCAGCTCCTTGGCGCCGATGAAGTGGCGGTTCTTCGCCGTCAGCGGAATGTGAATCGTGATGATGTCGGATTCCGCCAGCAAAGCCTCGAACGGCCGGCGCGTCGCGTCATGTGCTCGGTCTCGCTCGGGCGGAAAGTCGAGGATGTCGTGATAGATCACCTTGACGCCGAACGGCTTGAGCTTGTCCGCCACTGCCGTGCCGATGCGTCCGAAGCCGATGATGCCGATGGTCTTGCCCGCGAGCTGGTAGGTAACATGGCGATGCGAGTTGACGTGCCAACGCCCCTGCCGCAGCTCCGAGTCCATGAACGCCAGGCGCCGCGTTACCGCGAGCATCATCATGATGGCGTGCTCGGACACGCCGGTCGCCGTGCCGCCCGGCGTGATGGCCAGCGGCACTCCGATTTCCGCCAGGGCGGCGAGATCGATCGTGTCGTGATAGCCGACACCTTGATGGTGCACGAACTTGAGCTTCTTGGCCGCCTTGATGCGCTCGCGCGTGAACTTGGAGGCGGCCACGATCACGGCGTCGGCCTCTGCCAGCTTTTCCAGCCGTAATGCCTCGTCATTGGTCTCGAGCGTGATGAGCTCGAAGCCCGGGAGCACCGCGGCGCGGATCATGGCGTAGAGGTCGGGACTGCCGTGACCCAGATAGAGAACACGGTGCTGGTTGGTGGGCGCCATGGGCCTTTCCGGTTTTGGCTGCGCCGTCCTGTTGCGGCTTGCGCGATCAAACCGCGCAACAGGCATCCGCGCAAGCGCCACGAACCGTTGCCCTGCTCACGGCCTTATCGCCGCGGCCCGGCTGGCCTCGGAAACGCCCCTCAAGCGCAGAACGCGTGCTGCTTGACGACGCGCTCGGTCGAGGCTGGATGCTTGGCAAGGCGATCGGCAGGGCGTACCGGCCGCCGCACGAGCTCGCCACCGCAGTTCGGGCATCGCCCGCCCGGCAAGCGCTGCTCGGCGCAGTCGCGGCAGAACGTGCACTCGAACGAGCAGATGAGCGCGTCGGGCGCATCCGGCGGCAGGTCCTTGTCGCAGCATTCGCAGTTGGGCTTGAGCTTCAACATCGCTGGCTCCTGTCGTGTCGGACCGACGCTACGCCGCATTCGCGGCCTTCTCACGCGGCATCGAGGCAAACCGCCGGCTCATGATCTCAGCTATCGCGCGGCCATTCCAGTCGCCCCGCCACTCGAGCATGCGCGCGACCTCGTACTGGTCGGCTTGCGTCTTGTGCTGGCCGAGCTTCCAGCTCGCCTCGATACTCTCGACGGCCATCTCGATCACGACGATGGCGCGCAGCATCGCTGCCAGCTTCTTCTCCGGCACCTTCGACATCGCCCATGGCCGCTTCGGCGCCAGCCGCGCCTCGAACCGCTGCGACAGCGCCTCCACGTGCGCGAAGGCAGCCTCGGGCGGCAGCACGCGCGCCTGGCCGTTGAGATGCACGGCCACATAGTTCCACGTCGGCACCTGCTCGCGGCTGACGTACCAGTCGGGCGAGATGTAGGCGTCGGGGCCCGACACGGTGACGAGCACCTGCGGGGAGCGCGCAATGATCTCGTGCAGCGGATTGACGCGCGCCACATGGAACTGAATCCGTGCACCGTCTGCGCCGCGCTCCGCCAGCAGGGGCACATGCGACGCGACGGGCTTTGCCCCATCGAGGGCAACGACGGCGCCGAAGCCGCGTGCCTCTACGAAGCTCCAGGCATCCTCCTCGTCGGTTTTGAAGGCGGGATGGACGTACATTTGGGCTTCCCCCTTTGCAAAATGAACGGCTTGGCAAGGATTAGACAGCACGAACGGCGCCACTCGGCCTTGCCAAGCGACGTCGCGGTTTGATCCAATAGTGCTCGAAGAAAGACGGATCGGTCGGCGTCGCCAGCGTCAAACGCGGCGGCGTCGCCAAACGACAGCAGCTGTCCTGATATCCGTCATGGGGCAGGCTGATAAACGCCTTCGCGAGGCCCGTCAAGTGCGCACGCGGCTTGACTGCGCGGCGGTGAGCCGCGCACCGCCGGCAAATGCAAATGCAGATGCAGGTGAGCATCGACGATGCAATCAACGCGGGTCACGTGACATCTGCCCTGCTATGCTTGCTCCGCAGGCGCCGCGCGTTGCGAGACGAGGCGCAACCCAGCACCCAGGGAGACGTCGTTCATGGACCTGACACCACTCTTGCAGAGGTTCTCGGCCGCCGTGGAAAGCGGCAACGGAGATGCACTGGCCGACTGCTTCACGGACGATGGTGTCTACGACGACTACTTCTTCGGTCCGAGCAAGCCTGGCCGTGCCGGCATTCGCGACATGCTCGCCCACTTCTATGAAGGCGGGAAGGACTTCCGCTGGGAGTTCTTCGACCCGGTTGCCGCCGGCGGGCTCGGCTACGCAAGCTATCGCTTCAGCTACACGTCGACGTTGCCGGAGGTCAAAGGCGCCCGCGTCGCATTCGAAGGCATCAGCCGTTTCGAGCTGCAAGGTGGCAAGATCAAGCGCTACTCGGAGGTGTTCGATCGCGGCATGGCGCTGGCGCAGCTCGATTTCGCGCCGGAACGACTGAAGAAGGTGGCACTCAAGTACGCGCGCACGTTCAAGGAGCGCCCCGAGGTCTCCGGCCACCTCGAGGCTGGTTGACTGACGCAGGCAGAATTGCGGCAAGGAGAGCCTCTCGCCGCGGGCCGCTCAGAGCGCGGCGAGCTTGCTGTTCTTCAAGTCGGTGATCAGCATGGACCCTGGCGCATGCGTGATGCAGAACTCGGGTCTCATCGCCGCAATGACCGCCTGCGGCGTGACCCCGCAAGCCCAGAACACCGGCAGCTCATCGGGCTTGACCTCGACCGCGTCGCCGTAGTCGGGCTTCGCGATGTCCTCGATGCCGATCATGTGCGGCAGGCCGATATGCACCGGCGCGCCGTGCACGGCCGGGAAGCGCGAGGTGATCTGCACGGCGCGGATGGCGTCCGCGGGCTTGAGCGGCCGCATCGATACGACCATCGGCCCGTGGAACGGACCTGACGGTGCGCATTCGATGTTGGTGCGCCACATCGGCACGTTGGAGCCGCAGGTCTGGTGCCTGAGCTCGATGCCATCCTCGATCAGCGCCTCCTCGAACGAGAAGGAGCAGCCGAGCACGAACGCGACGAGATCATCGCGCCAAACGTCGCGGATGTCGGTGGGCTCGGCGACGAGCTCCCCATGGCGCCACACGCGATATTTCGGCAGGTCCGTGCGAATGTCGAGATCGGCGCCGAGCTCCGGCACCTTGGCGCTGCCCGGCGCGCTCGACATTCCGATCAGGGGACAGGGCTTCGGATTGAGCTGACAGAAGCGCAGGAAGTCGCTAGCGAGCGCGGACGGCAGCACGGCCAGGTTGCCCTGCACGTAGCCGCGGGCAAACCCGTGGGTCACGCCGGAGTAGGTGCCGTTGCGAAACAGCTTGCGCGCCGCGAGCCCGGTTGCAGCGACCTGCCTCAGGCGCTCGCCATCCGAATGCGTAGCGGTGCCGATCTCGACCACGTTGGTTGCTGTTGCCATGGCTTCGCTCCCGCGAACTGCTGCTCGCCGCTCAGAGCATAATGCCGGGCGGCGGTACAAAGGACAAGCACGAGGCGCCCCTATTCGGCCGGATAGGGCTGGCAGCCGCCTCGAGCGAGGCGAGGCGGCCGGCGGCAACGAATGGCCCGCGCGCGCTGCGCGGACGCTTTCGCACCATCGACGGATGCCCCGCCGATCGGACCCCTCCCGTGGCATGAGTTGCATTGGCGGGGCTGCTGCTGGCGTTTTCTTCCCGATCCCGCTTAAATTCGAGCATCGATCTGGAAAGGCTGCCGCGATGTCTTCTTTGCCCCCCACACTGGCTTCACTCGCAGAGGACTTGAGCCTGGACCGGACAACGAGCCGCAAGCTGGTGGAGGAATGCCTCGCCCGCATCGCCGATGCGGGCGGCGAGGGCAGCCGGGCCTTCATATCCGTGGACGCGGAGGGTGCGCGTGCCGCCGCGGACGATATCGACGGGCGGCGCAAGGCGGGCAAAGTGGCGACGCGGTTCGCCGGCATTCCGATCTCGATCAAGGACCTGGCCGATATTGCGGGCCAGGTGACGAAGGCCGGCTCGATGGCGCTCGCCGACGCGGCGCCGGCCATCGCGGACGCACCGGTCGTTGCGCGCCTCAAGCGCGCCGGCTTCGTGGTCATCGGCCGCACCAACATGAGCGAGTTCGCCTACTCCGGCATCGGCATGAACCCGCACTACGGCACGCCGCTTTCCCCGTTCGAGCGCGAGGCAAAGCGCGTGCCCGGCGGCTCATCGTCGGGCGCCGCGGTGTCGATCGCCGATGAGATGGCACACGGCGCGCTCGGCACGGACACGGGCGGCTCCTGCCGCATCCCGGCGGCCTTCTGCGGTATCGTCGGCTACAAGCCGACGGCTCGCCGTGTGCCGACCGCAGGCGTGGTGCCGCTGTCGACGACGCTCGACTCGATTGGACCGCTCGCGCGCTCGGTCGCATGCTGCGCGGCTCTGGATGCCGTGATGGCGGGAGAGCCGGAGCCGGATCTGAAGCCGGCCGCCCTATCGGGGCTCAGGCTGCTGGTGCCGGAGACGATGGTGCTCGACGCCCTCGACCGTCATGTGGCAAGCGCGTTCGATGCAGCGCTCGCGCGTCTGTCCAGGGCCGGGGCAACGATCACCCGCGCGCCGTTCTCCGTGTTCAACCGCGTTCCCGACCTCGTGCGCAAAGGCGGCTTCTCCGCATCCGAGAGCTACGCCTGGCATCGTTCTCTGCTGGCCAAGAAGCGCGACAGCTACGACCCGCGCGTCCTCGCCCGCATCATGCGCGGCGCCGAGCAGACCGCGGTCGACTACATCGATCTCCTCGAGAAGCGGCGCGCAGCCATTGCCGCCTTCGAGAGAGCGATGGCGGACTTCGACGCACTCGCCATGCCGACAACGCCGATCATTCCGCCGCGCCTTGCCGAGCTCGAGCAGGACGATGACTTCACACGCATCAATCTTCTCGTCCTCCGCAACACCTTGATCATCAATCTCCTCGATGGATGCTCGATCTCGTTGCCGATGAGTGCGGCCGGCGCGGCTCCATGCGGGCTGATGCTCTCCGCCCCGGCGAATTGCGATCGCCGCCTGTTCTCGATCGCGGCGGCGGTCGAGGCGGAGCTGGCCTGGAGCTGAGGCGCATCCGCACGCGGCAGCTGCGATGCAGCGGCCGTTGTCCCGCGTCTGGGGATTGCGGGGACGGCAAAGTCACAAACCCCCTTGAGGCGTCGCGAATCACCTACGACTCGGCCTGTTCGTTGCGTGCGAGCGTTGTTGCGTGGAGGTGTATCCAACAGTCGAAGGTGGAAGTCCGGGGGTCGTTTGATGGCATCATTTTCCTTTCCGCGTTCGGCTCGCATTGCCGTCGTAGCGACTCTGGCTCTCCCGCTCGCCGCCTGCGCCAACCAATCGATCTTTCCGCCGGCCGATCTTGCCGCCGCCAATGTCGAGAAGCCGAAGGCATCTACGGCCAAATCCGAAGCGCGCTCGGCCGATCCGGCACTGATCGCCGACGCCAAAGCCGATCCGAAAAATGCCGACACCGTGATCAAGGCGGCGCGCGCTCTGCGCGCAGCCGGGCAACGCAACCAGGCCCTCGCGCTCCTCGACCAAGCGATCGCTTTGCAGCCGAAGCACGCGGCGCTCGCCCGTGAGAAGGGGCTGCTCGCGCTCGAGCTTGGACAGATCGCCAGCGCCGACGCGCTGCTGAGCAAAGCGATCGCGCAGGGCAAGGGAGATTGGCAGACCTACTCGGCGCTCGGCGTGGCGCTCGCCAGCGCAGGCAAGCATCAGCAGGCGCAGAAGCAGTTTGCCAAGGCGCTCGAGCTGGCGCCGGATCATCCCTCGATCCTCAACAATCTTGCGTTGTCGTACGCGCTCGACGGCAAGCCGGCCGAAGCCGAGCGCATCCTGCGTGTGGCCGCTTCCGGCAAGGGGCCGCCTGCCGAGGTCAAGCAGAACCTGGCGCTCGTGCTCGGCGCCAGAGGCAAGCTTGCCGAGGCCGAGAAGCTTGCGGCTGCGGATCCGAAGGCCAACGCTGACAGCAATGCCGCCTATCTCAAGTCGCTCGCCGAGCGGGCCAACGGGGCCAAGACGGCCGATGCCGCAATCAAGTCCGCCGATGCGCAGAAAAGCGCGCTCGCTCCGCCCTACATGCTCGGCATCTCATCGGGTCAATAAGCAAGACAATCGCCGGTTTGCCCCTCTCCTGAGCGAACCTGCAACTGGCGAGGGCACCATTCGTGGTGCCCCTTCTTTTTGCTGGCGGCCGAGCCGAGGCAAAGCCTCTGGCCCTGCCCGCGGTGCTCCAATAGACTCTGGCCGGTCAGCGGCGAGTGAGGCGATGCGAAACAATCGCGCGGGGCTGGCAGGGAGAACGGAGCGAATGCCCAACGATGACGCGAGGCGCGGGGCCGGCACGGGCTGGCAGCCGGAGCTCGATGAGCTGAGGCGCCGCGAGGACCTCGCCAGGGCCATGGGCGGCCCGGACAAGGTGCGCAGGCAGCACGAGGGAGGCCGGCTGACCATTCGTGAGAGGATCGATCGGCTGGTCGATCCGGGCTCGTTTCGCGAAGTTGGCACCATTGCCGGCACGGCTCACTACGACGCCGGCGGCAACCTGCAATCCTTCGTGCCATCGAACCGTGTGTCCGGCCGGGCCATGATCGACGGCCGGCCGGTGATCGTGTCGGGCGACGACTTCACCGTGCGCGGCGGCTCGGCCGACGCCACCATCCCCGAGAAAACGGTGATCGCCGAGCGAATGGCCAACGAATTGCGCCTGCCGCTCATTCGCATCGTCGAGGGCTCCGGCGGAGGTGGCTCGGTCAAGACCATCGAGACCACGGGCCGTGCCAACCTGCCCGGCGGTCTCGGCGGCTCGTCAGGGCGCTACAAGTACATGACCGACAACCTCGGCATCGTGCCGGTGGCGGCACTGGGCCTTGGTTCGGTCGCGGGCCTGGGCGCAGCCCAAGTCGCGGCCAGCCACTACTCGGTCATGACCAAATCGACCTCCGCCATGTTCGTAGCCGGCCCTCCGGTCGTCGCACGCATCGGCGAGAAGCAGTCGCTGGAGAAGCAACAGCTCGGCGGCTGGGAGATCCAGTGCTCGGCCGGCGCCATCGATGATGCGGTGGATACCGAGGAGGAGGCTTTCGAGCGGGTGCGCCGGTTCTTGTCGTATCTGCCGTCGTCGGTGTTCGAGGTCTCTCCGCGCGGACCTCGCAACGATCCTCCGTCGAGGCGCGACGAGCGGCTGTTCTCGGTGATCCCGCGTGACCGCAACCAGCCCTACAAGATGCGGCCGATTATCGAGGCTCTGGTGGATCAGGGCTCGTTCTTCGAGATGGGCCGCCACTTCGGCCGGCCGGTGATAACCGCCTTCGCGCGCCTCGACGGCCTGCCCGTCGCCATCCTGGCGAGCGACCCGTTTCACATGGGCGGAGCCTGGACCGCAGACGCCTGCCAGAAGGTCGTTCGCGCCGTGGATCTGGCCGAGACGTTTCACCTGCCGATCGTCCACCTCGTCGACTGCCCCGGTTTCATGATCGGGCTGGAGGCGGAGCGCGCCGCCACGATCAGGCACGGCGTCCGCGCCATGGCCGCCATCAACCAGTCGACCGTGCCGTGGTGCTCGATCATCATTCGCAACGTGTTCGGCGTCGCAGGCGCTGCGCACGTGCCGGCAGGGCGTCTGGCCCTGCGGTATGCGTGGCTCTCGGCCTGGTGGGGCTCGCTGCCGCTCGAGGGCGGCATCGAGGCCGCCTACCGTGCCGAGGTGGAGGCGGCGGACGATCCCAAAGCCAAGCTGTCAGAGATCGAGGAGCGGCTCAACGCGCTGCGCTCGCCCTTCCGCACCGCAGAATCGTTCTGGGTCGAGGAGATCATCGATCCGCGCGAAACACGGCCGCTGCTGTGCGAGTTCGCCAATCTCGCCGAGCCGTTGCGCACGCCGGGGCTGCGGACCTTCGGCATGCGACCCTAGTCTAGGGCGCCGAGCACGAGCAAGCGTTGTCGCACACCCCAACATCCGGCAAGCTGAGCTGCAACCGAAGGCCGCCCACGGCCGAAGCCAGGAGGAGCAACAAATGATCTACGAGCTGCGCACCTACACCATCAAGCA
>JBLNBZ010000046.1:0-116316 GCA_050260355.1 Bacteroidota bacterium | reverse complement strand
CATCCACGTCGGTTTCAACGTGCTGCTCGGCGCGATCGTAGCGGCCGCCGCCGTACTGACGCAGCGCGCCAGGCCCGCGGCGGCATAGCCGCCGGTCAGGCCGGCGCCGGAGCACGGCTCGTGCTGCCGGTGCCGGCCGCGAGCGAGGCGACGGCCTCGCGCAAGGCCTCACCCGCCGCGTCGATATCCGCGCTCGACACGTCCAAATGCGTGACCGCGCGGATCATGCCACCATATGACATGCCCATGCGCACGCCGCGCCGCAGCAGCTCCTCGTAGATCTGCCGCGAGGTGAAACCGCCGGCGCCGCCGTCGAAGTAGACGATATTGGTCTCGATGGTGTGCCTCAGCGTCAGCCCCGGGATCGACGAGATGTACTCGCCCAGCCGTCGCGCATTGGCATGGTCCTCCGCCAACCGGGCGATGTTGTTGTCGAGCGCATAGAGGCCGGCCGCGGCCAGCACGCCCGATTGCCTCAAGGCGCCGCCGAGACGGTGCTTCCAGCGCCAGGCTTCCGCAATGAAATCCTTCGGGCCCGCGAGGAGACCGCCGACCGGACAACCAAGCCCCTTCGACAGATCGACCCAGACGGTGTCACACGCCGCCGTCATGGTTTTGGCCGGCACGCCGGATGCAACTTCCGCATTCAGCAGCCGCGCACCGTCCATGTGCACAAAGAGCCCGTGCTGGTGCGCCACGCGGGCCACGTCCTCGATCTCGGCAGTCTTCCAGATGGCGCCGCCGCCGCGATTGACGCTTTGCTCGATGACGACGAGGCGCGAGCGGGGGTTGTGCCTGCCGCTCGGATCGCGGATCGCGGCCACCACGTCCGCGCCGGTGAAGATGCCGCGCTCGCATTTGATCGGCCACGTCTGCGCGCCGGCCAACGCCGAGGCTCCGCCTGCCTCCGAGGTGAAGACGTGCGTGACATCGGAGCCAATGATCTCGTCGCCCGGACGGCAATGCACCAGCACGGCAATCTGATTGCACATGGTGCCGGACGGGAGGAACACCGCCGCCTCCTTGCCGAGGTAGGCGGCGATGCGGTCCTGCAGCGCATTGGTGGACGGATCCTCCCCGCGCTGCTCGTCGCCGACCTCCGCTTCGGCCATGGCCTTGCGCATGCCGGGCGACGGTTTGGTCTGGGTATCGCTGTAGAGATCGATAATTCTGTTGCGTGACAAGGGCAGGTCTCCTTGTTCGTGCGCCGCGCGAGCCGCGCCGGGTGGACGCCGTTGCCGCCATAGAACCGCGCCGCCGCAGTAAGAGCAAGAGGACATGGGCGCCTTTACGGCGCTGCGATCAACCCTTAAACAGTCCCGAAAACGGCCCGGCAACCGGTGCCGGCCATCTCACAACAGCAGAAAGGGCGATCCATGCAGCTCGGCACGGGTATCTCGGCGGTCGTCACCGGCGGAGCCTCCGGACTTGGCGCGGCCACGGCGCGCGCGCTGGCTGCCAAGGGCGTCAAGGTCGCAATCCTCGACCTCAATGCCGATGCCGGCGAGAAGGTCGCCAAGGAGATTGGCGGCACGTATGCCAAGTGCGATGTCACGAGCGAGAGCAGCGTCGATGCGGCGCTGGCACAGGCGCGCGCGGCGCACGGGCAGGAGCGAATCCTGGTCAACTGTGCCGGCATTGCCATCGGCAAACGCATCGTCCGGCGCGTGAAGGAGACCAACGCGGCCGAGGCTCACGATCTCGCCAGCTTCGCCAAGGTGATCCAGATCAACCTGATCGGCACCTTTTTGATGATGTCGAAATGCTCAGCAGGCATGCTGTCGCTCGAGCCACTGAGCGGCGACGGCGAGCGCGGCGTCATGATCAACACGTCGTCGGTCGCCGCGCAGGATGGGCAGATGGGCCAGGTCGCCTATTCCGCCTCCAAGGGTGGAGTCGCGTCCATGACGCTGCCCGTTGCGCGCGACCTTGCCCGAGACGGCATCAGGGTTTGCGCCATCCTGCCGGGGCTCTTCCACACGCCGATGTTCGACGGGCTGCCCGACGATGCGCGCCGCGCCTTGGCTGCGTCCGTGCCGTTCCCCTCGCGACTGGGCAATCCCTCCGAGTACGCCTCGCTGGCATGCCACATCTGCGAGAACGTCATGCTCAACGGCGAGTGCATCCGGCTCGATGGCGCCGTGCGGCTTGCGCCCCGTTGATCTGGTGTTGTAGGGACTGCTGAGGGAACGAAGATCCGTCTCCTGAGTTGCGGCAGGGGACCGATTCCCCCTCTGTCTCTGGCTCTGTTTCACGAGCCTGCGAAAGCGATTGTTATGGTATTGCGTCTAGCGCCGCGTTGGCGCGCTCTCGTCCGCAGCCGCATTTTCAGGCTCGGTGTCTATCTGGGCATCCTGGCTTTGCTGTTCGTGGCGGCTGAGCGCGCCGCAGCCCACCTGGCGGCGATGGCGCTTCGAGCAATTCCGTCCATGGCGAGTGCGCCGGCGCCTGCGGGCGCGGCCAAGCCCAAGCGCATCGCGATGAGCGTGCCGCCGAAGCCTGATCCGCAGAAGGGCATCACGTCGGTGCAAGGATGGCGCGGCTATTTCTGGGGCGATCGCGACTCTTATACCCGCAACAGGGACGGCTACGAGCGGTGGCGCTCCGGCGAGGATGATGACGATGATGATTACGGCGAGCGTCAGCGCCCCGTCTACGGCGGCTGGCAGGGCGCCTACCGCACCGTGTGCGTCCGCCTTTGCGACGGCTATTACTGGCCGATCAGCTTTGCCACCACGCCTGCCAACTTCGAGCACGATCGCGACAAGTGTGAATCGAGCTGTGGCTCGCCGGCGCGGCTCTACGTCTTCAGGAACGACGGCGACCCCGAGGACATGGTCGACCTTTACGGGCGCCCGTACAGGAACCTGAAGACCGCATTTCTCTACCGGTCGCAGTACGACGCCAACTGCAAGTGCAAGGCCGACCCGTGGGAGCAGGCATCGAAGGACCAGCACCGCATCTACGCGCTCGAAGCCGCGCGGCGGAAGGGCGACCGGGCTGCAGCCAAGGATCTCGAGGAATTGCGCGCGCGATTGGCGGCTGAGCGGCGGCAGGCATTGGTGCCGTCCGTGCGCAGCGGAAGCAGCGTCGAGCGCAGCGAAACCCCGTCTGCGTCCCGCGAGCCGGCGTGGTTTTCTGCCTCGCCCAACGCGACAGGCGAGGATGGAGGGTCCACCGCCGGCAGAGAGCCCCCTGCCTCCCGAAACTCCGCGCGCGATGAGCGCATGTCGCTCGGTGCCTCCTCCGACCCTGGATCGCGCCCCTCGAGCGCGCGAACGCGAAGCTGGCGCGACCGGGGCGATTCCTCCCCGTAGCCTCGCCGGCTTGCAGAGATTTTTCCTCCAGGACGCTTGTATCCTGCTCTAAGCTTTGGCGATATTGCGGGCCATGGGGGCTCGCCAATCATCAGGCGCCCACGCTCCAGACCGAGCAATCGACAGCGCGATGGAGGTCGCATGCCCGAAGCCACGACGAAGGACCTCTTTCCGGATGGCTGGCGGCCGGCGACGCGCTACCCCGATCCGGCGATCACGGCGCTCGACCCGCGCTTCGAGAAGTACTGGGTGAAGCTCGCCGCCATCGAGCGTCTGACGACCGGCTGCCGCTGGGCCGAGGGGCCAGTCTGGTTCGGCGACGGCCGCTATCTGCTGTGGAGCGACATTCCCAACAATCGCATCCTGAAGTGGGAGGAGGAGACCGGCGCCGTCAGCATCTACCGCCGGCCGTCCGACTACGCCAACGGCAACACGCGCGACCGCCAGGGCCGGCTCGTCACCTGCGAGCATGGCGGCCGGCGCATCACGCGCACCGAGCACGACGGCACCATCACCGTGCTGATGGACCGCTACGAGGGCAAACGCCTCAACTCGCCCAACGATATCGTCGTCAAATCCGACGGCTCCATCTGGTTCACCGATCCGCCGTTCGGGCTCGGCGGCTACTACGAGGGCAATGTCGCCGAGCAGGAGCTGGGCCAGAACGTCTATCGCTTCAATCCCGAGACCGGGCGTGGCGAGATCGTCGCCGACGATGTGCTCGGGCCGAACGGGCTGTGCTTCTCGCCCGACGAGAGCAAGCTCTACATCGTGGAATCGCGCGGCGTGCCGAACCGCAAGCTCAAGGTGTTCGACGTCACCGCGAACGGCACCAAGCTCGCCAACGGCCGCGTGTTTCTCGATGCGGGGCCCGGCACGCCCGACGGCATGCGCTGCGACGTCGACGGCAATCTGTGGTGCGGCTGGGGGATGGGAAAGCCCGAGCTCGACGGTGTAATGGTCTTTGCGCCGGACGCCACGCCGATCGGGCACATCGCGCTTCCGGAGCGCTGCGCCAACGTGTGCTTCGGCGGGCGCAAGCGCAATCGCCTGTTCATGGCCGCAAGCCAGTCGGTCTATGCGCTCTATGTGCACGCCCAAGGCGTGCCCGGCGGGTGAGAGAGGTCGCGACGCAACGATGCAGAGCTTCACGCCACTGGCCGGCCTGATCGGCGGTCTGATGATCGGGACCGCGTCTGCGCTGTTCCTGCTGCTGGCAGGCCGAATCTCGGGGATCTCGGGCATCCTCGAAGGGGCGATGCGCTCCTCGCGGGGCCTCTTGTCCTGGCAGCTTGCCTACCTTGTGGGGCTGCCGATCGGGACCTTGCTGATGCTTGCGCTGGCGCCGAGCGTGGTGAGCAAGCCCGAGCTGCCGTCCTCCTGGGGCCTGCTCGCGGTTGCGGGACTGCTCGTCGGCTACGGCGCGCGTCTCGGCGGCGGCTGCACCTCGGGCCATGGCGTGTGCGGCATCTCGCGACTGTCGCCTCGCTCGATCGTGGCGACGTGCGTGTTCATGGCGGTGGCGGCGCTGGTCGTCTCTCTGATGCGGCATGTCCTGCAAATGGGAGCGGCCTGATGGTGATCCTGGCAGCACTGGGCTGCGGCATCCTGTTCGGCGCGGGCCTCGCCATCTCCGGCATGATCAACCCGCAGAAGATCCTTGGCTTCCTCGATATCGCCGGCATTGCCAACGGCACCTGGGACCCCACCCTCGGCGTCGTCTTCGCCGCGGCGCTGGTGCCGATGTTTCTGGCCTATCCGCTGGCGCGGCGCCTCGGCACTCCGCTCTGGGACTCGGGCTTCGACATCCCGAGTCGCCGCGATCTCGACGCGCGCCTGATCGGCGGCGCCGCCATCTTCGGCGCCGGCTGGGGGCTCGGCGGTTTGTGCCCCGGCCCTGCGCTGGCCGCGCTCGCGGCCGCCCAGGAGCAGCTGCCGGGTCTCGTTATCTTCGTGGTTGCCATGCTGGCGGGCATCTGGCTTTCCAACCGCGCACCGATTATCCCAGCCTCGGAGAGCCCTTCGGCTCGCGCCTGAGGCCCTGGCAAACCAAAACGAGGAGAAACGCCATGTCAGATCTGCCGAAGTCGGTCCGCATCAACGAGGAAGGTCCGCGCGAGGGCTTCCAGATCGAGAAGGGGCCGATCCCGACCGCGCGCAAGATCGAGCTGATCGACAGCCTCTCGCTGACCGGACTGAAGCAGATCCAGTGCGTCTCGTTCGTCAATCCGAAGAACGTGCCGGGCTGGGCCGATGCCGAGGAGGTGAGCCGAGGCTTCAAGAAGCATTCCGGTGTCAGCTACACGTGCCTGTGGCTCAACGACAAGGGCCTCATGCGCGCGCTCGCCGTCGGCCGCTACGACATTCACGGCTCCATCTCTCTGACCGCGTCGGAGAAGTTCCTCAAGCGCAACCAGAACCGCACGCTGAAGGAGAACTATGTAGCGCAGGCGGGCATGATCAAGCTGTTCAAGGAGAACGGCATCCCGGTCGAGCGCGCGTCGATGATGGCGGCCTTCGGCTGCAATTTCGAGGGCGACATGCCGACGGCGCGCATCCTCGAGATGGTGAAGCAGGTGTTCGACCTGGCCGCCGAGCACGACCTGAAGATCAAGGTGCTGTCGCTGGCCGACACCATGGCCTGGGCGACGCCGGCCACCATCAAGCGTATCACCGGTGCCGTGCGCGAGACGTATCCCGACCTCGAGCTTGCGCTGCACCTGCACGACACGCGCGGCATGGGCATCGCCAATGCGTACGCAGGCCTTGAGATGGGCATCTCGATCTATGACGCCGCGGTCGCCGGGCTCGGCGGCTGTCCGTTCGCGGCACACAAGAGTGCTGCCGGCAACGTGTGCACCGAGGACCTCGTGTTCATGTGCGAGGAGATGGGCATCGACACCGGCGTCGACCTGCGCAAGCTGATCGAGACCGCCATCCTGGCCGAGGACATCGTCGGGCACCCGCTGCCGGGCTCGGTCAAGGGCGGCGGCAACCTCGCCACCCTGCGCGAGCAGATTCGCGCCGCGCAGGCGGCTTGACGCTTTTCCGATCGGTCGGTGCCCACGGCGAACGTGCCTGCGCCGCATACGCAAGCTCACACGTTGCGTCCCCGGTATCGAGAGGCGCGCTTGAACCCTCCCGCCTCGCCCCGTTCCTCCGGAGCGCGGCGCCCGCCTACCGCCGATACCGGCGCTGCACGATCAGGTTGGCGGTCGCGGTAAGTAGCAGTGTCGCCGTCATGAGAATGAACGAGATGGCGGCGCCGAACGGCCAGTTGTTGAGCTGGAACTGGCCGAACACCAGCGGCCCCATCATCTTGAACTTCGGGCCGCCGAGCAGAACCGGCGTGGCATAGGCGTTCATGCCGAGAATGAACGTCAGAATGGTGCCGGCGATGATGCCGGGCAGCGCCATCGGCCACAGCACGCGCCGGAACATGGTCACCGGACCCGCGCCCAGGCTGAACGCTGCCTCCTCGACATTGCGCTCGATGCCTTCGATCACGCTCTGCAGGGTCAGCACCATGTACGGCAGGTTGACCGCGATGATGCCGGCAATCACGGCGCCTTCCGTGAACATGATCTGCATCGGCTCGGAGATAATGCCGAGGTCGATGAGGGTCACGTTCAAAAACCCCTTGGTGCCGAACAGGGTCATCCAGCCGGCGGCGCGCACGGCGTTGCCGACGAACAGCGGCAGCACCACCAGCATGATCAGCACGTGCTTGAATCGCGTCTGCGTGCGAGCCAGCACATAGGCCAGCGGGAAGCCCAGCAGCAGGCAGATCACGGTGCAGATGAACGCCACACGAAGCGTGGTGAAGAAGATGTGCGTGTAGAACGGGTCGGTGAAGAACTTGATGTAGTTCTCGACCGTGAACGCCTCGACCATCATCACGCGCGGCTTGAACTGATTGAGGCTGTAGCGGAAGAGGATGGCAATCGGCAGCAGAAGGCCGACCACGACGATCACCGTTGCAGGCCCCACCAGCGTGCCGGCCGACAGGAGCGAGCTGCTCCGCCCCTCCTCGATCGGACCTCGATGTGCTGCTACGGTTTGGGCCATTGAAAGCTTGAGCGCGACTGATGCTGGACGTGCCGGTGCGGAAGCCTGAACGCGGCGGACGCGAGCCTCTCTCCCCGTCGCGCTTCACGACGGGGAGAGAGGCGAAGGCCCTCAGCCCTTCAGCTCCTTGTCCCACCACTCTTTGAGCTGGACATCGTTCTCGTTCATGTAGGCATAGTCGAGATCGACGAGAGCCTCGATCTCAGCCGATGTGAAGCCGATGCGCTTGTTGAGGTCGGGCGCCACCACCGCGTTCTTGACGGTCGGGTTGTAGCCCATGTCGATGGCGAACGCCTCCTGCGCCGACTTCTCGAGCATCGCATCCATGTAAGCGTAGGCACCCTCCTTGTTGGGCGCATTCTTCGGAATGACGAAGCCCGAGACGTAAGCCAGCGCGCCCTCGGTCGGCGCGATCGAGTCGACCGGCACTCCGGCGTTCTGCCACTGCACGACGCGCGCCTTCCACATCACGCCGACGCCGAACTCCTCCGACTTGAGCCCCTGCGCGAAGGCCTCGTTGGTCGGGTAGATGCGCGCGCCCGCCTTCTTGCACTCGAGCAGCAGCTTCTTGCCAGGCTCCAGGTCGTTAGGCTTGCCCCCGGCCGCCAACGCTGCCGCCACCAGCGTGTACTGATACTGGATGTCGATGATGCCGAGCTTATTGCCGTGCTTGGGATCGAACACGTCCTTGTAGCTCTTGGGCTTCCAGCCACCCATGAACTTCTCGTTGAAGACGGCGACCTTGCCCGAATAGATGTGCCCGACGCCGTACTTGTACTTCATCGACGGCAACAGGTTCGGCGCATTCTTCAGCTTGCCGTAGTCGATTTCAGCCGTCACGCCGGCATCGAACATCTGATACATGTTCGGCGCCGAAAGCCCCTGAATGTCCGTCGTCCCGCGCGGCAGCCGCTTCTCCGCCAGCAGCTTGCTGCGCCGCTGCGGATCGCCGGCCTGGTCCTGCGTCACCTCCCAGCCTGCGGGAATGAGGATCGGCTGCTCGATGTTCTTGTTGAGCAGTCGTGCATAGTCGCCGCCCCACGTGCCGACGACGATCTTGCCCTTGCCCTGCGCTGCAGCAGGGCCCGGCAAGCCGAGCGCCGCCGTGCCGACGGCCGCCGCGGCTCCTTGCAGCAGTTGCCGTCTCGTCGCCTTCAATCCGATATCACGCTTGGTCATCTGTCTCTCCCTTTGACTGGCCGTGCTCCGGCCGCCGTCACCGCAAATCCACTTCGCCCGACACACCTGCCGGAAACAGCGTACCCGTCGCCGCCGCCCAGCCGACGTAGACGCTGTCGCCAGTGTTCGGCGCAAACCCATCCTGCCGGTTCGGCACCTGCACGGTGACCCGCTCCTTCGGCGACAGTCGCACGTGCACGTCGATGTTGGGGCCGAGGTAGGAGACGAACTCCACGACGCCGGGCAAGGCATTGTCCAATCCCGCGATCGGGCCGGAGCCGAGTGAGATGCGCTCGGGCCTGAGCGCCAGCGATGCGGGACCTGCGGCAGCCTGCGCGCATTTGATCTCGAGCCCTCCCTCAGTACGGAACCTGCCGGGCGCCTCGATGGTGCCGTCGAGAAATGTCGAGCGGCCGACGAAGCCCGCAACGAAGCGGTCGGCTGGACGCTCGTAAAGATCGCGCTGCGTGCCGAGCTGGCGCACTGAGCCCTCGCTCATGACGACGAGGCGATCGGCCATCGTGAGCGCCTCCTCCTGGTCGTGCGTCACCATGATGGTCGTGAGACCGAGCTGCCGCTGCAGCTCCCGGATCTCGATGCGCACCTCCTGGCGCAGCTTGGCATCGAGGTTCGAAAGCGGCTCGTCGAGCAGCAAAACGTCCGGCTTGAAGACCAGGGCGCGGGCCAGCGCCACCCGTTGCTGCTGGCCGCCGGATAACTGGCGCGGCAGGCGCTCACCCAGGTGACCGAGGCGGACGAGACGCAGTGCCTCGGCCACGCGCGGCGCGATCTCGCTCTTGGCGACCTTGCGCATCTCCAGGCCGAAGGCGACGTTCTCGGCGACGGTCAGATGCGGAAACAGGGCGTAGTTCTGGAACACGAGGCCTGCGTTGCGCTTCCAGGGCGGAAGCTCTGAGATCTCGCGCCCGCCGAGGCGGACGCTCCCCTGCGTCGCCTCGATGAAACCGGCGATGATGCGCAAAGTCGTAGTCTTGCCGCAGCCCGACGGCCCGAGCAGCACCAGGAACTCGCCGTCCGCCACGTCGAGCGACACGTCGCGCACGGCATAGAAGTCGTTGTATCGCTTGGTTACCTGATAAAGCTCGAGTCTGGCCATACGGTCAAACCACCCTGCTGATGCGCACGAACCGGTCCGTGATCAGCATGGCGCCTGCGATCAGCAGGATTTGGAGCACGGACACGGCGGCAATGGTCGGATCGATCTTCCACTCCAGATACTGGAGGATTGCAATCGGCAGCGTGGTGCGGCCGGGTCCGACCAGGAACAGGCTCATTTCCAGATTTCCGAACGAGCTGACGAACCCGAACAGCGCGGCAGCGACGATGCCGGGCAGGATCGAGGGCAGCGTGATGCGGCGGAAGGTAGTCCAGCGATCGGCGCCGAGGCTTTGCGCGGCCTCCTCGATGGTGCGATCGAAGCCCGCGAGGCTTGCCGTGATGAGGCGCACGGCCCAGGGAATGACGACCAGCACGTGGCCGGCGATCAGGCCGCCGAGCGAGCCCAGGATCGGGATGCCCGTGTGGATCTCGGCCTCGACATGGAACACGTAGAGCGCCGTGCCGAGCACGACGCCGGGCACCACCAGCGGCAGCAGCAAAAGGCTGTTCAGCGCCTCGCGGCCCCTGAAGCGGAACCGCGTCAGGCACAGCGCCGCCGGAATGCCGACCGCAAGTCCGATCGAGGTGGCAATGACGCCAACCTGCAAGCTCAGAAGAAAGCCGCTCAGAAAGCGGTCGTTGCTGGCGATGGCGGCGAACCAGCGCAACGAGTAGCCCTCCGGCGGAAACGAGGGGATCTCCTGGCGGAAGAAGGCGAGCCAGGTGACGAAAAACAGGGGCGTTAAAATGTAGGCGAGCGCCAAGCCCGCGACGGCGTTCAGCGCGTAGCGCCCGAGCCGGCGCGAGCTGAAAAGTCTCGTCGCGGCCCGAGGCGCGGTCTGCGGCCTCGCGTCCGCTACCGTTGATTGCACCATATGTTCGCGGCCCTCCGCCGCAAGCTCAGACAAGGCGGTTCTTGTGCAGCTTGCCGCCTTTCATGATGACCGACAAATGCTGCCCCTGTCCTTCAAAAAGGGCAAGGTTTTTTAGTGGGTTACCATCGACTACGATGAGGTCGGCGAAGGCGCCCGGAGCCAGCGTGCCGAGCTTGCCCTCCTGGCGCAGAACCTGCGCGCCGATGGTGGTGGCGGAGCGGATGATCTCAATCGGCGAGACCACCTCGCTTCTCAGCACGAACTCGCGCGACTGATCCACCGCGAGGTCGCCGAGCAGATCGCTGCCGTAGGCGACGGGCACCCCCGCCCGCTTGCAGATCTCGAGCGACTTGAGGCCGCCGTCGATCACCATGTCATTCTTCGCGAGGCTCTCCGCCGTCATCCCGAACTTGGCCGCCCGATCCTTCATCGCGTAGTAGGCGACGAGGTTGGCAACCAGGAACATGCCCTTCTCGGCCATAAGCTTGGCGGCCGCATCGTCGATCAGGTTGCCGTGCTCGATGGTGCGCACGCCGTTGTGCGCCGCCCGCGTAATCGCTTCGGCAGAATAGGCGTGCGCACAGACGTAGCGTCCGAAGGCCTGCGCCTCCTCGACCGCGGCCTGCACCTCCGGAATCGAGAACTGGAGGCTATCGAGCGGATCATACGGCGAGGCGACACCGCCCGACATCATGATCTTAACGTGGTCGCAGCCCTGGCGCATCTGCTCGCGCGCGGCCTTCCTCACCTCGTCGGCGCCGTCGGCGATGGCCGATTTGAACTGCAGGCCGTCGCAGCAGATGCAGGAGCCGCCCATGTCGGTCCGCCTGCGGCTGTCGGCATGTCCGCCGGTCGGGCCGATCGACTTGCCGGCGATGAACAGGCGCGGCCCGATGAAGTGACCCGTCTCGAGCGCGGTCTTGACGCCCCAGTCCGCCCCGCCAGTGTCGCGGACGGTCGTGAAGCCGCGATCGAGCATGGCCCTGAGCCGCGAGCCCGCGCGCGCCGTCAGCAGCGTCAGCGGCATGGCCTCGAGGAAGCGGACGTTCACCTCGCTGTGCATGGCGTGCACGTGCGAGTCGATGAGGCCCGGCATCAGCGTGCGCCCGCCGCAGTCGATGACGGCCGCATTCTCGGCTCGGATCGGCTTGTCGGACAGCTCCTTGACGAGGTCGCCTTCGACGAGAAGCTGGTAGCCGCCGCGCAGCTCGCCATACGTGGGCTCCAGCAGCTCGAAGTTCTTGAAGAGTACCTGCAGCGTCATGTCGAAGTCCCGGTTCGGCGCCAAATCACGCGATGCTCATTCGCCATTGATGGACCCGGAGAGCTGCCACCGCGCTCGAGCATCGCCTAGCTCAGCTTGTTCTTGTAGAGCTTGCCGGCCTGCATGATGAGCGGGATGTGCCGACCCTGGTCCTGGAACAGCTCGAGCCTCTTCAGCGGGTTGCCGTCGACCACGATGAGATCGGCATGCGCGCCGGGCTTGATGCAGCCGAGCTTGCCCTCCTGGCGGATGACCTGCGCGGCGACGGTCGTGGCCGAGCGGATGATGTCGATGGGCTTGACCACCTCGGAGCGCAGCAGGAACTCGCGCGACTGGTCGACCTGAAGCTGCCCGAGCAGATCGCTGCCATAGGCGACAGGCACGCCCGCCCGCTTGCAGATCTCGAGCGATTTGAGGCCGCCGTCGATGACGAGGTCGTTCTTCTCCAGCATCTCCGGCGTCATGCCGAACTCGCGCGCGCGCTCGCGCATGGCGTAATAGGCGATGAGATTGGCGATCAGGAACATGCCCTTGGACGCCATCGTCTTGGCCGACGCCTCGTCGATCAGGTTGCCGTGCTCGATGGTGCGCACGCCGCCGTCTGCGGCACGCTTGATGGCCTGGGGCGTGTAGGCATGCGCACACACGTAGCGGCCGAAAGCGCTTGCCTCCTCGACCGCGGCCGCCACCTCGCCGGGCGAGAACTGCAGGCTGTCGAGCGGGTCATACGGCGAGGCGACGCCGCCCGACATCATGATCTTGACGTGGTCGCAGCCCTGGCGCATCTGCTCGCGCGCCGACTTGCGCACCTGGTCGGCGCCGTCCGAGATCTCCATCGTGAACTTCAGGGCGTTGCAGCAGTAGCAACCGCCACCGCTGTCGGTGCGCCTGCGTCCGTCGCTGTGTCCGCCGGTCGGCCCGATGGCACGTCCGGCGATGAACAAGCGGGGTCCCGGCACGAGCCCCTCCTCGACGGCCGTCTTGAGCCCCCAGTCGGCGCCGCCGGTGTCGCGCACCGACGTGAAGCCACGATCGAGCATGCCGCGCATCAGGTCGACGGCCCGCGCGGTCATCAGCGTCAACGGAATGTTCTCGAGCCGGCGGAGGTAGACCTCCGACAGGCAGACGTGCACATGCGCGTCGATGAGGCCCGGCATCAGCGTGCGCTTGCCACAATCGATGACGGTTGCATTGTCGGCGCGAATCGGGCGCGAGGAGACTTCCTTGATCGTCTTGTCCTCGACGAGCAGCTCGTGGCCGCCCCTCAACTCATCGTGCTCGGGATCGAGCAGCTCGAAATTGCGAAACAGGACTTGACCCATTTGTTGCCCCACGGCTCGATCGCCCAGCGCTTCTCGATGCTGAAGGTCCGACAGACGATGACCGGCGTCAACTGGCCGCTCGCGGAGCCCGTCCGCGGCCTTTTTGCACGCGCTCCCAGTTGGCTGCGCCGAGGCTGAGCGACTAGGCTGCCGTTGCCCAAGAGAGAGACCAAGTGCCCGACAAGCGACCCGTCTTTGCCAAGATTCTCATCGCAATCACCGAGGACTGGTTTGCGCTCTCGCATTTCCAGCCGCTGATCGCGCGCCTCGGCAAGCTGGCCGGCGAGGTCGTCGTGGTGGCCCGGTCCTCCGGGCGGTTTGCCGAGATCGAAGCGCTCGGCGCCCGCACCATCGATCTGGACTACAACCGGTCCTCGATGCACCCGTTGCGCGAGGCGGCGACCGTGCGCCGCCTGAGTGAGATCCTGCGTCGCGAGAAGCCGGACGTGCTGCACCTGATCGCCATGAAGCCGATCGTGCTCGGCGGCCTTGCTGGCGCCTTCGCCGCCGTTCCCCACACGGTCGTGCACATGACCGGCCTCGGCTTCCTCGCGACCTCCCCGACCGTCAAGGCGAGGCTCGCGCGCAGGATAGCGCTCGGCATCATGCGAAGCACCCTCGCGCGCCAGGGAAGCTGGCTGATCGTCGAGAACCCGGAGGACCTGGCGTTCCTGCGCGAGGGCGGCGTCGATCCGGGGCAGCGCGTCACGACGCTCGGCGGAGCCGGGATCGATCCTGTCGCCTTCCCGGCACTCGGGCCGCCAGAGGTACCGGTGCCCATTGCAGCCTTCGTCGGGCGCATGCTGCTGCCGAAGGGCGTCGACGTCCTGATGTCGGCTGCCCAGATCCTGAAGCAGCGCGGCGTACCACTCGAGGTCGAGCTTTACGGCCGCGCCGATGACGACAATCGCGAAGCCATCTCAGCCGACACATTGCGGTCCTGGAGCGACGGCGTGCGCACACGCTGGCTCGGCCACACGTCGGACGTGGCAGCGGTGTGGCGGCGGGCCGGCATCTTCGTGCTGCCGGCGCGCAGCCGCGAAGGCATGCCGCGGGCTTTGCTCGAAGCGGCCGCCTCGGCACGCCCGCTCGTCGTCACGGATGTTCCGGGTTGCAGGCACTTCGTGCGCGATGGGATCGAAGGGCTGATTGTGCCGCCGGGCGACGATCGGGCCCTGGCCGACGCGCTCGAGCAGCTGGCGCGCGACCCCGACCTGCGCCTCCGGCTCGGCACCGCAGCGCGCGCCAGGGTGCTCGACGGCTACACGATCGCCGACGTGGAGGCGGGGCTGGAACGCACGTACCGCGCCATGGCCTCCCTGCCGCGGCCTTCGCACCCCTGCGCATCGCGGGGCGAGACGGGCGCCTAGGCTCGCCGCGGTTCTTGCCACGGCAACGCCATCGTGGTGACGTACCCAGGCACCAGAGGAGTGCGCAAGATGAGTATCATCGTTCTCGGCGCCGGTGCAGTCGGCTGTTTCATTGCAGGCAAGCTCGCACGTGCCGGTGTCGACGTAACTGTTGTGGCACGGGGGCCGGCCCTCGCCGCGATCGCCGATCGCGGCATCACCGTCTCCGGCGAGCAGGACTTTCAAACGGACGTGCGGTCCATGACGGCGGACAACACCGAGCCGGCGGAAGTCGTCATCAGCTGCATCAAGGCCCACTCGATCCCGGACGCGGCCCGCACCGTGGCTCGCCTGCTGAAGCCACACGGGATGTGGGTCTGCGTCCAGAACGGCATTCCGTGGTGGTACACGCACGGGCTCACCGGCCCGCTGCAAGGCGTTACGCTGGAGAGCGTCGACCCCGGCGGGGGCATTGCCGCTGCGGTGCCGCACGAGCGCACGGCCGGCGCCGTCGTCTACGCGCGATGCGAAACCACGTCCCCCGGCGAGATCGTTTACAAGGGCGGCAAGGGCCTCATTCTCGGCGAGATCAATGGCCCGGTCTCCAGCCGCGTGCGAGCGTTCGCCGATTTGCTCCAGAGTGCCGGACTCAACTGCGCGACGACGGACGACATCCGCTCCGCGGTCTGGAGCAAGCTCTTCGGCAACGTCAGCATGAACCCGCTGACCGCCATCACCGGCCTGACGATGGGAAACCTCGTTGCCGAGCCACGGCTTGCCGCCTTCGCGGTGGCGACCATCGAGGAAGCGCAGCAGGTGGCAATCGCTGCCGGAAGCAAGCCCGACATGACGCCCGAGGCCCGCGTCAAGGCGATGGCGCTTCTTACGGACTTCCGCACGTCCATGCTGCAGGACGCGAGCGCGGGGCGTCTGCTGGAGCTCGACGCAATTCTTGCCGCACCGGTGGAGATCGCCCGCCGGCTTCGCGTGCCGGTTCCAGGGCTGGAGCTGCTGCTGGCCATGACATCAGCCTTCGCCGAGACGCGCGGCCTGAGGCCCGCTCAACGCGCAGCGACCTGAAGCCACGGCTCACTTGGCTGCGCTCTTCGCGCCGCCCGAACAAGGCATTCCTCATCGAGTAGGGAGGTGCCCCTCTTTCGCCCACGGGAGAGGGGAAAGCGGGCGCCGATCGATCGGAGAATGCTTCAGCCAGCAAGCAGGCGCGAGACGCATTCGCTCACGCCCTCGCGCCAATCGGGAAGCGTAACGCCGAAGACCCGCGCAGCCTTGGCGCAGTCGAGGCGCGAGTTCATAGGCCGGCGCGCCGGTGTCGGATAGTCCGCCGTCGTAATCGCCGCAACCTCGGCCGAGGGACCGCCCTGCGCCGATGCGACGCGAAAGATCTCGCGCGCCAGGCCGCACCAGCTCACCGCACCCGAGCCGGCGATGTGATACGTGCCCCACGGCGATTGGGACTGGGACTGCGCGCCCGAAACCTGGCGGGCAATGTCGAGCAGCGCCCGCGCCAGATGCGGCGCGTAGGTCGGGCTGCCGACCTGGTCGTCGACGACGCGCAGCGATGGACGCTCGCCCGCAAGCCGCAGCATGGTCCTGACGAAGTTGGTGCCGGTCGCGCTGTGCAGCCAGGCGGTGCGCACGATGACGTGACGCGGATTGGCCGCCCTCACCGCCTCCTCGCCCTCGAGCTTGGAGCGGCCATAGACGTTGAGCGGCGCAGTCGGATCGCCCTCGGCATAAGGCGCTGTCTTGCTGCCGTCGAAGACGTAGTCGGTCGAGACATGAATGAGCGCCGCACCGCGCTTGGCCGCCGCCTCCGCGAGCAGCCGCGCGCCGTCACGATTGAGCGCGAAGGCGGCCTCGGGCTCGCTCTCGGCCTTGTCGACCGCCGTATAAGCGGCAGCGTTGATGATCACGTCGGGACGCACATCGGTCATCGCCCGCGTGATGGTCGCCGCCTCGCACAGATCGAGCCCAGGACGGCCGACGGCGAACGCGTCGACATCAGGGGCCGCCGGCCCCAGCTCCACCAGGGCGCGCGCGACCTGCCCCTGCCAGCCTGCGATCAGGAGGCGCATCTCAAGCTTCGACCGCTCTCGACATCGAACAGGTGAACCTTCTCAGGCGGCGCGGCGAGCCGCACCGCCCCCGTGGTCTGCGATTCATCCGATGAGGCGACCGACACAACGAACGGGATGCCGGCGAGTGCACCGTGCAGCAGACGGTTCGGCCCGAGCTCCTCCGCAAACTCGGACTGGAACGCAAGATCGGCGCCGTTCTGCATCGCCGATACCGACACCTCCTCCGGCCGCACGCCGACCTCGACCTCGCGGCCCGGCGCTGCCTCGAAAGCCTTGGCGTCGAACTCGAGCGTGCCAGCGTCGGCGATCTCGACGCGGCCGGGCGCGGTGACCCGTCCTTTGACGAGGTTCATGGCAGGCGAGCCGATGAACGTGGCAACGAACCTGGTCGCCGGACGCCGGTAGACCTGGGTCGGCGGGCCGACCTGCTCGATGGTGCCCTTGTTCATGACCACGACCTGATCTGCCAGGGTCATGGCCTCGACCTGGTCGTGGGTGACGAAGATCGACGTGGCCTTGAGGCGGTTGTGCAGCCGGCGGATCTCGAGGCGCATCTGCACGCGCAGCTTGGCATCGAGGTTGGACAGCGGCTCGTCGAACAGGAAGGCCTGCGGCTCACGCACGATGGCCCGGCCCATGGCGACGCGCTGGCGCTGGCCGCCGGACAGCGCGCGGGGCTTGCGATCGAGGAAGTCCTCGATGGCGAGGAGCTGCGCTGCCTGCCGCACGCGCCGGTCGATCTCGTCCTTCGCCATGCCGCGATTGCGCAAGCCGTAGGCCATGTTGTTGTACACGCTCATGTGCGGGTAGAGCGCATAGTTCTGGAACACCATGGCAATGTCGCGGTCGGCGGGCTCGACCTGGTTCACGACCTTTCCGCCAATCGAGACCGTGCCGCTAGTGATGGTTTCGAGACCCGCGATCATACGCAGCAGCGTGGACTTGCCGCAGCCGGACGGCCCGAGCAGCACCGTGAAGGCCCCGTCCGGAATTGCGAGCGACACGCCTTTCACGGCCTCCACACCGCCGGCGTAGACCTTGCGCACATTCTCCAGCGTCACCGACGCCATGGCATGCTCCCCTCGAACACGCGCGCTGCCTCACCCCTCGAGAGGGAGGAGGAACCCAAGCTTGCCGAATGCACAGTGCTCACTTCTCGGTCTCCACCAGCCCCTTCACGAACCAGCGCTGCATGAGCACCACCACCGCCACCGGCGGCAGCATGGCCAGCATGGCGGTGGCGAGCACGACGTTCCATTCCGTGAGCGCGTCCGACGTCACGATCATCTTCTTGATGCCGATGACGATCGTCTGCATGTCGTCGCGCGTCGTGATCAGCAGCGGCCACAAATATTGGTTCCAACCGTAGATGAAAAGGATCACGAACAGCGCCGCGATGTTGGTGCGCGAGAGCGGCAGCACGGTATCCCAGAAGAACTTGAGCGGCCCGGCGCCGTCGAGCTTGGAGGCCTCGACGAGCTCGTCCGGAATGGTGAGAAAGAACTGCCGGAAGAATAGCGTCGCGGTGGCCGAGGCGATCAGCGGAATGGTGAGCCCGGCGTAGCTGTCGAGCAGGTTCAGATCAGCCGCGATCTTGTAGGTGGGATAGATGCGCACCTCGACCGGCAGCATCAGCGTCATGAAGATCGCCCAGAACGCCACCATGCGGAACGGAAACTTGAAGTAGACCACCGCATAGGCCGAGATGATCGAGATGGCGATCTTGCCAATGGCGATGATAGAGGCCATGATGAAGCTGTTGAGCAGCATCGTCCCGACCGGCTCGCGCGTCGTTCCGCCGGAGCCGACGAAAATGGTCTTCCAGTACGTCTCGAAGAACAGCGGCCCCGGCGTGATCGGCATCTGCCCGTTGGCGATGATGTTCTGCGGATGCGTCGAGCCGACCAAGGTCAGATAGACCGGAAAAGCGAGGATGAAGACGCCGATGCAGAGCGCCAGATGCGCGAGCAGGTTCCGCAGCGGACGATGCTCGACCATCGGCTCAGCCCTCCCCCGCGTTCGACCACGACCTCGACCTGTGTCCACCCGAAATCTCGCCGCCTGCGTCCCCGGCCATCGTGCAGGTCGCAGCGAAGCTGTGCTTCGCGCAGACGGCACGGATGAGCCGGGGCCTTTCCCGGTTTTGGCACGCGCGGTGCTTTCCAACACGCAAGAAGATCCCGGATAGCGGCGCAAGCGCGCCGCTTCCGGGAACGCAGATAGGTAAGGCCGAGTGCACATTTGTGCTCATGACCACACCTCGTCGCTGCGCAGGACGGCGACGATGGCGTCCCTACACACGACAGCGATCTTCTCGCCCTTCTCGGCCGATGCGCGGCGCGCATCCCCGACGACGCCGGACGCCGAGATATCGCGGAACGAGCGATAGCGGGCCACGCCGAGCGGGCGCGGTGTCGAGTGCTTCGGGCCGTGCGCCTCCGCAAGTTTGTCGCGGCGCACCCGATCGGGCGCCCCGCCCATCCTCAGCGAGGGCTCGCCCGCACAGGCATGCCGCACGCGATCCTGATCCTCGAGGATCTTGGCGATCTCGGGCTGCGCCAGCTCGAAATAGGTCGTGGCGCGAACCTTGAGGTCGACCTCGCGGGCGAAATCCTGAAGGAAGGCGGCCAGCGCGCTGATGTTGCCGCCGTGCCCATTGACGATCAGCACGCGCAGGAAGCCGTGCCGCGCGATGCTCTTGAGGAGGCTCAGCAGCACACCTCTGTAGGTCGGGATGTCGAACGTGAAGGTGCCGCCGTAGGCCATGTGGTGCTCGGCCATGCCGCACCAGAGCGTCGGCGCCACCACCACCGGCATCTCGCCGGCGACGTGCTCGGCCGCGCTTTTGCATACGCTCTCGCACAGGATGGTGTCGACGCCGACGGGCAGATGCGGCCCGTGCTGCTCCATGGAGGCGACCGGCAACAGCACGGTGGCGCCTGCGTGCGCCTTTTCGCGCAGCTCGGCTGCCGTCAGCTCCTTCCACATCACACTCTGTGGCATCAGTAGTTCACCTTGCGGTCTATGTAGCGGAACTGGATGGCCGTGAGCGCCACGACGATGATCATGAGAATGACGGACTGCGCCGCCGAGCCGCCGAGATCGCCGCCGAGACGGCCATCCTGGTAGACCTTGTAGACGAGCGTCTGCGTTGCTCCGGCCGGTCCGCCGCCGGTCACTGCGTCGATGATGCCGAAGGTATCGAAGAAGACGTAGACGATGTTGACCACGAGCAGAAAGAAGGCCGTGGGCGACAGCAGCGGAAACGTCACGGTCCAGAAGCGGCGGAGCGGCCTCGCCCCGTCGATGGCGGCGGCCTCGTGCACCGACTTGGGAATCGACTGCAGGCCGGCCAGGAAGAACAGGAAGTTGTAGCTGATCTGCTTCCACGTCGAAGCGATGATGACGAGGATCATCGCGTGCGTGCCGTTCAGCAGCGGATTCCAGTCGACTCCCATCCAGCGGATCCCCCGCGCAACGATCCCGAGCGACGGCTGGAACATGAACAGCCACAGCACGCCGGCCACCGCAGGGGCAACGGCGTAGGGCCAGATCAACAGCGTCTTGTAGATGCCGCTGCCCTTGATGTGCTTGTCGGCTTGCGTCGCGAGGAACAGCGCAATGGAGAGCGACAGCAGCGTGACCGCCGCCGCAAACACGACCGTGTTGACCATCGCCGCATAGTATTCGGGCTGCTTCAGCAGCTCGCGGTAGTTTTCAAAGCCGACGAACTCGGTGCGCAGGCCGAACGCGTCCTGCAGCAGGAACGATTGCCAGATCGCCTGCGAGGCCGGCCAATAGAAGAACACGATCGTGACCGCGAGCTGGGGGGCGAGCAGGAGGAAGGGCAGCAGCAGCCCACCGAAGATCGCGCGTTTCTCCATATTGCGCCCCGCCTACTCCCGGACCGTCGGCGGCTCAGCCGTGCCTTGGCCAAACCAAAGCCAGTAGCCGTCCGGATCGCGCAGCTCGAATTCCTTCATCCCGTAGACTGTCACGCGCAGGTCGGTCACCGGAAGACCCTTCTGCTTCCATGCCAGATGCAGCGCCGCCACATCGTCCGGATAGCAGTAGTAGACCTGGAAGTCCTTGGCACGGAGCGGCAGCTCAACCATCGCCTCCGCCGGCGGCTGATTGAACATCAGGGCGACGCCGTCGCGCTCCAGATGGCACCAGACGGGGCTCGGATCGCCGAACGTGCCCGTGCATTGGAAGCCGAGCTCGTCGCAGTAGAAGGCCATGGTCCGCGCGAGATCGCTGACACTCAGCATCGGCACGAGTTGCTTGATCCGCATATGCAGGATCTCCCGCGAGGCCGCCCGCTCCCCAATTCATCGCGCCGCCTGACCGCGATCCTCTCCCCGCGCAAAACGGGGAGAGGTAAGCAACGGCTCATCGCGATGTTCGAGCCGTCACTTCGCGACGGTGCGCTCGAACTGGCGCAGCATCGCGTTGCCGCGGGACACGGCGTCGTCGAGCGCCTGCTTGGCAGACTTCTTCCCTGCCAGCGCCGCCTCGATCTCCTCCGCCCACAGGTCGCGCAGCTGCACCATGTTCCCGAGCCTCAGGCCGCGCGAGTTTTCGGTCGGCTCCTTGTTGGTCAGCTCGAGCAGCGGAGTCTCGAGGTAGGGGAACTCCTTGTAGTAGCCGGACTCCTTGGTCTTGGCGTAGGCCGCCTTGGTGATCGGCAGATAGCCCGACTTCTTGTGCAGCTCGACCTGCCGGTCCGTGTCCGAAAGGAAGGTGAAGAACTTGGCGACGCCCTTGTATTCCTCGGGCTTCTTGCCGGCCATCACCCACAGCGACGCGCCGCCGATGATCGAGTTCTGCGGTGCGCCGGCAACATCGGGATAGTACGGCATGGGCGCATTGCCGAATGCGAACTTGGCATTGGCGCGCACGTTGCCGAAGAAGGCCGAGGAGGTGAGGAAGATCGGGCACTCGCCGGACGTGAAGCGGCCCTCACCCGTGTTCGTGCGGCCGGAGTAGTCGTAGGTCTTGTCCTTCTGCAGCTCGACAAGATGCTCCAGATGCTTCACGTGCAGCGGCGAATTGAACTTGAGCTCGGTGTCGAAGCCATCCATGCCATTGGCCTTGGTCGCCAGGGGCACGTTGTGCCAGGCCGAAAGCTGCTCCAGGTTGACCCACGTCACCCAGGCGTTGCCGAAACCGCACGTCGGATGGCCTGCCGCCTTGAGCTTCTTGGCTGCCTCGAACACCTCCGGCCAGGTCTTCGGCGGCTTGTCCGGATCGAGTCCCGCCTTCTTGAAGGCATCCTTGTTGTACCACATGACGGTGCTCGAGGAGTTGAACGGGAAGGAGAGCATCTCCCCCTTGCTCGTCGAGTAGTAGCCGGTGATCGTCGGCAGGTAGGCGTTCGGATCGAAGCGCTCGCCCGCCTCCTTCATCAGCACATGCACGGGCTTGATGGCGCCGCCGGCCGACATCATCGTGGCCGTGCCGACCTCGAACACCTGCATGATGTGGGGCGCGTTGCCGGCGCGGAACGCGGCGATGCCGGCATTCATCGTATCGGCGTAGCCGCCTTTGTAGGTGGGGACGACCTTGTACTCCTTCTGGGAGGCGTTGAAGTCCTCGGCGAGCTTGACGATGACGTCGTTATTGGCGCCCGTCATGGCATGCCACCATTGGATCTCGGTCTGCGCTGCCGCCGGGCCCTCGGCCAGCACCCCCAGTGCTGCCGCAAGCGCCCCGGCCACAAATCCATTTCGCAGTTGACGACGAAGCATCGGAGACTTCCTCCCAAACCCAAGCAAAAGAAAGATGCCGCTCTCTATGGGCGTTCGGTGACACCCTTGCGACGGCTCGTGTCGGCTTACCTGCCTAAGTGCTGGAAAGTGTCACAAAAGGCAAGCCGTGACCATGGCGAGCGCGCAAGCGGCACCAGCCAACCCGCTTTCCAGCCTCGCCGTGGTCCTCTAGGCTTGCCCGGCGCGAAACCGGGACTGGCACTATGGTCAGCAAGATCCTTGCCCTGGACCAGGGTACGACGTCGAGCCGTGCCATCGTCTTCGACAGCGACCTCACGCCCGTCGGTATGGGCCAGAAGGAATTCCCCCAGCACTTCCCGGCCTCAGGATGGGTGGAGCACGACCCGGAGCACATCTGGACGACGACCGTCGCCACGGCACGCGAGGCGATCGTCAATGCCCGCGCCATCGCGGCCGACATCGCCGCCATCGGCATCTCCAATCAGCGCGAGACCTGCGTCGTGTGGGACCGGGAGACGAGCCGCCCCATTCACCGCGCCATCGTCTGGCAGGACCGACGCACCGCCGACATCTGCAAGAAGCTCAAAGACGACGGCTGCGAGCCGGCCGTCAACGCCAAGACCGGACTTCTCCTCGACCCCTACTTCTCGGCCACCAAGATCGCCTGGCTGCTCGACAATGTCAGCGGCGCGCGGGCAGCGGCCGAGAAGGGCCGTTTGGCCTTCGGCACCATCGACAGCTACCTGATCTGGCACCTGACGGGCGGCAAGGTGCATGCCACCGACGCCACCAACGCCTCGCGCACCCTGCTTTACGATATCCGCAAGGGAGAGTGGGACGACGATCTCCTGAAGCTGTTTCGCGTGCCGCGGGCGCTGTTGCCGGAGGTGCGGGATTGCGCGTCAGACTTCGGCACGGCGCTGCCCACCATCCTCGGCGCGGCCTTGCCGATCCGCGGCGTAGCTGGCGATCAGCAGGCCGCGACCATCGGCCAGGCCTGCTTTGCGCCCGGCATGATGAAGTCCACCTACGGCACAGGATGCTTTGCGCTACTCAACACCGGCGCTCAGCCGATAACCTCCAGCAATCGCTTGCTGACGACGGTGGCCTATCAGCTCGACGGCAAGCGCACCTATGCGCTGGAGGGCGCCATCTTCGTCGCCGGCGCCGCGGTGCAATGGCTGCGCGACGGGCTGAGGGTTCTGGCATCGGCTTCGCAGAGCGGCGATCTCGCCGCCCGGTCCGATCCCGCCCAGCGTGTCTATCTGGTGCCGGCCTTCGTCGGTCTGGGCGCGCCCTACTGGGAGCCGCATGCCCGCGGCGCCCTGTTCGGCCTGACACGGGGGACGACGCCGGCCGAGCTGGCGCGGGCCGCGCTCGAATCGGTGTGCTTCCAGACGCGCGACCTGCTCGAGGCCATGCGCGGCGATTGGAAAGGCGGCGGGGAGACGGTGCTGCGCGTCGATGGAGGCATGGTCGCCAGCGATTGGACGATGCAGTTCCTCGCCGACATTCTCGATGCGCCTGTCGACCGCCCGATCGTGCTCGAGACCACGGCGCTCGGTGCGGCCTGGCTCGCCGGCCAGCACGCCGGTGTCCTGCCCGGCATGGAGGGCTTCTCCAGGCTCTGGAAGCTCAACAACCGTTTCGCACCGAGACTGGATGCCGGTAGGCGTGACACGCTCTACGCAGGTTGGCGGCGCGCGGTGCGTGCGACCATTGCATTTGCAAAGGACTGATCATGGAAATCCGCAACGCGACGGAGCTGAGACAGGTCTATGAGGCGCCGACCGAACTCTCACTGCGCAAGGAGCTCGGGCACGTGGACCGCCACGCCCGCGACTTCATCGGACGCTCGCCGTTCGTCGTGATCTCGACGGCCGACGCGGACGGCTGGCCCGACGCCTCGCCGCGCGGCGACGCGCCGGGCTTCGTGAGCGTACCCGACGAGCAGCATCTGCATTTGCCCGACCGCCCGGGCAACAACCGCCTCGACACGTTTCAAAACCTGCTGTCGAACCCGCGCATCGGCTTGCTGTTCCTGGTTCCAGGCCGCCTCGAGACGTTGCGCGTCAACGGCACCGCGCGACTGCTGACGGAGCCTTCCCTGCTGCAGGCGCACGCGGTGCGCGGCAAGCCGGCCCGCGCCATCGTCGAGATCACGGCCACGAACGTCTATTTCCAGTGCGGCAAGGCCGTCGTCCGCTCGGGCCTGTGGCAGAAGGAAAGGTGGCCCGCGCTCGACGGGCTCGCCACCTTCGCGGAAGCGCTCACGGACCAGATCAAGGGCATCGAGAAGCCGGTGGTCGAGGAGCGGCTGGAGCACAGCTACCGCGAGCGCCTGTACTGACCGGCGCGGCTCGCGTTCTCACCGCCGCTGCAGCGTTTTTGTGAAGGTCGCGATGGCGGCGATCACCGCCGCATCCTGATCGCGATGCGGCGAGTGCCCGCACTGCGCCAGAACCAGGCGCCGAACAGGTCCCTGCACTCTGCTCTCGATGCGATCGAGCTGAGCGAGCGTGCCGTACTCGTCGTCCTCGCCCTGGATCAGCAGCAAGGGCACGGTTATGCGGTCCAGCATGTCCTCGATCGACCACTGCCGGAACTCGGGCATCAACCAGGTGTCCGCCCAGCCGAGGAAGGCGTCATCGACCTGGTCGTGATATTTGGCCAACCTCTCCTTCAGATCGGTCTGCTCATAGCTGGCGCGAACGTGCGCAATGCTCTCGATGCAGATATCCTCGACCATCACGTGCGGGGCCATCAGCACGAGCCCTGCAACCGGACGCTGTGCCGCGGCGGCGTGAATGAGGGAGATCGAGGCGCCGTTGGAATGCCCGATCAGCAGCGGTCGCTCGATGGCAAGACGATCCAGCAGCTTGGGCAGCACGTCGAGCGCCTCTTCATGCATGAAGCACGGCGTGCGAGGTGCCGTGAGGCCGTCGGAGCGGCCGTAGCCGAACCGCGAGTAGACGAGGGCCGGCGCCCTCAGGGCGCGTGCGACCCGATCGGGAAAATCCCGCCACAGCTCGACGCAGCCCAGTCCCTCGTGCAGAAAAACGAGCGGCGGCTGCGTCACGGCGTCGCCAAGGATCATCCGATACTCGAGATTGCGGCCATTAACTGTGACGAACGGCATGGAGCGCCCGCAATGACTGGTCGGCCGCAAGAACACGGCGACCCCCGGCGTTAGTCAATCGCATCGCTTCGGGTAGACCACGAGTTGACCTTGCAACAAATATCGTGCAGGTAGCCCCCTTACGACGGGGCTGCCGTTGCATTAGGAACTCGAGCACGGGGGGACCTCTCGCCATTGAACCCGACACGCGCCGCACGACTTCGCACAGCCGGGATCACATTCCTGTCCGTCCTTGTTGCGGGCGGGACGACCGTGCACAGCGGAAGCGTCACCGAAGGGCCGGATCCGCAGATCGTGGTCCGCGAGCTCGCGCCCGATGAAATCGTAACTCACGAGGTGCCGCCGCAGGAGATCGTAGTCAAGGAAATCCTGCGCCAGGAGGTCGTCAAGGAGATCGCACCTCCCGAGGTCGTAAAGAGAAAAGCCGGCGTCCGCAAAGCCTCCTACCAGCCGCCCCCGCGCGTGCAGGACGCGAGCCTGCAGGTACCCGATCTCGACCTCTTCCTCGATCGTTTGATGCACGCAGAGTCGGGCGGCCGCGACTGGGCTGCCAATCCGCGCTCGAGCGCCATTGGCCCGTTCCAGTTCATCAGGTCTACATTCATTGACGTGGTGCGCAGGCACTTCCCCAGGGAAGTGTCGGAGCTCAGCGACGAGCGGGTCCTCGAGCTGCGGACCCACCGGAATTTCGCCAGGGCTGCCGCCGCGGCGTTCACCACTGAGAATGCGGCCCAGCTCAAAGCCCAAGGCGCCGAGCCGAGCCTGGCCAATCTACGGCTTGCCTTTCTGCTCGGCGCATCTGGCGCCACGCGCGTCCTGCAGGCTCAACCCCAGCAGCGGCTGTCCGAGGTCCTTGGCCCCTCCGTGTTGCGTGCCAATCCGTTCATGGTCGGGATGACCGCTATCGGCCTGATCGCGAAGGCGGGCCGCGATGTCCTCGGCAGATCAAACGTCGGAGACGTGGCTCCAAGACGCAACGTCGTCGTACGCCCAAGTGCTCGCTTGCGGCCCGATGCTCGCCCGCGCCCCGGCGGCTCGACCGTAGCGGTCAAGAACACTGCGCCCGCCATCTCGATCAAAGTGTCGTGCAACGAGAAATTGGCGGTCTGCCAGCGCTGGATCGCGCTGCAGATCCAAAAGCAGCTCAGGCAGCAGAAGGTGCGCGACGCCCACGGCACCGGCAGCAAGAGCCGCAAGCTCAACGCGAGCTCGTAACGCCACGCTTCCGACCGTTTTTCGAGCGCCCGCGTCAATGGCGCTCTCCTCTGCCGCCCGCGGGGGAGGGAGCGTCACACGCCGAGGTGGCGGTGCATCAGCGTGGGGTTCGCCTCCAGCTCGGCCGGCGTGCCCTCGAAGGCGATCTCGCCTTTCACCAGCACGATCATGCGATCGGCGACCGCAGCCAGCTCCGACACAGTCTTGTCGACGATCAAGGTGGCGATGCCTGCTTCCCGAATGAGCCTGATCGTGCGCCAGATCTCGGCCCGCATGAGCGGGGCCAACCCCTCCGTCGCCTCATCGAGCACAAGCAGCCGCGGATTGGTCAGCAGAGCCCGCGCGATGGCCAGCATCTGCTGCTCCCCGCCTGAGAGCTGATCGCCGGCATGGCCCAGACGCTCCGCGAGCCGCGGGAACAGCGCGAGGACCCTCGACCTCGTCCAATCGCGCTCGCCGCCGACACCGGGCCGCTCGGCAATGGTGAGATGCTCACTCACGCTCAGGCTGGCGAAGATGCCGCGGCCCTCCGGAACGTAGGCGAGCCCGCGTTGCGCGCGCCGGAATGACGGCTCTCTCGTTGCGTCCTTGCCGTCGATCCACACCTCTCCACGCCGCGCCGGCACCAGGCCGACGAGCGTGCGCAGCAGCGTCGTCTTGCCCATGCCGTTGCGCCCCAGCAGCCCGACGCTTTCGCCGGAGCGCATGCTCAGCGACACGCCGCGCAGGATATGGCTCTGGCCGTAGTAGGTATGCACGCCCTTCAGGCGCAGCAGGACACGGGTCTCGTCTGCAAGCGGCGTCATTCTGCGCCACCGAGGTAGGCGCGCTGTACGTCGGCGCTCGCGCGGATCTCGTCGGGCGACCCATGCGCGAGCACGGCACCATCGACCATCACAGTCATCCGGTCGGCGACCGCAAACACGAAGTCCATGTCGTGCTCGACGAGCAGAATGGCGTGGTCGCGCGCGAGCCCCTTCAGCAGACCGATCATGCGCTCCGATTCTTCCGGTCCCATGCCCGCGAGCGGCTCATCGAGCAGAAGCAGCTTCGGGTCGCCGGCTATCGCCAAGGCAATCTCGAGCTGGCGCTGCGAGCCGTGCGCGAGCGTCGCCGCCGGCCGATCGCGAAACTCGGCCAGGCCGACCTGCGCAAGTATCGCCTCGGCCCGCTCGACCAGCACACGCTCGCTCGCCGCCGGCCGCAACAGCTGCCGCCAGAGCGTCGCGACGGCCTGCACGCCGAGACGGACGTTCTCCAGAACGGTGAGCGGGCCCAGAATGTTGGTCCGCTGGAACGAGCGCCCGACGCCCAGATGTGCCATGCGCCAGGCCGGCTCGCCCGTGATCTCGCGTCCCATCAGGTGGATGCGCCCGGAGCTCGGCTTGAGCGCACCGGACAGCAGGTTCACCAGCGTCGATTTTCCGGCGCCGTTGGGCCCGATGACGGCGTGCAGCTGGCCCTGATGCACGCTGATCGCCACGTCGCGCACAGCCGCGAGACCACCGAAGTTGCGGCACAGCGCCTCGGTCTCCAGCACGGGCGTTGCGGCAGTCCCTGGGTCAGCCATCGGCGGCCGCTCCCGGCTTTGTCGGTGAAGGTTTGGCCGGCTCTGGCTCTCGGTGCGGCAGCGAAAACCGCATACCGGTCAGCCCGCGCGGCAGAAGCAGCACCAGCGCGAGGATTGCGACGCCTTCCACCAGCAGCGTGCGTTCGGGCAGCCATTGCGAGGCCAGCTCGCGCAGAACGCCGACGTAGCAGAGAGCGCCGATGACAGGGCCGTAGAGCGTGGTCATGCCACCGAGAAGGATCATCAGCAGCGCCTCGGCCGACCTGTGCCAGCCGACGAGCTCCGGATTCACGAAGCCGCGGTGCATGGCCCACATGTGGCCGGCGACGCCCGCCAGCATGCCGCCCAGCACAAAGGCGGCGAGCTTGTAGCGATAGGCATCGAAGCCCAACGCCTGCATGCGCTGCTCGTTGACGCGGATGCCCTCCAGCACGCGCCCGAAGAGTGTCCGTAGCAGCAAGCTCAGCCCCGCGTACATCGCCACGAGCTGGATCAGGGCGACGTAGTAGGTGGCGATCGGCCGCTGTCGCCGCGGCAGGGTCAGCTCGTAGCCGAAGGCAGCGAGCACGGGCTTGGCCAGGTAGGCCCCGTCGGTGCCGCCGCCGATCTGGGTGTCGTGGAAGACGAAAAAGATCATTTGGCCGAAGGCCAGTGTCACCATGAGGAAGAAGAAGCCCCTGGTGCGGAGAGAGAGCGCGCCAACGATCAGCGCGGCGAGTCCGGCCGCAACCATCGCCGCGGGCAGCGTGATCCATACCGGCAGCGCCGTGTTGGCAGGCGTGATCAGATAGACGGTATAGGCGGCGAGCCCGTAGAAGGCGCCGTGCCCGAGGCTCACGAGGCCCGTGCAGCCCACGAGCAACTGCAGGCTCAAGGCCAGCATCGCGGCGATGATCGCCGTGGTGCCGAGCTCGACATAATAGGGCGGAGCGATCAGCGGCAGGCACGCCAACAGTGCCGCGCCGCCGGCCAGTGCCAGCGTGCCACGCCGCGTTTGCGTCAGCATGGAGCTTCTTTCGCTCATGCCCGGGGCTGCCCGAACAGGCCGTAGGGCCGCCACAGCAGCACAGCAGCCATCAGCATGTAGATCGCCAGACCTGCCGCCTTCGGCACGTAGGCCTTGCCCAGCGTATCGACGAGGCCGATGGCCAGGGCCGACCAGAACGCGCCCGAGATCGAGCCGAGGCCGCCGATCACCACGACCACGAACGAGATGATGAGGAACCCGTCGCCCATGCCGGGATAAACGGAATAGAGGGGCGCGGCCAACGCGCCCGCCGCAAGCGCGAGCGCCGTGCCTACGGCAAAGATCGTCAAATGGATGCGGCGCGAGTCGATGCCGAGCACGTCGACCATCTCCGGCTTCTCCGCCGCCGCGCGGATGATGGCGCCCATGCGCGTGCGCTCGATCCAGTAGAACAGCCCTGCGGCCAGCGCCAGGCACACGGCAATGACCGCGAAGCGATAAGCCGAGTACGAGAAGCCGGACGTGATCGGCACCGAGAAGTCGAAGGCCTCTGGTACCGGAACCGAGTAGAAATCGTTGCCCACGAGCAGCGAGCGCGTCTCCTCGAACAGCAGAATGAGTGCGAACGTCAGCAGCACCTGGTCGAGATGGTCGCGCTTGTAGAAATGGCGGAACAGGACCCGCTCCAGAAACAGGCCGAGCAGCGCTCCGCCGGCAAGACCGGCCGGCAATGCCAGCCAGAGCGTGCCGGTGGCCCTCGCGATCACGAACGCGGCGTAGGCCCCGATCATGAACAGCGAGCCGTGCGCCAGATTGATGATGCCCATGACGCCGAAGATCAGCGTCAGTCCGCTGGCAATCAGAAACAGCAGCAGACCGTACTGGACTCCGTTGAGGAGTTGTACGAGCAGGCCGGAGATGTCCATGGCATGGCCTCGGCTCGGCAGTCGGCAGTAGGCCATCGGCAGGAGATGGCTGGTGGATCCCAACTGCCGATTGGCAATTGCCGGCTACCAAGCGTTCTCAAGACATCTTGCAACCGGTGCCGGGATCGGCCAGCGCCTCCGCGGCGATGCCGACGACCTTGTTCTCGCCGCCCTGCACCTTGCGCAGATAGATGTTCTGCGTGACGTTCTGGGCCGGCGAAATGCTGATCGGACCGCGCGGGCTGTCGAGCTTGGCCGCGCGCATGGCCTTGTAGAGATTGGCCTCGTCCTCGACGTTGCCCTTGACGGCCTCGAGCCCCACGGCCAGGAGCTGCGCGGCGTCATAGCCCTGCACAGCGTAGACGTCGGCATCGCGGCCGGCCTTGTCCTTGAACGCCTTGCGGAAGGCGAGATTCTTCGGGTTGTCGAGCCCGTCTCCGTAATGCAGCGCCGTCTCGACGCCGTTGGCCGCATCGCCCTGCGCGCCGAGCGTGCCTTCGGTGAGGAAGCCTGAGCCGCACAGCGGCACCTTGATGCCCGCGGCAGCATACTCCTTCACGAACTGCACCGCGCCGCCTCCCGCAAAGAAGGAGCCAACAGCCTCGACGCCGAGATTGGGGATCTGCGCCAGCAGCGGCTGGAAGTTCGTCTCCGGGAACTTCAGGGTCAGCATCTGCACGAGCTGGCCGCCGTGCTTCTCCAGCCCCTGCTTGAACCCTTCCCCGGATTCATGGCCCGCCGCATAGTCCCACGTGACCCACACGGCCTTCTTGATGCCGCGCTTGCCGAGCTCCAGGCCCATGCCGTGCGCGGGCTGCCAGTTGGTGAAGGACGTGCGGAACACGTTCTTGGCGCACTCGGCCCGCGTGACGACGTTGTTGCCGGCATTCGGGATGATCGTGAGCGTGCCGCTCTCCTTGACGACCTTGTGGATGCCCATCTGCACGCCCGAGTGCACCGTGCCGATCAGCACGTCGACCTGGTCGCGCTTGACCAGCCGGTCCGCGTTCTGCGGGCCGTTCTCGGGCTTGGACTCGTCGTCGAGCTTGATGAACTGGATCTCGCGGCCGCCGAGCTTGCCGCCCTTCTCTGCCACCAGCATCTCGACGGCAATCGTGATGTTCTCGCCGAGCTTGGCGTAGGTCCCCGAGTACGGCAGCATCAGGCCGACCTTCAAGGGCTTGGCCTGAGCGATGGCCCAGCCGGTCGGAATCGCGGCTGTCGCGGTCGCGGCGGCGGCCCCCTTGACGAGCTGGCGCCTCGACAGTCCTGGCCCACGCAAACGCGTCATTGTTCCCTCCCTTCAATCAGCAAGCCGTTGTCCGGTGAGGCTTATATACCGGCTTTTGGGCCGCTGTCGTGATGGAGTTTGGGCTGACGGATGCTGCCGGCGCGCCGGCGGCTGCCCTACCCCTTCTTCGCCTTGTATTTGTCGATCTCGCGCTGGATCGCCTGTTGCGACTCCGCCCCGGCCGTCTCGTGCTTGACCTTGGCATCGTCGTAGCTGAACACACGCTGGGAGTTGGCGCTGCGCTGGAAGTGCGGATGGACGTAGCGCGCCATCAACTCGTAGCTGCGCAGGGTGGCCTGCCAGTCGGCCCAGTTGTGGGCCAGCAGCAGCACTGCGCCGAAACCGCCGTTGGACCCCTGCCACAGCCGCTCGAAATGCCTGATGCAGTCATCGGGGGTGCCGATGCAGGCCAGCCCCTCGTCGATCAGGTAGTCGCAAGGGTTCTCGATGCCCGCAGGGATGATCGGGAAGGTCGCAACCTCGGTGAAGTAGCGGGCGAAGTCGGCAAGCCCGAACTCCACGTCCTTGCGCGCCTGCTCCCGCGACGTCGCCACGTGGGCGAAGGTCACGATGCGCCATTTGGAGCGGTCGACCGACTTGCCGTGCTCCCGCGCGCTCTCTTCCAGGATGCCCCAGTTGGCCGCATGCGCCTTCAGCGCCTCGTCCGAGGTCCCGCCGATCGACAACATGCCGATGCCATGTTTGCCGGCCGCGACCGCGCCGACCGGTGAGCGCGAGTTGGCGACCGCCATCTCCATCATGGGGCGCGAATAGCTGACGAGCTGCAGGTGGGCCTCGCGCAGGTCGAACCAATCGGTCTTGCGCGTGACGACGCGACCCTGCATCAGCTCCATGATGACGCTGAGCGACTCGTCGAGCTTGCGGCGCTGATCCGCGGGGTTGAGGCCCATCTTCACCGCATCATAAACCAGCGAGCCGGGACCGACGCCGAACATGGCGCGCCCGCGCGTCATGTAGTCGAGCAGCATCATGCGGCTCGCGACCGTGAAGGGGTTGTGATAGGGCAGCGACACGACACCCGTGCCCAGCCGGATGTACTTCGTGCGCTCGGCAGCCGCGGCAATGAACATCTCGGGGCAGGCGATGATCTCGAAGCCGCCCGAATGGTGCTCGCCGATCCACGCCTCGTGATAGTTGAGCTTGTCCAGATGGACCAGCAGATCCATGTCGCGCTCGAGCGCGAGGGTGGGGTTCTCGCCGAGCGCATGAAAGGGAGCCAGAAAAATTCCAGTCCGCAGGTAGCGATTCGACATCTCTTCCATGCCTTTTCGGGTTGGCAGCTGCCCGACCGTAACCCTTGCTGCGGCGTGTGGCCAGTCATACAGTCGCCTGGACGAAGAGCAGGAGGATACGCTGATGTCATCGGTTTCGGGGGCGATGCAATTCCGGCGGCTGTTGAAGTCCGGAAAAATGATCGTTGCGCCCGGCGTGTATGACGGGATCACGGCAAAGCTTACCGAGCAGGCCGGTTTTTGCGCCGCTTACATGACCGGCGCCGGCACGTCGGCGGCTCACGGCTATCCCGACTTCGGCCTCATCACCATGAGCGAGATGGTCGCCAACGCCCGGCGCATCACCGATGCGATCTCCATCCCGCTCGTCTCGGACATCGACACGGGCTACGGCAACGAGCTCAACGTCTACCGCACGATCGAGCAGTTCGAGCGCGCCGGCGTCGCCGCCGTGCACCTGGAGGATCAGGTCTTCCCGAAGAAGTGCGGCCACCTCGAGGACAAGGAGGTCATCCCCCTCGACAACTACCTCGCCAAGATCCGCGCTGCGGCGGCAGCGCGCCGGTCCAGCGACTTCACGATCATCGCTCGCACCGACAGCCGCGCCGTGCTCGGCTTCGAGGAGGCGGTCAAGCGCATGAACGCGGCCATAGAAGCGGGTGCGGATATGGCGTTCCTGGAGGCGCCGCAGACCATGGCCGAGGTCGAGGCCGTGCCGAAGCGCATCAAGGGCCCCTGCCTGCTGAACATCGTGCTCGGCGGCAAGACGCCGATCATCGACATGGCCACCGCCGAGCGGCTTGGCTACGCCATCGCCATCGTGCCGGGGCTGCTCACCCGCACCGTCATCGACGCGTGCGACGCCATGCTGAGGCAGCTCAAGGAGACCGGGGCTCCGCCACCGGCCGGCGCCAACAAGCCCGTGCGCCAGTTCTTCAACCGCTTCGGCGCCGACGAATGGGACAAGCGCCGCACGGCCTATCGCGGGCCGGCCAAGCAGGCGGCCGAATAGCCGAGCTCACGAAACGCCCAATCACAACGAGAAGACTTCGGAGGACCTCCGGCAATGTCCAAGCCCGAAACCATGTTCGACAAGATCTGGCGCCGGCACGTGGTGCTCGATCGCCCGGACGGCTACACCCTGCTCTACGTCGACCGACACATCATGCACGACGGCTCGTTCCCCGCTTTCGAGCGCCTGCGTGCCAAGGGTAAGAGCGTGCGTCGTCCCGACCGCAGCTACGCCACGCCCGACCACTACATGCTGACGAGCACGACCAACGTCGCGGACATCGCCGACGCGCGCCAGCGGCTGCTCGTCACCTCCGTCGCGCAGAACGGCGCAACGTACGGCTTCCCGGTGTTCGACATCGGCGACAAGCGCCAGGGCATCGTGCACGTCGTCGGCCCTGAGCAAGGCATCACACTGCCTGGCCTTACCATGGTGTGCGGCGACAGCCACACCTCCACTCACGGCGCGCTCGGCGCACTCGCCTTCGGCATCGGCTCGTCCGAGGTGACGCACGTGCTGGCCACCCAGACGCTCTGGCAGCGCAAGGCCAAGGCCATGCGCATCACGGTGGACGGCCAGCTCGGCTTCGGCGTCACGGGCAAGGACGTCATCCTGGCGATCATCGCCAAGATGAGCGCGGCCGGCGCGACCGGCCACGTCATCGAGTATGCGGGCAGCGCCATCCGCTCATTGTCGATCGAGGGCCGCCTGACCGTCTGCAACATGTCGATCGAGGGCGGCGGCAAGGCCGGCATGATCGCCCCTGACGACACGACGTACGAATACATCAGCGGCAGGCCCTTCGCGCCGAAGGGCGCCGCCTGGGATGCAGCGCTTGCCTACTGGCGCAGCCTGCCGAGCGACGACGGCGCCAAGTTCGACAAGGAGCTGACGCTCAACGGCTCCGAGATCGCGCCGATGGTGACTTGGGGCACCAGCCCCGAGGACGCAGCGCCCGTGAACGCCGTCGTTCCCGATCCCGCATCGGCGCCCGACGTCGCCAAGCGCGAGGGCATGGAGCGCGCGCTCGCCTACCAGGGCCTGACGCCCGGCACGGCCATAGATGCCATCAAGGTCGACCGCGTTTTCATCGGCTCGTGCACCAACAGCCGCATCGAGGACCTGCGCATCGCCGCCAAGGTCGTCAAAGGCCGCAAGGCGGCGGTCCCGAGCTGGGTCGTGCCCGGCTCCGGCCTCATCAAGGAGCAGGCGGAAGCCGAGGGGCTTGATCGCATCTTCACCGAGGCCGGCTTCGAATGGCGCCACGCCGGCTGCTCCATGTGCATCGGCATGAACGGCGACACCGGCAGGCCGCAGGAGCGCATCGCTTCGACCTCGAACCGCAATTTCGTGGGCAGGCAGGGGCGCGGCGTGCGCACCCATCTCGTCAGCCCGGCCATGGCTGCAGCCGCCGCCGTTACGGGCAAGTTCACCGACGTGCGCAAGCTGCTCCAGAGCTAGAGGCATCACGATGGAACCGTTCACCACTCTCAAGGCTCCGGCGATCCCGTTCCCGACGCCCAACATCGACACCGACCAGATCATTCCGGCGCGCTATCTCGGGTGGCCGCGTGAGGCGCAAGTGGAGGGCATGTTCCACGACCTGCGCTTCAACGAGGACGGCAGGCCAAGGCCTGACTTTCCACTCAACCAGCCCGCCTACAAGGCAGCCAAGATCGTCGTCGCGGCGCGCAACTTCGCCTGCGGCTCGAGCCGCGAGAATGCGGTCACCGTGATGCTCGACAATGGCTTTCGCGCGTTCATCGCGCCGAGCTTCGGCGATATCTTCAACAACAACTGCTATCAGAACGGATGCCTGCCGGTCGTGCTGCCGGAGGGACGCGTCAACGAGCTGCTGCGCTTCCTGCTCGAGCTGCCGGGCGCCGAGATCGGCATTGATCTCGAGCAGCAGACGGTGACCGGCCCCGATGGCAAGACCGATCGCTTCGCGATTGATCCCTTCCGCAAGGAGTGCCTGCTCAAAGGCCAGGACGACGTCGCGCTGACGCTGTCCTACGAGAAGGACATTGCCGCCTTCGAGGCGCGCCAGCGGGCCGAGGTGGGCTGGCTGTAGAATGGACTGCGGCGGTCAGCCAACTCGGCTGACCCGAGCATCAGGCGCGATCCGGTGCGAGAACCGCCCCCCTGGGGCCCGGCTCTCCTTTTGTCCCCTAGTGCAGGCTTGAACCTGCCGTCCGGCAAGTCTTCAATACGCCCCGACGCGCCACGGGCGGAGGGAGTACTCATGAGGATGCGGGCATTGGTAGCGCTCGGGCTGGTGGCGGTTACGCTGCTGGCAACATCGACAGCCGAGGCTCAGCGCACCAGAAGCGGGCAAAACGCGACACCTCTCGCCAGAGGCACGCAGGAACAGACCGGCCTGGCAACGGCGCGGCTCGCCCGCATCGAGACCGTCCTCAAGAAAGAGATCGACGAGGGACGGCTCCCCGGTGCGGTCGTGATGGTGGCCCGCAGGGGCCGCCTCGCCTATCAAGGGGCCTGGGGCTTCCAGGATCCGGCCAAGAAGACGCCGATGCAGGTCGACTCCATCTTCCGCATCTATTCCATGACGAAGCCGCTCGTGTCCGTCGCCGCCATGCTGCTGGCGGAGGACGGCGCCCTTCAACTTGCTGATCCGGTCTCCAAGCACCTGCCGTCGTTCAAGGACGTGCGCGTCTGGAGAGGCGGCGGCGAGATCGCCCCGGAGCGGCAGATGACGGTGCAGGATCTGCTTCGCCACACCGCGGGCCTTGCCTACGGCGAGATTACGAAGAATACCACGGTGAAGGAGGCGTTGATCCAGGCGGGGCTGGCGAAGCCCGGCGTGCGCGACTACGACAGCCGCGACGTGACCGGCCCTGAGCAAGTTGCACGGCTCTCGAAGATCCCGCTTATCCATCAACCGGGCACCACGTGGGAATACAGCCTGGCTTCGGATGTCCTGGGCCGCGTCGTAGAGGCAGTCTCCGGCAAGAGGCTCGGAGACTTTCTTGCCGAACGGCTGTTCCGTCCGCTCAATATGCCGGACACGGACTTCCTCGTGCCGCCCGAGAAAATGTCTCGGCTCGCCGAAGCGTTCGAGATCGATCCGGCGTCGGGAAACAGGTACCCGCTGCTCGACGTCGCGGCGCAGCCCGGCAACGACTCGGGTGGTGCGGGCGCGGTTTCGACGGCCTCGGACTACCTGCGCTTTGCACAGATGCTGCTTCAGGGCGGCGTTCTCAACGGCAACCGAATTCTGAGCCGCTCGACCGTGACGCTCATGGCGTCCGATCACCTGGGACCGGCGATCCTGGCCGCGACCTCGACAACTCCCGGCGAACTGCTGCTCGGCACGCAAGGCTACACGTTCGGGCTCGGCTTTGCGGTGCGCATCAGCGACGGCCTTGCCGCGGTACCGGGCTCCGCAGGCGAGTTCCTGTGGGCGGGGTACGCCGGCACCTTCTTCTGGGTTGACCCGCGCGAGCAGATCGCGGCCGTCTACATGACGCAGGCGCCGAGCCCGATCCGCGCCTCCTATCGCCGGCTCATCAAGCAGCTCGTCTACCAGGCGATCACCGATTGAGCCGCCATCGCGGCTTCGCACAAGGGGCACATTGCATGCAGCCAGCGATCGCAGAGATACGAGACAGGCTGTTCGTGTCGGTTCTGTCGGACTGCCTCGACGCCGTCGGCCTCATGAACTAGGCCTTGCCGTCGCGCATCCGCCCGCTGGACGAGGAGCGCATGATGGTAGGCCGGGCGCGCACGGCGGCCTTTATGGAGGTCTATCACCATGCCTCCGGCACCAATCCTTATGAGCTGGAGATCCAGCTGGTGGACAGCCTGCAGCCAGGTGAGATACCGGTGTTCGCCTGCTCCAATCCGGCACGCGTGGCGCCGTGGGGCGAGCTGCTGTCGACCGCCGCCAAGGCGCGCGGTGCGGCAGGCGCCTTGATGGACGGATGCACGCGCGATGTGCGCGCCATCAGGGCCATGGGCTTCCCGGTCTTCCACAGCGGCATCGCTCCGCTGGACAGCAAGGGACGCGGTCGCGTCATGGCCATCGACGTGCCGATTGCGTGCGCGGGCGTCTTCGTCGAGCCCGGCGACTTGGTGTTCGGCGACGCCGACGGTGTGGTGGTGATACCGAAGCGGGTGGAGGAGCAAGTCCTTCGGCTCGCTTTCGAGAAGGTCACCGGCGAGCGCAACACACTGCGAGACCTCGAGCGCGGCGACAAGCTTGCAGACGTGTTCGCGCGCTACGGCATCTTGTGACCGGCGCCGCCGCCGGACCGGCTTTACACCCGCGCGGCCGGCCAATAACGTCGGTTTTAGGCGGGGCGCTGGATTGGCTGGGACCCATGAAGAGATACGAGGGCAAACGCGAGTTCGACGGTCTCGTCGTGACGGTGGACGGGCAGCGGCTGCCCGAGCATTACGAGGTCAAGCGGTTCACCGACTGGGGGTTCGAGTGGACCTACGAGGGCGACAGCCCGCAGCAACTGGCCCTCGCCATCCTCTACGACCATACGGGCGACAAGATCCGCTCCATCGGCATGTCGGAAGCCTTCATGAAGAAGGTGATCGCCAATCTCGACAACGACTGGGTGCTGAGCAGCGACGACGTTGCACGCGCCATCGTCGAGATCGAGCGCGCATGACGGACGTCTGCCCTGAAGCTGCGCACGAGCTAACGCAAGCCCAGAAGGGTTGACCAGCCTGCGATGGCGTGTGGCATGCTGGACGAACCGGAAGCATGCTGGAGACTGGAGCGCATGACGACTGCATCTGCTGCCCCGATCCTCTCACCCGTCATGAGCATCGAGGAGGGTTGGGTTGACTACAACGGCCACCTCAATCAGGCCTACTACAGCGTGCTGTTCGACCGCGCCATCGACGACGCCTTGATGCCCGCCGGCCTCGGGCCGGACTATGTCACCGCGCGCAACGCCACGTACATGTCGGTGGAGAAGCATCTTTGCTACGTGCGGGAGTTGTTCAAGACGGACCGCGTGCGGGTCGCCTCGCGCGTGCTCGACGTCGACGACAAGCGGCTGCACCTCTACTGCGAGATGCATCACGCGGACGAAGGCTGGCTGTCGTGCACGTCCGAGTGGATGTTCCTGCACGTCGATATGGGCGCGCGCCGGACCGCGCCGTGGCCGAGCGATGTGCGCGAAAAGCTCGAAGCGCTGAAGGCGGCAGCCCTCAGGCTGCCGAGGCCCGCTCGCGCTGGCCGCAGCATCGGCATCGAGCGCAGGGCTCGCGCTCAAAACCCGTAAGTCAGCTTGACCTTGACGGCCTGGTCTGGGGTTGCCGCTGTCAGGCCCAAGAACACTCCCAGCTCGAGCGAAAGTGTCCGCTTGTCGTCGAGCCCATGCTCGAAGGCGAGCACGGGTCCAATCTTGTGCTCCTGCTCCCGCAGCACCGGTGCGTCGCCGAGATTTTCGACGCGGCCGAACCCGGCCAGAGCCAAGGTCACGCCCTCGGCGACCTGGGCGCCGAGCTGCCAACCATAGGCGAACGCGATGCCCTCCGCGTGGTTCTGGCCGAAGGTCTTGTCGAGAAACGGATTGAGCGTGAGCGCAAATTTCTCGGACGCAAACTTCAAAATCGGCCCGAACGTTACGGCGTTCGTCGCGTCATCGCTGGTCGCCCCGCTCGCCGCGGTAAACCAGGCGAGTCCGAAGCCGCCCGTCTTCCTCCACTTCAGCAGCTCGAAGGTATTCTCGAAGAGCACGGCCGAGACCTTCCAGTCGCGGTCATCCAGCCGGTCTGCGAAAACTCCCGCCTTGATCTGCCAGAAGTCCGTGAGGCCATAGAGATAGCCGAGGGTCTGCAGGTTGCGCGTGTTGCCGCCGGTGCCGCCGGCAAAGCCGGACTGGCCGACGTGGATCGCCTCGAGCTGCTGCTTGCCCTTCTCAACGTCCGGCTCGCTGATGTCGAATGCAGCTGCTGCCGTTGCTGCGCCGCACAGAACGAGAAGTGCGGTCCCGGCCGCTTGAACCACTGACTTGTACGCCACTCACTCATCCCCTCGAAGGCCCGTCGGCAGAACGTGCCATCGACGCCGTGGCGGTGGGAGGCCATCCGACGCTAGTTGCGAACGATTTGCAACTGACTGAGGCAGCGAGGACACACCAATGCCCCCCAGGACTATGCTGCGCGCTGCTCGCTCCAGATGTTGATGAGGTTGGCCAGAACGACCAAGCCGCCGCCGATGAGCACCCACGGGTTGAGAGGCTCCGCGTAGAGCGTGGCGCCGACCAGCGCGATCAGCGGCAGGCGCAGGAAATCCATGGGCGCCACGATGGCCGCATCGGCCAGCGAGAATGCGCGCGCCAGAGAAAAGTGCGCTGTCAGCCCGCAGACGGCGATAGCGAGGATCCAGGCCAGGGCGACCGGATCCGGGATCTGCGCCTCGACCACCAGCAGGGCACTGGCAAGGGCGGTCTGAAACAGCGCCATATAGAAGATGACCGTGAACGCCGAGTCACCGCGCATCAGCCGCCGCGTGAGCACGTAGTGGACGGCAAAGCCCATGGCTGCAAGCAGGGCGAAGACGGCGCCCACGCTCACCTCGCCGTGTCCGGGCTGCGCAATCACCAGCACGCCGGCAAAGCCGAGCACTCCCGAACCGATCCGCCAGGCGGTGAGACGCTCGCGCAAGGTCAAGGCAGCCAGCAGCGCAGTCCACAGGGGCGCCGTGAACTCGATCGCAAACAGCTGCGCCAAGGGAATCAGCGAGAGAGCGTAGAACCAGCCGAACTGGGCGCCGAAGTGAATGACGCTGCGCAGGCCGTGCATGCCGAGTTGCTGCGTGCGGAACTGCGCGAAGCCGCGGCCCGACAGCACGACCACGAGCAGAAGGACCAGTAGCGCAAACCAGCTGCGGTACAGCATGATGGTCCCTGTCGAGACCGTTCTGAAGGCCTCGCGACCGGCAACGGCGATGAGGAGAAACGAGGCAAGCGCCCCGCACATCCACAGCGCTGCCGCCATCACGTTTGCGGCCCGGCGCCTCTTAGCCCCATCCTGCATCGACGCAGAATCCGCCCTCATGCTTCTGAAAATCCTTCCAAATGTGTCAGCGCTTACCCGGCACTAACATTCAGACCCAGGATCGTTTGCGTCGCTCCGCCAACCCGTGCGTGATGGTCCCGGCTGCGTTGCCCGCAAGGGGATCGAGACGCCGAGACGTGCGGACGACGCGGCCAACCGGAGTGCAGGGAGAGGAATGAAGCATTGACCAAGAAGCTTATCGTGATCATGGCAAACAGCGATCCAAACAATGCGGAAGAGCTTCGCGCTCCGATCTTTCAAGCTTCAGCCGCTGCGGCGCTGGAGTACGAGGTTGCGGTCGTCTTCACGGCGGGGGCGGGCAGACTGATGCAGAAGGGAGTGCCTGAGATGCTGGCTGCCGAGTTGGGCAACTCGAGAACGGTTTACGACTTCATCAAGGATGCCAACCTAGCCGGCGTCAAATTCTATTGCTGCTCGCCGAATGTCGAGTCATTTGACATGACGCCCGACGAATTGATCCCCGAATGTTCCGGCATCATCGGAGCAACCCAGCTCATTGAGCAGATCATGGAGCACGACGACGTCAGGGTCTTGAGCTATTGATGACCGCGTCATAGGGGAAAGCCGGGATGGCCGGAGCGCTTGCACTTGCGGCTGCTGCGCTGTTCACCGGGGCTGCTGTCTACATCAGCCTCGTGGAGCAGCCGGCGCGGCTTGCAATCCAGGATGCGGCACTGCTGGCGCAATGGAAGAGCAGCTACAAGCGTGGGGCAGTCATGCAGGGGACGCTGGCGCTCGTCGGCACTCTGCTCGGCGTCCTTGCCTGGCTCGGCGCCGAAGACTGGCTCTGGCTTCTCGGCAGCGCGCTGCTCGTCGCCAACTGGCCATACACGCTGCTGGTCATCCTGCCGCTGAACAATCGGCTGATGGCCACTGCAGCCGACGCGGCAGGCCCCGAGACGCGCGCGAGCATCGTGAGGTGGGGCGGCCTGCACTGGGTGCGTTCCGCACTCGGCGCGGCCGCTACTCTTGTCTTTATTTGGGCGATGGGCGCGCCTTGAGGCTCGCCGCACCGTGGTTGGAGAGCAAGCTCGTGGTTTCCGCTTTGCAAGATCCCCTCGAGCCCTTGCGCGAATGGTTTCGCGTCTGGGGAGGCTACGTCTCGGCCGTCGACTTCAATTCGGCGCGCGCCCTGTTCGATGCCGACGTGGCGTCCTTCGGCACGCATGCCGAGGTGGTTTCCGGGCTCGATCGGCTCGCGGCCCAGCAGTGGAACGCGGTGTGGCCCAACATCGCTGACTTCCGTTTCCTGATGGAGAAGTTGCACGGTGGCATTGCCGGCGACTACGCCTGGGCGGCAGTCCCTTGGACGTCCACGGGATTCCACGAGGACGGCACGCCATTCGAAAGGCCCGGGCGGGCAACGGTGACCTTCCGCCGCGACGGCGAGCGCTGGCTCGGCGTGCACACCCATTTCTCGCTCAAGCCGGGGACGCCGCCGCGCACCTACGGCCGGCACCAGCCCGGCGCTTGAGGGCTTCCACTCGTTGACGCTGTCGGGCGCCGCGTGCCAACTTCCGCAGATCCTGAGCGGTATCGCGAGTGGTCATGGTCGGCATCCTTTCCTTCGGCGCCTACATTCCGCGCTTGCGGTTGCAGCGGCAGGCGATCGCGGCCGCCAATAGCTGGTTCAATCCGGCACTGAAGGCGCAGGCCAAAGGCGAGCGCGCAATCTGCAATTGGGACGAGGACGCCGTGACGATGGCCGTGGAGGCGGCGCGCGACTGCCTCGCGGGCGTCGATCGCAGCACGGTCAAGTCCCTGCAGCTCGCCTCGACCAGCTTTCCGTTCCGCGACCGCCTCAATGCGGGCATCGTCGCGGAGGCCCTCAACATCGCCAACGGCGTTGCGGCGCTCGATGTGGCCGCGACGCAGCGCGCCGGCACGTCCGCCCTGATGCATGCGCTTGCCGGTGGCGCGCCCACGCTTGTGGTCGCCTCCGAGAAGCGGCGCACGAAGGCGGCGGGCCCGCTCGAGTCGACGACGGGCGACGGCGCCGCGGCTCTGCTGGTCGGCAACGGGCCAACGGCCGCCGACCTGCTCGGCAGCGCCAGCCGCACCGCGGACTTCATCGATCACTACCGCTCCGATGATCAGCCCTTCGACTATCAATGGGAGGAGCGCTGGGTCCGGGACGAGGGCTACATGAAGCTCGTGCCGCCCGTGATCCGCGACGCGCTTGCCGCGGCTGGCCTCGGCGGCACTGAGATCACGCACTTCTGCATGCCCTGCACGCTGCCGCGCGTCGCCGGCGCCGTCGCCAAGGCGGCCGAAATCCCCGACTCCGCGGTGCGCGATAATCTGCATGCCCAGTGCGGCGAGGCGGGAGCGGCGCATCCTCTGGTCATGCTCGTGCATGCGCTGGAGCAGGCCAAGCCGGGCGACAAGATCATGGTGGTCGGGTTCGGCCAGGGTGCCGACGTGCTGATCTTGCAGGTCACCGATCGGATCGGCTCGCTCGCATCGCGCATGGGCGTTTCGGGTCATCTGAAGCGGCGCAAGGAGGAGACCAGCTATTCCCGCTTCCTTGCCTTCAATGATCTCGTGGAGATCGAGCGCGGCATGCGCGCCGACGTCGACAGGCAGACTGCGCTGTCCTCGGTCTGGCGCAATCGGGCGCTGCTGACAAGCTTCATGGGCGGCCGCTGCACCAAGTGTGGCACCCTACAGATTCCGAAGTCGAACATTTGCGTCAATCCGAACTGCAATGCCATGCACACGCAGGAGCCGCATCCGTTCGCCGATGCGGCAGGGCGCATCAATTCCTACACCGCCGACCGCCTGACCTACTCGCCGAGTCCGCCGGCCTGCTACGGCATGATCCAGTTCGAGGGTGGCGGCCGCATGATGCTCGACTTCACGGACGTGGACGCCGAGACGCTGGGGGTCGGCCAGCCCATGCGCATGATGTTCCGCATCAAGGACTACGATCCTCAGCGCGGCTTCACTCGTTATTTCTGGAAGGCGGCTCCGGCAAACGGCTAGGAGAAGAGACCATGGCATCCGGCATCAAGGACAAGGTGGCCATTCTGGGCATGGGCTGCTCGAAGTTCGGCGAGCGGTGGGACAAGGAGGCAGACGACCTGATGGTCGAGGCCTTCGAGGAGGCGCTCGGTGACGCCGGCATCGAGACCAAGCAGATCAATGCGGCCTGGCTCGCCACCGCCATCGAGGAGCAGCATGTCGGCAAGTCCGGCGTGCCGCTCGCCATCGCCTTGCGGTTGCCCTATATCCCGGTCACGCGGGTCGAGAACTACTGCGCCAGCGGCACCGAGGCTTTTCGTGGCGCGGTCTACGCGGTTGCCTCGGGCGCCGCCGACATCGCGCTGGCTATGGGCTGTGAGAAGCTGAAGGACACGGGCTATGGCGGGCTACCCCAACGCTCCCGCGGCGTTCTGAATTCCATGTCGTGGGCGAACTTCTCGGCCCCTGGCGCCTTTGCCCAGCTCGCCGCGGCCTATCGTGCCAAGCACCGCACGCCCGCCGAGGACGTCAAGCGCGCCATGGCGCACATCTCGGTCAAGAGCCACGACAACGGCGCCAAGAACCCCAAGGCGCACCTGCGCAACAAGATCACCGTCGACAACGTGCTGGCAGCTCCGATGGTGGCGGAGCCGCTCGGGTTGTACGACTGCTGCGGCGTTTCGGACGGCGCAGCCTGCGCCATCGTCACCACGCCGGAGATCGCCAGGAGCCTCGGCAAGAAGGACCTCATCTCCGTCAAGGCGCTGCAGCTCTCGGTCTCCAATGGACAGGAGGCGCAGCACAACTCCTGGGACGGCAGTCATTTCGTGACGACGCGCACCGCCTCCAAGCGCGCCTACCAGGAAGCCGGCGTCAAGGACCCGCGCACGGAGATCAGCCTGATCGAAGTGCACGACTGCTTCTCGGTCACCGAGCTGGTGACCATGGAGGACTTGTATATCTCCAAGGAAGGCGAGGGCGTGAAAGACGTGCTCGACGGCTTCTACGACGCGGATGGAGAGCTGCCGTGCCAGATCGACGGCGGCCTCAAGTGCTTCGGCCATCCGATCGGGGCGTCAGGCCTGCGCATGATCTACGAGATCTACCTGCAGATGCTGGGCCGCGCCGGGCCGCGCCAGCGCAACGACGAGCCGCGGCTCGGATTGACGCATAACCTCGGCGGTTTCCCGCACCAGAACGTCTGCTCGATCTCGATCATCGGCAGATACGGCGCGTGAAGCTCAGCGGTCTCGCTCGTCAGAACAGGCGGCGTTGCAGATAGCACGGGTAGCTTTCGTTGGCGCGCTGCTCCAGCCCGAGCCTGCGCGCGAGCCGCATGACATTGACGAAGTCGGCACCCTCGAGCGCAACCGACTGCGTGCGCGTGCCAGGCAAGTCGATATCCGCGAGCTCCGCCCTGCAGCCCTCGATCTCGAACAGCGACCGCTGCTTACTGACTGATACGGATGCCAGCCCCGGAACAGATTGCGCGATGTCGACGAGGGCCGCCTCGGTCAACTGGGCGTCGCCGGGCACGTCGGCGGTCACACCCAGCGCCGGAGCGATGACGTCCACGAGCGTGTCGCCTGAGACGGGAATCTGCACCACGAGCGACGGCTGCCAGAGCTCGAGAATGCCCTCGCGGGCCCGTAGCACCTTCATCTCCAGGCAGTCATCACGAATCTTGACGCCGGCGTCGATGTTGAGCCTGGTCACGATATACGTTTCGGTCGACTGATCGAGGCTGCTGTTCGACGACAGCTTGCTGAGTAGCGGACGCAAAACCTCCAGGCCGTCGTCGAACACGCGAAACTCGTACCGAGCCTCACCGTCGGGGGACATGCTGGCTTTTCCTGCGATGTTGGAGCCTCTTCAGAAACGATGGCTCCGCGCCAGTCGTTCCCCGCAAAGCAGGCTTTCCGCCGCCTAAACCTCGACCGAAATATCGTTGAGGAACGCCTTGGCTATAGTGCTGGCCGCATCGAAGTAACCGGCCCACGCATCGCGACCGCTGGCGATGCGCTGCTTGGCCGTCGTCAACGTAAACGCGTCGGCCCGGTCCATGCCCTCCAGCTCATCCCAGGTCACGGGCATGGCCACGGAGCCCCCGGCCTTGGCCCGGGCCGAGTAGGGGGCGATCGCCGTCGCGCCGCGCTCGTTGCGCATCCAGTCGATGAAAATGCGCCCCTTGCGCTTGGCCTTGGACATGGTGGCGATGAAGCGCGCCGGATCGACCTCGGCCACGCGCAGCGCAAGACCCTTGGCGAAGCCCTTGACCTCGGGCCATTGATGCCGCCGCTGCAGCGGCACGACGACGTGCACACCCTTGCCGCCGGTGACCAGCGGGAAGCTCGCCAGCTTCATGGCATCGAGGAGCTCGCGGAACTCGCGTGCTGCCCGGCGCACGTCGGCAAAGCCGACGCTCGGATCGGGGTCGAGGTCGAACACCAGCCGGTCCGGTCGCTCAATGTTGTCGCCGCGCGAGCCCCAGATGTGAATCTCCAGCCCGCCGACCTGCGCTGCGGCCACGATCCCCTCGGCGCTGTCGATCATGATGTATTCGGCGCGCTCGCCGTCACTCTCCTTCACGGTGATCGACTTCAAGGCCTTCGGCAGGCCCCTTGTCCGATGCTTCTGGAAGAAGCATTGGCTGGCGACGCCCTCCGGACAGCGCACGAGGCTCAGCGGCCGCCCCTTGATGTGGGGCAGCATCAGGTCGGCAACGGACGCCAGATACTCGGCGAGATCCTGCTTCGTCTGGCCCGTTGCGGGAAACAGGACCTTGTCCGGGTGCGAGAGCTTGACGCCGAGCACATCGGCGTTGCTGCCGGCCTGCGGCTTGGGTTTGGCTTTGGACTCGACCGCGGCAGCACCAACGGACTTTTTGGGGAGCATCTGGACGTCTTTCGCCTTCTTGTCCTCGCGCAAGCCGACGAAGCTCGGATGGCGCAAGATACCATCGGATGTGCGGTCACCGTATGCAATCTCGGCCACCAGTTTCGGCTCGACCCAGCGGGCGTCGCGGCGAATCTCGCTCGGCACCTCCAGGAAAGGGCTTTGCTTGCGTGCCAGCGGGTGCAGCTTGCGGCCGATCTCGTCGAGCGTGGCCTCATCGAAGCCGGTTCCCACCCGCCCGCGATAGATCAGCTTACCGTCCTCGTACTCGCCGAGCAGAAGCGACGAGAACGGCCGCCCTTTCACGTCGGATCGGCGATGCCCGCCGATCACGAACTCGTCGCGTCCCAGGCACTTGATCTTGATCCACGTCGTCGTTCTGCCGGACTGGTAGGGCTTGTCTGCTCGCTTGGACACGATGCCTTCCAGGCGCATGTCACGAGCGTTCGCCAAAACCTTCTTGCCATTTCCGATGACATGATCGCTGAAGCGAATATTCGACCGCATGTGCTGCAGCAGGCCCCGCAGCCGCTCCTTCCGCTGGATCAGCGGCAAGGGGCGCAGATCGCGTCCGTCGACGTACAGCAGGTCGAACAGCATCAGCGTGAGATCGTGGCCACCGGTCTTGAGCGTGCGTTGCAGACGCCCGAAATCGGTTCTCCCCTCCTCGTCGAAAACGACGACCTCGCCATCGAACAAGGCACTGCCGACGGGCGCCGACTCCAGGCTCGCAGCAATGGTCGCGAATTTAGCCGTCCAATCCTGACCCGAGCGCGTGTAGACGGCAGCTCCGCCCTTTCCGACCGCAGTAATGACGCGGTAGCCGTCATACTTGATCTCGTGCAGCCATTCGTTGCCATCCGGCGCGTCGTGCGCCGCAGTGGCAAGCTGCGGCGGGATGAACCGCGGCCGAGCCGCCTTGGCTCTCTTGGCCGGCGGTTTGGCACCGTTCAAACTCCCGCCCGCCGCCGATATCGGTCCGCCCTGCTTGCTCGACCATACGGCGGAGTTCCCCGAGGCAATCTCCTCGAAGCTCCGGCCCGTGGCCACGCTCGTGGTCCAGCGCGTTATCGGGTCGGCCTCCGGCCGCCGATCGGCGGTCTCGTCGCGCTCCTTCACCAGAAGCCAATTCTCGCGCGCCTCCTTTCCCCGCGGCTTTAGGCGCACCAGAGCAAAGCCGCCGCGCAAGCGCTCGCCATCGAGGTCGAACTTGAGATGCCCGGCAGCAAGTCCCTCGTGCGGATCGCCGAGCGGCGTCCATGTCCCCCGATCCCACAGCATCACCGTACCGCCGCCGTACTCGCCCTTCGGAATCGTACCTTCGAACGTGCCATATTCGAGCGGGTGATCCTCGGTGCGCACCGCGAGCCTCTTCTCCGCCGGATCGAGGCTTGGCCCTCGCGTCACCGCCCAGCTCTTCAGCACGCCATCGAGCTCGAGCCTGAAGTCGAAGTGTGTTCGCCTGGCCGCATGCTTCTGGATGATGAAGCTATTGCCCTTGGCGCGGCGCACGGCCGCGCCGCGCGGTTCCGAGGTGCGTGAGAAATCGCGCTTCGCCTGATAGACCTTGAGCGTGTCGGCTCGCCGCTTGGCCATGGGCAGTGCTCTCGCATCCGTCGCGCTCCCCCGGCGCGTCCGGACAATACCACGAAGGCAGGTGATGCCGGCGGGCAGGATCGACGTTCCGGGCCCGGCACTCGGCCCTTGGTAAACGAGCCGCCGCGGTCCTATCAGCCGGCGCGCCGCTTCCTTGTCCGCGCGGCCTTCTTCGCCGAAGCTGATCGCTGCGCGGCACTCCGGCTGGCCGAGGCTCGCCCTCCTAGCCGGCCACCTTTGCGGGATGAGGACTTATTGCCGGGCTTGCCACGCCCTGAGCCGCTTTTCTTGCCACCGCCGCTCTCCTTGTTCACAGTGGCCCATGCGCGCCGCTCCGCCTCGCCGCGAGGGACGCCACGACGCTCGTAACCTTCCTCGACGTGCTCGGCTTTGCGCTTCTGCTTATCGGTATATTTGTCCTTTTCTCCTCTCGGCATGACCGCTCCTTTTTCTCGCCTTTTTCATAGGTCCAGAAAGAGACGGGGGCGCGTTGGCCCCCGGACTTGTCACCTGTCATGCCGCTTGGCGATTCACGCCACCCTGAAGCGCAATCTCGTTCAGAATCTCGTCCGCCTTCTTCTCTTCTTGGAGCGTCTCCTCGAGCAGGGTGGCGGCATCATCCATACCAAGCTCCTCAGCCCAGGCCCGCAACGTGCCATAGCGGGCGATCTCGTAGTGCTCTACGGCTTGGGCCGCAGCAATCATGCCCGCATCGCGCACGCCGCTGTCCTCGCATTCCTCGATGACCTCCTCGCCCTCCGCCAACAGACCTTTGATGGCCTCGCACGTCTTCGCCGACGGCTTCATGTCCATCAACTTGAAGACCTCCTCCAGTCGCTCGACCTGGCCTTCGGTCTCCTTGCGGTGCTTCTCCAATGCCTCCTTCAGCTCACTGCCCTCGGAGCTCTTCGCCATCTTCGGCAATGCTTTGAGGATCTGCTTCTCGGCGTGATAGATGTCTTTGAGCGTCATCACGAACAGGTCTTTCAGCGATTTTTCGGCCATCGTTGCCACCTTTGGGAGATTGATGTTGGGACGTCCGATCGCCCTAGTTATTTGCGGGGGCAGATCGCACATATCGAGCCTGTAACGCGACGACTCAGGCCCGGTTCCACGCATCACCAGTCGGATACAGACGAGAAAGACTTGCGTTTCCTCGCCGCAGACAAGCGCGGGAGGGCCGCTCGCGATGTATGATGTTCCGAGGAACCTGCACGAAAGCCGCACGTTCGCGGCATGGAGGCCATGATCAGCCAACGGGGAACTGCATGAAAGCTTTGACGGTCGGCAGCGCCATGATCGACACCATCGCGATCATTGCCAGCGAGAGCATCGAGCATATGTCGATGCGAAACGCCGATAGCTCCTTCCTTTTGCTCGAAGAGGGCAGCAAAACCGACGCGATCGAGATTTCAGCCCATTGCGGCGGCGGCGCGATCAATACTGCCGTCGCCATGTCGCGTCTGGGTCTCGACGTGGCTACGCTCATCAAGCTCGGCCGTGACTCGCGCGCCGAGGTCATTCTCGCGCGCCTAATGGAGGAGAAGGTCTCCACACGCTGGGCGCTGCGCGATGAGCGGGCTCCCACCGGCGCCTCGGTTCTCGTCTCGTCGCATGACCGCAACGCGGCCGTCTTTACGTTCCGCGGCGCCAACACGCTGCTGGAGCCGTCCGATCTGCGGGACGAGGCCTTTGCCGTCGACCTTTGCTATATCTCCAATCTCAGCAACCGCTCGGCCGAGTGCTTCCCGCTCCTGGTGCGGCAGGCCAAGGCCCAAGGCGCTCTGGTTGCGGCCAACCCCGGCGTCCGCCAACTCTCTGCCCGCGGCGGAGCCCTGCTCGAGAGCCTGCGTGGCATCGACATTCTGACCCTCAATCGAAGGGAGGCTTGCGTCCTCGTTCCGGGACTGGTCGCGCGCTTCGGCGAAGGCGGGCCGCCGTTACCGACCGAGGATGGAGAGCGTCTGACGGCGCTTGCCTCTCGAGGGCTCTCGGGCGGTGGATTTCAGATGCGTCTCACCGCGTTCTTCCAGGCCCTGGCGGAGCTGGGGGCGCGTTTCGTGCTCGTGACCGATGGATCATCCGGGGCGTTCCTCGGAATGGGCAACGAGGTCCTGTTTTGCCCAGCCGCGCATGCAGAGATCGCAGGCACGGCCGGAGCCGGCGACGCGTTCGCCGCCACCTTCAGCTGCTTCGTTGCCGCCGGACGGCCCCCGGACATTGCCCTGCGAGCCGCTACCATTAACGCCGCCTCGGTGGTCGCCCACGTCGATACCCAGACCGGATTGCTACGCAAGGACGAGATGGAGGCCCGGCTGGCGGAGCGGTCTGCGGAGCTGAAAATCCGCCGATGGCACCTCGGCGCTTGATATCGCCTGGACCCGCCGCGGGAACTGCCGGGCGCCGCCCGCGCGGCCATGGCCCGCCGATCCAAGCCGATTCTTAACGCCGAAGCGCCGGAGAGTTCGCCGCTGTGCCGTCTTCCACTAGACTGGGTTCCAAGATCGAGCGCATTGCAACCCTTTGAAAGGCACCTACATGAACGCAACGACGCGGCCGGCGCTGCTGTGCGCGCGGGTACCTTTTTGACGGGGGACATTCGTATGTCTCGGCATAAAGCGCTCGACTTGGCGCCGATCGGCAACGGCCGAATTGCGGCTCTGATCGACAGCACGGGCAGCCTCGTATGGTGGTGCTTTCCCCGCTTCGATGGAGATCCCGTGTTCTGTCGCTTGCTTGCAGGCGATGAGGAGAAGGGCTTCTGCGACGTCGTTCTGCACGGCGCAGTGCGCACTACCACGGAATATCTTCGCAACACGGCAGTCGTTCAAACCACGATCGAGGATCGCGCCGGCAACGCAGTGCGCATCACCGACTTCGCGCCCCGTTTCCTCCGCTACGAGCGCGTCTTTCATCCGCCGCAGATCTTTCGCCGCATCGAGCCGATCAGTGGATTGCCGCGCATCACCCTGCGCGTTCGCCCGACGTACGACTACGGCCGGCCGTGCACCGGCAGTGCGCTCGGCTCGAACCATATCCGGTACTCTGGCGGAGCCAACACGCTTCGACTCACCACGGACGCCCCGCTCTCCTACGTCGCCAGCGAGACTGCCTTCGCCCTCACGCAGCCAGTGACATTGATCTTCGGCCCCGACGAGCCGTTCGAAAGCGCCATCGACACTCTCTCGCGCGAGTTCCTCGAGCGCACGCGGGACTACTGGATCCACTGGGTTCGCTTGCTGGGCATCCGGCTCGAATGGCAGGCGGACATCATGCGCGCGGCTATCACGCTGAAGCTGTGCAACTTCGATGAGACCGGCGCCGTCATCGCCGCTCACACGACATCGATCCCGGAGGCCCCCGGGTCGTCTCGCACGTGGGACTACCGCTACTGCTGGCTGCGTGACGCTTATTTCGTGATCAAGGCTCTGAACAGGCTCGGCGCGACCGAGACGATGGAGTCTTACATCAACTACATCACATCGATCGCCATCGATGCCGAGCGGCCGCTGCGCCCCGTCTACGGGATCGTCTACGACGAGCCGCTTACGGAGCGCATTGCGACCGATCTCGCCGGCTTCCAAGGCATCGGACCGGTCCGGATCGGCAACCAGGCGGCCGAGCAGCTCCAGCACGACTCCTACGGCAGCATCATTTTGGGCGCCTCGCAAATGTTCATCGATGAGCGGCTGCCGCGCATGGGTGACGAGGGCCTCTTTCGCCGTCTCGAGCCGCTCGGGCACCAAGCGGCGCGCTTCGTCATGGAGCCCGATGCCGGCCTGTGGGAGTACCGCGGCCGCACCCGAGTGCATACGCACTCGGCAACCATGTGCTGGGCCGCATGCGACAGACTGGCGCGCATTGCCGCGTTGCTCGGCATCAGCGACCGCGCCGCGTACTGGAAACAGCAGGCGGCCACCCTGCAGGCGATGATCCTGGAGCGGGCGTGGAACGAGCGGAGACAGGCCATCGTCGGTGCCTTCGACCATGACGACCTCGACGCCAGCGTGCTGACGCTCGCTGAGCTCGGCCTTGTGCAGGCGTCCGACCCTCGCTTCCTGAAAACGGTCGAGCTGATTGGCAAGGAGCTGAACCGCGGCGGGTTCATTATGCGCTACACCGCGGCCGACGACTTCGGCGAGCCCGAGACTGCGTTCCTCGTCTGTCAGTTCTGGTATATCGACGCATTGAGGCTGATTGGCCGCCGCGACGAAGCGCGCGCGCTTTTCAATCATGTGCTCAGCCATCGCAATGCGTTCGGGATCCTTTCGGAGGACATCGCGCCTGCGACCGGAATGCTCTGGGGCAATCTTCCGCAGACCTATTCCATGGCCGGGATCATCAACACCGGAATGAACCTCTCCCGCCGTTGGGACGAGGCGTGGACCATGGAACCATTTGGTCCATCGAACGTTTAAGCCGATGGATCAGTCTTGAGCACGCCGAACTCCTTATTGTCTCCCGAAATTGGACCCACTGTCGGCGCGCTCGAGCGGGCGAAGGCAGGTCGGATGGGGCGTATCGTACTCGTTTCAAACCGTGTCATGGATCCCGCACAGGCCGCGCAGGCGGGCGGCGTGGCGGTTGCATTGTCGGATGTCCTTCAGTCACACGGCGGCTTGTGGTTCGGCTGGAGCGGTACAATCGAGCCGGAAGTCACCAACAACCCTGAGATCACCCGCATTAATGACCGAGTCGCGGTGGCGACGGTGCCGCTCACTCCGAGCGAGCATCAGGGATACTACCTGGGATATGCCAACTCGGTCCTCTGGCCGGTCTTTCACAATCGGCTCGATCTCGCCCAGTTCCAGGCGGGCTTCTTCGAGGTCTACACGTCGGTCAATCGGCGGCTGGCGGAGTGCCTGAAGCCGTTGCTTCAGCCGGACGACACCATCTGGGTGCACGACTATCAGCTGGTGCCGCTCGCCTGGGAGCTGCGGGCGCTCGATATCGACAACCCGATCGGGTTCTTCCTGCATATCCCATTCCCGCCGGCGCAAACCTTCTTCGCGGTGCCCGAGCACAAGCTGCTCGCAAGGTTTCTCTCAGCCTATGACCTGATCGGGCTGCAAACCCAAGCCGACGTCGCCAATCTCCTCGAGTACCTCAAGCACGGAGTTCGGGGCCGCATCCTCCAGGATGGTCGCATCAGGGTCTTCGATCAGGTGCTGTCGATCGGAAGCTTCCCGGTCAGCATCGATCCGAAGGAGTTCGTGTCTGCCAAGCCGCGCTACGGACTGGCGCAGGGTGGCCCCACCGTCCGACGCATCATCGGCGTCGACCGGCTCGACTACACCAAGGGTCTGCCGCAGAAATTTCACGCCTTTGCGCGATTTCTGGAAAAGTATCCTGCGAACTGCGGCAGCGTCGTCCTGACGCAGATCGCCCCGCCCACGCGCGAAAGCGTCGAGGCCTACGCCGATATCCGCACCGAGCTCGAGACGCTGGCCGGCTCGATCAACGGCCGCTTCGGAGAGCTCGACTGGGTGCCGATCCACTATATCCATCGGCCGCTGTCACGAAGTTTGCTCGGCGACATCTACCGCTCGGCGCGCATTGGACTCGTCACTCCGATGCGAGACGGCATGAACCTCGTCGCCAAGGAATATGTCGCAGCTCAGGATCCGACCGATCCAGGCGTTCTCATTCTGTCGCGATTTGCCGGGGCCGCCGAGCAGCTCACCAATGCGCTCATCGTCAATCCATACAATGTCGACGAGATCGCAGACGCGATCGAGGCCGCCCTGCAGATGGGACGAGAGGAGCGGGTTCGTCGTAATGCCGAGCTGCTCGAAAGCATCATACGTCGCGACACGTTTGCGTGGTCGAGAGCGTTTCTCGACGCGCTGAACAACGCCCGCGCTCAACACGATTCTGCGACCGGCGGGCCACCGCCCGACGAGCTGCGCAACAAGCTGCGGCAACTCGCGCGCCGTGCCGGACGCCGCGACCCTTCCCCGAAGGAAAAGGGCAGCCGGGAGCGCGATCCGCCCGGGAACAATTCTGCGCTGCAACACGTTGATAGGCCACTCGGTCAACGATAAGCGGATCTCCATGAAAATCGCACAGATTGCTCCTCTGATTGAGAGCGTACCGCCGCGCCTGTATGGCGGAACGGAAAGAATTGCCTCGTATCTTACGGAAGAGCTGGTTCGGCAGGGTCACGACGTGACGCTGTTTGCGAGCGGCGATTCCATCACATCGGCCAAGCTCGTGCCGTGCTGCGCGCAGGCGCTGCGGCTCAATCCATCGGTGCGCGACCCGATCCCCTACTACATGCTGATGCTCGATCGCGTGCGCCGGATGCAGGCCGACTTCGATATCCTGCACTTCCACATCGATCAGTTCCACTTCCCGATTTTCTCGGGCACGGGACGGCCGACGCTCACCACATTGCACGGCCGCCAGGACCTGACCGACCTGCACCAGCTCTATCGCGGGTTTCCGGATATGGCGCTGGTCTCGATCTCCGATGCCCAGCGCAAGCCGATCCCGTTCGCGAACTTCGCCGCGACGATCTACCACGGTCTGCCGCCGCTTTATAAGCCGACGTTCGAGCCGCGTGGCGGGTATCTGGCCTTCCTCGGCCGGATCGCGCCGGAGAAACGGGTCGATCGGGCGATTGCCATCGCGCAAGCCGTCGGCCTGCCGCTGCGCATAGCGGCCAAGGTCGATCGCGTCGACGAGGAATACTTCCGCAACGAGATCCAACCGCTCCTGAAATCGCCTGCGGTGGAGTTCATCGGTGAAATCGACGACCGCAAGAAGGCGTCGTTCCTGGGCGAGGCCCGGGCGCTGCTGTTCCCAATCGACTGGCCCGAGCCGTTCGGGCTCGTTATGATCGAGGCGATGGCGTGCGGGACGCCCGTCCTGGCATTCCGCCAAGGCTCGGTTCCCGAGATCATCGATGACGGCGTGACCGGATTTGTGGTCGACAGCATCGAGCAAGCAATCGCCAGGATGGACCGGCTGCTGACACTCGATCGTCGGCAGGTGCGCGCCCGTTTCGATGAGCGGTTCTCGGTCAGGCGCATGGCGCTTGACTACGTCAAGACCTACAGGAAGCTGATCCATGACAGGCAGGTCGAGGCCGTCACGCCAACACTGTCGATGCCAAGTGGAAAACCGGAGCCCGCCATACATTAGGCAGTCTTGATGGCGAGGAACAGAGCCGCGGAGACCACGGAACTGCTGATCGACGTGACGCCGGAGGTACCCTTCTACATCCCGGCGACGGGACCTTCGACTCGACCTCGTCGCACGCTCAAGCACAACGACACGTTTGTTGTGCTCGACAGTCACGGTGACATCGGGGCCTCATCAGGGGGCCCCGATGGCCTGTTCGACTGCGATACGCGCTACCTGTCCCAGCACCGTCTCTTGATCAATGGCGCCAGCCCTCTCCTGCTCGGCTCCAACATCAAGGACGACAATCTCAATCTGCACATCGATCTCACGAATCCCGACATCTACGAGGGCGAGGTCAATGTCCTGCCAAAGGACACGGTGCATATCTCGCGCACGGTCTTCGTGCGCGACGGCACCCTGCATCAGCGGATCGGCTTCGTGAACCACGGCGAAGAAACCGTCCGCACCGTCGTATCGCTCTCATTTGCCAACGACTTTGCCGACATCTTCGAGGTCCGCGGATCAAGGCGCAAGCATCGCGGCTCTGCGCGCAACGTTCTGGTTGGCGCGAACGAGCTGCTGTTCGCCTATGAGGGCCTCGATGGTAGACTGCGCAAGACGGATGTGTGCCTCCACCCGTCGCCCACGACGCTTCATTCCACGCTTGCCACCTACGTCCTGACCCTCGCTGCCGGCGGACGCGCCTCGGTGTTCGTCTACGTATCGGCGCGCGGCCGCATTGCCGAAGGGAGGACGCAGTTCTTTACCGGTCTCACTGCGGCCAATCGCGAGCTCAAGCGCGCCACGCGCGATGTTGCCACCGTCTCGACGTCCAACGACGTGCTGAATGAGATCCTCTGCAGGTCGATGTCCGACCTGTGCATGCTTGTCACCGAGACGTCGGAGGGCCGATACCCCTATGCGGGCATTCCTTGGTACTCGACGACGTTCGGTCGCGACGGCATCATCACCGCCATCGAGACTCTTTGGTTCGATCCGAGCATCGCGCGGGGCGTTCTGAGACGGCTCGCCGCGTACCAGGCGGAAAGGGATGATCCCCTCGCAGATGCGCTGCCCGGCAAGATCCTGCACGAGATGCGCGGCGGCGAGATGGCGGCCTTACAGGAGGTTCCGTTCGGTCTCTACTACGGAAGCGTCGATGCCACGCCTCTGTTCGTCATACTCGCAGGCCTCTACACCGAGCGCACCGGAGATCTGGATTTTCTCGCCGAGCTTTGGCCGGCGGTCGAGCGGGCCCTCACGTGGATCGACGGTCCGGCCGACATGGACGGAGATGGCTTCATCGAATATGCGCGAGCGGCGCAGACGGGATTGGCCAATCAGGGCTGGAAAGATTCCTACGACTCCATCTTCCATGCCGACGGACAGCTTGCGGAAGGTCCGATCGCGCTCGTCGAGGTTCAAGGATACGTCTACGCGGCCAAGCGGCTCGCCGCAAAATACGCGCGCCTCCTTGGACGCCCGTTCCGGGGGCAGGAGCTCGATCGGCAAGCCGAGACGCTGCGCCAGCGCTTCGACCAAGCCTTCTGGTGTGATGAGGAGGGCACCTACGCGCTCGCGCTCGACGGCGCAAAGAATCCATGCCGGGTGCGTACCAGCAATCCGGGTCAGGCGCTGTTCACCGGCATTGTACCGCCCGATCGCGCTCGGCGCGTGGCGCAAGGCCTGCTGACGCGCAGCTTCTTTTCCGGTTGGGGGATCAGGACCGTCGCGAAGGGGGAAGCGCGCTACAACCCCATGTCGTATCACAATGGCTCGATCTGGCCGCATGACAATGCACTGATCGCGCTTGGCTTTGCGCGTTGCGGGCTTGCCCATCACGTAGCCCCTCTTTTCGAGGGGCTGATGGACGCGGCAACATACATGGATGATCGCCGGCTCCCGGAGCTCTTTTGCGGGATGCGGCGACGTCGGGCACGCGGCCCGACGCTCTATCCCGTCGCCTGCTCGCCCCAAGAATGGGCGAGCGCGGCGCCGTTCCTGCTTCTGCAGGCCATGCTCGGCCTCGAGTTCGATCCTGAAGCGCGCGAGATCCGTTTGCGCAACTCGCGCGTCCCCGCCGTTGCCCAGGAGATAACGATACGCAACCTTCGTTTGGGTGATGCTGCAGTCGATTTCGCCGTCCAGCAAAGCGGCGAGGGCGTGTCCATCCGCATGCTGCGCACGAGCGGCAATATACGGGTAACGTTGGTGCTCGATGAACCGACCTAGGCATACACACGTGCAGCTCCGCGGCAGCGCTGGCGCGGAACTCGACGCGAATCTCCCGAGCTCTCCCGAGCAACCGAGAGGGGATTGCTTTTGACCCTCGCGCCAGAAGGTCCGTGTGCTTTCGTCGTTTTCGGCATCACGGGCGACCTGACCAAACGGCTACTCATTCCCGCGATCCACAATCTGGCGGCCGGTGGCCTGCTGCCCGCGCGCTTCACGATCGTCGGCGTCGGTCGCACCGACATGACCGATGCCGCCTTTCAAAGCTACCTCGAGAAAAACCTGCAGACCTTCGCCACCACACCGGTAGCCCCTGAAATTGCGCGCCGCCTGTTCGCGAGTGCAACGTATGTGCGCGGTGACCTCGGTGATCCGGGTACGTACCGTCGCCTGGCGGAGAGACTGAGCCATATCGAGCTGACGTCGCGCGGCGGCAACCGCCTGTTCTATCTGGCGACACCGCCGACGGTGTTCTCTTTGATCGTCAGCCACCTCAGCGCCGGCGGGTTGACCACCGAAGAGGGGCCATGGTGGCGGCGCGTGGTCGTCGAGAAACCGTTCGGCACGTCCCTCGATTCTGCCCGCGAGCTGAATCGGCAGCTGCTGGAGAAGCTCGCCGAGCATCAGATCTACCGGATCGATCATTATCTTGGGAAGGAGACGGTGCAGAACCTCATGGTGCTGCGATTCGCCAACGGACTGTTCGAGCCGATCTGGAACCGGCACCACGTCGACCATGTGCAGATCACCGTCGCCGAGCAGGTCACGGTCGAGACGCGTGGCGATTACTACGACGCAACCGGCGCCCTGCGGGACATGGTACCCAATCACCTGTTCCAGCTTCTCAGCCTGACGGCCATGGAGCCTCCGGCCAATTTCTCGGCCGATGCCGTGCGCTCGGAGAAGACCAAGGTGCTGGACTCGGTGCAACCCTTCACCCGGCAAGCGATCGGCCGCTCGGTGGTCCGGGCGCAGTATCGCGCCGGCGAGATCAAGGGCCGCGCCATCCCCGACTACCGCCGCGAGCCGAAGGTGAAGAGCGACAGCCTGACCGAGACTTACGTCGCCCTGCGCCTGATGATCGACAACTGGCGTTGGGCTGGCGTGCCCTTCTATCTGCGCACCGGCAAGGCCCTGGCTGGCCGCCGAACGGAGGTCGCCATCAAGTTCCGGCAGGCTCCATTTACCCTCTTCCGCGACACGCCGGTCGAGCGCCTGGCCGAGAACTTCCTCGTGCTTCGCATCCAGCCGGATGAAGGCGCCTCGATTCAATTCAACGCCAAGGTCCCGGGGCAGGAGCTCGCGATCCGCGGCGTCCGCATGGACTTTCACTACGCGGACTACTTCAAAGCGGGACCGAGCACAGGCTACGAGACGCTGCTCTACGACTGCCTGATCGGCGACGCGACGCTATTTCTGCGCGCCGACAACGTGGAAGCCGGATGGCGCGTCGTCCAGCCGATCCTCGATGCCGTGCGCGAGTCGCCGGGAAGCGGTCTGGCGTTCTATGATGCGGGATCGCAGGGGCCGGCCGAGGCGGATGCGCTGCTCGAGCACGATGCCCGGCATTGGCGGCCGATCCGCTGACAACAATGATCGAGCAGGATCCATCGGAGTCGGAGGTGTCAAACCCGCTAGAGGCGCGACCCCAGTCTCGGCGCCCAAATCGTGCCGTATCGGCGCGACGCAGCGGGCCCTCCACGCTTTCGATCGACATCGGCGGAACCCACATCAAGGCCTCAGTGCTCGACCCGACCGGCGCCATGATTGCGCCCCGCGTCGAGGTCCCCACACCCAGCCCTGGAACGCCCGAGAACGTCCTTCGGCTGATCAAGTCCATGGCGGCGGATCTGCCGGCTTTTGGCCGGATTTCCGCAGGGTTCCCCGGTGTCGTGAAGGATGGGAGGGTTTTTACCGCGCCCAATCTCGGAACCCAGTTTTGGCGCGGCGTCAACCTTGCCGCGGAACTGACAAAGCAGCTGGGGGCGCCCGCTCGCGCCCTCAACGATGCCGCCGTCCAGGGTCTGGGCGTGGTCGAGGGGCATGGCCTCGAATGTGTCATCACTTTGGGCACCGGGGTCGGCTGCGCCCTCTACAGGCACCGCCGGCTGATTCTGCCCCTCGAGCTCGGCCAATCTCGGGCCCGCGGCAAAAAGACGTATGACCAGTACCTGGGCAATGCCGCACTCGAGACAAAGGGGCGTGCAAATTGGAACAGGCGCCTGGGCAAGGCGCTCGTTCAGATCCAATCGCTTGTCAACTACGACATGCTTTATGTCGGCGGCGGCAATGCGCGGAAGATAGATTTGGATCTGCCTGACAACGTCAAAATTGTATCCAACACGGCGGGAATTACAGGAGGCGTGCGGTTATGGGATCCGGACATGGAAGAGTACTTTCTGCCGACCAGCTAGATCGCGCGGGCGAGTCAGCAGCGAAGGCGGCAACGTCCATTATCATCTCACTTCCTCCTGTAAGCTCGATCGACTTCAGCAGCGATGCCCTATTCCTCGATTTCGATGGCACGCTCGCCGAGATCGCTCCCTCGCCCGATCAGGTCGCGTTCTTCCCCGAGACGCGCATCCTGCTGCAAAAGCTGTCGGCGTCTTTCTCCGGCGCCGTCGCGATCGTCACCGGTCGCAGGATCAGCGAGATCGATCGGCATCTCGCCCCGCTGGAGCTGCCGGTCGCGGGCCTCTATGGCCTTGTGCATCGCTCCGCGGATCGGCGTATCTACGATCTGCCGGCGGGCGATGCGTCGATTGCCCACGTGTCCGAGCGTCTCAAGACGTTCGTGGAGGCCAATCCCGGCCTGCTCCTGGAGCTCAAGGGGCAGACGATCGCCCTGCACTATCGCGCGCGGCCGGAGCTGGCGGCCGCCTGCCTCAAGGCTGGCATGGCCGCGCTGAAGACAACGCGCGGCCTGAAACTGATCGAAGGCAAGATGGTCGTCGAGATTGCGCCGGCAGTGGCGGACAAGGGGCGTGCCATTCGCGATTTTCTGCTCGAGGCCCCGTTCGTCGGCCGTCGGCCGATCTATTGCGGTGACGACGTGTCGGATGAGGCGGGCTTCGCCGTAGTCAACGCGCTGGCCGGCATCACGGTGAAGATTGGCGCAGGACCAAGCTCGGCTCAGTACCGCACGCCCCACATTGCAGGTCTGCTCGACTGGCTCGGCAAGGTGAGCGAGTCTGGCGCGCGCGCGTAACGGCCAACGAGCACGGCCGCTCCGACCGCCACTTTCCGGGTATCACCCGCTCCTCTGTAGTTGCAGATCGAAATGGCATTTCGCGCCGTCGCAAAGCTGCGCAATCTGCGTGCGGTGACAAGGCGATCCGACGCAGCGAGGCGCATCACGCCCTTCTGATACGGCTTGAGCGCAAGCCGGATGCAAAACGATCCGTATCGATGCTAACTTTACATCGGAAATTGCGCCGCCGTTCCCCCGGAGCGGCGGCTGCGCTTGTGACCTGTCGGGATCGGAAAAGAGCGAGTAGATGAGCATGACGGCGAAGCAAAGTCCCTTGTTCTCCCCCTTTCGCATGCGGGGGCTCGAGCTCCCCAATCGCATTGTTGTTTCGCCGATGTGCCAGTACTCGGCGGAGGATGGCTCTGCCACCGACTGGCACATGATGCATCTGGGTACGCTGGCCCAGTCGGGAGCGGGCCTCCTCATCGTCGAGGCGACCGGCGTCGAGCCGGAGGGCCGCATCACCTACGGCTGCCTCGGGCTCTACTCCGACGAGAACGAGCGCGCCCTGAAGCGGGTCGTCGACGCCTGCCGCAAATACGGTCAGGCCAAGCTTGGCATCCAGCTCGCGCACGCCGGGCGAAAAGCCTCCTCGAAGGTACCGTGGGAGGCCAAGGTCATGAACGAGCCGGTCGAGAATGGCTGGCAGACGAAATCGGCCTCCGCGCGGCCCTTCATCGAAGGCTGGGCCGCTCCGAAGGCGATGTCGATCGAGGATCTTGCGGCGCTCACGGCGAAGTTCGTGCAGTCGACCGAGCGCGCGCTGCGGGTCGGCTTCGACATGATCGAGCTGCATGCGGCACACGGCTATCTGCTGCATCAATTCCTTTCGCCGCTCTCCAACAAGCGCACCGACGCTTACGGCGGCAGTCTCGAGAACCGGATGCGTTTCCCGCTCGAGGTGTTCAAGGCCGTGCGCGAAGTCTGGCCGAAGGACAAGCCGCTCGGCATCCGCATCTCGGCGGTCGACTGGGTGGAAGGCGGCTGGACGCTCGCTGACTCGATCGCCTTCACCAAGGAGCTGCAGAAGCTCGGCTGCGACTATGTCGACGCCTCCTCGGGCGGCAATGACCCGAGCCAGAAGATCAAGCTCGGCCCGAGCTACCAGGTGCCGTTCGCGGCCGAGATCCGCAAGGCGACCGGCATGCCGACAATGGCCGTCGGGCTGATCACGGAGCCCGAGCAGGCCGAGGCAATCGTCGCCGAAGGGCAGGCCGACATGGTCGCGCTCGCGCGCGCCTTTCTCGACGATCCGCATTGGGGCTGGCACGCGGCCTATCGGCTCGGGGCGACCGTCGCGACACCGATCCAGTATCATCGCGCCGTGCTGCAGACCTGGTCGCCGGCGAAGAAATACGCGCCGACGGCGAAGGCGGCAGAGTAGCCGCAGGCGGGCTCAAGCACTCATCCAAGCAAGGCCCGCGAGCAGAACCGCCAGCGCGGCGAAGGTGACCAGCCCTCGCCGCCCATTGACGAACCGGTCCGACATCGGCTGCAGGATGAGCGGTGCGATCAGCAGCGCCCCTCCGCCGCCGATGATCGCCAGATGCCAGGGCAGCGACGCCGCGGCAAACGCAACAGCGTAGATGGCGGCGGCTGCCGAAGCCGCCATCGTCCCCCACAGAAGCGCTGCACCGAATGTTGTGCGAAGCGCCTCCGCCCGGTGCTCGCCCGGAAAATGGCCGCTGGCCGTCAGCCCGTACAGGCTCACGCTGAGCACCAGGGCCACGAACAGGGCCAAGGAAAGCCAGGACGTTCCGAGCACGCCACCCTCGAGCGACTTCCAAACCGGTGTCGGCTTGCCCACCGGAAGCCCGCTCCCTAACATGGAACAGATATATCAGCCAGCACCAGAAGCTGCGTTCCTACCGGGGAGGCACCATCGATGTCGAAAGAGCCCGCCAAGTCCAACGGCAAGCGCGAGAAGCGCACCATCACCGAGATCCGGGACAGCAAGAAGTCCGGCGAGAAGATGGTCTACATGTCCGTCCCCGACTACACGAGCGCCAAGTGGGCGGAGATGGCTGGTGTCGACGTTGCCGTCGTCGGCGACAGCCTGGCCATGATCGCACACGGCCATCCATCGACCATTCCGGCCACCATGGACATGATGGTGATGCACGCGCAGGCGATCCGGCGCGGCGCGCCCAACACCTTCGTGCTCGGCTGCATGCCCTACCAGAGCTACAACACGATCGATCGCGCACTCACCAACGCCACCAGGTTCATGCAGGAAGCCGGCTCTGACGCCGTCAAGCCGCAGGGCGGCAAGAGCCAAGCCCACATCTTGAAGGCCCTCGTCGACGCCGGCATCCCCACAGCGTCCCACATCGGTCTGACGCCGCACACCATTGCCATGTTCGGAGGCTTCAAGATCCAGGGCCGCACGGCCGAGGCGGCAATGAAGATTCTCGAGGACGCGCTGGCCATCGAGGACGCCGGCTGCTTCATGCTCGAGTTCGAGGCGGTGCCGGCCAAGATCGCCAGGCTCATCTCCGAGCAGCTCACGATCCCCACCATCGGCATCGGCGCTGGCGTCGGCACAGACGGCCAGATCCTGCTCTGCCACGACCTGCTCGGCGTGTTCACCGACTTCAAGCCCAAGTTCACCAAGCGCTATGCGAAGCTTACCGAGGTCGCCGTGGCGGGCATCAAGCAATACATCAAGGAGGTGAAGGAGGGCAGCTTCCCGGACGACGACCACTCCTACACGGTCAAGGAGGAGGAATACGAGAAGTTCGCCAGCATGGTGCGCAAGCGGCGCCAGATCTGAGGCGAGGAGGCTCGGGCGTTTGAGCACAGCACGGTCGAGAAGGCTGGGGCCAGTGGCTCGCGCATCGGCGCGTGCAGAGCCGATGGCCGATCAGGCCTACCGCCTGCTCGAGGAGCGCATCGTCACGCTGCAGATTCCGCCGGGCGAGTTTTTGTCCGAGTATGCGCTGGCCGTGCAGCTCGGGCTCGGCCGCACACCGATCCGCGAAGCACTGCAACGCCTTGCCCGCGAAGGACTTGTCGTCGTGCTGCCGCGAAGGGGCATTCTCGTCTCCGAGGCGGACCCCAAGGAGCAGCTTCTGGTGCTCGAGGTTCGCCGCGAGGTCGAGCGACTGTTGTCCCGGGCTGCCGCCAGCCGCGCGACAAAGGAGCAGCGCGCGCGTTTTCGTGAGATCGCCGCGGGCATGGACCAGGCCAGCAGATCGAACGATGACATCGCCTTCATGCGGCTCGACCGCGACCTCAACCTCCTCGTCGTCGAGGCAGCGCACAACGAGTACGCCGCGCGTGCGATGCGGCTGCTACAGGGCCTGTCGCGCCGCTTCTGGTATCAGCACTACAAGAACGCCGCCGACCTGCCATTGTGCGCGCGGCTGCATGCGGCGCAGGCAAGAGCCATAGCGATGGCCGATCGTGAAGCCGCCGCGAAGGCCAGCGACAGATTGATGGATTACGTGGAGAGCTTCACGCGCGCCGCAGCGGCGTGAGCACGTGCGACAAACCGTCGAGCCTCACTCTACCGACCACCCAACTTCCTTCGTCGTATTGTGCATCGGTTCTGTCGGACCGGGAGCTTGCGATGATCTGGAAGTGCCGAGTGGGCCAAGTTGCAGGGCTCTCTCTCATCTTCGCCGCGGGCGTGTCCGCCGCCCAGGAGGATGCAGACCGGCTGCGCTGGATGCCGGCGGATGCCATTCGCCTGGAGTTCTCCGGCAAGTCGCTGGCCGGCATCTACCCGGACGGGAAAGCCTGGACGGAGGTCATCTTCACGGACGGAACCAGCGACTACCGCGAGAAGCATGTGCGCCGGCCCGGCAAGTGGTGGATCACGCCGCTGGAGTTCTGCTTCAGCTACCCTCCCCCGGGCGAGGGCGGCTGTTTCCGCGTCGTCAAGATGAGCCCGAATTGCTACGAGCTTTACGAGTACGGCTCCGAGCAGGGACGGCAGGACGCGCCCCCACGCCAGCAAGGCTCCTGGAATGGACGCATGTGGCGCACCGAGACTGCGGCCACCTGCGATGAGAAGCCGAGCGTCTGACGCCGTCGGGCCTGGCCGCAAGGCTCAGCAATCGACGCCGGAGTTCGCAGGACAATACCGGATGGCGTGCGCTTCAGGCGCGCCTAGCATGCGGCGCCACAGACCTCCGTCGCGCACGTCCCACAGCTTCCCGAGCCCTCCAGAAAACGATGCCTGACCTCCGCATCAGCAGTGAGATGACAAGAGCGGTTGGATTGGCTTTCGCGGCCCTCTTCGTGACGGTGTCGCTGCTGGGCTCAGTCGGGAGCAGCTGGTACGTCGGTCGTACCCTCGCGCCGGCAAATGACGGGCCCCTTGCCGCCTTTCCCTCTCCGGCCATCTACCTCGTGGCGCTGGCGGTGGCCGTCGAGGGCCTGCGGTTTACCCTTACCCTGCACGCAGAGCGCATTTGGGAGAGATCGCGGTTCCAGGCTTTCGTGCTGGTCGCTCCCCTGTGGCTCGCGTGCACGACCTACTGCATCCTGGTTCCGCTTCTCATGCTGGCCGCGCTTCCAATCTTCCAGAACCACGGCTCGGCTTCCTTGGGCCTTGCCGCGTTATCGTGGGCGTTCGTCCAACTCGCCGCCGGGCTGCTCCCGGGGCTTGCATGGCCGACCGCCTCGCCGGGTGCCGAATCATCCAAGCCGACAGCGGCGTCGGCCGACAATCTCCCGGCGCCCTTGCTCGCACCCACATCGTCGGCCGATGACTTCCTCCAGGTTCTGGCGCGCCTCACGAAACTGCCGGAAGGAAGCAGCCTCTCTCAACGCGGCCGCATCGGGGCCAACCGAGAGATCGTGATCTCGCAGGCGGAGCTCGCCAACCTGGTCGGCCGATCCCCGCCCACGGTGCGCCGCTGGCTGCAGGACCTCGAGCGCAACCAGCGCATCGTGCGAAGCACCGCGGGGAAAGAGACGCGCATTCGCCTGCAGCCACATCCGGCGGCCAACGGCCAGCATCCACCAACCAATGGCAACGCCCACGTCTAAAGTCACGGCATGGTGCCGACCTCGCCGCTACCTCGGTGAGCGGCTCGAGGAGAGGTCAGGCAGTCGCCGACAACTCGACTTTGCCGATCCCCGCGATCTCGAACACGAAGCTTTCGCCGGCAGGAATCGGCAGCGTCGGTATGAGGCTGCCGGTGATGACCACCATTCCCGCTTCGAGCGGACGGCCGCGATCCGCCGCCAGATTGGCGAGCCACGCCAGCGCACCCATCGGGTCGTCAGTCAATCCCTCGCGCGTATCTGAGCCGGTCTCGAGCCGCCCCCTGATACCGTTCAAGTCGAGATCAGCCGCGACTTCGACCGGCGCGCCAAGGACGATACCGGCGTTCCAAGCGTTGTCGGCAATGAGAGAAAGGGCCTTGCAGTCCTTGTAGACGGCATTGCGATCCTCGATCAGCTCGAATGCCGGCATGACGGCCTTCACGGCGGCGCGGGCCTCATCCCGCGTATAGGGCGTGCTCTTCTTCGCCAAGGTTCGGCCGATGCGGACCGCCAGCTCGCACTCGATCACAACGTGCATGTAGTCGCCGAGCCTGATCGCAGCCGGCGATGTGTGGACGCGCCGCTCGTAGATCATGCCCCCGCAGGGATGATCGATGCCCATGAGCTGCTGCATGACCTTTGTCGTGGTGGCGATCTTCAAGCCGGCCAATCGGCCGTAGAGCGGGGTCCACAGCTCCTTCAGGGCCTCCTGCGCGGCGTAGGCGTCCGCCACGGTTTGCGGAGCGATCTCCGGCGGCAGGTTCTGGTAGGGCGCGCGCGTGCGGTGCGCCTCAGCAATGAAGCGAGCTGCTGCCTTTGGGTCGAACGTCATGTTTCCCCTCCAGGGAGCCGACAGCGCTGCCGAATAGCGGCGAGGAGCCGAGGGAGCTTACGCAGCCAGCTTCTCGATCTCCTCCAGTATGGCACGGCCCATTTCGGCAGTCCCCACCTTGCGCATGTTGGGCTGCATGATGTCCGCGGTGCGCAGGCCGCGCGCCAGCGTGTTCGCAATGGCCTTGTCGATGAGATCGGCCTCCTTGCCCATGTCGCAGGAGTAGCGCAGCGCCATCCCGAACGATGCCATCTGAGCAATAGGATTGGCGAGCCCTTGGCCCGCGATGTCTGGGGCCGAGCCGTGCACGGGCTCATAGAGCGCCTTACGCTTGCCGGACTTGGTGTCCGGCGCACCGAGCGAGGCCGATGGCAGCATGCCGATGGAGCCGGTGAGCATGGCGGCCTGGTCCGAGAGCATGTCGCCGAACAGGTTGTCGCACACAATGACATCGAACTGCTTCGGGCTGCGAACGAGTTGCATCGCGCAGGCGTCGGCAAGGATGTGCTGCAGCTCGACGTCCTGCGCTTCCTTCTTGTGTACGGCCGTGACGACCTCCTTCCATAGGACGCCGGTCTTCATCACGTTATGCTTTTCCGCCGAGTGCACCTTGTTGCGGCGCCGCCTGGCGAGATCGAATGCCACGCGAGCGATCCGCTCGATCTCGTGCGTCGAATAGACCGTAGTGTCGACGGCGCGCTTCTGACCGTCCTCCAGGGTGACGATCTCCTTCGGCTCGCCGAAATAGGTGCCGCCGGTCAGCTCGCGCAAGATCAGGATGTCGAGGCCTTCGACATGCTCGCGCCTCAGCGAGGACGCCTCCGCAAGCGCGGGGTAGCATATGGCCGGACGCAGATTGGCAAAGAGATCGAGCTCCTTCCTGAGCTTCAGGAGGCCGGCCTCGGGTCGGTTCTCGTATTTCACGTTGGCCCACTTCGGACCACCGACCGAGCCGAAGATGATGGCATCCGCGCGTTTCGCCTTGGCAAGGGTCTCGTCCGCCAGCGGCACGCCGTGCTTGTCGATGGCGGCGCCACCCACGACATCAGTCTCGATCTTGAACTCGCTGCGGCTCTTCTTGTTGAAGAAGCCGATCAATCGCTCGACCTCGGCCATGACCTCGGGACCGATGCCGTCGCCGGGCAGGAGGAGAAGGTTTTGCGTTGCCATGTGGGGAGTTTCCGTCGTGGGTCGTGCAGGAGGGCGAGAGCGGAATTGCTAACCGGTCCGGCCCGTGGGTGCAAGCAAGCCGCGCCGCCTGAGCCATTTCGCAGCCAGTGGCCACCAGGCTTTGACAGGGCCTCGCGGCGCAGATACGCCGGCTCGTAGTATCAGGAGACAGGCATGCCACGGAAGTCAGCGGGCAGCGCACACGCGCCGGCGGCGTCAGCCCCCAGGGGAGCTGAGCCCGCGACGGCTTCGGACCGAGGTTGGCCGGCCGGCACCGAGCCGACAACCGAGTATCACGCCGCACTGCAGTTTCTGCGCGACGGCGATGGACATTTGTTCGTCACGGGACGCGCCGGCACGGGCAAATCGACGCTGTTGCGCGCGCTGCGCGATCGTGCCGAGCAAGAGATGGTTGTCCTCGCGCCGACGGGTCTGGCAGCCGTCAACGTCGGCGGGCAGACCATCCATTCCTTCTTCGGCTTTCCACCGCGGCTGATCCGGCCGGACGATATCCGCCGCAGCCGCAACGGCAGCGCCATGCGAAGGCTGAAGCTGCTCGTCATCGACGAGGTGTCGATGGTCCGCTCGGACCTCATGTGGGCCATCGATCAGTCGCTCCGGGTGAACCGGGGCCGCCCTCGGGAGCCATTCGGCGGCGTGCGCCTGCTGCTCTTCGGCGACCTGCATCAGCTACCGCCCGTGGTCCAGGAGGCCGAGGTCGCAGAGCATCTGGAATCCGCGCATGGTGGACCGTTCTTCTTCAGCATCTCTGCGCTCCGCGAGGGACACGGTACGTCGCTGCTCGAGCTGACACACGTCTTCCGCCAGCGCGACGAGGCCTTGTTGTCGGTACTCAATCGCGTGCGGGACGGCGAGGCGGACAGCACGGATCTGGCGCTACTCAATCAGCGTGTCGCGCCAATCCGCACGCTCGCGGAAGGCGAGCCGTTCGTCATCCTGACGCCCACCAATGCAGCGGCGCACCGCATCAACATGGCGTTTCTGAACGCTCTGCCGGGGCGAGCACGCGAGTACGCGGCAGCCGTGACCGGAGAGTTCAACCAGGGCGCACATCCGACCGACCAGACGCTTGTGTTGAAGCCCGGCGCCAAGGTCATCCTCTTGCGCAACGACAGCGACGGGCGCTGGGTCAATGGAACGATCGCCCGCATCTCCAGGCTCGAGGACGAGCAGGTGTGGGTCGAGGTCGCGGGCGAGGAGCATGAGATCGAGCCCGTATCGTGGGAAGCGCGGCGCTATGCCTACGACCAGGCGGAGCAGAAGATCGTCGAGACGGTGGCCGGGACGTTCCGCCAGTACCCGCTGCGGCTCGCCTGGGCCCTGACCATTCACAAGAGCCAGGGACTGACGCTGGACCGGGTGTATATCGACCTCGGGCGCGGAACCTTCGCACATGGCCAGACATATGTGGCATTATCGCGCTGCCGGTCCCTCGAGGGTCTGGCGCTGGCGCGGGCGCTGAGGCCTCAGGACATTCTGTTTGATCGTTCGGTGATGGGATATCGGGAGGTCTTCACGCCTTTAACCCCTTGATCGGCGTTCGGAATATTGTGCCCTGCAAAATGGCGGGAAGCCCATCGTATCGGGTTCCGCACGGGAACTATGCTGCATCGCAAGAAATATGTTGCAATGCACAAACATATGCCTGTATATGAGGCACGTCAGCCCGAGCCCGCAGGAGAGAGACCCAAATGAACGAGTACATGAAGCGACAGGCCGAGGAATTCCTCAACGCTGCCAGGTCCGCCCGCTTTCCCGAGAACATCCAGGCTTTTGCCGAGGAGAGCGTTGCCAAGAGCCGCGACGCTTTCGACAAGCTGAGCACGGTCGCAAAGGGCCAAGCCAAGGTTGCCGAGGAGCTTTTGCTCGCGACCCAGGCCGGTGCCAAGGCCATCGGGGCGAAGGTGATCGACAACGCCACCATCAACACGGGCGCTGCGTTCGACGCCGCCCAGGCGATGGCCAAGGCAAAGACACTGCCGGAAGCGGCACGTTTGCAGGCCGATTTCGTCCAGAAGCAGCTTGCTCTTGCGGGCGAGCAGACCCGCGAGCTTTTCGAGCTTTCGACGCGCGTTGCTCAGCAGACCTTCGAGACCGCCAACCAGGTCGCGATGAAGTCCTTCGAGCAGATGAAAAAGTCGGTCTGATCCCGCCCGCAGCGAGCAGGATCGCACCGTCTGCCATCGAAGGCCCGGAGCCGAAGCACGGTGCCGGGCCTTTTCTTATAGCTGCGCGCCGGTTACGGAAGACGACGCCAGTGGCCTGGCACATCGGCGTCGGGCGAGTGCTGCTCCTACCGATCTAGGATCCTAGCGGGATGCGCTCCTGCTCCGCTTGAGAGCCGCGAGCGCCTGCGTTCTGATGTTCCTGAGTTCGCGTAGCGTGCGGTCGAGATCGGTGCGCTTCTGGCGCAGCTCCTCCATCCGCCGATCGACCTTGTCGAGCAGATGCTTGAGCTGGAGGGTCTGCGTCGCATCCGCGTCGTAAAGCTCGAGATACTCCTTAATCTCCTCGAGCGAGAAGCCGAGGTTCTTGCCGCGCAAGACCAGGGTCAGCCGTGCGCGATCCCTCTTGTCGTAGGCGCGCGAGGAACCCTTGCGCCGCGGCGAGATCAGCCCTTTGGCCTCGTAGAAGCGAATGGCGCGCGTGGTCAACTCGTACTCGCGGGCAAGCTCGCCGATGGTATAGAGCCGCTCCTCGCCCGACTCAGGCGTTGGTGCGTCAGCCATTGCACCCGCCCCTCACGCAATCCCCCTTAGGCGCCCCTTTGGCGGCGCGCCTCCTCTGCCTTCAGCTCTTTCTTGGAAAGTTTGCCGATCATCGTCTTGGGCAGCTGGTCGCGAAACTCGATCTCGGCCGGCATCTCGATGCGCGAGATCTTCGACTCCAGATGCTTGAGAATGGCCTCTTTCGTCGCCGCGGCTCCGTCCTTGAGCTTGATGAAGGCCTTGGGCGCCTCGCCGCGATACTTGTCCTTGATGCCGATGACGGTGACCTCCTCGACCGCCGGATGCTCGTAGATGGCCTCCTCGATGCGGCGCGGATAGACGTTGTAGCCCGAGCAGATGATGAGATCCTTGATGCGGTCGACGATGAAGATGAAGCCTTCGCCGTCCATGATTCCCACATCGCCCGTGCGCAGGTAATCGCCGACGAACTGATCGGCCGTCTCCTCGGGCCTGTTCCAGTATCCCTTCATGACCTGCGGGCCCTTGATGCAGATCTCGCCCTTCTCGCCGAGCGGGACTTCCTTGGTGGGATCGGCCAGATCGCGCAGGGACACGATCGTGCCAGGCAGCGGCTGGCCGATCGAGCCTTCCTTCACCGGGCCCTCGACGGGATTGCAGGTGACGTTGGGTGAGGCCTCGGTCAGTCCGTAGCCCTCGACCAGCTTGCAGCCGGTGAGGGCCTCGAATTTCTGCTTCACGTCCACCGGCAGCGGCGCGCCTCCCGACACGCAATACTTGAGCGAGGACAAATCGAACTTCTTGAGCTTGGGATGGCCGAGCATGGCGATGAACATGGTCGGCACGCCGGGCATCACCGTCGGCTTGGTGCTGTCGATCAGCTTCATGGCGTCGGCGAGGATGAAGCGCGGCATGATGATGAGCTCGGCGCCCTGGGAGAGCGCGTGGTTCATCACCACGGTCATGGCGAAGACATGGAAGAAAGGCAGGGCGGCGAGCGCTCGCTCTTGCCCGCGTTTCAGGTTGATGCCCCACGCCGCTCCCTGCTGACAGTTCACCGAGACGTTGGCGTGGGTCAGCATCGCGCCTTTGGGCGTCCCGGTCGTGCCGCCCGTGTACTGCAGCACGGCGACATCGTTCCACGGATCGATCGTGGGACGCTGGTAGCTGGCGTCATTCTTCAGGACGTGCGCATCGGCGATCAGCCGGGCGGCGACGGGCGACCTGGCCGGGGCGGCTAGCTCCTTGCCCTTGAACAGCTTGAAGAGCACGGACTTGGCGGCCGGCAGCAGCGCCGGGAACGAGGCGACGATGGCCCGCGGCAGGGTCCCTGCCGCCACCAGGGCCTCGACCTTGTCGAATAGGAGCTTGAGGTCCAGCGTGACCATCAGCTCGGTCTGGCTGTCCTTGACCTGGTGAGTGAGCTCCTCGAGCGTATAAAGCGGATTATAATTAACAACCGTGCCGCCGGCTTTGAGGATGCCGTAGTAATAGATGATGAAGGTTGGGCTGTTGGGCAGCAGCAGGCCGACCTTGCTGCCCTTGGTGACGCCGAGCTTCTGCAGGCCTGCCGCGGCCTGGTCGACGAGCCGGGCGATCTCGCGATAAGTGAGTGTCTTGCCGAGAAAATTGGTGCAAACCCGCCGCGGGTAGGCCTTCGCCGACTGCTCCAAAAGCTCGAAAATCGGCGTTGGCGTGAAGGTTTGGTGCCAGTCGACACCGTCCGGATAGCGGGTCAGCCAAGGATATGCCGCGTCTGCCGATGGCTGAGCACCGCGCGGTGCGCGCGCCTCGGTTCCTGCCATGGTCGCCTCCTCCCCCCCTTCTGAGTTACGCCGGTGGGACCCTCTGGCCATCAGTCCTGTTTTGTTTGCGCAATCCCCACTGGACCAAGAAGCTCGGGACCCCTCGCAAGGCTCGCATGCAACTTGGTTCGCATCTTGCCATAGAACACGCTTTTGTGCTCGAAAACCAGCCGCTGTCGCAGGGCAGCCGAGCGCCTTCGGGCCCCTGATCTCTTTGCGTGATCTGGACTTGAATGGTGTTTACGGTTATGTGACGGCGAAGCTTGCCCTTGGGCCGGGCCTGCTCTAGTAGGATGCCGGTAGCGATGGCCCTGTGTGTGCGTCTCACGGGGTGGGAGAGTGCAATGGACGATGTAGCCACCAAGATCATCGACATCCTCAAAAAGCACATGAAGGAGCCGAGGGACGACATCTCGCTCCAGACGGCGCTTACGGACCTGAAGATCGAATCGCTCGATCTGGCGATGATCGTATTCGATATCGAGGACACGTTCGGGATCGAGATCCCCTATAACGCCAACGAAGAAGCCGCCGACTTCAAGACCGTGGGCTCCGTGGTCGACCGCGTGAAGGCGCTGATGGAAGGACCAGGGACGGCGGCCAACGCAGCCAAGGCCTGACACTTAGCCAGTACTGCCTAGACCGCCCCGGGGCCGCGGTGGTCATCAACGAGGATTTTCGAGTTTGACGACAAAACCGACGGCAAGGCGCCGCGTCGTCGTTACCGGCTTGGGCGTGGTAACGGCGATCGGGCAGAATGTGGCCGAGTTCTGGGCGGCCATGCGGGAAGGCAAATGCGGAGTCAGCGAGCTTGGCGGCTTTCCGCTCGAAGACCTGAAGATTCTCATCGCCGCACAGATCAAGGATTTCGACCACAAGGCACGCCTGAAGCACTTCAAGCGTGACAAGATCATTCAGCACGCGGACCGCTATTCCTGGTTCGCTGCGGCTGCTGCCGACGAGGCGGTTAGGCAATCCGGCCTCGAGTTCCCGCTTGCCGACCCCTACCGGGCCGCCTGCATCATCGGCTCGGGCGCCGGCGGGCTTGTGACCTACGAGAAGGCCTACCGCGACCTGTTCATCGAGAACAAGCGCGCCACGCACCCACTGACGCTGCTGCGCATCATCGGCTCATCGGCCTCGGCGCATGTCGGCATCGAGTTCGGCATCAAGGGGCCGACCTTCGCCACCTGCAGTGCCTGCTCGACGGCCGCCCACGCCATCGGCATCGCCCGCGACTACATCCGCCACGGTCTCGTCGACGTGGCCGTGGCCGGCGCCTCCGAAAGCGTGATCAACTACGGCACCATGAAGGCGTGGCAGGCCATGCACGTGCTGTCGCCCGAAGGCTGCTTCCCCTTTGCCAAGAAGCGCAACGGCACGGTGCTGGGCGAGGGCGCGGGCATCCTGGTCCTCGAATCGCTCGAGCACGCCCAGGCGCGTGGCGCCACCATCCTGGCCGAGCTGGTCGGCTACGGCATGACCTCCGACAGCAAGGACATGGTCAACCCCGACATCGAAGGGCCGCGGCAGGCCATGCAGCTGGCTCTGGATGATGCTGAGCTCGAGCCGACCCGGGTGGACTATCTCAACGCGCACGGTACCGCGACCACCATCAACGACTTCAACGAGACCAACGCCATCAAGGAGGTGTTCGGTCCACACGCCTACAAGCTCGCCGTCTCCTCGACCAAGTCGATGCACGGCCATCCGCTCGGCGCGGGCGGCGGCATCGAGGCGGTCGCCTGCATCAAGGCGATCGGCGAGGGATGGGTGCCGCCCACGCTGGGGCTGGACGAGCCGGGCGATGGCTGCGATCTCGACTACGTCCCGAACAAGGGGCGCGACATGCAGGTCCGCTATGCCATGTCGAACTCGTTCGCCTTCGGCGGCCTGAACGCGGTGCTCGTCTTCGGCCCACCGCCCGGCTAGGGTCGGGCTCTTGTTGCGGCAGCAATGATGTCACCAGCGACGATGTCGCGGGCGCGCTTGTCGTAGTGGATGTCAACTCAGCGAAAGCCCTCGAGGCGGCAGAGCATGAGCGCGATGCCCCCTGTCGCTTTAAAAGCTTGAATCACAATTCGCAGCCCGCAAGAATTTCGGAGTTGAGTACGGAGCCTAGCGGCCGAGATCGGCCAGGTTGGCGAACGGACTGATGTGCTCGAGCGAGGTCTTCACATCGACCACGACGGGACCATCGTGGGCTAGCGCGGCGGCGACCACATCCGCCGGGTCATCGAGGGAGCGAATCGACATACCCTTGGCGCCGAAGCTCTCGGCCCAGCGCGCAAAGTCCGGATTGCGAATCTCGGTGCCGTGCACGCGTCCCTTGTACGCCTTCTCCTGGTGCATGCGGATGGTGCCGTAGCTGCCGTTGCTCGAAACGAAGACTTTGACCGGCACGCCATACTGCACAGCGGTGGCGAGCTCGGAGCCTGTCATCAGCATTCCGCCATCGCCAATGAAGGTGATCACCTGGCGTCCCGGACGCCGCAGTCCCGCGGCCACGGCCGCTGGCATGCCGATGCCCATCGCCCCACCGACGCAACCCAGCAGAATCTGCTCGCCGTTGAAAGGAAAATGGCGATGCAGCCAGCCTGAGAAGTTGCCCGCGTCCGTCACGAAGATGGCGTCGCGCGGGACCTTGTCTTTGAAGGCCGCGACCACCGCACCCATGTCCAACATTCCATCCTTCGGCGGAGACCAGGGCTGAGAGGCCGCGATCGGCTTGTTGAGCCTCGCAATCCAGGCCTGCCGTGCGGAAGGCTTGTCCGACGGGTGTGCCGCGAGCGCAGACAAGAACTGCGCTGCGTCGGCCACGATAGGAAGTGCCGTCGCATATTCGCGCCCGATCTGCGAGGCGTCGTCATAGACATGGATCAGCGGCTGCTTGGGAACGGGCGATGCTGGAAACGTGTAGCCCTGCGTCGTCGTCTCGCCGAGACGCGTGCCGACCGCGAGGATCAGATCAGCCTCGGCGTAGCGATCGACCATCGCCTTCGGCATCTTGAAGCCCGTGTGACCGGCGTAGTTAGGGTGCGTGTTGGGGAACAGATCCTGGCGCTTGAACGTGAGCACGACCGGAATGGCATGCGCCTCGGATGCGGCTTTCAGGGCGAGGCGACCTTGCGGACCATCCAACCTCCCTCCGGCCAAAAGCAGCGGACGCTCGGCCCTGGCGATCCGGGCCGCGACGTCGGCCACTATGTCCGAGGATGGCGCCGCCGCCCGCGGCACACCGAGCGGCTCCACCACAGACGAATCGGCGCGGTCCTCGAGCATGTCCTCGGGCAGAACAACAATGACCGGCCCGGGGGTCGGCGTCTGCGCCACCACAAAGGCCCGCGCCACGACCTCGGGAATTCGGTTCGCGTCCTCTATGGTCCAGACCGCCTTTGCCATGTCGGCGAAGGTTTTGGCATAGTCGACCTCCTGAAACGACCGCCGCCCGATCTCGTTACGCGGCACCTGCCCGATGAACAGAACGAGGGGCACGGCGTCTTGCTCGGCGACATGGACGGCAATCGACGCGTTCGTGGCGCCGGGACCGCGCGACACGAAGGCTATCCCTGGCCGGCCGGTCAGCTTGCCGTCGGCAACGGCCATGAAGCCTGCTCCCCCTTCGTGACGGCAGACGACGGTCTCGATCGCGTTGCGATCGTGCAATGCATCAAGCACCGCGAGATAGCTTTCTCCTGGCACGCAGAACAGGCGATCCACGCCGTGGGCAACGAGGCAATCCACCAGCAGATCGGCAGCACGTCGGGTCATGCGTCAGCCCTTGTCGAAACCGGTTGGAGAAGTGCGGTCGTGCCTCGATGAGGGCCCGCCGCGAGCTGAAGGGGTGTGGAGGATATGGCAGCGACGGCCGCGCTGGCTAGGGCCGAGGCGGCACAGCAGGCGAGACTGGGAGCGTTGGTCAGACGATATCCGGAGCCGATGATTATCAATCCCGGCGCCGCCTCAGTCGAGCGGGCGCTTGCCCGACCCCGTTGCCACCGCTCTCATCGTCGGCGCACTGATTGTGGCTTGGTGCCGCCGCCGGCGGGTGTAGAATGTCCGGACAAAGCCAACAGGCGCCGCACCAGCCCAAGCGCAGCAACGCACCGGCTTTTGGCAATGCAAGACCTGAGCGAGCCTTGAAAGGAAGGCCATGGAGGGTACCGGCACGTCGTCGTACCGCGCAGCGGCGCAAGCCAGCGGCTCGTTGCCGGGACTTGCAAGCCGCGCGAACCGACGCCACAGATGCGCAAGAGCGAATCCCGAACGGGGCATACGATGCCGGACAGTTCATTGAAGCGCGCCCCCAACGGGGCCGGCCAGCCTCTCTACGTGCGCCTCGCTCAGGCATTGGGCAAGGGCATCGAGAGCGGGCAGTATTCAGTCGGCGGGCTGCTGCCGACGGAGGCTGAGCTCGGCGAGGCGTTCGGCGTGTCGCGCTACACGGTGCGCCAGGCGATCCAACATCTGCGCCACCAAGGCCTGGTCTCGGCACGCAAGGGTGTCGGCACGCGCGTCGAAGCCAGGCAAGGCAAGCCGAGCTACACGCATTCCATCCAGTCCTTGAGCGAGCTTTTGCAGTACGCCCACGAGACCAGGCTCGACGTTGTGACCTCGGAGGCGCGCGAGGCGCGCGGGGCCATGGCGGAGCTTCTCCGCTGTCGGCCAGGCAGGAGCTGGCTGCATGTGATCGGTGTCCGCTACGCCATGCGCAGCGTCCAGCCCATCTGCCTATCCGAGATCTATATCGACGCGGCCTACAAGGCCATCTCGAGCGAGATCGGGCGGGCGCGCACGGCGATCTGCGCGATCATCGAGCGCCGGTTCGGCGAAACCATCGTCGAGGTGGACCAGCAGATCGACGCTGCGGTCCTGTCCAGGGAGGAAGCGCGCCGCCTCGGGGGAGAGGAGGGCGCACCGGCCTTGAAGATCACTCGGCGCTATTTCGTCACCGGTGGCCGTCTGATCGAGCTGTCGGTCAGCTTGCATCCGGCTGACCGATTCTCCTACGCGATGAGCATCAGGAGGGACGTCGCCAATGGGTAGCGTCCTCCTCGCCATAGCGGGGACCTCGCTGTCGAGGCCCCCCTCGCGTCCGGTATCTACAGCCAGTAGCTGTTGATGGCGCCATCGCGGGCGCGAACTGCCTTGATGCGATCCGGCGAGAAGCCGAGATCGGCGAGCCGCTCGTCGCTGAGACGGCTGAGATAAGCGCGGGCATGCGCCTCTCCGTGCGCCATCCTGGCCTCGATCAGCCGATCGAAAATCCGGCGCAACAGTCCCGGCCGGGCCGGAGCTGCCGGCTCGATCGACGAGTCAAAGTGGAGAATTGAAGAATTGGTGCTCATGATCGTCTCCCCTCATTGGGTGGAGCTATTGACGGCGACCCGAATCATCCCGGGTCGTCCAACTTCAACTTAAGTAGCGTTGTGCGGCGCACCAGATTTCTCTTTGCGACGCAGCATTGCACTTATTGCATGGCATAATGTTAGTCACATCAAAGTCTTAAACGCATGCAACCGGCCAGTAGCGGAGCCATGCCAAGGCCCGTTGCCTCGGCCCGGCCCGCCACATACAAGTAGGCCATGTTCCAGGATTTCTCCTCATCGGGCGAGCCGAGCCAGGGCGTGGAACGGGTAGCGGGGCTGCGCAAACGCCTTGCCGCCCGGGGGATTCAGGCCCTGTTCGTGCCGCGGTCGGACGAGCATTTGGGCGAATACGTGCCGGCTTGTGCCGAGCGGCTGAAATGGGTGACCGGCTTTACAGGATCGGCCGGCCTGGCCGTGATCGGAATGAAGGAGGCAGTCCTCTTCGTCGATGGCCGCTACGTGCTTCAGGCTGCCACGCAAATCGACAAGGCGACATTCGAGATCCTGCAGGTGCCCGAGCACGAGCCGGCGGATTGGCTGGGCAGCAAGCTGCGCCGTGGCGCGGTCGTGGGCTTCGATCCGTGGCTGCACAGCTCCGCCTGGGTCCAGCGGACCAAGGAGTTGCTCGAAAAGAAGGGCATCAAGCTAAAGCCCCTCAGCCGAAATCCCGTCGACGAGGTTTGGGGCCGCCAACGCCCCGCGCCCCCGCTTGGCGCAGTCAGCGTTCACCCCTTGAGGTTCGCCGGCAAGCCAGCGGACGAAAAGATTGCCGACCTGCAGAAGGCGCTCAAGTCCGCCGGCGAGGACGCCGCCATACTGACGCTACCGGACTCGATCGCTTGGGCCTTCAACATTCGTGGCGCCGACATCCAGCACAATCCGACCGCGCTGGCCTTTGCCATCCTGCATGCCTCGGGCAAACCCGAGTTGTTCATCGATCTGCGCAAGCTCGGACCCGATGTGCGCAAGTACTTGTCCGGCGTCGCCAAGCTTCGATCGCCCGACGACCTCACCGAGCGCGTCGACGCGCTCAAGAAGGGAGGAAAGCGCGTACGCCTCGATGGGTCCACCGCCGCTCATTGGTTTCGATTGCGCCTGGGTAGCTCCGGCCGCGTCGTGGATCGTCCTGATCCGTGCATCCTGCCCAAGGCGCGCAAGAACGCCGCCGAGATCGAAGGCGCGCGCGTAGCTCACGAGCGCGATGGGGTGGCCATGGCCCGCTATCTCGCGTGGCTCGATCGGGAGGCGCCAACGGGAGGCGTCGACGAGATCGAGGCCGTCAAGCGGCTCGAAGCCATGCGCACAGAGACGCAGGCGCTCAAGGAGATCAGCTTCGACACCATCTCCGGCGCCGGCTCCAATGGCGCCATCGTTCACTATCGCGTCACCTCGGCCACCAACCGAAAACTGAAGACCGGGGAACTGTACCTTGTCGACTCTGGCGCCCAGTATGAGGACGGCACCACCGACGTGACGCGCACGATTGCTATCGGCCCGCCGACCAGTGAGATGCGCGAGCGCTTCACGCTCGTGCTGAAAGGGCACATCGCCGTCGCAACAATGCGCTTTCCCAAGGGCACGACCGGCGCGCAGATCGACGCCTTCGCCAGGCGCGCACTGTGGCAGCACGGCCTGGATTTCGATCACGGGACCGGACATGGCGTGGGCAGCTACCTCTCGGTGCACGAGGGCCCACAGAGCCTGTCGAAGCGCTCGCATGTGCCGCTGGAGCCGGGCATGATCGTCTCCAACGAGCCCGGATACTACAAGGCGGGGGCATACGGCATCCGCATCGAGAACCTGTTGCTCGTGTCGCCCCCTGAGGTTGTTCCCGGAGGCGAGCGGGAGATGATGGGCTTCGAGACGCTGACTCTGGTGCCGATCGATCGTCGGCTTGTGGAGCCCAAGCTGCTGACCGCGGAGGAGCTTGCCTGGCTCAATGCCTACCACGCACGCGTGCGTGGAGTGATCGGACCACATCTCGTCGAAGACCGGCCCTGGCTGGAGGCCGCGACGGCGCCGATCAATTCTTGAGATTTCGGCACTGCTCGCTCGCCTGTCCCGGGGCGCCTTGCTACCCTATACGTGCGATAATCGCGTCAAACGGAGGTGCCCCATGATCACCGCCATCGTTCGGTTCAAGTTGCCCCCGACCGTCAAGCTCAGTGATGCCACAGAGCTCTTCAGGGGCTCAGTGCCCAAGTATCAGAACCTGCCGGGCCTGATCCGCAAATACTACCTGTTCGACGAGACCGGCACGGGGGGCGGCGTCTATCTTTGGGAGAGCCGCGCCGCAGCCGAACGCGTCTACACCAAAGAGTGGCGCAAGATGATCGCCGATCGGTACGGCGCGGAGCCGGACATCACCTTCTATGAAACGCCGGTGATCGTCGACAACGCCAGCAACGAGGTCAGCGTCGACGCCGCCGAATAGGCGCGGCGCGACTACTTCAGCGCATCGAGCCGCTGCCGCGCGAGCGCGACACCCCCGGCCAGCGCTTGGCCATAGAGCATGCGGGCACGGCCGACCTCCGCCCTGACCCCGCGCGCGCCAGTGGCTGCGAGGATATTGGGGTCAAAGGTCTCGGCCAGCGCAAACACGGCCTTCGGATTGTCGGCGAGCAGGCCGTCGCCCAGGATCTCTCTCGCGCGCAAGATTTCGCCGTCGTCGATCAGGCTCTGCGCACGCGACAACAGCTCCTCGGCAAGGTCGGTGCCGTCCTTTTCCGGCGCGGCCGTCGCCGAACGCTCAACCTGCTTCGGCGGATTGACCAGGACGGGTGGAACGTCGACCGCAGCCGCGGCCCTCGTTGAAACGCCCTTGCTCGCCTTGGCAGGCTCGCTCGTCGAGGCGGCCGACTTCAGCGCGGCAAGCGGCTCGTCGAGCTTGCCGGTAAGCCACAGCACCGTTGGAATGACACCAATGAGACCGAGCACTAATCCGAGCAGACCCGCACGCAATTGCTGCGCGAGCCAGCCACGCGGTGCTGGGGGTTGTGCGTGCCACATCGGCGGCTGTGGCAGGGGATCATCCTCGTCCAGACGGGCGATATCCATCCCCGGCCGACGCGCGAGCTGCAGGCTGCTCAGCGTCCTGCCGTCCGAGTGCCGTGACCCTGCAGGAGGAGAAGACCGTAAGGGTGTCCTTGCGAGAGCGAGGCTCATCGCTTGCTCCCGGGTCAGCTCGCGCTTCAACTTGTCGGCCAGCGACTGCGGAACCGTCGACGACGAAGGCGTCAGATCGCCATCCGCGTTCGACCGGCCATCAATCATGGATTTTCCGAAGCGCGTCATGCGGCCCTCCTCGATCCAGCGAGGAGGCTTGCACCGCACGCGTCGCGGACCCTGATCCGGCCGCGCCCCTTGTACCCCACTACGCAAACTGCCAAGCAAGCACCCACAGCTCGAGAACGCACGATCGACCTCGATCGACCGACAATGCCGCCGCCACAACGGCTGCCCTTTTGCACCAGCTTGAGCGCGGCCTCCCTCGAAACCGCAGCGGCAAGTTACACACTAAGCGCTAGGCGCACAAACAAAAATTTGCGCTGCCTGCGGAGCAGCTGCTTGATCTGTGCGCCCGCAGTGAGCCAGACGTGACAGCCTGGGTGAACCCCGCCAATATCGCTCGCGCTTGCCGCCGAAGACCGAAGGAGGGCCGTCGAGATGATACCGCTGGTGGTCGGACTGCTCGTGTTCATTGGCGTCCATCTCATCACAACGCAGCCCGACCTCAGGCATGGTCTTGCTGCGCGCATGGGCGAAGGTCCTTACAAGGGGCTTTACTCGCTCGTTGCTCTGGCCGGGTTCGCCCTGATCGTGTTCGGCTTTCACAAAGCCCAGATCATGCCCGGCAAGAATCCCATGATCTGGACACCGCCGTCGTGGGGTCGCCACGTCACGATGCTGCTGATGCTGCCGGTCTTTCCGCTTCTCGTCGCCACGTATCTGCCGGGCCGCATCAGCGCCGCCGTGCGGCACCCGATGATAACGGCAGTCAAATTTTGGGCCTTGGCGCACTTGTTCGTGCGGGGCGATGCCGCATCACTTTTACTCTTCGGGAGTATTCTGGCCTGGGCCGTGTACGACCGCATCTCTCTGAAGAACAGAGAGGCGGCGGGCCTGGTGCAGCTCCGATCCGGCCCCGTCCGCAACGACATCATCGCGCTGGTGTCGGGGCTCGCGTTCTACGCGATCTTCCTCAAGTGGGGCCACTACGCTCTGATAGGCGTTCCGCTCCTGCCCTGACGCGCGCAGGGGCCATCAAAAAGGCGAAAAACCGTGTTCAGCCAAGCGGTAGCCGCTTTCGGTGGCACTGCGGGTCGGGATATGCGAAGGGTGGGGCACTTCGGCCTGCGCTAAGGCGGGCCGCCCACTTCTGATGTAGCTCACATGGCCGATCAGACAGACAGTTTTCTTCGCGAAGTTCAGGAAGATATCAGGCGCGAGCAGCTTGCGCAGGTGTGGTCTCGGTATGGGACGTACATCATCGCGGCAGCGATCCTGGTCGTTGTTGCCATCGGCGCCTACAAGTACCGCGAGCATCAGCGCATCGCTGCCGCTGAGGCGGCGGGCATCCGCTACGAGGCGGCAGTGCGCCTGGCGGCCGACGGCAAGATGCAGGATGCGCAAAAGGCGCTCGACGATATCGTCAAGGACGGACCATCCGGGTACGGCACACTGGCGCAGATCCGCCTCGCCGGCGCATTGGCCAAGGCCGGCAAGACGGCAGAAGCCGTGGCGGCGTTCGACGCGCTCGCCAAAGGCACCACGGGGGACGATCTGCTGCGCGATTACGCCGCGCTCCAAGCCGCCATGTTGAGGCTCGACGCCGCCGACTGGACGGAGATGCAGAATCGGCTCAACGATCTCACGAATGACAAGAATCCCTGGCGTGCTTCTGCACGCGAGCTGCTTGGGCTGGCGGCTTACAAGGCAGGCAAGATGCAGGAAGCCCGCAAGATATACGAGCAGCTACTCGGCGATCGATCGACCCCGCCGTCCTTGGTGGAGCGGTCCCAAGTAATGCTCGGCGTGCTGGCTGAAGCCGAGATGTCCAAAGGGGACGGCTCCGCATCGGCGCCGGAAAAGAGCATGGCTTCGGATAAGCAAGATGGGGCGCCGGCGAAGAAGTAGGGGAAGCGGTACGTAATGTCGAAGCGATGGGGGATCGTGATCGGCACCGCGGCGACGCTTTCTGCCGTGGCCATCGGTGGTTGTTCCGACGGGCCTAGTCTGCCTCGATTGTCGGATCTCAATCCGTTCACCGAAAAGGAGAAGCCGCTACCCGGCAAGCGCATCCCCGTCGCCCTGAGCGAGAACAAGGTCGGCATAGAGCTCGCCGCCGGCGATCGCCCAGTGAGGCTGCCCCCGCCTCGCCAGAACGATTCGTGGCCGCAACCGGGCGGCACTCCCAACAATGCCGCCGGCCACTTGGCGCTCGGCAATGCCGTGCGCACGATTTGGAGTGCGGATGCGGGGCAGGGCTCCAGCTCCTATGGACGCCTGACAGCCAGCCCGATCGTTGCGGAAGGCAAGGTCTTCACGCTGGATTCGGAAGGCAAGGTTTCGGCGTTCTCCTCCTCGGGCTCAGTTGCCTGGCGCAGCTCACTGACCCCGCCCGACGAGAAGGCTTACAAGGGCTACGGCGGCGGGCTTGCGGCGGACGGCGGACGCATCTACGCGGCGACCGGATACGGTTACGTGGTGGCGCTCGATGCGCAAAGCGGCAAGAAGGTCTGGGAGAAGAACCTGGGGTCGCCGTTGCGTGCGTCGCCGACGGCGGCCAACGGCAAGGTCGTCGTTATCACCGCCGATGGCGTGGTCTACGCGTTGTCGGCAGCCGACGGGCAGGAGCTCTGGAACTACCGTGGCTTGCCTGAACGCTCGAGCATCCTCGTGAACGCGAGCCCGGCAATGGAGGGCGACGTCGTCGTCGTGCCCTATCCCTCGGGCGACGTCGTGGCGTTACGCGCCTCCGACGGTCAGGCTTTGTGGACGGAATCGCTTGCGCGCAGCCGCACCGCGTCGTCGCTCGGCGCCATGAGCGATGCCGCCCGTCCGGTCGTCGACGGCGGGACCGTCTTTGCGGTCGGCCACGCAGGCCGGATGATCGCGACCTCCCTCAAGTCCGGCGAGCGCATCTGGTCGGCGAGCATTCCAGGGCTCCAGGCACCTTGCGTAGCCGGGGACTACGTGTTCGTGGTCGACACCAGCGGTCGCCTAATGGCTGTCGACCGCAGGGACGGCAAGGCCGCCTGGTCGACCCAGCTTCCCGGCGCAACGACTTGGTCCGGCCCAGTCTTGGCCGGCAACAAGCTCTGGCTGACGTCCAACAAGGGCCACCTCGCCAGCGTCGACGCGAGCACGGGCAAGGTCGAAGGTCAGCAGAACCTGGGAACGCCGATCTACATCGCGCCGGTCGTGGCGGGCGGGCGCATGTACGTGCTGACCGACAAGGCCAAGCTCATCGCGCTCAATTAGCGCGCCCGTAGCGCTTAGCGGCCATAGAGCTAGAGTGCCTTAAGAGTGCCCTGGCCTGACTTTACTCTCGCGTTTGGTTCATACTGAGCGCAAGCACCATGACGGCGGGTGCCTGCGCCGCGAGAGGAATGTCCATGCGTCCCTTTACTCTTCGCATTGCATATACCGTGCTGGTGGTCGCGATGGCAGGCTCAATGCCGGCCCTCGCGCAGGAGCAGGCCGCAGAGCCTCAGCAAAGCGCACCGACTAAGCAGGCCAAGGGCGAAGGCGACCGTACAGCGAAGGGCGGAGGCGATCGGCCGGTCATAGCCGCTTTTCCGCGGGCGGACGCCGTAACTCAGCACACGTTGGAGCTGCCAGGCCGCACGTTGAAGTTCGAAGCCACCGCCGGCCGGATCCCGCTCGCCGACGCCGAGGGGCAAGTGCAGGCGCAAATTGCCTACATCGCATATACGCTCTCGGGCGCAGCCCCCAAGTCGCGCCCGGTCGCGTTTGTCGTCAACGGCGGTCCAGGCTCGTCATCGGCTTGGTTGCAGCTTGGGGCGCTCGGACCTTGGCGGCTCCCGCTCGATGGCGACAGCGCGCGGCCGTCCGCGGCAGCGACCACGGAACCCAACGCCGAGACGTGGCTCGACTTCACGGATCTCGTCTTCATCGATCCGCCGGGAACCGGCTACAGCAGGATCGTGACGAGCCAACGCGGCCCGGAGGGCAACGCTGCCAAGGGCGAAGCCCGCGGTCCGTCTCGTGACGATTTGCAGAAGCGGTACTGGTCGGTCAAAGGCGACGTCGAATCGCTTGCGACCTTCATAACGAAGTGGCTGGCAAAGACCGATCGCCACGCATCGCCGAAGCTGCTGGTCGGCGAGAGCTACGGCGGCTTCCGCGTGCCAAAGATTGCCCACACGCTCCAGACCGATTACGGGGTGGGCACGAACCTCCTGGTTCTTCTGTCTCCCGTTCTCGACTACGGTTTCCTCCGCAGCAATCGGCACCTGCCGCTCAACGCGGCGGCCCTGTTGCCGTCTCTCGCCGCAGCAGCGCTCGAGACATCGGGCAAGACTCCGTCTCCGGCCCTCCTGCGCGAGGCCGAGGACTATGCCCGTGGCGAATACCTGACCGATCTCATGCGCGGCCCTCGAGACAAATCGGCCGTGGACCGCGTCGTCGCGCGCGTTGCTGCATTGACCGGACTGCCGGCAGAGACCGTGCGCCGATATGGCGGCCGTCTCGACAGCGCCGGCTTTCGCCGCGAGACCAACCAGAGCGCGGGCCGTGTCGCCAGCACCTATGATGCATCCGTCACCGGTTACAATCCCGATCCCACCGCGCCCTTTGCAAGCGCCGAGGATCCTTTCATGACGGCAGTGCGCGCTCCACTGACGTCGGCGATGCTCGATCTTTACGCCAGCAAGCTCGGCTGGCGCACCGAGGCGCGCTATTACCTCCTCAATTGGGAGGTTTCAAACCATTGGCAATATGGAAACTCCGCTTCGCCGCCCGAGGTCGTCTCCGATCTCAGGACCGTCCTTGCCCTCGATCCGCGACTGCGGGTGCTGGTTGTGCACGGCTACACTGATCTCGTGACGCCCTACTTCGCAAGCACCATGGTCCTGGACCAACTCCCTGCTTACGGCGATGCGCGGCGGATGCTGCAGATCACCTATCCCGGCGGCCACATGTTCTATAGCCGCGAAGGCTCGCGCGCGGCATTCCGCGAGGATGTGTTGATCGTGCTGGCGGAAAGCTTGAACAACGAGGCGCAAACCCGATGATCGGTATCTTGCTCGTAAGAAGCGCAATGGTGTCGCCGGTGGGAGTCGTTTGCGTCTCCTCGATGAGAAGCTTGCCGCAACCACTTTCGATGACCTGCATGTCGTCGGCCCGGTAGGCGTCGGCCTGCGCCCGCCAGCCCAACTGGTAGTCGTTCTTGCCGATGATGTCCGCAGGATCGAGAAGTCCCGCATCGAGGGCGAAAGATGAATTGCAGCCCAGGTAGCAGAGGTTCTGGTCCTTCCAGAACACCCGTGCGGGTATGGTGTTCAGAATGGCCTCCGTGAACTTCTTGGAATCGCGCAGGGCCACCTCCGCGCGTCTGCGATCGGTGATGTCTTGATTGACGCCGTAGCTCTTGATCGTGCGACCCTCCGCATCCTTAAGAATAAAGAGGCGCACCGCCATGGAGCCCGTTTCTCCGTTGGCGTAAATGAATCGGTGCTCGAACTCGCGGCTGTAGCCTGGATCCGTGGTGGCGATTGCGGCGGCAACCTCTGTGCGCACGACTGCGATGTCATCGGGATGCAAGAAGCGCTGCGCGTATGCTTCGGCGCTCATCGTGTAGCCGCCGACCTCCTCAACGGTCGTGCCGAAAACACGATAGAAGTTGTCGTTGAAAGTAAAGAGGTTCTGCGCAGGGTCGAACTCCCAGCCGCCGGCGCGGGTCATGGCAAGAGCGCTCGAGAGCTGACGCTCGCTCGAGCGCAAGGCCTGCTCTGCAGCGATGCGCCTTTTGTTCGCGATGGCGAGTGCGATCTTGTCCGCCAGCTAACCCGCGAAGAGAATCTCGTCCCTTTCCCAAACGTGGGGCTTTCCGACGTGCTCAAAGCAGATAAGGCCGAACGTATGTCCCGAGGCTTGAATCGCCACGTCGAGCATCGACGTGATTCCCAGCGGCTTGACGTAGGTCTCGACGTAGCCGGCCGTTCTCGGATCGGTCAGCGGATTGTCCGCATCGACGTACTTCGCGGCCTTCAGAGTGCGGAACTCAGGGCCGTACTCGCTCTCGGTAAGAACCGCGCCCGACGAATGCCGCTTGGGCGTCGCTTCGAATAGGTCGATGCAGGTGAGCTCTGTTTCGTTGTCGTTGAACAGCCAGACGTTGGCACGCTCACAGCCCATTGCTTCGGCGCTGCGTTCGGTCGTTTCGCGGGCCAGAGTCTCGACGTCTCCCGAGAGGAGCGCGTCAGATTGGCTTAACAGGGACGCTACGGCTAGCTGCTCTTGGGCACGCCGCAGCGTGGCGCGGAGGACCCGCTCGCTCTGAGCTCGCCGGGTGGTGTCGCGCTTGACGTCTCGATAATCCTGGAAGGAGTCATCCTTGCCGAAGGTCGACGTCGCAGGTCGAGCGTGATCTTCAAAGCACTCGTTCGTGTCGAGATCCACTTCGGCGTGCGGTGGTGCTTGCCGCCGGGCTCGAAGATTCCGCCTCATTTGGTTCCTTTGTACTTGCAGCCGCTTCGCGCATTGACCGCCCGAAGAGAGATCGGTAGGCGGTGCGCAGCCGGGTGCACGGGGCCAAGTCTGTCATAGCTATCTGTCCTCACTGGGCAGTGTTGCAGGCGATTGCAATTTGATCCAAATACGAAGTATCGTCAGACGTTCTGCAGAGGTCTCGCCGCAACGGCGAGATCAAGATTGCGGCCGCGGTCTCGTATTGTGCTCGACATCGACGATACCGACGATACCGCGCCAAACTCCCGCTTCCCGCCATCGCCTGCGATCGCGAGGGGGCTATTTCGTTCTCGCCTAGGATCGTCCCGGCACGCCCGAAGTACTCAGGGGCCTCTCTCTGAACGTGGCGCGGGGCCAGGTTGTCGGCCACGAGGGCCACGTCGGCGTTGTTCACGGCTTCATAAGGAAGACGCAGAAGACATCTGTGGCCGACCCGGCCCAAGCCCGACACCCAACCCGACGACACATCCGAAAAGTGACGCGCAACCGCATGAAGGCGCCCGCACGCGGGATCAAGTGCATACGTCCCCGTTCAATACTGATGCAATTTTGCTCCGGCCCGCCAATGCAAGATCACTCCGGCGGGCATCTAGTCCCGCATGCATCAACATCATTTGCCTGGCCGTATGCTTGCCGTGCCAAGGCACCGAGTCCATGGCGCGGGCCTACGCCATGACATCCTGCGCGGGGCTGAGATTCATCCCGTGATCCGGGAAGAGACCTTCGTAGCAACGCCCCTGCAAGCCACGCACCACCATGGCGAGGGTGTGTTTCCTTTGATCCAGCCCCCACGGTGTTGATGCAGCAGGGCATTGTCACGTTCCAATCGGCAGATGGTGAGAGTTTTGTTTCTATTGAACTTTTTCGCGTTTTCATCGGCCCCGCCCTGAGCGCGATGACCCGAGTGCCGCTGGACTCCCGTCGGCGTCGTGATGTCCATCCCTATTGTACGAACATTTCAAATGTGCGTACATATGGTCAGCATTGGTGAGGCCCACGATGCCGACGCCGCTCTACGCAAATCTCGCGCGGGATCTGCAAGTTGCAATCGCCACTGGTCACCACGAGCCGGGCAGCCTTTTGCCGGGCGAAATCGAGCTGGCCGAAATACATCGTGTATCACGGGCAACCGTGCGCGCTGCCCTGGACTTGCTCGAGAAGGAAGGCTTGGTCGAGCGCCGGCGCGGTGCCGGCACGCGCGTCCTGGCGCCCAGGCCGGCCCATGGCTTCGGCCAATCCGTTCTTTCCATCGACGAATTGATCCACTACGCGCGGGATACACGCCGTGTCGTCCGCTCGGTGGACGACGCCGTTATCGACCTGGAGACCGCCGTAAATCTCGGGATCGCTGCCGGTTCGCGGTGGCTCCGCATCCAGAGCCTGCGCATCGATGTCAGCCGTCCGAAACGGCCCATATGCGCCAGCGAGGCTTACGTCGCACACGCTCTCGCATCCGTAAAAGACCGGCTCGACGACGAGACGACCGCGCTTTGCGATCTCCTGGCGCGCCATCATGGCGTTCTCCTGGAAAGGATTGAGCAGGAGATGCAGGGAGCCGTGGTGCCAGCTCATCTGGCCGAACCCCTTGCTGCCACCGTCGGCGACCCCGCTCTGCGGATACTGCGCCGCTACGTTGATGCGAGCGGCGACGTGTTTCTCGTGACCGTTGGCCTGCATCCGGCGGATCGGTTTGCCTACCGCATGCGGCTGGAACGATCTCGTTAGACCTTCACCGCTTGCACCATCCCCTGAGGAGCTGTGCCCTTATGACGAAGCCCACTACGAATGGATTGAAGCCCTATGACGCCGCGCGCAAGCCGGAGGCGACGCGACTGCTTGCTCAATATGTGGTTGATGTGACTTACGACACGCTGCCCGCTGAGGTGGTCGCAGCAGCCACAACAGCGTTGATCGACTGGGTTGCGGTTGCGGCGGTGGGGAGCCGCACGACACGCCAGGGCCGGGCTGCTGCCGCAGTCGCGCGTGCGGAGCGCGCAAACCCTGAGGCAACGCTTTTCAATGACGGTTCGTTGACCTCCGCGAGCTGGGCGGCATTCGCCAATGGTGCGGCCTCGCACACGATCGAGCTCGACGACATCCATCTGCCTTCTATTGTGCATGGCGGTGTCGCCATGGTCGGAGCTGCGGTTGCGGTTGCCGAAAAGCTCAAGGTCGACGGGCGGCGGCTGATCGAGGCGCTGGTCGTCGGTTTCGATGTGCAGTACCGCATCGGTGAAGCGATCGCTGCACCACACTATGATCTTTTCCATTCAACCGGCACCATTGGAACGTTCGGGGCAACGGCCGCATGCGCCAAGCTCCTGGGGTTGACCGTCGAGCAAACACAATGGGCGTTCGGTAATGCCGGCAGTCAGGCGGCCGGCCTGTGGCAGTACCTCAAGGTGGGCGATGATACGAAGGTGCTTCATCCCGGCAAGGCCTGCATGAATGGCGTCATTGCAGCGACGCTGGCAAGCCATGGCTTCACGGGCTCGGTCGACATTATCGAGGGAGAGCGGGGCTTCGTTGCGACGCTGTCGTCCGGAGTGGACTGGAGCCGCATCACCGATCGTCTCGGCACCTACTACAAGGTCGTCGAGAACGGTTACAAGATACATGCCTGTTGCCGGCATGGTCACGTCACCATCGACGAGACGCTGCGGTTGACGCTCGAAGGCGACCTGAAGCCCGAGCACGTCAAGGCGGTCACCGTGAAGTTGCCGACCAACTCATCGCGTACGATCGACGATCCGGATCCGCCGACGCCTTACAAGGCCAAGTTCAGCGTCCAGTTCATGGTTGCGACCGCCATCATCCATCGCCGGGTTGGTCTCGAGGCGTTCACGGAGCAGCGCCTTGCCGATCCTGCCATTCGCGCGCTCATGAGCAAGGTCCGTATTGTCGAGGAACCCAAGTTCAACGAGGGGTTCCCCGACAAGTGGACCGCCGAAGTGAGAATTGAGACCGTGGATGGGCGGCAGCACGTCGGCTCGGCCGATATGCCTCGCGGAGAATGGGTGAATCCGGTGCCCGCGTCCGTGATCGAAACCAAGGCACGCGATCTGCTCGGGCTCGTCATTCCGTCGGAAGCCGGAGCAGCATTGGTGGCGAGGCTTCGTCGACTCGAGACGGTCCACGACGTTTCGACGTTGCTGGTCGAGATTCGAGAAGCTGACGTCCGACGCGCTGCAGCCGAGTAAGGGTCATGGGACAAACGATCACCGAGAAGATAATCGCTCGGCATGCGGGTCGCGATCGTGTGCGGCCGGGCGAATACGTGGACGTGTCCGTGGATCAAACCTGGTCGGATGATCTCGGCGCGCCGCTTACGCTGGGCCTTCTGGAGAAGCATGGCGTAGAGGCTGTGTTCGACAAGGGCCGCGTGTTCGTCACCTCTATGGTGAATGCGCCCGCACGCAACATCGAGACAGCCGAGGTCCTCAAGCTGATACGCAACTTGTGCCGCAAGTACGACATTCCTCTCTATGAGATGGGAAGCGCCGCCATCCATAATGCGCTCGGCATTGAGCTGGGATTGACGCTTCCGGGCGAGCTGATCGTCGGTGGCAATTCGCATTCCTGCATGGCGGGAGCTCTCGGCTGCTACGCGACGGGTATGGGCTCCACCGACATCGCTGCGATTCTCGCTACGGGTCGGACCTGGATCGAGGTGCCGCGGACGATCCGCTATCGCTATACGGGCCGCCTTCAGAAGTGGGTGACGGGCAAGGATCTGATCCTGCACACCATCGGCCGCATCGGTGTTGCCGGAGCCGACAATGCCGCGATGGAGCTCGTCGGCGATCCAATTGCGGAACTGGAGGTCGAGCAGCGCCTGTCGATGAGCAATATGGCCATCGAAGCCGGCGCTCAGATTGCGATTGTCGAGCCCGACGCCAAAACGCTTGCTTATGTTGAACCGATCGCCAAGCGTCCTTTCGAGCCTGTCAGAGGCGATCCGGATGCTGCGGTGTCTGAGGAGATCGAAATTCCCATTGGCGATCTCGAGCCGGTGATCGCAGCTCCGTTCCTGCCGAGCAACACCGCAAGCTGGCGCAACGTCAAGGGCTTGGCGCTCGATCAGGTCTACATCGGGTCCTGTACCAACGGCTGGATCAGCGACCTGCGCGCAGCCGCGGCGATTCTCAAAGGTCGTCGTGTCGCGGATCATCTGCGCGTCATCGTCATCCCGAGTACGGCAAAGATTCACAAGCAGGCCGTCGAGGAAGGCTTGGCGCAGATCTTCCTGGAGGCTGGCGCCGCCTTCTCCATGCCGACCTGCGGGCCGTGCATCGGTGCGCACGCCGGCGTGCTGGCGGAGGGAGAACGATGCCTGGCGACATCCAACCGCAACTTCCCCGGCCGACAGGGCGCGGTGAAGAGCGAAACCTATCTTTGCAACCCTGTCATTGCTGCCGCGAGCGCCGTCAAAGGTGTCATCGCGAGCCCTGACGATTTGTGAGCGCGATCATGTGGCAGAAGGGACGAGCCTGGTTCCTGGGCGACGACATAGATACCGATCAGATCATGCCGACGCGCTACCTGGCGCTGCGAACGCCCGAGGATCTCGGGCCCCATGCGCTATCCGGTATAGATCCGGCTTGGGCGCAGCGTATTGCCCGCGGCGACATCCTGATCGGAGGCAACAACTTCGGCTGCGGGTCATCGCGCGAGCATGCGCCGATCGGATTGAAGGGCCTCGGGCTTGCCTGCGTCGTCGCCAAATCGTTCTCGCGAATTTTCTATCGCAACGCCGTCAATATCGGCCTGCCGATGCTCGTGCTCAAGACGGAGATCGTCGATCGGACACAAGGGCGCGACGGGTGGATCGACGTTGCCGGTGGGCGGCTCTCGTTCGATGGCGGCAAGACAGCTCTGCAGGGCATTGCGCCAGCGCCGATCGTGCTCAGCATCCTGAAATCGGGCGGACTGATGCAATACGTAGCAAGCAAAGCGATGGCCGGACGATCCGCGCAAACGTAAGCATACCGAGACACATGAGTATTGCTGCGATCCTGAAAGAGACCGAGAGCGCACCGACGCGACGCGCCATCGTGCCGCGATTGGCCCCGTGGCTATGGTCGATGCTGCTGTTGGCCATTCTCATCGTGCTCGTCATCTATCCGATCGCCAAGCTGGTGCTCGGTTCCGTTACGGACGTCAATCCGATGACGGCGCGAGAAGGCTTCCCCGCATTGACGTTCGCGCACTATCTCGACCTCGCCGTCAATCCGACTGTGCGCGCGGCAGCGTTCAACTCGCTGGTCACGTGCGGCTTTGGCGCTCTCCTGTCGATCGTGATCGGCCTGCTGTTCGCCTGGATCGTGGTCCGCACCAACACGCCGATGAAGGGCATGATCCGGTCGGCAGGCATGATGCCGCTCTTTATCCCGCCATTGGTCGCGGGATTTGCATGGTCGCTGCTCGGCTCGCCCGATACCGGACTGATCAACGTGGTGCTGCAGGCAATCGGCCTGCCGTGGAGTGTCAACTTCTATTCCCTCACAGGCATCACGATCGTGTTCGGTGCCTATTACGCGCCGTACGTGTTCATGTTCACCGCTTCAGCTCTCGAAAATATGGACCCGTCCCTGGAGGAAGCGTCCGAGATTTCGGGCGCGAGCGTCTTTCGGACCATGATGCGCATCACATTTCCGCTCATGGCGCCAGCCATCCTGTCGGGTGGACTGCTGGCCTTTGTCATCATGCTCGGCGTCTACGGTACTCCGGCGATCCTCGGCACGCCGGCCAAGGAGCCGTTCCTCACGACATATCTGTTCACGCTGCTGTCGTGGACCCCGCCGCTTTACAACAAGGCAGCGGCCGTTTCGATGCTGCTCGTTGCGGTCACCGCACTCGGTATCTGGCTGCAGCAACGCATGCTGAAAGGACGCAGCTTTGTCACGGTGTCGGGCAAGTCTTTCAGGCCAAAGCTCATCGATCTTGGACGCTGGCGCTATCTGACGTTTGCATTTGGACTGCTCTATCTGTTCTTCGTGGTCGTATTGCCGTTTGCAGCGCTGCTGATCGTGGCTTTTCGCAAATACATGTTCGTGCCTGATATCGGCAGCCTGCTCGATGCGAGACAGTACTCGCTCGTGCACTTCCAGGCGCTGTTCGCCAACCCAATGACGATGCGTTCCATCTCGAACTCGCTGATCGTCGGCGGAATGGCGGCGATTCTTGGCGGTGCCTTGGCGTTTGCGCTTGCGTACACCGTGCAGCGTACCGACGCGCGCCTACGCAGGTCACTCGATTACGTCGCTACCGTGCCCGTCGCCATTCCGGGCCTCGTCATCGGCGTCGCTTATCTGTGGGCCTGGGTCGGTCTTCCCGGCGGCCTCTACGGCACGACCGCTATTCTTGCCATCGCCTTCATCGCCCGTTTCCTACCCGACACGATGAAGGCGCTGTCAACGTCGCTGATCCAGATTCACAAGGAGCTCGAGGAAGCATCCTGGATCTGTGGTCGCGGCCTCTTGGAGACCATCCGCAGGGTCGTCGTTCCGCTGACTTGGCCCGGCATCCTGTCCGGCATGACGCTCCTGTTCGTTCTCTCGATCCGCGAGCTCGGCTCCTCGCTGTTCCTCTACACGAGCGACAGCATCATCATGTCAGTCCTGCTTCTCGACTTTTGGGAGGGAGGCAGCATCGGCGTCTCGGCTGCCTTCAGCGTGTTTCAAACGCTGCTCCTGTTCCTGATCGTTGGCGCCGCCAACGCGCTTACCAAGCGCAGATCATGAAAGACGACAACCATACCGATAGTGGGAGGAAAATGATGAGGTACCTAATGCTTGCAGCGCTGGCGGGCGCCGTCTTCGCGGCGTCTGCGCACGCCAGCGAGTTCAAGGCCGAGCCCGCCCTTGTCGCTGCGGCCAACAAGGAAGGCGCCGTGACGATCTACACGGCCAACCAGCTCGAGTCCGAGCAGCAGCTGGCGAAACGGTTCAATGCGCGCTATCCCAACATCAAAATCGAGATCGTACGCGCGCCCGGCAGCCGCTTGATCGCGCGCATCGATGCCGAGGCCGCTTCAGGCAAACTCGGAGCGGACATTATAGAATTCTCGGATAGCGGCCTCGCAAAAAGCTACGAAAAGCTCTTCGCCGACTACGCGCCGGCGAACGCGGAGAAATACCCCGCGGAGATCCGCGCCATCTCGCCGAAGATGTGGCCCAAGACCGCGTGGGGCTATGTGATCGCCTACAACAAGGCACTGGTCAAGAATCCACCCAAAGCCTGGGCGGATCTGTCGAAGCCCGATTTCAGCGAAAAGCTCGGCTGGATACCGGCAGGTGCTGGCGGCACCCCGTGGACACTTGCCATGTTCCAGCGCAAGTCGCTCGGCGACGGCGAATGGAAGAAGCTTGCGGCCAAGCAGCCGGTCATGCACCCCTCCGATTCTCCGCTGCTGGCGGCTGTCATCCGCGGCGAGGCGCGCGTTGCGCCATTGAAGACGAACTCGATCATCCCATCGATGAAGGACGGCGCTCCGATCGGCATCGTCTATCCGACCGATGGTGTCCCTATGACCGTTTCCGTCGCGGGCATCTCCGCCACGGCGGCACATCCCAATGCAGCTCGTCTCTACCTGGACTGGATTCTGTCTGAAGAAGGTCAGAGCGATTGGGTCAAGGGCTCCGGCGGCATGACGGTGCTTCAGGGCGGGCCGCTGCCGGAGGGTGCAGACCGGGCGGCACTGAAGCTCTGGTTCCCGGATATCAACGAGTACGCCAGCTTGCGCGATAGCTGGGTCAACGAGTGGAACACCGTATTCAATTACCGGCAGTAGAGCGGCTGAAATGTCTGCGGAGCTTGCCGTCTCGCATCTCAACAAGTTTTTTCTCGCCGACCATCCCGCCATCGACGACGTATCGTTCGTAGCCAAGGCCGGCGAGATCGTGGTGCTGCTGGGACCCTCGGGTTGCGGCAAGACCACGACGATGCGTTCGGTCGCCGGCCTCGAGACGCCGACGTCCGGACAGATTCGGATCGGCGGCGAGGTGGTGTCCGATCCGACCGCCGGCGTGTTCGTCAAGCCGCAGCGGCGGAACGTCGGTATGGTGTTCCAGTCCTACGCCGTGTGGCCGCACATGACGGTCGCGGAGAATGTGCGCTACCCGCTGCACGGTCGCGGATACTCACGCGCAGAGATGGACGCGCGCGTCACCAAGGCGCTCGGCATCGTCTCGCTTGGCGAATATGCGGAGCGGTCGGCGACCGCACTGAGCGGTGGACAGATGCAGCGTGTGGCTCTCGCGCGAAGTCTGGTCTACCAGCCGCGCCTTCTTTTGCTCGACGAGCCGCTCTCCAATCTCGACGCCAAGCTGCGGCTGAGACTGCGGGACGACTTGCGGCGCATTATCAAGGAGGCCGGTGTTACGGCTCTCTACGTCACGCATGACCAGTCCGAGGCGGTCGCCGTTGGTGACCGCATCGGCGTCATGCGCAACGGCAAGCTCCTGCAGCTGGCGTCTCCGACCGACCTCTACAACAGCCCAGCCAGCCTCTTTGTGGCCGAGTTCACCGGCGCGACAAATCTGGTCACCGGCAACGTCATTGACAGCAATGCGGAGACGGCGCGTGTTTCGATTGCCGGAGACCAGGAGCTGGCAAGTCGTGTCACCGGGCCACTTGCGACCGGAACCGAAGTGACGATAGCGGTGCGCCCGGAGAATCTGCGCCTGTCGGCGGGAAATGGGGCGACAGTGCCCGCCGGCCAATGGAACCGAATTACCGGAAGGGTGCGCGATGTGCGCTTCCAAGGTGTGCAGACGGCCTACACCGTGGCGAGTGGCGCGACCGTCTGGGAAGTCATCGAGTACGGTTCGGTCCCACAGCATCAAGCAGGGCAGGACATTATCGTGTGGGTGCCGCGAGACGGCTGCTGGGCCTATGCGGAAAAGCCGATCATGGGCACCACGCACTGACCGCCTCTACCCACGTCGGGCGTCGACAGAATATCGATCGAAGGGAAATGATCATGCTGTTTCCAACTACTCTCGTCGGCAGCTACCCGCAACCCGAGTGGCTGATTGACCGCAAGAAGCTTGCCGGCCGCTTTCCACCGCGCGTGAGAGCGAAAGAGCTGTGGCGCGTTCCGGAGCCGTTCCTCACGGAGGCGCAGGAAGACGCGACCATCATGGCGATCAAGGCACAGGAGGATGCCGGGCTCGACATCATCACGGATGGCGAGATCAGACGCGAAAGCTACTCCAATCGCTTTGCTACAGCGCTCGAGGGTGTCGATATCGACAATCCGGGTGTCGCTCTGGACCGGTCGGGACATCCAAATCCGGTACCACGTATCGTCGGTAACATCCGGCGCAAGCATCCAGTCGAGGTGGAGGACCTGGAATTCCTCAAGCGGCATACGACGCGCAAAGTAAAGGTCACCGTTCCAGGCCCGTTCACGATGAGCCAGCAGGCTCAGAACGACTTCTATGCGACACCGAAAGAAGCCGCGATGGCGTATGCCGTCGCCGTGAATGCCGAGATCAAAGACCTGTTTGCAGCCGGCGCCGATGTCGTGCAAATCGACGAGCCCTATATGCAGGCACGGCCGAAAGCTGCGGAGGAGTACGGTCTGGAGGCGCTCAACGCTGCGCTCGACGGCGTCACAGGCACGACCGCGGTGCACATTTGTTTCGGCTACGCCGCTGTCATTCACGAGCGGCCCAGCGGCTACTCCTTTCTTACCCAGCTCAAGGATTGCTCGTGCAAGCAGATCTCCTTCGAGACCGCCCAATCGAACCTGGATTGCAGTGTCGTGCGGGATCTCAAGGGTAAGAAGCTCATTCTCGGCGTCATCGACTTGTCGGACATGACGGTCGAAACGCCCGAGGTCGTTGCGGCCCGAATTCGCAGGGCATTACCGTACGCGTCTCCCGAAGACATCATCGTCGCTCCCGATTGCGGAATGAAGTACCTCCCCCGCGACGTCGCCTTCGGAAAGATGAAGGCCATGGTGGCGGGCGCCGAGATCGTGCGTAAGGAGCACAGCCGATCGAATTAGAGTCCAGCCTCAGCACGCGGCCGAAGGCCGTGAGCAGGGCAGCCGAATCTGGCGGCAGTCGACCTACTTGTGTGCTGCGTCCTGCTCGAGGTGCAGGTGACGCTGAGCGTTGTTCACATTGTAATTGGAAGTCCCGCGGATGACGCAGCATCTCCTTCGGTCACAGATTGAACACACGAATCGTGTGATGCGCTGTACTGCATTGCATCAGAGGGAGGCAATGTTGCTCACGCGCTTTCATCCAGCACCCCTGAAGGAGATTGGCCGTCTCAGATTCCGTGCAATCACCGAGGCTGACCGCGAAGTCTACGCTGATGTCGTCGATGAAGACGCATTGATTGCCTACACCGAAGGCGAGACGTGGATCATCGAAGGCGACATGGTGCGGATCATCCACATCGATCAGCAGAAGCTCGATGCAAAGCAGCAAATCTACGTGCTCGAGCAGTGGGGGACTCACTTTGGCGATGCCACGCTGCTCGGCTGACTGAGTCCCTACGGCCGCCAAAGCCCTGACGCCCCGGCTTCCAATCCACCAACCTCGGTCGTCGCTATTTGACGCATCGATAGCGGATGCTGACGATGCTGCTCGAGCCGTCGCTGGGATGAGGCATGCCATTGCAGGGGAATACCCGCCTGCCAGCTCAATGAGCTCACTGGCTCCAGTCCGTGAATTGTAACTTGAGCGGGCGATCGTTTCGTCGCAGCGTGTGGAGACCCCGCATATCCACCTCAGCAAGAGGAGTGCTGCTTATGTTGGAAGCGTTGCGTGGGAAGGCCACATGGATCGGGCTCGAGCTAAGAGACATCGAGGGATTGGACCCGCCGAAGTTCGCGCTGGTGCGCGATGACGAAGTCGATGGCACCTATGCGCTCGTGAAGGACGACGGGATGCCCATGTTCTCATACCAGGAGGCCAAGGCGCTGATCGATGAGATCGACAAGCACGGAAGCTACGAGGACTGGTGCGATGCGGTCGAGGATGAAGAGGACGAGCCGCTGCCCGACGTCCTCGGCTTCTGCAGGAAGGTCGAGCGGGCACATATGCGCGGCGTGTATCAGGACGCGCTCGCCGACTCTTCGGACGCAGACGACCTGCGCCGAGAGATCCGCGTGGTCGTCATCCAGGAGCTGATGCGGCACAAGCTGATCGACAGCGTGGTGCCGTTCGACGGCGAGATCATTCCGCCGAAGAGATAGACCTCGCGCGCCGATCGAGCGTTCCAAGTCCCGGCGGCGCGAGCGATGACCGGGCCGCCGGACGCTGCTCAGCTCCAGCTCGCACCCGCCATCTGCTTGACGCTGACGTTGAGGCGGTTCCAGACGTTGATGGCGGCAATCGAGAGAAGCAGGGCCGCAAGCGCCCCCTCATCGTAGTGCCGCGCGGCCTCCTGCCAGACCTCGTCGGGTACCGGATCGGCGCGATCGCTGAGCCGTGTGACGGCCTCCGTGAGCGCCAGTGCCGCGCGTTCCGCACTCGTGAAGTAGGGCGCATCCCGCCAGGCCGCCACCACGCCCGGGCCACGCCCGTCATGGGCTATGACGGACCGCAACGAAGGAATGTGACCGATGGACGACAAAAAATGGCTGGCGGAGCGCTTCGAGGCCCACCGCGCTTCATGTCGGCGGGCCGGACGTGCAAGGCTGAACTTGCTTGAACGTCGACTGGATGCCGCCCCCGGAGGCGGGAGCGGCTGAGCGGTGTAACGTTGAGGTGGCCGCCCTGGCAGAGGCAGGATATGAGATAGCGATCTTCCCGAAGGCCCGATGGCTCCGACACCTCCTCTCCTTCAGCTCACCGACATCTCGCTCACCTTCGGCAGCGCGCCGCTGCTCGAGCGCGCGACCCTTTCCGTTTCAGCCGGTGAGCGTGTCTGCCTCGTCGGCCGCAACGGATCGGGCAAGTCGACCCTGCTCCGGATCGCGGCAGGCCTGGTCGAGCCCGACAGAGGCGAGCGCTTCGTGCAGCCTGGCGCGTCGATCCGCTATCTGCCGCAGGAGCCCGACCTCTCAGGGCACGCAACCACGCTCGCCTACGTCGAGGCCGGCCTCGGCCCTGCCGACGATCCCCACCAGGCGCGCTACATGCTGCAGCAGCTCGGCCTCGACGGCAGCGAGGACCCCGCGCGCCTTTCCGGCGGCGAGCTGCGACGCGCGGCGCTGGCGCGGGTGCTGGCGCCGGCTCCCGACATTCTTCTGCTCGACGAGCCGACCAACCATCTCGATCTGCCGGCCATCGAGTGGCTGGAAGCGAGGCTCGCCGAACAGCGCGGGGCGCTCGTGCTGGTCAGCCATGACCGGCGCTTCCTGGAGCGGCTTTCGCGGATCACGGTCTGGCTCGACCGTGGTGCAGCGCGGCGGGTCGAGCTTGGCTTCGGCGCATTCGAGGCCTGGCGCGACGAGCAGCTTGCCGCGGAGGAGGAGGCCCAGCACAAGCTCGATCGCAAGATCGCCCGTGAGGAGCACTGGGTGCGCTACGGCGTCTCCGCACGGCGCAAGCGCAACGTGCGGCGCATGGCGATCCTGGAAGGCTTGCGGCAGGCCCGGCGCGACTACCGCAAGGCCGCGGGCAAGGCCGTGCTCGAAGCGGCCGAGGCGCAGGCCTCGGGCACGCTGGTCATCGAGGCCAAGGGCATTGCCAAGGCTTTCGACGGCAGGCCGATCGTCAAGGACTATTCCACCCGCATCCTGCGTGGAGACCGCATCGGCATCGTCGGACCCAACGGCAGCGGCAAGACCACGCTGGTCAATCTCCTCACCGGTGCGCTGGCGCCGGACAGCGGCACGCTGCGTCTTGGCACCAACCTCGAGATCGCGACGCTCGATCAGCATCGCGAGAGCCTCGATCCGGACTGGACGCTGAGCGAAGCTTTGAGCGGAGGGCGCGGCGATACCGTCTCAGTGGGCGGCACTGTGCGGCACATCGTCGGCTACATGAAGGACTTCTTGTTCATGCCGGAGCAGGCACGCACTCCCTTGCGTGCCCTTTCAGGCGGCGAGCGCGCCCGCCTGATGCTGGCGCGTGCCCTTGCCAGGCCATCGAACCTGCTGCTGCTCGACGAGCCGACCAACGATCTCGATCTGGAGACGCTCGACGTGCTGGAGGAAATGCTCGGCGACTACGCCGGCACGGTCATTCTCATCAGCCACGACCGCGACTTTCTCGATCGGGTCGTCAATGCGGTGGTCGTACCGGAAGGCGACGGCCGCTGGGTCGAGTATGCGGGCGGCTATAGCGACATGCTGGTGCAGCGCGGCGCCGATCTGGCAGGACGCCAGCGCTCCAGATCGAGGCCGGCAACGGCCGCGGGCAGCACAACCGGGTCCGTCCAGAACGTGAAGGCGGGCAAGCGCAAGCTCAGCTTCCACGAGAAGCATGCGCTCCAGACGTTGCCGGCGGAGATCGCGGCTCTGGAGGAACGCATCCGCGACCTGCAGCAACGGCTCGACGATCCGGGTTTCTATGCGCGCGACCCGGCCGCCTTCAACCAGACCGCCGCCGACCTTGCCTCCAGGCAGGCGGAGCTATCCGCTGCAGAACAGCGGTGGCTCGAGCTTGAAATCCTGCGCGAGGAGATCGAGGGAAGCTGAACGGCCCCGTGCAGGAGCGATAGTAGCGCCGCTGCTCCGTTCGGCGGCCAGACCTTTTGCCTGCTCCCGTTGCACGGCCACCACAGCCGGCCGACAGCCCCCGTGGTAGCTTGCGCCCGCATCTTTCGGGGCGGGCTGTATCAGTGACGTGCGTATCGTTTCGCGTATTTCATCGGGTTGCGTGTGCGTTTGCATCGGGCATTCTGGCACTGAGCCTTGCTGGCTGCTCGCTGGTCGACGCGACGCTTCCGCCCCGCGCTTTCGACATCAATCAGAACACGCAGAACGTGCGTGAGAGCGGCATCCTGCTCAACATCGTTCGTGCCAGCAGGTCCGAGCCGCTCAACTTCGTCGCCTTGTCGAAATACACAGGAACAGGGTCGCTCGCGCTGAACGACTCCCTCGTCAAGAACAGCTTTCTCAGATTCGGCGCCGCCAACAGCATCGTGACGGGCCAAAGCCTGGCCAACTCGGTCAACGCCAACGCGGCCAATTCCTTCGATGTCGGCACCCTGGAGAATCGCGACTTCTACGGCGGTTTTCTCGCTCCGCTCGATCTGGAAGGCCTCAATCTCCTGCTGAACGCAGGACTGAGCCGCGAGATCGTCTTCCATTCCGTCATGCAGGGCTTTCGCGTGACACGCAGCGACGGCCGGGCATTCTTCTTTCGCAACGCTCCCAACGACGATACATGGACCGAAGGCACCCTCGTCGAAAATCAGAGCCCTCGGTGCGCGCAACTTTACGATGGAAGCGAGCAGCGCTTCGAGCGCGTCTTCGTCACCGAGATCTGGCAGCCGCCGCACGAGCAGGACTGCAAGTACCAAAAGTTTCTGTACTTCCTTCGCCTTGCCGTCCGCGCCGGCATAACCGTAGAGGCAATACCTCTGCCGCAGCCGAAGTTGACCAACGATCGGACATCGCGCACCAGTGCAGAGCGGGATCGCTCGTCACAACCTCGCACGGCCATCTATGTCGTTTGCTACGATGCCGCAATCGCGCAAGAGAACAATGTCAACCTGCCGGCAGACGCACCAGGGGCATGCGGATCGAAGAAGCGCACGCCGACACTCACGCACGAGTTTCAGTTCCGGTTTCAATTCCCGCCGCCGGTCGCAAGCCTCGTGCCGGTCGTGCGGTCCCCGTACGCGGTATTCCAGTTCTATGGTCATCTGCTGAACAGCGATGCCGGCGCACGTGTGAAATTGAGCGATTTGACCCGACGCTGGTCCGGCTCGCGCGAGGCAGCCCTTTTGACCGTGCGCAAGGGAGGCCTCGATTGTTTCGCCCGGGCCTCCTATGCCGGGACGGACTACTGCGTTCCCAACGAAGGTGCGAGGAACACGAAGGAGATCTTCGTGCTGCTCAACACCCTGGTAGCCATGAGCACCAACCGGTCGGCGCTGCCCGTGTCTCCGACATTCGTTCTGACACCGTAGGTGGCCGGCGCACGCAAGCACGCATCCCGCGAGCTTTCGGGACCAGCCTCCCTTCGAGCCGGCCAAGCCTGCCCCGCAGAGAGCAGAGAGCGGGGGGACGGCAACATTATCCGTGTCCCAATTGACACGGGGTCTACTGTCGAGGCCGGCGCCGAGGGCCCGTCCAGGCGCCGTTAAGTGCGTCAATTTCAGCCGCTCGCTTCGAGCCTGCTGACGGCCTATGCTATGGGCTGCTGTTTGCCTGACGTGTCGGCGACTTGCAGCTTTGACAGGCACGCCCGCGTCTGGTCACCCCTCGACCGGTGACGCTCAGGCATCCGGTTCTCCTGATTGCCGCGCTGGAACGCCAATGAGACAGCTGGTCGAACTCCTCGGGCCCAAGGCGTCGGCTGCCGTGAGGTGGCTCATGCCTCGCGCTGAGCGTGCGCGCGGCATGTCGAGGCTTGCAACCCGTGACATGGCCGCCTCACCGATGCTCCCCCTCGCGGCCGGCGCGATCGCGATCGGCGTTTTCCTCGTCGACACGATCACCACGCTGGAGATCGCCATCGCGGTCGTCTACGTCGTCGTCGTTCTGCTCGCGGCCATGTTCTTGCGCCGGCGTGGCGTTCTGCTCGTCTCCTCGGCTTGTCTCGCCCTGACGGCGTTCAGCTATCTGCTGCAGCACGACGTGCGGATCGATGGCGCGCTCATGCGATGTCTGGTGAGCTTGTCGGCTATCGGAATCGCGACGGCTCTCGCATTGATGAACCAGTCGGCGCATTCCGTTCTGCGCAAGCAGGCGAGCCTGCTCGACCTGACGCATGATGCCATCTTCGTGCGCCGCATGGACGACGTCATCACGTACTGGAACAGGGGCGCCGAGGCGCTGTACGGCTGGAGCGGAGACGACGCGATCGGCAAGGTCAGCCACGAGCTCCTGGGCACGGTTTTCCCCGCGCCGCGCGAGGAAATCACGGCCGAGCTGGTGCGCACCGGCCGCTGGGAGGGCGAGCTCGTGCATACCAAGCGCGACGCAACGCAGGTCGTCGTATCGAGCCGGTGGTCCCTGCAGCGCAACGAGGGCGGGGAAGCCGCCGCGGTTCTCGAGACCAACACCGACATCACCGCCGCGAAGCGCGCGCAGGAGGAGCTGCATCATGTGCAGGCGGAGCTGGCGCATGTTTCACGCGTGACCATGCTGGGCGAGCTGAGCGCCTCGATCGCGCACGAGGTGAACCAGCCACTCGCCGCGATCGTCATCAATGCAGAGGCTACCCAACGGTATTTGGAGCAGACGCCCCCGAAGCTGGACGACGCGCGCCGGGTCACTGACCGGGTCATTCGGAGCGCGGAGCGCGCGAGCAATGTCATCCGCCGGATTCGGGCGCTTTCGAAGAAGGCCGCGCCGGAGATGATGAACCTCGATGTCAACGAGGTCATCGAGGAGACAGTGCCACTGGTCCGCAATCAGGCAACCAGCAATCGCGTGGTGTTGCGGTTGCAGCTGGCACCCGGGCTTCCCGCCGTTCTTGCCGACCGCATTCAGCTGCAGCAGGTCATCATCAACCTTGTGATCAACGCAATCGATGCCATGAAGGCAGTCAGCGACAGGCCGCGCGAGCTGGTCATTCGCACGAGGCAAGGCGAAGGCGGCGAGGTCCTCGTCGCCGTGCAGGACTCCGGCGTCGGCATCGAGCCGGAGAAGGCGAACCGGCTGTTCGAGGCCTTCTACACCACCAAGGCCGACGGCATGGGTATGGGGCTGTCGATCTGCCGATCGATCATCGAGGCGCACGGCGGGCGCATCTGGGCGTCTTCGAACGCGGGCCCCGGCGCGACCCTGCAATTCACATTGCCGCCGGCTGGGCCCGCGCGTCCGGACGTAGCGGACGGCACGGCCACGAGCCGCGCCGACCGCGACGCAAGCCTCCTCACCACCGACTCCTCAACCTAGGCGCCTGCCTCCGGCCCGTTGGACTCATCCCCGCCCGTCATCCCGCGCTCTGCCGGGGCGCAGGACGCAGCCAATGCAGGCGCGGCACAGCCCGAGCCAGCTCGCGCAGCGCATCCAGAGCCACGCTATTGCGCAATGCCCTTTCCGCCATCGTCGCGACCCTCGCGGAGAGATGGCTCCTGGCTCGAGGTCTATCCTCGAGCAACATATCCGCGTGATGAACCAGCGCGTCCACCGTGAGCGACCCGGGCACGGCATTGAATTGCCAGGCTAGGTCCTCGCACAGATCCGCCACCTTGTCGGATCTGCTTACGGCGACAAACGGAACAGCCTGCAACGCCGAGAACAGGCAGAAGTGGTATCGGGTGCTGATGGTCAAGTCGCACGCGGCGATCAATGACATCATCTGATCTGGGGCCCAGTACTCGTTCGGCAGGATGAAGGCTTCGCCGGCGCGCCGCATATGCGATTGGACCCTTGCCGCGGCTGCCTTGTCGTAGCTTTCGCCCTCGCGAATCTCGTTGCACAGAAACACGACGCTGACGCCGCGGGTTTCGACGAGAGCATCGAGGGCAGCAGCAAGCTTCTGGAAGAGCTCCGGCTCACGCGCAAGGAGCGCCCGCTCCGCGTTAACGTTCACGCCGATCAGCCGCCGGCCGCCGAGCCCGTGCGGCCGCAGCGTCCTCATCCCAAACTCGGAGCCGGCAGGTGAAAGCAGCCATGCCATGTCCGCTGCGACGGTCACGCGTTCCGGCGGGACCCCGAGAGCCAGCAGCCGGTCGCGATCGCGTGCCCCTCGCACGCTCCAGTGAGCCACGCAACCAGCCAAACCGTCAGACACGAGGCGCCGAGACTCGGGCCGCTCGAGCGTTTCCGTCCCGGTTCCCACGAACACGCTCGGTTTTCCGTTCGACCGCGCATGCTGAACCATCGGCACCACGTCGCTGAGCGGCCAGGACCCTAGACCATCCATGATCGGTGTCCCGCCAGGGAAGACATACGCTTTTGCCAGGCGCCTGATCCACGACGTCCAATAGCGCCGGCTGTCCCGATGGTAGCGGTAATAGCGAAAGTCCGGCTCGACGCGGGCCGTGCGGCGAGGATCCATGGACGCCACCCAAACGCGCGCGGGCAGAGGAAATCGACGCAGCAGGCACGCAAATCCGCGCAGCGTCGCCTCGTCGCCGATATTGCCGGATCCGTAGAATCCGAAGGGTGCGACCACATTCATCAAAGCCGACAGCCTTATGAATTTTGCATCAGTGGTTACCGCGCGGCGCACGGCGCGAGCAATGCCAGCAGGGGCCGCGATCCAATTTGCTACTCACTCCTAATGCTTTCGAGGCTCGCTTACGTCAAATAGGAGGGGAGAGACGATCTTGTCCAGCAGCGACGATGCTCGTAACCATCGCTCGTATGCATTGATCTTGTTCCGGACCTTTGTTGGACGGCTCCTCAGCGGGCTGATAGGAGGGCTCCGGACGAGCCGGTCCCCGGCGCGGCGGGCGAGTTTGCGGGCGGAGCGACATCATGAATGTCACAGTTGTAGGCGCAGGCGGGCACGTCGGATTGCCATTATCCCTCGTATTGGCCGATAGCGGCCATTTTGTTTATGGGCTCGATATCAATAAGGACGTCAACGAAGCGGTAATGCGCGGCTCGATGCCGTTCATAGAGGAGAATGCGGAGGAGCTGCTTCGCAAGGTGCTTAACGAAAAGCGCCTGCAAATGACCGACAACATCGAGGTGATCGGCAAGAGCGACGTCGTCATCGTGATTATCGGCACGCCGATCGACGAGAATCTGAACCCTCGCGTCGACCATCTTGTCCGCTTCTTCCGCAAAGCGCAGCCTTACCTTCGGGATCAGCTCGTCGTCCTGCGCAGCACGGTGTCACCGGGGACGACCGACGTGGTGCGCAAGGTCATCGAGGCGGATCGCGGGAGCGGTCTCGATCTGGTGTTCGGCCCCGAGCGCGTGCTGCAGGGCAAGGCCATCCACGAGATCAGGAACCTGCCGCAAATCATCGGGGCGTACAACGCGCATGCCTACGAACGGGCAGCCGCATTCTTCCGCACCTTCATCCGCAGCGAAACCATCTTCCTGACGCCGATCGAGGCCGAGCTCGGCAAGCTGATCACCAATATGGCCCGGTACGTGGGATTTGCGCTCGCCAATGAATTCCACCTGATCTGCGGAACGTTCGGCGCCAACGCGTGCCGCGTCATCGACGCATGCAACAAGGACTATCCACGACTGAACCTCCCAGTCCCGGGGCCCAATGTCGGTGGGCCGTGCCTCTACAAGGATGGCTGGTATCTGATCGAGCGGGTTCCCTTCAATGAGATGATCTCGTCGGCCTTCAGGATCAACGAGGGCATGACGATGCAGATCCTGCAGAACATCGAGAAAAGGATTCCCTCGGGCAAGGTCGCGATCCTCGGGATGGCGTTCAAAGCCAATAGCGACGATACGCGCAACTCGCTCTCCTTCAAGATGCGTCGCCAGCTCGAGTTCAAGGGATACGAAACGGTCTGCGTCGATCCGTACGTGCCGGGGACCGCGTCGATCGAGGAGATCCGCGGTTGCGACGCGGTCGTGCTCATGAGCCCCCATAAGCAGTTCAAGGACCTGAACGCGCTGCTCGCGAACGTAGACAACCGCGACTGCTGGTTCGTCGATCTGTGGGGGTTCTGGCCCGAGATGCGGCACCAGTCCGACAACGGTTACTTCCAGGCACGTCAGGTGAGGGATAGTCGATGAAAATTCTCGTTACGGGATCTGAAGGATCGCTGATGCAGGCGGTGATCCCTCACCTGCTCGCTCGAGGCCACGAGGTTCTGGGAGCCGACAACTTCTTCCGCTACGGACGGATCGAGCGCGAACGCTCCTATCAGCTCATCGAGGGCGACCTGTCCGACGACGCCTTCGTCCGGCGCATCATGACGAGCGATATCGAGGGCGTGATCCAGGGCGCGGCCCGCATTTTCGGCGTGTCGGGCTTTCACGCTTATCCCGCAGATATTCTGGGACGCGATGTCACCCTGCACCAGAACATCCTTTATGCCGCCAAGGAGCTGAAGAGCGTCCGCCGCGTCGTCTATATCTCCTCCTCGATGGTCTACGAGCGATGCGAGACCGTCCCCAGCCGCGAGGAGGACGTGGACGACATGCGCATCCCGTACACCGACTATGGCTTGTCCAAGCTCGTCGGCGAGCGGCTGAGCCGCGCGTTTCAACGCCAGTTCGGACTCGACTTCACGATCTGGAGGCCGTTCAACATCATCACGCCGTTCGAGCGCGCCGAGGCCGAGCCCGGCTTCTCTCACGTGTTCGCCGATTTCATCGAGCGCCTGATCATCAAGCGAGAGAACCCGCTCGCAGTCATCGGCGACGGGGAGCAGGTCCGCTGCTTTACCTGGATCGGCGATATCGCCTCGGCGATCGCCGAGTTCTCTTTCGATGAGCGGACAAGAAACGAGACGTTCAACCTGGGCAATCCCGAGCCAACGAAGATGAAGGAGCTGGCTCAGCTGATCTTCAAGATCGGGCAGGAGAAGGGGGCCATCGCCGGCGGAAAGCCGCTCACGTTCGGGCACCTGCCGACTTTCCCGGACGACGTGCGCATCAGAGTGCCGTCGGTCGAGAAGGCGGCGAAGGTTCTGGGCTGGAAGCCTCAGGTGAAGACCGAGGAGTCAGTGCGCCGGTGCGTCGATCAAGCGATGGTTATGGCTGGCGGAGCACGCCCGGCCTGACACCGGTCATCATCTCGGACCCCGAGATCGCCCGGCCCATCGTCGCGGCCGGCCGGCGCCTGAGCTACCAAGGATGAACCCGGCTATATCGGAACGGAATCTCGCTGATTTTCCAACTGTCGGTGCCGAGCAGATCGGGATCTCGCCAGATTATCTCGTACCCCATCTTGCGCAATTGCTCCGGAATAAGCCTTCTCGCTATCCCGCCTTGAATGGCCGCCGAAGGAATTGGAGACAGCAGCTTCCGGATTCGCTTGAACTGCTTTACGAGATCGAGAGCTTCGGGCGGGGCCGCCGCGCGCAACGCGTCGATGGCCCGGGCCATCTCCTGTCTCAACAATTCGGTATTGTGCGACCTGTTTGCACCGTGCGGCCGAAAACCTGAGAGGTGGTATCCGACGCGGTGCAGGCGCGAATGCAGGAAAAACCTGGCCCACAATTCACCGTCAATCATCAGCTTGTAGTCTTCCGCGATCCGGCCTCCAGCCTCGCTCCACAAATCTTTCGTCCAAAACGTCGACTCCTGCTGTATCCATTCGTAGCACCCCAACAAATAGTCGTACTGGTTCAGCGGCAAACTGTTCTGGGTGCCGTACAAGCGACCGCTTACATCCCAGTACGACTGCAGTCCCTCGATCCATCGAACGTGAGGAAACTTCGTGAATACCTCTGCGACGGTTTGAAACGTCCACGGCAAATACATATCGTCGGAATTGAGCCAGGCAAGGATTTGTCCATCTGCCCTTTGGAAACCCTTATTCAGCGCATCTCCATGACCATTATCCGGCTCGCTGATGACGACCGAGATATGATCACGATATCGATTTATGATCTCCAGGCTGCCATCAGTGCTTCCCCCGTCCACGACGATATACTGAAGATTTGGGTAGCCCTGGCAGATTACTGATCGGATCGTCGCCTCGAGGTATCTGGCACCATTATAGTTCGGCGTTACGATACTGATCCGCGGGAGCGGGCCATCATGATCCGCTGAAAATGTCGGTGACACTCCCCAGGGCCAGCTAAACACCATGTAATGTCGTCTTTCTCGATCCGTTATTCTTCGTCGATAACTTTATCATAGCATGGCTGAGAGGCCCGCGCTTCCTAGTCCAATTGTGCATCGGCATATAGGGCGTGCCTTCAAATCAGCCAGGCTTTTTCATCCAGTCCCATTCGAGGAGGGAACGATCCTCGTCGCAGAGTTTCTGGCCGGCGGTCTGCCGGTAGATCGCCCGATACGCCTTGGCGGTCCGCGTCCAATCGAAATCGGCAAGGCGGCGGTGGCCCTTGTCCCGCAGCTCTGCTCGCAGCGGCGCCTCTGTGAACAAGCGGGCGAGCGCATCGCCGATCGCCGTCGGATCAAGCGGATCGAAGAGCAAGCCGGCCTCGCCGATCTGCTCCGGCAGCGCCGTGACGTTGGATGAGGCGACCGGCAGCCCGGCATGCCATGCCTCGAAAACGGGCAGGCTGTTGGCTTCGAACAACGTGGGCAGAACAAGGCACGTCGCGAGGCGGTAGAGCCCGCGCAAGTCTTCGTCCGGCACGAATCCGAGGAACCGGACCTGATCGGTCAGGCCGAGTTGCGAGAGCTTCGCTTCGATCTGAGGCCAGGATCGCTCATGTCGGGTGCCGGTACATACGAGTTGCACGACCAAGCCACGACGGTCGCGCAAGTAGGCCAGCGCTTCGAACAGGCGCAGATGATTTTTGTGCGGCCATGTCGTTGCCGGGTAGAGGGCAAAGTCCGCACTCAGGTCGTAGCGCTCCCTCACGCGAGCGGCATCCTCGACCGAAGCTTCCGGCATGAGCTGCGTCGGCGACGCTTCGGGAACCACGTGCACCTTCGAGGGCGAGACATTGTAGTGTCGGACGACGTCATCCTTGACCCACTGCGAGTTGACAATGACCGCTTTCGCATACCTACAACCGGCGGGATAGAACGTCTCTCGCAGGACAAGGTCGGCGGGTGAGAAGAATTGCGGGTAGTGCAGATGCTGCAGATCGTGCGGATTGTAGACGCTGGGCACGGCGCACAGCATGAATGCAAACTGGGTTGGAAAATGCACGACGTCGCAGCCGAGGCTCTCGAGAAACCCATCTGAGACCGGAACCTCGGGCCATTTCCGCAGGTCGACCTCGAGCAGCCGGCGCAGCCGCGGGACGACCGGCGACACCAGCCGCCGCAGCAGCCGTGGCCTCACCTTTGGCCGTGTCACGAACCTCTGATTGGCACCGAGCGGGCAGAGCCATTCGGTATTGTCGTCCGCGCCGACCACGATGTCATATTCCTCCGGTCCGTCGGTCAGCAAGCCAAGCGCCGATATGAGACTGCGCAATGCAGGTGCTACGCCGCCATAAAAGCCAGGCTCGACGCAGACATTGATGGCAATCCTCAAGGCCCCGTCACCCCGTGGTGCATAGGTCAGACCCGACGTTCGGCCGGTCGGCATGAATCGCAAGACAGGCGGCTGCGCCGCTGACGGCTCAGGACCACCGCGAGCGAGGAACTCGCACGAGCAATTCTACTGCATCGGCCGTAGGAAAGCGAAGCCCAACGCAGCACACATCCGCCCGATTTGCCGGCGACGTGCACGCTGGCTCCGGTACCCAATCCGACGCCGGCCCTATATACCGGCATGCGTGCGCAAGCAGAGCGACAAGCAGCGATTCTGGTTAGCAATCGCGCGAGATCGCATCGCATTCCGGCCCTGGCCGAGGTTGCACAGGGGAGCGCGATCGAAAGCGCCTGCCGTCTCGGCAGCGATCGCCGCTGCAATCCGCAGCGGCGATCCGCCCGTTAAGCCTGATGGAATACCAGCGCCCTGAGCTCGATGCTCTCGCGCGGCAGGGCGTCGGGCGGCATGGTGGGATCGGTGAAGGCCGTGTGGGGTGCGAAGCGTGCCCGTCCGTCCGTCATGGAATCGTAGCACTTGAGCAGCAGCACCTCGTTGGCCTGCATGCGGGGCACATAGAACCAGCGGTGCCTCGGATCGAAGGTTACCGAGTACGTTTCACCGACGCGGTCCCGGTAGATCAGGTCGGACGGAACCAGCTGTCCGGGCTCCACCGTGAGCGCATCGCACACGGCGAGCGGTGCGTCCTGCAGCGGCCCTCTGATCGGCCGCCACAGATTGATGATCTGCACACGCCCGCGCAGCAGCTCGTCCGCTTCATCGGGCAGCAGATCGCTCACGCGCTTCGGTCCGGACATCTCCGTCTGGTCGACGTGCACGCGCGGCACCGGCTGGCGCGGACCATCGCCGCGCCTGTCCTCGCTGCCCGGCACACGGCGGCGCACGGTGTGGTCGAAGATGAGGACGCGATCGGCGCCCGTCACATCCTTCAGGATCCTCTCCGCCTCCGCGTAATAGATGCGCGTCACCTGCGCATCGTCGTAGAAGTCGCGGACCTCGCTGACATGGCGCACCAGCCCGAAGCCTTCCCTGTCAAGCGAGATGCCGGAGATAATCGGGCGGGCGTCGCTGATCTCGACGCGGTGAGGCTCGTTCACGACGGTCGTGCGCGGCACGCCCGCGGGCGGCTCGTAGGCATACGTGCGCGGCTTCTCGTGCGTCGGCGCCAGATAATTCAGCTCGGCCTCGATCGAAGGCAACGTCTCGATGCTTGCACTTTGCAGGCTCATGGGGACTCCCGTCTCTTGGCTCAAGGGCGACGGATGCCGGCGACGGCTTCGCGAACAGGCCTCGGCGGTGCGGTCGCCGCACTCACCATGGAAGGTGGGGAGCGTGCGCCCTCAGCGCAAACAAGAAGATCTCATAAGCAATTCGAGAAATTCTCACCCGTCGCCTGCAGGCAACCTTTGCGAGGGTCGCTCAGCCGAGCTTTGCAGTCCGTGAGGGTGAGCAGCACAACTACAATGGGGCGCGGAGAGCGTGGCGGGGCGCCGGGAGCGTGGCGCGACACGAGCGTTGCCCTCACTCGAATCGCGCCTCGCGGCGGGATCGCCGGCTCAAGCCTGCCGACCTGCCTCGAACAGGAACCACGTGCGCTTTTCGGCCTCGTCGATCCACACCTCGAGCAGGCTGGCGGTCGCCACATCGCCGTGCTCGTCGCACAGGTCGTGCGTCTCCCTCATGCGGGCGGTGAGCTCCTTGTTGTCGTCGCGCAGCTCGGCCAGCATGTCGCCAGGCGATACGAAGTCGGCGTCGTTATCCAGAACGCGCTGCAGGCGCGAGATATGGCCGATCGAGCGCAACGTCGTGCCGCCGATTTTCCGGACGCGCTCGGCAATTGCATCCGTGGTCGCGAAGATCTGCTCACCCTGCTCATCGAGCATCAGGTGATAGTCGCGGAAGTGTGGCCCTGACACGTGCCAGTGGAAGTTCTTCGTCTTCAAGTAGAGGGCGAACATGTCGGCGAGCAGGGTTGTGAGCGAAGCCGATATATCGCGCGTGGCGTTCGATGTCAGGTTGGTCGGGGTGTCGAGCGGCGCTGCGCGCCGGGCCTTTGCGTCCTTCACGCTCATCACAGTCTCCTACGTTCGAGCAGCTCTCTTGTCCCAGCAGAGGGATCAAGACCCTTCAAATGGGTTTCGCGCTCCCCGACACGAAGACCCGCACCCGCGAAGCCATGAGCTTCGGGCGGAACCGACATGCTACGCCATCATCGTCTCTGCCCACACCCGGTTCCCGTCGGATACCTGTCATCCGCTTGAAAGCGCGAGAAGAAATCCGGCGGTGGGCCGGGCAGGCCTGCGTGGCGCTCGTGCAGTTCCCGCAGGCCGCCCCGCAAGGCGCCGGCCCAACGGAGGTCAGCTCTTGAGACTCGCCCTGAGCCAGGCGCTGCTCGTGCGGCGGCCGGCCTCGGAAGACGCGCGCGAGCGTGCCTGACGCTTCGCAGCGACACGCGAGCGGACCCGCTCGACGACACCTCTGATGGTCTCGACGCGGCCGATCTCATCGTAACCGATGTCGATGTCGAAGGCGTCCTCGATGTCGAGGGCAAGGATGGGAAGATCGAGCGGGTCGATCCCGAGATCCGAGAGCCGCGCATCCGGTACAAAGCAATCTCCCCCATTCCTCAGATATGGCTTAAGTAACGTCACGGTTTTTGCAGCGAGGTCGTCCATGGCCGGCTTGAGGAGTATCATTAGGGTGGTTGGTCGGTTCTCGAAGCCTACAAACGCCAGATCCGCCAGGCTGTTCCACCTGTAACTCGCAAATGCGTTAACTCACCCCGCCCAGGCGCTACATCCCCTTTCGAATGCCCCCTCCCTACGCTTTCAACAAATCGCGAGCGAGACGCATCTGGCTGCGTGCCCAGAGACTCGACACCGCGGCCCCCTTCGGCGCCGGACCCGAGGCGACCCGCGCCGCCGTCGAGCACCTGGGCTACGTGCAAATCGACACCATCAACGTGATCGAGAGGTGCCACCACCACATCCTCTACACCCGCATTCCGGACTATGAGCGGCGAGACCTGCATCAGGCTCAGGCGGTCGACAAATCGGTCTTCGAATACTGGACGCACGCCCTTTCGTACGTACCCACGCGCGACATTCGCTACTTCACCGGGACGATGAAGCGCTTCCGGCTCCAGCCCCTGCGCTGGTTCAACTCCGTGAAGCAGGAGGACGTGCGCAAGGTGGTGAGCCGCATCAGGAGGCACGGTGCGCTCACCATCCGCGATATCGAGGAGGATGTGCTGGTCGAGAAGGATCACCCCTGGGCGAGCCGCAAGCCGTCGAGGCGAGCCCTGCAGCTCGCCTTCTTCAACGGCACGCTGACCGTTAGCTCGCGCACGGGCATGCTCAAGACCTATGAGCTGACGGACCGGCACTTCGGCTGGGAGCGGCGGCCGAAGCCGGCAACGGAGCGGCAGCTTCTGGAGTATCTGCTCGAGCGGAGCCTGCGCGCGCAGGGCGTCGTGAGCCTCGATTCGATCTGCCAGGGCGATGCCAAGCGCAAGCCAGGTGTGCGCCGGCTCATCGAGGCGAAGGTGAGGCGCAGAGAGCTCGTCGAGCTCGCTATCGAAGGCGCAGGCAAGATACAGCATTGGGCCCGGCCCGACGCACTGGAGGACACTCCAGATCCATCGCAAGAGCAGGTCCACATCCTGTCGCCCTTCGACCCGCTGATCATTCAGCGCAAGCGATTGCACTTCTTCTTCGATTACGAGCACCGCTTCGAGGCCTACGTGCCGAAAGAGAAGCGTGTGCTCGGATACTTCGCGCTGCCCGTCCTGCTCGGCGAGGACATTGTCGCCGCCATCGACCTGAAGGCGGATCGCGCGAACAGGAAGCTGCTGGTACAAAAGTGGACCTGGGTCGGCAACGGATCGGCGCGGCGACACAAAGCGCGCATCGAGCAGGAGCTGCACCGCTTCGAGCGCTTCCAGCTCGCGACCTGAGCCGCGACATGCCTTGACCGCAACACAGTGCGGGCGCACGCTCTCCGGCAATGACACCATAGGGGAGAAAACGCCATGCACTTTTCATCCCGCCGTCAGTTCCTCATCTCCAGCGGATCGGTCGCGATCGGAGCGCTCATGGCGCAAAGCAGCGCCGCGACCGCTGCGATGGGCCCGAACGACAAGTTCGACCTGATCGTGAAAGGCGGCGACGTCGTCGATCCGAGCCAGAGCCTTCGCGCGAAGCGAGACGTCGGCATTCGTTTTGGTGTCATCGAGGCGGTCGACGCCGAAATCCCCGCGGACAGGGGCCTCAAGGTTCTCAACGCCAATGGCAAGCTGGTGACGCCGGGCCTCATTGATCTGCACTCTCACGTATTCCCGTACGGCTCGGCCATCGGCATTCCAGCCGACGAGCTCATACCGTTCCAGGCCACCACCACGTTCGTGTCCGCCGGTGACGCGGGCGCCAACAACATTGCCGCGTTCCGGCGTGCCATCGTCGGGCAGACCCGCGCCCGCCTCTACGCGTTCGTGCATATCGCCAACATCGGTCTCGCCGGCTTCCCGGTCCCGGAGCTTTACAACATCGACTACGCGCAGACCGATGCTGCCGCCAAGGCCGTAGCCGAGAACTTCGACATGGTGCTCGGCATCAAGGTGCGCATGAGCGAGAACGTCATTGCCAAGCACGGGCTCGAGCCGCTGAAGCGCGCCATCAAGGCCTGCGAGATTGCGGGGACGGGCGCCAAAGTTATGGCGCATATCGGCGGCGTGGAGACGCCGGAGCTGATGACCCAGATCCTGGATACGCTGCGCCCGGGCGATGTCCTCACGCACTGCTACTCGGGCGCGCCGAACATCGCGGGCAAGCTCACCAACATCGTCCAGGACGGCAAGCTGCTGCCGGCTGCATTGGCGGCTAAGCAGCGCGGCGTCATCTTCGATATCGGTCACGGCGGCGGCAGCTTCGACTACACGGTGGCGGAGGTCGCCATGCCTGCCGGTGCGGGCCCCGACACGATCTCCTCGGACATTCACGTCTTCTCCGGCAACACGCCCGGCATGCCGTATCTGACCTGGGTCATGAGCAAGTTTCTCAACATGGGGCTGACGTTGGAGCAGGTGGTGGCGATGACCACCGTCAACCCCGCGCGCGTGATCAATCGGGCTCCCAAGCTCGGGACCTTGCAGATCGGGGCGCCAGCAGACCTGTCGTTGCTCGAGCTCGTCGAGGGTCCTGTAGAGTTCGTGGACACGCGCAACAACAAGCGCCAGGGCCGCGTGCAGCTCAAGCCGTCGGGCGTCGTCATGGCCGGCGTTCCTTTCGGCCGGCCCTATCAGGCTCCGTTTGCCGTGCGATGAATGCGGCTTGACCGCACCCCTCAGATTGCGCCAACTCGATGTACGGCCGGCCGGCCGCTTCCGGCCGGTCTTTATGACGCGGCGGGAGGCAGGCCCTGATCAACAACGCAACGCTGACACGATTTGAGCCGCTCGATGATCGGCTGCTGAAGCCGATCTACGCCGACTATTCCTTCGGCAATATCCCGGCGACCGTCCATTACTTGCTGACCGGGGAGAAGGTCGGGCCGCTGCTGCCCGTCGATTGCTTCGGCTCCCGTTACCCGCGACCGCAGAAGATCGTGCTGTTCTTCATCGATGCGTTCGGCTGGGAGTTCTGGCAGCGTTTCGCACAAGTGTCGCGCATCATGCGGCGCGTGGTCGATGAGGGACGGCTGACGCCGATCTCGGCGCTGTTTCCATCAACGACGGCAGCGTCCG